>NZ_JAFV01000001.1:3102500-3702500 GCF_000526315.1 Methylopila sp. 73B | reverse complement strand
GCCGATCGGCGGGGCGTCGCGGACCGGAACGATCTCGCCAGCATGGGTGTCCCAGGCATAGTTGGCCCAGTCCCAGCCGCCGGTCCTGGCCGCCTGGGCGACCACGAACGATCCGCACCTCAGCCTGGCCGAGGTCGGGCTTCCGTCAAAATCCAGGCCCAGCGAGAACGTGTGGACCTGCCGGTTCCAACTGCGCTTGGCGGCCATGCGGACGATGCCTTCGGCGAGCTTCGTAAACGGCTTGATGGCGGGCTGCGCGTGAGTGAGCAGCGACAGGCCCTGCTTGAACGTGTCGGTGTCAAGAACCTCGAGGATGTGGTTGTCGCGTGAGCTCGACACGTTCACCGTTCGCCCCTCGAAGCTCACGCCATTGTCCCCGACGTTCAGACCGAGGAAGATCGGCAGGCCGTTGACGCCCGCGCTCTGCCCGTCCCTGGCCCTGCAGGTGGCGGTGAAAGTCAGCGCCTCCACTTCGCCGGGGACCTGGTTCTTGCCCGAGAACTCGCACAGGATCCTGTGCTCGCCGTGACCTGGAAACTCCTCGACGAAGAAGCGGTCGAGAGTGACCTTGATGGTGGCGCCCCTCAAGGTTTCGTCTGCGGTGATCGAGGCGAGCGGCACGATCGGCAGAAGATCGCCTTGGGCGTGCTCGACGAAGCCCAGGATCGCGCTGGTGCCCATGTAAGGCTTGTCGGCGCCGAACCCGAACGCCTGGGGAGCGCCGCCCTGGGGCGTCAGCGCGTCCGCCCGGCGATCGTCGCCGATCAGGCGCAGATACTCGATGATCGCCTGCGGAGACTGGGCTCCGAGGCTGTCGTCCTCGTTGAAACTCATGGTCGCCTGGTCCTGGCTCGAACGATGGCTCGCGTGCGCAGTTCGAGTTCCTGTCGGATCTGCTGATAGATGTCGGCCCTGATCGTGTCGGCGGTCTCGAAGCTGACCGCAAGCGCGTATGGCGCGTCGACGCGGTTGAAGGCGCTTGTCTCCGCGCGGGCCTGGACGCCGATGACGAAGCTCGACCGCCGTCCAAACGGAATGGCCCGGCTTCCGTCCAGCACCGAATGGAACAGCGTGCCCTTGCCGCAATGGCGGTGATCGGGCTGAACGACGTTCGTCCGGTCGACGCCCTCCCAGAAATGGGACCGCCCCTGATGGTCGGTGACCGCGAGCCGGATGGATCGGGGCGAGGCCGCGCTGACCCGCACGGGCGAGCTCCAGGCGAGCGTCACCGTGATCCGCCTGAGCTGCGCGAGTGACGACAGCGCGTCCGGGAGCGGGACCTGATACTCGTGTCGGCGCCCGTTCCGCAGCACGTCGTCGGCGAGCATCGTGACGCGGTGGCTCGCGCCGTTGATGACGCGGTCGACGTCGGGTTCGCCATAGCCGAGGAACTGGGCGATCGCCGCGCGGCGACGGTATTTCGACGTCGCCGCGGCCGGCGGATAAAGGCCGTCGAGGTGATGGCCGATGTCGCCCCACGAGCAGCCGTGCGCAAGAAGGCACTTCAGGATCACCGCCCGCGTCGGCCGGGTGCGCCATCCGGATTCGCCTGGAATGGCCGCGATCTCGTCGAGCGCGTCGGCCAGGCGAATGGCGTCGCGCGTCGCAAGCGCGGCGGCATTGCTGGTGCCGCTCGATCGCTGCGTCCGGTCGCGCCGGCCGCCACGGAAGTCGGGGATGGCCGTTCGCTGGCCTGCGCCCTCGATCTCCTGGGAATAGATCTCGAAGGCGGTCGGCGTGACCCGCGCGCGAGCCGCCTGCCGGCCCCCCGGCATCACGAGGTCCGGCTTAATGGACCCGCTGACGCCGGCGCCGAGCCGGGATCCCAGATTGGTCATGCGCAACGATCCGAACGGATCGATCGCAGCGCCCGTAAACGCGGCGGGACCGGCGAAGTCGCTATGGACGGCGCCGATGGTCAGGCCGTTGCAGGACTGCGCCGGGCTAAGCATCGGACGGGTGGCGCGGGCGCGCTCCAGAGCCGTCAGGATCGCTTCGGTGCGGGCTCCGGGACTGGCGCGCCGGAACTCGTCGAGCGAGGAAAAGCCGTCGATGGCGACGCCGTCCTGGACGTTTCCCGCGCTGATCACGAAGAGCACGCGATATGTGTGCGACAGGTGGTCGAGCAGCCTGCTCCAGTGGCTCGCACGCTTCTCGAACGGCGAGTGCATGTCGCCGATCGAATGGTTGATGATGACCACGTCCGGTCCGACAGGATCGTCGTCGCCGAGCCCCTCCTTCAACGCGCGCACGGCCCGCTCGACCATCCCGACCGCCAGCTTGTCGGTCGGGGTGTGCTCGGGGGAGCCGTTCGCGGGAGAGGCCAGGACCGGCACGACCAGAAGGGTCCGGTCAAGCGGCGGCGCGCCGCCGTCGAGATCGCCGTGAAGGATCAGCGATGCCATCTGCGTGCCGTGCATGCGACGGGCCGGCGGGGCCTCGGACGGCGTCACGTCGACTGGATAGACGTCGATCCGGTTGCGCAGGAGGTCATGGTTTTCGACCGGGAAACCGTCGAGCAGCGCCGCGATCGCGGGCCGCGCGTCGGCCTCCGCCGGCGGGCGTCGATCCACCGCCTCGAGTGGATCGCGCTCGTTTGGCGGATGCGGCGAGAAACTCTGCGGCCTGACCGCCATGACCTCGTCGGCGCTCGCCAGAGGCCCGGCGAGCGCGATCAGCTCGAGGGCGCGCCTGACAGGCAGCTCGACAAGGGCCGCGTGATACTGGATCGGCGAAATCAGGACGCGATCGAGCACCCGGCCGCCGACGGCTTCGACCTTCTCCTCGAAGGCGTTGAGACGGGCGCGCCGCACGATGCCGTCGTCGCGAAACCACAGATCGAACTCGATGCGGACTGCGCTGTCGGGGCGCTGCTCGATCTGGGCGCTCAGGACCGTCCGGGTCCACTGGTCGATCCGGTCCTGCGCCCCCCAGGGCCTCACCGTGTCGAGAGTGGCGAAGATCTGCCACCACTTGCCGAAGCCGTAAGGCGCGGGCTGTCCTGCGGTGAAGGTCTCCCACAGATCCAGCAGCGATCGCAGCGCCTGGCGCGACGGCATCAGTGCATAGAGGCGCCGGTCAATGACTGCGGCGGGATCCGGCAGGTCTTCGTCATCTGGAAAGTCTTCGCCGTCCGGCAGCTCCTCATCGTCGAGGCCCTCCTCGAGAAGCCATGTGAACCCGAGGCGGGCGGCTTCCTTGGCGAAGTTCTGGACGCCGTAGGCGAGTTCCAGCACCAGCACCCGATCGGGAGTGACGCGGTCCGGTTCGGCGGCGATGTCGACGCCATCCTCGATCTCGTCGAGGGTGCGCCTGAGGCCTTGGAACGCGTCTCCGAACCTAGCGGCCTGCGCGGCGGGCGTGGCGCGAGGCCGGGGGCGGCGATCAGCCGTTCCCGGAATCCTCCTCGCTTCCTGCGAGCGACGCAGCTTGAGGATTGGCCTTTCGGTCGGCATTGCGATGACCCTGCGATGGCTCGAAGCGCTTCTGCCACCGCTTCAGAGTGAGGCGAATCGCGTCGGACCAACTCGCATTCTTGCCCGACAGCACAATCCTCCGTTGCACGTCGAGCGCGAACTGTTCAATCTCGGAAAAACTCTTTCCCCGGAAGTTTTTGGCCAATCCTTGGAATTCCTTGGCGCAGTCGGCGGGCGCGTCGCGGAACGCCCTTTTGAGCCAGGTTGCAAGCTGCGTCTGCGTCGGATTGGGCATGTCGAGGCGCAGCTCGAAACGTCGCCACACCGCGCGGTCGAGCAGCTCGGGATGGTTGGTCGCGCAGACCAGCAGCACATGGGGCGGAAGGCTGTCGAACTGCATCAGCAGCGAGCTGACGACGCGCTTGATCTCGCCGGTCTCGTGGATGTCGCCGCGTTCCTTCCCGATGGCGTCGAATTCGTCGAAGAAGATCACGCACGGCGTCGAGGCGACGTACTCCATCACCGCCGACAGCTTGGACGCCGTCTCGCCTAGGAAGCTGTCGACGATCGCCTCGTAGCGCACGACGTAGAAGGTCAGGCCGAGCTCGGTCGCCAGCGCCTCGGCGAGCGAGGTCTTGCCGTTCCCGGGCGGGCCGACCAGCAGCACGGAATGTCTGGGCGAAAGCGAGTTCGCGTAGAGCAGCTCGACGTTCTCGTGCTCCTGACGCAGTTCCTCGAGGTCTTCGCGGGTCTCCTTCGACAGGATCAGATCGTCGAAGCGGCGTCGCGGGACGATCTCATGCAGCAGTCCGGCGACGCTGTCGGGCAGCCGCGGCGACGACAAGGTCAAGCTGGCTGCGCCCCCGACGGCTTCGATCACGTTGGCCAGCCGTTTGGCGAAGGTGTGCTGCTGCTTCGCCTTGGCCTCTTCCGCCAGCGCCCTGACGGTCCGCTTGACCATGGAGCGGTCGCCGGACGCGCCGGCTTCGGCCAACGACAGGACGAGGTCGCCTCGACTCATGCCCGATTTCTCTTGTCAGCCTGTGGCTCTGCGAGCCGACCGCCGCGAAGTGTCGAGGCTGTTGCCATAAGAGCGTGCAACACCTTCTCAAACGAGACAAGGTCTCGTTCCGTTATTTCGCCAGAATGTTCCTTTTTGTTTCGCTTTTCCAAGGGATGCTCCTTCAGAGCGCCGCGAATGCGGACCGCCGTTTCTCCGGTCACACAACCCCTCTTACAAGCGCGATCGAGCGTCGATTTTCCGATCCCGAGCAGCCGTGAGGCACAGGAAAGCCCTCCGTTCTCACGTATGAAGCGATCGAGCTGCGTCTTGAGTTCGTAATCTGGAATGACCTTAGGCATGGGCTTTTGTTTCATCACCATCGAAACGCGTCAATCTGAAAAATACGATACTTAACGGATCAAAAAAGAACGGCTGCGTTTGCCGGCCCCGTAGAAGCGCGGGATCGTACCGGCCGGCGCGCGCCTGACGTCCTCGGTCTGCAGTCGGTCGCGCTGAAGATCTTTGAACAAGCGCGCTGATGCCCTCCATGCCGGCCGTGGCCTAGGTCACGCAGATTCGATAGGTCAGGCGGTGGGCGAAGTCGTGGGACCCGCCTCCGGCCACAGCGCCGGGTTAGGCTCGCCGTAATTGACGCTGGTCGGTTGCTGCTTGGGCTTGTGTAATAGTAGGCCTACTCTCGACCAGCCTGCGTTTGAAGCGCCTGCCGGGCGAACATCGCCGCGAGCGGGCTGGCGTCGCGCCGGGCCGCAAGTTCGCGGATGAGCTGGACGCTATCCGGCGCCGTAAACAGCTCCGCGAGCTCGCTGTGCGCCCGGTCCTGCGCGGCCTGACGCACACGGTCCCGGATCTCCGAGAACACCGACGATCCCGCACTTGCAGGCGACGCCGCGATCGCGACGGGCATCGCGACCTGATCGAGCCGTTCGTTGATCTGCCGGTTCGCGTCTGTCGGGCTACCCATCGGGCGGCGCTGGCTGGTGGCGCGGAGGACGTCCAGCAGATCGTTCGTCTGCTGCCGGGCCTCTGGCAAACCGAGCGCCTCCAGCACGGCGTCCAACGTCGCGCGCTGCTCGGGCGTCCCGGCCACGGCGTTGGCGAAGCGCCCGCCCACGCTCTGATTGTCGCCGGTCGCGATGCGGCGGCTGGCCTGATCGAACCCGTCAGCGAGGCTCTGGCGAACCAGCGATGGCGGGAGCTCGGCGTCCTGGCCGCGAAGACGGCGCACGGCGTCGGTGATCTCGTCCACCCCGCCGGCCAGCGGCTTGGTCGGCAGGATCTCGCCGTAAGCCGCCGGCGTGTCGGCCGCGGTCGCGATGCGGCCGAGCGGCCCCTGCTCTAGCGGCTCGAGGTTTTGACGGCGCGCCTGCGACTGCATCGTGAGGGCATCGTCGTAGGCCTGCACGCCGCCGCGCGCCGGGGCGCGCGCGATGTCCCGCGCCTCGGTGGCGCCGCTGCTGTACGCGGCGGACTTGAGGCCTGAGAAACCAGGGTTCGCGGAGTTCGCCAGCGCGACACCGCGGTCGCGCATGTCCTTCGTGACCGCGTCGATGACGGCGATCGAGTTGTCGGGCTGGCCTTCGAACTGCGGCCCGAGCACCTCGTCGGCGCGCAGCCGCCTGAGCGACGCCGCGAACGCCGGGTCGCGGGCGATCGGTTCGAAGTCCGCCGGGTCGAGCGCGTGCGCCTCGGCCGCGGCGTAGGCCGGCCGCGTCGCCGTGTTGATGCCGCGGCGGACGTCGTCGAGCGCGACCTCGGCCGCCTGCGCGGCGCGGGGCCCGAGGGTGGACGGCGCGGCCGGCGCCGGCGCGATGGCGTCGAGCACCTGGCGCGTCGCCGCGTCGACCTGCTGCGGCCGCTGCGAGAAGAAGCGCGACGTCGTCGTGCCGCCCGCCAGCGAGCCCTCCACCGTTCGCTGCACGTCCGCGAGCTTCGACCCGCCGCGGGTCGCCTCGCCAATCGCCTCGGGCCCGCTGAGCGGCACGCCGACGCGGCGCGCGGTCTCCGCGAGGCGCTGAGCCTCGTCGAACTGGCCTGGATCAACGGCGCGGGCGGCGCGGGCCGCGACGGAGGTCGGCGCGCCGGCCACCGCGCGGGCGCCGGCGACGGCGAGGTTCCCGCCGAGCGCGCCGGCGGCGCGGGCGAACGGCTCGGCGGCGGTGCCTTCCGTAACTTGGCCGGCGGTCTCAGAAGCGACGGCGGGGATCAGCACGTCACCGACGATGCGCGCGCCAAGCCGCCCTGAGCCAAGCGCTGCCGAGGGCGCAAATTCGCCGATCGTCCGGGCGTACTCGCCGGCCGTCGTCTCGGGTTTGTGGAAGGGGCCGGTGACAGCCTCAACGGGCCTCTTAAGGTCTGCCGTCGTCTTCGGGTGTAGGAGCGCCAACGGCCCGCCGCGAACGGCGTCGATCGCTTCGCGCTGCTGCGGCGACGGGTCGGCGCCCGCGAGCTTCTCAAGGCCCCATGCCAGGCCGCGGCCCGCAAGCGTGTTCACGTCGCCGATCGATCCGCCGAACGACAGGACGCCGTCCGCGACGCCGGCCGCCGCGGACTTCGCGACGTCGCCGGGCAGGCTGGACGGCCGCGGAGAAGCGCCCGCGTCGGGGAACGCGTCGAACGGATCCGCAGACGGGGAAGCGTCGGGGAAGCGATCCCATGCGTCGGCGGCCATCACGGGCGGACCTTCAGACGCCCGTCGGGCGTGACGAACTTCGTGCCGGGCGGTAGCGCGAACGCCTCTTCGGGCGTCCTCACGCGGACGGCGTCAGAGGGAATGGCCGGCGGCGCCGGAGGTGACGGAGCGGCCGGCGGCCGCGGTTCCTGGCCGCCCTGCGCGGGCGCGCCGGGAAACGTCGGCGCGGCTTGCCTGCCGCCGCCTCGGTAGGCGTTCGACCGCTCGAAAGGCGGCAGCACGTCGTCGCGTCGGACGCCGGCACGGTCGGCGATCCCGCCATAACGGTCGAGATCGGCTCCCAGGACGTCTTCGTACGACCGCATGCGTGAATGCGCCTCCGCGAGCAAGGCGGCTCGCGTCTCAGGCTGAAGGGCCGCGCCGCCGTTCAGGCGGTTCGCGGCGCCGACGACCCAATCCGGCAGCGACGCAGTGTTCTGGACCAGCACCATCTCGCCTTCGCGCACGACGGACGTCGGGTCCATGATCTTGCCCAGGCCATACACCAGATTGAGGTCCGAGGCCTTCGAGTTCGTCCCTGCTGTGTCCACCATCGATCGGTAGATCGGGGCCGCCTGCGCGTAGTTTTTGTACGAAGGCAGCTGCGCGATCTCGCCGCGAAGCCCCTTGGCCTGTTCGCCGATTTTCGTCATGTCCGCCGCCGGCTGGGCGCCGGTGCGCACCGCCGCGCCGGGCGACATGAAAGTCGCACGCCCGTCTGGGCCCATCGCCTGGACAGGGGTCTCCGCGCCGAGAACCGCGTCCGCCTGCTGCTGAAGCGAGAGCGCGCGCAGGATCTGCGCCTTGGCTTCCGTTTCGGACATGGGCTTCAGCGCGCCCAAGCGCTCCGCGATCCCGCCGCCACCGAAGCCGAGCGCTTCCAGAAAGCGGTCGGGTACGGCCGGCGCCACCTGGCCGGCGTCGAGCGGACCGTAGAGGTTCGTTACCGTGGCACGCTGATTGTCCAGTCGGTTGTTCGTGATCGACGTGCGGGCGCCGACGTCCGTCGCATAGCGTGAACTGCCCGCAGTCAGATCTTGGCCGCGGCGCGCGGTCGCGGCATCGGTGTCCACGTTGTAGGTGAAGCCCTGCGGCGTCTGCCCGTAGCCTTGAACGCCCGTCAGCGCGGCACGCTCGGACGGCGTCCTACCAGCGGCGTGGAGCTCGGCTAGGCGCTCGGCTTCCTCCTTTTTCGCCTTCGCCATAGCGTAGGCCGCCTGTTCGGTCGGGCTCGGAGGCGCGAAGAGGCCGGCCACGCTGCGGATATGCTGGCCGATCGTCGGGTCGTACTGCCGGATTGCCATGCCTCAGCCCTCGTCGTCGGCGGTGGCGAACGCCGCGGCGTTGCTGAGCGCTCGCAGCCGGTCGCCTCGGCGCTCGAGCCGTGCGGCGCGGTGGAAGGCATCGAGAACGTCGGCGACCTGCGCCGCCTCGTCGAGCACGTCTGGTAGCAGGTCGATTTGCTCCGCAGTGCGAAGTGCCTCGGGGCGGCCGAACATACGCAGGGTCCCGCGGAGGCGGTCGAGCTTGACCGCGAACGCCGCCGGCGCGGCTGCGACGTCCGGCGCGACGGCGACCAGCATCGGCCGCGCTTTCGCGAACGCGGCAGCGGCGAAGTCGGCTTCTTCAGGTGTCGGGTGAACGCCGGTCGCATGAAGCTGGAGCGCGCAGCGGATCCCGAGCGCGGCGTCCGCGAGGCAGCGCTCGGCCCCCACGCCCGCCAAGAGAAGCCATGCCTCGACGCCCGCCCATGAAAGGTGCTCGTGGCCCGGGCCATCGCTGGGAAGGCCCGCCTCCGCGAGCGAGTGGTCGTGTTTGTTGCTCAATCGAACCCCTTCCCGGCAAACCGATGCGCTTCGAGGTCCACCACGACGCCGGCGGCGATCGCCGCGCTGCGCCGGGCGGCCGCTATCTCACCGAGGCAGTCGTCCGCGGCTGCGGCTTCCGCGTGGTGCCAAAATCGTTTGGCCTGGAGGTCGATCTCGACCGACTTGGCGGCCTCGCCCGCGCCGGCCCACCGGAACATGACGACGAGCAGCGCGAGCATGTCGGCGCCCCACGTCTCCGGCGCGTCCGGCCACACCTCCGCGCGGGGGTAGAGCTCCCACCAGGCCGCGCGGAGGTCGTTGAGTTCGGTCTCGCTGACCACCTCGTCGGCCGGCCGCTGGTGCAGGCTCGACAGCGCAAGGCCGAGCGGCCAACCCGCGGTCCGGAAGGTCTGTTCGCCCGCCGCCTGGCGGAGGCGGCCGGCCACGAAGGAAACCCGGTCGTCGCGGTCCCGGCGTCGGCGGTGCTCGTCGGGATCGTACGGTGCGTGTGCGTCGTCGTGGGCGGGGTCGCTGCTCATCCGGTGAGGATCGAGCCCCCGTGGTGGACGGATCAACCGGGGTAAAACGCCGATTTTCGTCCACTTCGGCGATTTATTCCGGCGAATGTCTTTTAACATCAAACGCTTATAGGGCGCGCCGCCGCGGCCGGACTGCCTGATGCGGGTGGTGCTCTTTGAGCGGTCTTTGCGGGTTTTTCGCTAGAAGCTCTTGGAGTTGCGGGTGATGCTCTAAGGCGGCCGGCTCGTGCGCTGCGGACCCGGTTCGGACGGGATGTCCAAAAGTTCGGTGCGGGCGAATTTTTGTGTCGGCGCCGGCCGCCGCTGCGGCGGACGCGGTCGGACTATACCCCGGGGGTCGACCTGGATGCGGGTGCGGGCCGCCAGCCCTCGACCCACCGGGCTGCGCGGCGGCACGCGGGATAGGGCGCTTGACGCTCGGACGACCTAGCCGTTACAAATCAGTCAACGCTCGTTGAGAGGTTTGTAACGTCATGGCCGAAGGCGCTTTCATCGCCTATTTCCGCGTCTCGACGGCCAAGCAGGGGGCGTCTGGCCTCGGGCTCGAAGCTCAACGAGCTGCCGTCCACCGCTACCTGAACGGCGGAGGCTGGCGGATCGTCGGCGAGTTTACCGAGGTCGAGAGCGGCAAGCGCGCGGACCGGCCTCAGTTGGCTCAGGCGCTGGCCGCCGCTCGCCTCCACCGCGCGACCCTGGTCGTCGCGAAGCTGGATCGCCTGAGCCGGAACGCGGCGTTCCTGCTCACGCTCCGGGACAGCGGCGTGAAATTCGTCGCCGCGGACATGCCGGATGCGAACAGCATGACCGTCGGCATCCTCGCCGTTGTCGCGCAGGAAGAACGCGAGGCGATCTCAAGGCGCACGAAAGAGGCGTTGGCGGCCGCAAAGGCGCGTGGGCAGATACTCGGCGGCGACCGCGGCCGGCCTCCCACTGACGAGCACCGCTTGGCCGCCGCGAAAGCCAAGGCCGAGGCCGCCAAGCGCCGCGCGGCCGACCTGGCGCCGATCATCGCGGACCTGAGGGCAAACGGAGCGACGAGCTTGGGCGCCGTCGCGAGGGAGCTGACCGCGCGCGGGATCCCGACCGCCACCGGCTGCGGCTCATGGTCCGCTGTGCAGGTTCAGCGCGTCGTGGCGGCGACGGCCAGCGTCAGTTGACGGCGATCAGGAACGCCCCTGAAAGGCCGAAGCCGCCGCGAAAATAAATATCCTATCTAGATCGACCGCGCGACCTACAATATTTGCCGCTTAAATCAGTAACATAAAGTAGATTGTAGGTCACTGTCTGTCGGATGTAGACAGACATAACCGACATATCAAGTATTGACAGCTACCAAACGTCTGGAGAACCTTCATCGCCGACCGATGGAGAGTGTCATGACCAACGCCTTGCCTGCACCGACCAGAGAACAAGAAGCCCGCTACTACTGGAATGTGATGAAGGATTTTATGGGGGCCTGCCGTGAGGGCAGATCAATGCAACAGCCCGAGGACCCCTACGACGTCCAGAACGTGCCGGCGCTCATACGCGAGGAGCTGGAGATGCTCCGCGACACCTGCTCGTCGCACCGCCTCCGCATAATTGCCTGCCGAACCCTGGATATGCTGCCGGCGCCTGAAGCCGCGGAACCGGTAAGCGCGCCCGCTGACCCCGAGGAGGCCGCCTGCCCTTATTCGTTCCGGATGACCATGCAGACGTCCGACGGCGAGTGGCCGGCGATGGAAGTGCACGCGATCCTGCCCGTCCAAGCGATGCAGGACATTGGGCGGATCTACGCCGAGGCGGTGGAGACGTACGAGGCCGCCACCGCGGGGGCCTAATCGAAAACGCTAGGCTCGTCGTCGTCATCCTCGTCGGAAGCCGCCGAGCGTCGGGCCTTCAGCGCAGCGATGGCGCGCGCCAGCTCGTCGCCGGTCATTTCGTGAGGCTCCTTCTCAAGGAGATCCCCGTCATTCTGCCGGCTAAAGCCGCCGATCGCTGCGGCTCGCATCAGCTGCCCCGACGCCGTGGCCCTTGCAGGCGCCGGGGCTGCCTTGTCTCCCGCAATGTCGATAGCGGCTTGGATCGCGATCCGAAGGCCTTGGAGCTGCACCAGCTCGAGCGCCTCGCGCCGCGCGTCAGCAATGCTCATCTTCCGTGTCATCCGAACACCCCGTCGGTGTAGTTGTTAAAGTCGTGGTCTTCAGCGGTGGCGGCGGACTGCGCGAGCAGTTGGTCGCGCTCGGCGCGCAGCGCGGAGATCGCGGCCGCGATTTCCGCGGCCTCCTGGCTCTGAGCATGGTCCGCCCGTTCGGTGAGCAAGGCGCGCGCGTCGGCGTTGTTCTGCCGGCGCCGACGAGCCGCCGCGCGCTTCGCTGGATCGCCAGGAGCGCGGTCGGCGCGGTGGCGCTCCGCGGCCGCGCGATCCTCGGGCGACATGGCGGCCAACTCGCGGGCGCGCCCGGCGCGCCGGCGTGCGATGTCAGCAAGCTTGCGCTCGAACCGCTCGCCTGCGTCTTTCGCTCTCGGCGCGGGCGCCGTGGGGAGGCCGTAACGCTTCCCGCTCGGCGTCAAGCCGCCGTGGTGTCGGCACCGCCCGTTCGACAGCGCAAACGCGTTGCAGGGCTCGCCGCTCGATCTCGCATGCGCACCACATCGTGGTCGGGCGCGCTGCGTGGCCCGCCCCCGGGCGGCGGCCTCGCGAGCGATCTGACGGAACTGCAGGCTTTGAGGCCAGCCGGGCCCGCCGCGGGTGGAGCCGCCGCGCTTCACGATCGAGCGCCCCGGACAGCCGGAGAGCAAGCAATCGGTCGTGAGGTGTAACGATCGCGCCGGCCGTGGCGCGCGAGGCGGTCTCTTACTCCCGTCTTCCCGCGGGCTTTGCCCGGACAATCTGTCATCGTCCGTTCTCCTTCATTTCTCTCTTGGCAAACTGGCGGCCTACCCTCGGTGGGCCGGAGCGCCGCTTCACCGGCGGCGCAGGCCCCCGTAGGGGGTGAAGCTGGTGAAGCCTTCCAAGGTTGATTTTCTAAGGGTTTTTCGAGCTTCACCGGCGAATGTCCGCGGTGAAGCCGGTGAAGCTCGGCCAAACCGCCCTCAACCCCAAGAGGATCAAGCTTGGAAGCCTTCACCGGGACCCTTTGCGGTGAAGCCGGTGAAGACAGTGAAGCTCCTCCACCGCTCATCCGAAAACACTCCCGCGGTGAAGCTCGTGAAGTTCTTCGCTGCTCGAAGCTGCCGGATTATTCGGACAGGATGTCCGTTCCTCGGCTTCAACGATCCAAGGCGCCGTGCGGCCGATCCCGTCCTGACGGACGCGGACAATGACCGTCTGCCCACCCCGCTCGACACAAACGCCATGGCCAGCGAGGGTGATTTTAACCAGATCAGTGATCCGGTTCCGGCTCGTCGCCTTGCATATGCTGGCGTCCGCGAGCTTCTTCCCGATCTCGTTCCACAGATCTCCGAGCACACCCGTCCGGTCCAGGCCAAGCACGTCCAGCACGGCGGCCGCGATCTTCTGGTTCTGATCGTTCGCCGCGCTCCGCTTTGGAGTAGGCGAGGCCGCAGCCGTCCACCTGACGGTGCAGGACGTGATGGGATCGCCTTCACCGTCCACGCCGAGAGTGACGACCTCGAGCGAGAACGCCGCGGCGAACGACTTGTCCAGGTCGCGCTGCTTGGTGACCGTCAGCCGGAGGTCGTCGATCTCGATCTCGGTGTCGGTCGCCGCGCGCAGCAGCGTATGACCTCGGGCGCCCTTGGCTTTGTCCTTGCCCGTGTGGTGCACGACCATCAGATGCGCGCCGGTAGCCGCCCGGATCGCGTCAAGATGGCGGACCATCGCACCCATGTCCGTCGAAGCGTTCTCGTCGCCGCCGGCCATAGCGCGGGAGAATGTGTCGATCACGACCAAGCCCACTGGCCCGATACGCCGCAGGCCTGCGATCAAAGGCCCAAGATCGGCGTCCGCGCGCAGCAGGTTCACCGAGTGCAGCAGAAAACGAAAACCGTCGACGTCGGCGCCTTTGGACTTCGCCTTCAGCGCCGCGGCGCGTTTGCGAGCGCCTTGGCCGCCCTCGGCGGCGACGTAGACGACTGAAGCGCGCGTGGTCCGCAGGCCATTCCAGGTCACGCCCGCCGCGACGTGGTGGCTGATGTCCATCGCCACGAAGGTCTTGCCGCTGTTGCTCTCCCCGTACAGCACGGACATCGCGCCCTGATCGAGCAGGCCCTTGATCAGCGGACGGGCCGACGACGCGAGCGCGGTGGCCGCGGCTTCCTCGAACATCGTGAAGGTAAAGCGCTCGTCGGGCTCTGCCGGCCCTTCCGGAAACAGCGGTTCAAATCGCTCAGCCGGTGCAGCCTGCGCCGCCTCCGTGCGATCCTCCTCTGTTTCGAAAAACACGGACGCCAGATCGAACGTGTAGACAATGCCGCCGTGCGCCTGGCTGTGGATCCTTGGAGGCGTGCAGTCGGTGTAGATGATCGCCAGGTTCTCGCCGCGGCCGTACTCGGGCTCCAGCGGGTCCGGCATCGTGGCGCGGTGGAACGCCTTCGGATGGTCCATGATCTCGCGGACTGTGGCCGTCGATCCGTCGTCGAACGTCAGCTCATGCTCGGCGAGCAGGACGTGCGTCTCGGACAGCGCCCCGACGAGCTTGGCGGCTCGCTCTCGGGATTTTCCGGCGGCGACCAATTCGGCGATCCGCTTCTCGCGCCAGCGCTCACGAACGGCTCGGGCGTGGGGCTCCGCGGCGCGCCGGATCCCGGCTTCAATCGCGACGAACTGATCGGCCTCGGTGCCGTCGAGATCGAGCACAGCGTACGTGTCGAGCAGGCCGCCGCTGACGACCTTCGGATCCCGAACGCCCGGCGCGAACTGGAGCTCGCGATCTCCAAGGATCGCGGCGCCTTCGAACCACAGCCGGGAGAGCTCGCCGGTCGCCGCGCGATCGACGAGCGTCCGGACCTCGACGTGGCCGGCCTGAGAGACGAACGCGAAGCCATAGCCCGCGAGCACGAGGCGGGCGCAGAGGGCGTCGATGAACCGTCCGGCGTCCGCGCCATCCGCGGCGATCAGGAAGCGGTGCTGTCCGGCCTCGGCGCTGGTCGGCGGTCCGCTATCCCCGACGCGCACGCCGGCCGATGACGAAGCCCGCAGCAAGCAGGCGGCCCCACGAAAAGCTGGCGCGACGGTCGCGAGCACCTTCGACAAACCGCCGTTGGTCTGGACCTTGTCGCGGAGCTCGCTAGGCCAGCCCTTCGCGTCCACGTCCAGCCCGATCAACGCCAGCCCGCCTGGGACCTTCAGGAAGTCCGCCGTCCGCGCGATAGCGTCGGCCGGGGCCTCTGCGCCGAGCGTGGCGAGATCCCGCTTCGTGGTGAAGCGCCAGACGTCGCGCCCCGCAGGCGGCGGCGCGCAGGCGATCGCCTGGCGGCTCGGCATGCTGCGGAGAACGTCCGCCAACTCCTCCAGGGCCCGGGTCGGCAAGCCGGTGAGCTCAAGTCGGCGGATCGTCCCGCGCGACGGCTGCTGTCCGTGCTGAACGACGCGCGGCTCGCCGGCGACGACGCCGAAAGTCTTCGCGGGCGGCGCACAGTGATCGTCGGCCTCGACGATTGAGATCGCAACAAGAGTATCGCCCGCAAGCCGAGGCGGACCGTTGAAGCCGGTTGGCGGGGCGGACGTATTGCCCAAATCAGGGCCAGGATCTATACTCTGCATTGTCGATGCTCTGAATTGGCCGTCGCACTCTTGGTCCGGGTGCGGCGGCTTTTCGTTTAGGGGTTGGCGTTTGCCAGGGCGCGCACAGTCGGTCCGGTCATGCGATCTCCAGCTGGCGTGCGATCCTGGGCGCGAGCTTGGTTTTCGGCGGGCGGCCACGCACGGCGCGCGCCGGCGAAGGTCGCCGTGCGGCCGCCGATAGCGCTGGCGCGAACGCCGTGCGGCCGGCCAGCAGGTTGGCCCGGATCTGCAGGAGACGGACCACCCCGACGCCGATATCGAGCTGCAGCTGTGCGTCGGAAAGCGCGGCGCGCTTGTGGATCTCGTAGGTGTCGAGCAACTCGCCGAGCAAAATCTTCCGGCTGATCGTGTCGACGGTGGAGACCGCCATTGCCGCCGCGACCGCGATGTCGAGCGCCCATTGGCTCGCCTGTTCGACCACGTCCACGCCGTCGGCACGAAGCCCGCGCTCTACAAACCTGATCACCTCGCGGCGGACCTGTTTCAGGACCGCGGGGCGCCCCCGCGCGTTGGCTTCCGAGCCGAGGCTTGGCGACCAGCTCGTGAGGGCCGTCGCACCCGTGCCCAGGCTCCCGCGCTTCCACACGAAGGCGCCGACGAGCGCGTGGTGGACCACTTCGATATCGGTCGGGACGGTCCGCCCCATGCAGAGATCCCGCCGCATCGTGTCGATGAGCAGCCAGCCGGCCGGCCCGTCCAGGAGAGCGTCGAGCGTCCCTTCGTCAGCGCCTTGGTCGAGGTATCGAGCTCGCGTGCGCTCGCGCCACCGCGTCTTGATCGCCTTGACCTCGGCGTGTCCTGCCGGCCCCACGTTCTCGGGGCCAGACCCGCCGTCGATTGAGGCGACGTAGGCCATGACGCGAACGACGCGGCCGAGCTGCGATCGCGGGTCGCGCGCCAGCTTGGCCGTCGCGCTGCCGCCGGACATCGGTCAGGCCCGCGCCGCCTTCGATCGCGAAGCGCGGCCCGCCACAGCGTTGACGTGCCGCGTGGACGCGGTCCACGGCTCCGCGGCCTCCGCGAGTGCGATCAGGGACGGCGTCGCGACCAACGTTCGGCCACCGAGCTTTCGCAGCTCTAGCCTGCCCTGAGCTGCAAAGCCGTAGATGCTGGCTGTAGACAGACCGATGATCGCCGCAGCGGCCTGGACGGACATAAGCGGGCGATCGCGCCACGGGATATCCGAGGGCCGCAAAGGCGCTAGAACAGGCGAAGAGATAGAGGGGGCCATTCATCATGCTGCCGAGAGAGCGGCGGGGCCGCTTCGGTTGCTGAGAGCCGCTCAAGCAGACCAGCAGAATGACAGACCAAGCAAAATTAACGGGCGCGGCTTAGATGTGCTCTATGTGCTACGAATGGGGTGATTATGTCAATCTCGATTACGGATCTGTAGACACTCGTCTTCTCACGAGCGACATACATGCGACATACATCGCTACGAGACGCGCGCTCTAAGCAACTAGCGCGACGCGCCTCGCGATCTCTTCGGTGGCGTCGACAATGTGGGCCGCATAGTGCGCCTCGATCATATCTGAGCTCGTGTCGTGAAGCGCCGCGACGAGGCGGACCGGCAGGCCAGCAGCCAGTCCGCGCACAATGGAGCTGTGGCGAAACGCGTACATGATCGTTCCGGGCAGCTCTGCCGCGGCGACCGTTGCCGACCAAGGCCGCTCGATCTCGTAAGCCGCTCCCCAGGGCACGCGCCTATCTCGCTCCCACTTCAGCCGTTCCGCGCGCTTGTAGGCCCATCGCGTCAGGAGAGGCTCATCGCCGCGGCGGCCCTCAAGCGCGGGCGCCAAGCGAGCCAGGACGGCTGAGGACAGCGGCACGGCGACGGCCGCCTTGGCCGATCGCGATCTCCCCTTGCGGGAGCCGGGCATCATCACCCGCCCACGAGCAGCCTGGACGTCGCGGACGCGGAGCGCGGCGATCTGCGAGAACCGCGCGCCAGTGGCGGCAGCGACGATCGCCAGCATCCCGAAATCGTCATCGACGCCGAACGCGGCGTCCACGAGGCGCCGCACCTCGTCGTCCGTAAGCAATTGCTTCCGAGCGACGGTTTGGACCGAGATGGCGCGGGTCCCGACCTTGATCTCGAGCGGCAAATGGGCGGGGAGTTCGCGTCGATAGCGTTCGGCGGCGGCGTTCAAGGCGGCCCGCAGGTCCGTCAACAGACGGTTAAGCGTCGCCGGCGCCATCTGTCCCACCGTGGGCTCATCGTCCTCATCACGCACGGCCAGACGTCCGCGCCAGGCCTCGATCGTAGACGACCGAAGTTGGCTCAGCTTCGTGGCTGCAAACGCGACGTCCGCGAGGACATGATTTGTCATGCGACCGCGCGCGATCTTTCCAGACACGGTTTGCCGCTCTCGCGCACCGAGGTACTCGGCGATCGCCGAGGCGACCGTCGGCTCAGGCGCTCCGTCGTCGCCACGGCGTTCGAGCGCTTCGGTTTGCCGACGGCTCCACTCCAGCGCCGCCGCGACCGCGGCACGGTAGGTCAGCGCCTCGGCGGGCGCGCCATCGTCGTCAGCGACCGCGAGACTCTCCTCCAGACGCCGGCCGTCCAAAACGACTTTCGCCACCCAGGTTCCGAAACCTTTGACCGCGCGACGATAGCCGAGGGAGACGCCCCCTCGTCCTCCGGAGATCCCTTGCCAGTACGGGTTTCTCCGCGGCGCGAGCTTGGCCCGCTTCGAAGGAGTATCGATAATCGTCGCCACGGCCCGCCCGTCCCACACAACGTCCCACACAGATTTCTGAGACGGCGTTGACGATCATAACAGCATGTGTTGCGTTTTCAACGCATTACAGGCGTCATAGATGTCAGGATATACTGATGAACAAGCTCTCCGAAGGCAGAGGTCAGAGGTTCGAATCCTCTCGGGTGCGCCAAAAATCCCCAAAGATTTCAGAGAGATATCTAACCGCGCGATCCCGGTGCCGGTCGTCCTACGCGCGGGGCAGGCCTCGTGAAGCGCGGCGCTCGCCGTCGCCCTGTTGTTCGCGATGCCAATAGCCGGTCGTCAGACCACGGCGGAACTCGAATACGAGCGCTTGCAGCGGCCCGCGGCTTTCCAAGGCTCAACGCTGGCCGGTTCATGGGATTTGGCAATGTTCAGCCAAATTCCTGACGAACGAAATCAACCGCCTGCTCCTGGCGCTAAGCACAAGCGATCCTACGCCTGTGCCCATACTTCTTCAAACCGTCGCGGGTCTCGTGATGCGCCACTGGGGCGAAAGCATCTCGTCCGTGGGAAGCGCGATTCCGAGTAGCCCAGCGACGGCATCCAAAAGTTGGAGGATGTGGTCATTTGGACATGTCGAAGCCGCCTCGATATACGCGAAACGCGTATCCATGACTGTTCGGGCGGCGCTGTGACCTCGCGCGACACGCAGCTGGGTCGCCGGAGGCGGCTGCGGCTGAACTCAATGAGCGCGCGCCTCACAAGCAGAGTTTGGCGGCGTTGGCGCCGAACGTCGAGAGCCGCGCGGCGACGGCGCCTGTCCGCGCCGACGCCTCGACCCTTCCAGTCTTCGCAGGCCGCGGCGCAGCCCGGGGCTAGAGCCTCGGCTGGGTCGTGGGGGCGGTCTCCTTCGGGTCGTTCTTCACGTCGCTTGAGCGGTTCGAGACGAAAAGCATGACGCTGACGATGGCGACTGCGAGAATGACGAACACCGTGAGCGACTTGCCGCGGCGGGGCGCCAGCCCCTCGTTGGGAACGCGGTTCTGATCTTTATCTGACGCCTTGAAGTCCTCGGACATGGCTGCTCTCCCCAAGCCCAACGGCGCGCGCACGGTCGGGTTCCCGCGCGCATCGTCAAGCTGACGTCTCACGTCGAGGGGGCTCCCTCGTCCCTCGCCGGGCGCAAGATCGGGGACGGCGCCTTCGTCCGCCTGATCCGGGGCCGCGGGAGATGACCATCCTCTCCGTCGGCCACGCCGCCCAAGCCTCAACCTGAGGCGTGTGAAGGTCATTTTCGGGTAGAGAGCGACGGGCGGCAGCCGTCTGGCGCGACCCTTAGGCCCGTCGGATCCGTCCGTCGGGACCGGCGAGGCTCCGAAGATAGGCGTCGGCCTCGACGATGTCGGCCGCGGTCTCCTTGCGCGCCAGAGCGCCGTCGCCGCGCGCGATGGCGTCGACGATCGCGGCGTGCCGATCGGTGCCCTTCAGCGTCAGCACGTAGTCGGGGACGACGAGCGACAGCACCGGGCCTGCCCGCAGCCACAGGTTCTCGATGATCCCCGAGAGGATCGGGACCTCGGCCAGCGCATAGACGCTGAAGTGGAAGCGTCGGTGAAGATCGAGATAGGTCGTGAAATCCTGCGCGCGGATGACGACGCGCATGGCGTCGAGCTGCGCTGCGAGGTTGGCCGCGTCGCGCCGGTTGGCCCGGGTCGCGGCCTCGAACGCCGCCCTGCCCTCGAGTTCGGTGCGCACCATGGTGATGTGGGCTAAGGCGTCGATCCTCACGTCCGGCACCACGGCCGCCCCGCGCGGACCGAGCTCCAGCACGCCCAGCGCGACCAGGCGGGAGACGGCGTCGCGGACCGGCGTGACGGAGACGCCGAAGGTCTCGGCCAGGTGCCGCAACGTCAGGGTCGAGCCGGGCGCGAAGCGGCCGCCGAGCAGGGCGTCGCGCAGTTGCGTGTGCGCCAGCTCGCCCAAAGGCTCCCGCTCGATCCGCCGCAGCGCGACCTCACCCGCCATGTCTTGCGTCCTCCGACTACCCGCGTCGCCACGGTAGCCCGCTTCTCGGTTCCGCGAACCGGGTTAAGCGACGACCGCGCCGCTTGACAGTCCAACTCTGTCGATGTTTGTTATAACACACAACAATACTGAGGGAAACGCCATGATCCTCTCACGCCGCTCGCTCCTTGCGGGACTGGCCGGCGCCGGAGCGCTTGCGGGCTCCGGCGCCTTGATACGGTCCGCCCATGCCCAGGCCTTTCCGGCGCGCGAGGTGACGCTGATCGTGCCGTGGAACGCAGGCGGCTCCAACGACATCGCCGCCCGCATCCTCCAGCCGTTGCTGCAGCAGGACGGCATGCGGATCATCGTCGAGAACATGCCCGGCGCGACGGGCGCGATCGGCATGAGGCGCGTCGCGAGCGCGGATCCGGACGGCTACACGCTCGGCATGGGCACGAGCTCGACGCTCGCCGTCATCGCGCAGGGGCTCGCGCCGCTGAAGAACGAGCAGTTCACCCATCTCGCCCGCGTCTCCACCGATCCGCTGATGCTGCTGGTGGCGGCCTCGTCGCCCCACAAGACGATCGAGGACTTCCTCGCCTTCATGGGCAAGGACCGGGTGGCGACGATCGGCACGCCCGGCAACAACAACCTCAACCACATCTTCGCCGAGATGACCGCGCGGGCGGCGAAGGCCTCCTACACCAACGTGCCCTACCCCGGCGGCGCCAAGGTGATCGCCGACCTCTCCGGCGGCCAGATCGACGCGGCCGTGCTCAAGCCCTCGGAAAGCCTCGGACAGATCCGCAGCGGCTATGTCCGGCCGCTCGGCGTGTTCGCGAACGAACGGCTCGCCGTCTTCCCGGACCTGCCGACCTTCAAGGAGCGCGGTTTCGACGTGTTCCCCTATGGCCCGCTGGTGCAGATGGCCTACCTCGTCGCCCCCGCCGGCCTCCCCGAGGCCACGCGCTCGGACCTGATCGCGCGGCTGCGGAAGGCGATCCAGAGCGACGCCTTCAAGACCTTCGGCAAGGACAACGGCTTCCTGGTCGACGATCTCACCGGCGACGCCCTGACGAAGGAGGTCATGCAGGTCCAGACCTCCCTCAACGCGGTCGCAAGCCAGGTCTTCAAGGCCGCCGCGAAGTAATCCGCGTCCCTCCTCAATCGCGGGAGCGGCCCAGGGCCGCCGATCCGCACGGCTCCGGCGTTCCCGCCTGAAAGGCTTCGAGCTTCGTGTCCAAGGTCAAAAAAGTCACCGCCCACGTCATCGCGGCCCCGGTCGAGCAGCCCTTCACCTCCTCGCGCGGCTGGCTCTACAAGACCCGCGGGACCTGCCTCGTCGAGATCGAGACCGACGACGGCGTCGTCGGCTGGGGCGAGTGCTACGGTCCGTCCGCCGTCGCCAAGGCCTTCATCGACACGCAACTCGGGCCGCGGATCATCGGCCGCGATCCCTTCGACGTGGAGGTCGTCTGGGAGGACCTCTACAACCGCATCAAGGACTACGGCCCCAAAGGCATGTCGATCGCCGCCATCAGCGGCATCGACATCGCGCTGTGGGACATTGTCGGGAAAAGCTGTGGCAAACCTGTTCACAAGCTGATCGGCGGCGCGTTCCGCACCGAGGTCCAGTCCTACGCCACCGGCCTCTACTTCATCGACTTCGACAACCTGATCGGCGAAGCGGTCGAGGAGGCGGAGGGCTACGTCCGGGACGGCTTCACCGCGATCAAGATGAAGATCGGCCTCGGCTCCGTCGCCAAGGACTTCGAGCGCGTGAAGGCGGTGCGCGACGCGATCGGGCCGGACATCCGCCTGATGGTCGACGCCAACCACTGCTTCTCGGTCCCGACCGCGATCCGCCTCGGCCGCAAGCTCGAGGAGCTCGACATCGAGTGGTTCGAGGAGCCGATTTCGCCCGAGGACATCGACGGCTATGTCGAGGTCAGCCGAGCGCTGGACATGGCGGTCGCGGGCGGCGAGAACGAGTTCACCCGCTGGGGCTTCAAGGACGCGATCGTCCGCAAGGCGATGGACATCGTGCAGCCGGACGTCTGCGCCGCCGGCGGCATCACGGAATGCAAGAAGATCGCGACGCTCGCCTCCGCGCATGGCGTGGAATGCGTGCCGCACGCCTGGGGGTCGGCGGTGGGCCTCGCCGCGACGCTTCACTTCCTGGCGGCGATTCCGGACCAGCCGCCGAGCCTGTTCCCGGCCCCTCCCCTGCTCGAGTTCGAGCAGTGCGAGAACCCGTTCCGGGACCATCTCGCCAAGGAGCCGATCGTGCAGGTCCGCGGCGTGGTGCAGATCCCGACGGCGCCCGGCCTCGGCGTCGACGTCGACCGGTCGATCATCGACAAGTATCGCGTGGCCTGACCCATGCGCTTCGTCACCTTCTGCGACGCCCAGGGCGATCGCGCCGGCGTTCTGCTCGATGAGCGCGACGCCGTGCTCGACCTTCGCCACGCTTCCATGGCGGAGGCGCTCGGCGGCCTCACGCCGGACGTCGCCCGCTTCGTGGCGGAGGGCCTCGCCGCGGTCGCCGCGCGGATCTCAGCCGCGACGCCCGCGCCCGAGGCGCTCCTGCCTTTGGCCGAGGTGACGCTGCTCGCGCCCTTCACGCCCCGCCGCATCTTCGGGATCGCGCACAACTACGTCTGCGCGCTGAAGGAACGGGGCATGCCGCATCCCGCGCGGCCGCCGCTGTTCATGAAGTCGCCGGACACGGTCGTCGGGCCCGGCGCCGCTGTCGCGCTGCCGGCGGGCGTCGGCGGATGCACCTATGAGGCCGAGCTCGCCGTCGTCATCGGTCGTCGCGCCTCCCGCGTGTCCGCGGAGGAGGCGCGGGCCCATGTCGCCGGCTACGCGGCGTTCAACGACGTGAGCGCGAGCCAGCTGATCCGCGCGGACGGCTCGTTCGACCGCGGCAAGAACATCGAGACCTTCGGCCCGTTCGGGCCTTACCTCGCGACCGTCGACGAGATCCCCGACCCGCACGCGCTCGCCGTGACGCTGACGGTCGACGGCGTCACCCGCCAGAGCGGGACCACCGCCGACCTGCTGTTCGACGTCGACCAGCTCATCGCGATCCTGTCGCAGGACGGTCCGCTGGAGCCGGGCGACGTGATCGCGACCGGCACCCCGGCGGGGGTCGCGCCAGTGCAGACTCCGCCGACCTGGCTCACGCCCGGCGCCGTGATGCGCGCGAGCGTCGCGGGACTTGGCACGCTCGAAAACCCCGTCGTGGAAGGCGCCCCCTGGAATGGCTGACGTCGATCTGGCCGGCAGGCCGAGGCTGCTTCTCACCAACGCCGTCCACCCCGACGCGGAGGCCCTGCTCGCCGCGGCCGCCGACCTCGTCGTCGCCCCGGACGTCGCGCCCGACACGCTGCGCCGGCTCGCCGGCGACGTCGACGGCATCGTGGTGCGGGCGAAGCTTCCCGACGACATCGTCGCCCACGCGCCCCGGCTGAAGGGCATCGTGCGCCATGGCGTGGGGCTCGACTTCATCCCGGTGGCGGCGGCGACGGCGGCGGGCGTCCCGGTCGCGAACCTCCCCGGCAGCAATACGCAGGCGGTCGCCGAATACGTCATCGGCGCTCTGCTCGCGCTGCGGCGGCCGTTGGCGGGCCTCGACGCCACGCTGCGTCGCGACGGCTGGGCGGCGGCGCGTCCGCTCGCCGACGGGACCGGCGAGATCGCGGGTTCGACGCTCGGGATCCTCGGCGTGGGCGAGATCGGCCGCCGCGTGGCGGCGATCGCGCGAAACGGCTTCGGGATGCGGGTGCTCGGCGCGTCGCGGACGCTCGCGAACCTTCCCGAAGGCGTGGAGCCCGTCGCCATCGACCGCCTGTTTGCGGACAGCGACGCCGTCGTCATCGCCTGCCCGCTTAATGAAACCACCCGCGGGCTGGTCGACGCCCGTCTGATCGGCCTGATGAAGCCCGGCGCTCTTCTGGTCAACGTCGCCCGCGCCGCGGTGGTCGACACCGCGGCGCTGGTCGCGGCGCTCCAGGAGGGCCGGATCGGCGGCGCGGCCGTGGACGTCCACGACGTCCAGCCGCTCGCGCCCGACGCCGCGATTCTCGGGGCTCCGAACGTGCTGGCGACGCCCCACGTCGCGGGCGTCACCGCGACCAGCCTGCGCGCCATGAGCATGGGCGCGGCCGAGGAGATGCTCCGCATCCTCGCAGGCGAGCGCCCCAAGAATCTCGTCAATCCGGACTGCTACGGCGCGGTCCCCGCGTAATCCTTCGAAAGGCCCGCCCCATGAAGATCCGATCGATCCGCGCCGTGCCCGTGTCCTACCGCGTGCCGGAGGGCCAGAACGTCACGCTCGGCATCGGGCGGGCGGTGAAGCGCGACGCGGTGCTGCTGAAGGTCGAGACCGACGAGGGGCTCGTGGGCTGGGGCGAGGCCCATCACGGCCGCTGCCCCGGCGCGGTCGCGAAGCTGATCGACACGACGCTGTCCGAACTGGTGCTGGGCATGGACGCGCTCGACGTCGTCGCGGTCTGGGCGCGCGTCTACAAGATGCAGCTCGCGAGCCACGGCATGGGCGCCGCCGCGGCGCTTGCGCTGTCCGGCCTCGATCTCGCGCTCTGGGACATCCGCGGAAAGGCCTGCGGCTGGCCGCTCTACCGGTTGCTCGGCGGCGCGTCCCGCTCGATCAAGGCCTACGCCGGCGGCATCTCGCTCGGCTGGCAGGACCCGGCGTCGCTCGCCGAAGAGGCGCAGGGCTACGTGGCGGAGGGCTACAAGGCGCTGAAGCTCCGGGTGGGCGACACCCCTTCCCGCGACATCGCCCGCGCCCGCGCCGTCCGGTCGGCGGTCGGCCCCGACGTCGACATCCTGGTGGACGCCAACACGGGCTACACCCTCGACGACGTCCGACGCGTGACGCCCGCCTATGACGAGCTGGCGATCGGCTGGCTCGAGGAGCCGTTCTCGCCCCATGACTACCGCGCCTACATCCAGGCCGCGAAGCTCGGTCGGACGCCGCTCGCCG
Source organism: Methylopila sp. 73B (assembly GCF_000526315.1). Classification (NCBI taxonomy): domain Bacteria; kingdom Pseudomonadati; phylum Pseudomonadota; class Alphaproteobacteria; order Hyphomicrobiales; family Methylopilaceae; genus Methylopila; species Methylopila sp. 73B. The sequence continues at coordinate 3,677,612 of NZ_JAFV01000001.1, read as the reverse complement.
CCGGCGAGAACCACTTCACCCGGTTCGAGTTCAGCCGTCTGCTGGAGGACGGCGCGGTGTCCTTCGTGCAGCCGGACCTGTCCAAGACCGGCGGCCTGACCGAGTCGCTCCGCATCGCGGCGATGGCGTCGGCCCAGCGGATCACGGTCAATCCGCACACCTCCGCCACCGGCATCAACATGGCGGCGACGATCCACATGCTGGCCGCCGTCGACAACCCCGGCTACTTCGAGGGCGACGTCGCCAAGGCGAACCCCTTCCGCGACGAGATCGGCGGGACGCCTTACGTCATCGGCGCGGACGGCGGCGTCCGCCCGCAGGAGAAGCCCGGCCTCGGCCTCGAGATCGACGAAGCCTTCATCGCCGCGCACCCGCTGATCGAGGGTCCCTGCTACGTCTGACGACAGGCGGACCAGGCGACCGCCGCGCCGATCCGCAGGGAATGGATTGCTTGCCGGACCCCAGCGTCAGCGGAGGCTCGGCGCGAGCCTCCGGCGGTGGAGATCGTCCGCGCCGGGACGGCCGCGCTCGACCGCAGCCGCCGCCGCGACGACGTCGGCCTCGCCGAGCGACCGTCCCACGATCTGCAGGCCGACCGGCATGCCGTCCGAAGCCAGTCCCGCGCGCACGGACGCCGCCGGCTGGCCCGTGAGGTTGAACGGGTAGGTGTAGAACACCCAGCTCACCAGCGTGCGGTCCTCCAGGCCCTCGGGCACGTCGACGCCGGCCGGCACGCTCGCCTTGGGGAGCGTCGGCGACAGCAGCAGGTCGTACCGCTCGAAGAAGCGCCGCATCTGGTCGCGCAGCGCATAGCGACGGAAGACCTTGTCGTAATAGTCGCGCATCTCCTGCGCGAGCGCCGCCTCCAGCACGACGGCGACGGCGGGGTCGAGCAGGTCGCGCTTGGTCTCGACCACGGACCGGAGACGCGTGCCGACGCCGGCGTAGAATTCGGCCATCCACAGGTCTTCCGGGTCGGCGTCGAACACCCGCTCGACCTCCTCGACGATCGCTCCGGCCTCCGCCAGCCGCTTCGCCGCCGCTTCCGCGATCGCCACGACCTCCGGGTCCGGCCGGGCGTAACCGAGCGTGGGGCTCCAGGCGACGCGCAGGCCTTCGACGCCCCGACCGACCGCGCCCAGCACGTCCGGAACCGGGCCGGCCACCGAGAACGGGTCGCGCGCATCGTAGCCGGCGATCACGGAGAACAGCAGCGCGGCGTCCTCGATCGAGCGCGCGATCGGACCCACATGGGCGAGCGTCGGCGTGGCGGAGGTCGGCCACACGGCCACCCGCCCGAACTGGCCCTTGAGCCCGGAAAGCCCCGTCAGGCTGCAGGGAATGCGGATCGAGCCGCCGCCGTCGGTGCCGAGCGCGAACGGCGTGATCCCCGCCGCCACCGAAGCCGCGGCGCCGGCGCTGGAGCCGCCGGGGGTCTTGCTCAGGTCCCAGGGGTGGCGGGTCACGCCGGTGAGCGGGCTGTCGCCGACCGGCTTGCAGCCGAACTCAGACGTCGTGGTCTTGCCGATCAGGATCGCGCCGGCGGCCTTGGCGCGCTCGACCGCGGGGGCGTCGACCTCCGCCACGTTGTCGGCCATGGCGCGGGAGCCCGAGGCGTACCGGACCCCCTTCACCGCCATCAGGTCCTTGGCGGAGAATGGCAGCCCGTGCAGGGGCCCGAGCTCGTCGCCGCGCACGACGGCCGTCTCGGCCTCGCGCGCGGCGCTCATCGCCTCGTCCTCCATCAGCAGGAAGAAGGCATTGAGCGAGCTTTGCGTCGCCGCCGCCCGGTCGAGCGCGCGCCGGGTCAGCTCGACCGGCGAGACGGCCTTCGTCGCGACCAGCCGCGCGAGTTCGGTCGCGCTCATGAAGTCGAAGTCGGCGGACATCGGCGGTTCTCCGGAGGAGAGTTTCGGTCTGGCGCTGCGTCGCCCTTCCGCGTCACGAGGAAAACGACCGCATTTGGTTTTGAGAGCCGACGCTAGAGCCAGGCAGGCGGTATGAATCTGACACGCCGTCGAAGCCCCCCTCTCCCCTTGCGGGAGAGGGTAAGGGTGAGGGGTCGTTTCAGGGCGAGGCTCGTCTTCGCCGTCGCGGATGGCCAGGACGACCCCTCATCCGACCGGCTTCGCCTGCCACCTTCTCCCGCAAGGGGAGAAGGGAAGGAACGGCATCCTTCCCGCGAGGGGAGGGGGGAAGGCCGTCAGTTCACCACGGCGAAGGCGCGGACCGGCGAGCCCGAGCCGCCCTTGAACTTGATCGGCGCGCCGAAGAACTGGAACTCGCCGGCGCCGACCAGCTCTTCGAGGTTCACCAGCCACTCCCAGTGGCTGACGCCGAGGTCGCGGCAGAGGCGGTGCTGGGCGAAGATGTTGTCGGTCGGCTTGTCGGTCGACGGCCCCTCGACGCCGTGCATCTTGGAGCCGCGGTCGTAGAGCCACTTCGTGGCCTCCACCGTCAGCAGCGGGTTCTTCCAGACCGAGTCCAGGCTCGGATAGTTGCGGGCGTGGAAGCCGGTGCAGAGCAGCACGATGTGGCCGTCGACCTTGACGCCGCACTTCTCCTCGGCCGCCTCCATGTCGGCGACGGTGATGTCGCCGAGGTCGGGAATGTGGCGCAGGTCGAAGCAGAGCGCCTTGCCCATGAACATTTCGAGCGGCATCTCGTCGATCGGCGCGCCGTTCGGATTCACGTGCTTGTAGGCGTCAACGTGGGTGCCGACGTGATCGAGCATGGCGATGAAGTTGGTCTGGAACGTCATCGCGTCGCCGGGCACGCCAAGGTCGAAGGCCTTGGAGCTCTCGTGGCTGAGATGGGTGGTGATGACCGGCCGCTGGAACAGCTTGTGGGCCGGCATGTTGTCTTCGACGGTCAGGCTGAGATCGACGACGCGGGACATGGGTACGCTCCTTGGGGTGGTGTTCGATCGCGGCGGCGCGGGCTAGTGCGCCTTGCCGAGGAAGGCGGCCATCACCTCCGGGTCGCGGGCGAGCGCCGCGGACGGGCCGTCCTTCGCGACGACGCCGTTGGAGATGACGTAGGCGTGGTCGGCGATGCTGAGCGCATGCGCCGCGAGCTGCTCCACGAGCAGGATCGTGAGGCCCTGCCGGTTGAGGTCCCGCAGCACGCCGATGAGCTGATCGACGATCTTCGGCGCGAGGCCGAGCGACAGCTCGTCGATGATGAACAGTTCCGGCTCCGCCATCAGGCCGCGCGCGATGGCGAGCATCTGCTGCTCGCCGCCGGACATGCTGCCGGCGAGCTGGCCCAGCCGCTCGCGCAGGCGCGGGAACATCTCCAGCACCCGCTCGCGCGTCTCCCGCGCGCGGGCGCCCTTCAGGCCGCCATGGACGTAGGCGCCGAGGATCAGGTTGTCGTCGACCGTTTGGTCGGGGAACAGCAGCCGCCCCTCGGGCGCCATCACCAGGCCGCGCCGCACCTTGGCGTCGGCGGTGAGCCGGGTCGTGTCCTCGCCGCGGAACAGCACCTCGCCGCCGCTGGGGCGCACGAGGCCCGTGGCCCCGCGCACCAGCGAGGACTTGCCAGCGCCGTTGGCGCCGATCACGGCGACCAGCTGGCCGCGCCTCACCGTCATCGACACGTCGCGCACCGCGACCGCCGCGCCGTAGCGGATTTCGAGGTTGCGGATCTCGAGCAGGACGTCGGTCGCGCTCATGCCGGGACCTCCGCGAAATCGCCGTGGGCGACGGGAGAGCCGAAATAGGCCTCGATCACCCGCGGGTCGTTCTGCACGACGCCGGGGCGGTCGCTCGCGATCACCTGGCCGTAGTCGAGGACGGTGACGGTGTCGGCCACCGCCATGATCAGGTCGACGTGGTGCTCGATCAGCAGCACCGAGACGCCCGCCGCGGCGACCTTTCGGATCATGTCGGCGAGCGCGTCGATCTCCTGCGTGGTGAGGCCCGCGGCGGGCTCGTCCAGCAGCAGCAGCCGCGGCCGGGCGGCGAGCGCGCGGGCGATCTCGAGACGGCGCTGGAGGCCGAAGGGCAGATGGCGCGCCGCCTCGTTCGCGTGGTCGGCGAGGTCGACGAAGGCGAGCAGGCCGATCGCGGCCGCCCGCAGGTCGCGCTCCTCGCGTCGGCGCCGCGGCGTCCGCAGCAGCGCGGCGGCGAGACCGTAGGACAGCCGCGACTGGCCGCCGACCAGCACGTTCTCCAGCACGGTGAGGTCGCCGAACAGCTCGGTGTTCTGGAATGTGCGGGAGAGGCCGAGCCGGGCGATCTGGTGCTGGCGCTTGCCGGTCAGGTCCTCGCCGTCGATGCCGAAGGCGCCTTCGCTGGGCTGGTAGACGCCCGAGATCGCGTTGACGAAGGTGGACTTGCCCGCGCCGTTCGGGCCGATCAGAGCGTGGATCTCGCCGCCCTTCACCCGGACGTTCGCGGCGGAGAGGGCCGTCAGGCCGCCGAAGCGGACGGTCAGGCCCTGCGTCACCAGTTCCGCGGTCGCGCCGCGGGCGGCCGGCGGCAACCCGACCTTGGCCGCCGCCATGTCCGCCGCGGACAGGCCGCGCGCCGGGGGCCGCAGCCGCTTCAGGCCGAGGCCGAGCGTGCCGAGGACGCCGCGCGGCAGCACGAACATGACGGCGAGCAGCAGCGCGCCATAGGCGAACTTCTGCCAGAGCTGGAACTCCTGCAGGTACTCCGGCAGGTAGGTGAGCACGAAGGCGCCGAGCACCGGACCGAAGGTCGTCGCCGCGCCGCCGAGGATCACCATCAGCAGGAAGCGCACGCTGTCGGAGAAAGTGAAGATGTCGGGCGAGATGTAGGCGTTGAGGAAGCTGTAGAACGAGCCCGCGACGCCCGCGGTCACCGCGGCGGCGACGAAGGCGAGGATGCGCATGGCGGTGGCGTCGATCCCGAGCGAGCGCGCCGCGATCTCGCTCTGCGACACCGCCAGCATGGCCCGCCCGTAGCGCGAGTCCTTGAGGTTGTGGGCGGCGAGCGTCGCGAGCAGCAGCGTTGCGGCCAGCACGCCGTAGAAGCCGTAGCCCGAAAGCTCGTAGCCGAAGACGTTGGGCGTCGGGATGCCCGAGAGGCCCGTGGTGCCGCCGGTGAGCGAACTCCACTCGATCGCGACGTTCTCGACGATGATGCCGAAGGCGATGGTGACGACGGCCAGATAGACGCCGCGCACCCTGACCGTGGGATAGGCGAGCGCCACGCCGAAGATGGCCGCGATCGCGGCGGCCCCCAGCGACGCGGTGATCAGGTCCGCGCCGAGCCGCACGGCGAGGATCGCGCCGGCGTAGGAGCCGAGCGCGAACAGGCCGGCCTGGCCGAGCGACACGAGGCCGGTGAGGCCCACCAGCACGTTCAGCCCCACGGCGATCAGGCCGTAGATCAGGAACAGCATGAACAGCCGCAGTTCGTACTCGTTGTCCGCCGTCAGCGGCACGGCGACGAGCAAGGCGGCGAGGGCGAGAAACCCGAGGGCGTGGAGCCGGCTCATACCTTCACCGTCTCGCGCTTGCCGAACAGGCCCTGCGGAAAGACGAGCAGCACCGCGATCATCACGCTGAAGGCGACGATCTCGCGGGCGGCGGTCGAGATGTAGCCCTCGACGAACTTCTCCAGCACGCCAAAGAGGAGGCCGGCGATCAGCACGCCGGGCGCGCTGGTGATGCCGCCGATGATGGCGACGGCGAAGCCCTTGAGGCCGAGCAGCACGCCCATGGTGGCGGAGGCCTGGATGACGGGGGCGACCAGCACGCCGGCGCCGGCGCCCAGCAGCGCGGAGAGCCCGAAGGAGATCGCGACGATGCGGCCGACGTTGACGCCCATCAGCGCGGCGGCGCGCTTGTCGTGGGCGACGGCCCGCATGGCGCGGCCGATCAGCGTCCGCTTCTGCATAAGCCCGAGACCGAGCGTGAGCGCGACCGCGACCGCCGGGATCAGCAGCTCCTGCGCGTAGACGCCGGCGCCGAACACGTTGATCGGGCGGTCCACGCCGGGCGAGTAAAGCGCGCGCGAGAAGCCGCCGAACTGCATGGTGGCGAGGCTCTCCGCCATGATGCCGATCGCGATGGTGGAGAGCATCCAGCCGATGGAGTTGGCCTCCGCCGTGAACGGCCGCACCGCGATCCGCTCGAGGGCGACGCCGAAGGCGCCGCCGGCGAGGATCGAGAGCGCGCAGGCGAGCCACACCGGCATCCCGGCGTCGACGCCCATGACAGCGAGCACCGCGCCGATCATCAGCGTGTCGCCATGGGCGAAGTTCACCGCCTTCGCCGTCGACCACATGATGTGGAAGCCGAGCGCGACGAGGGCGTAGACGCCGCCGATGGCGAGCCCCGAGAGCGTGTATTGGAGGATTGTGGTCATGGGCCGTCGGTTGCCTGATCTCACGGCGGAGACGCGAGCGGCGCCGGGGGCGGGGCCGCTCGCGTCCGTCCGGTCCGGACGCGGGGGAACGCCCAGGCCGAAACGTCGAGGAAGAGAGCGGCCGCGACAGCGGCGGCCGCTCTCGCGTCTCAGTTGGTCTTGCCGTAGGGGGTCTGCTCGATCGGCAGCAGCTTGCCGTCCTGCCAGGCGGTGAGCTTGTAGTACTTGGGCAGGATAGCGTCCTGACGCTCCGGGTCGGAGGCGTCGAAGGCCGGGTCATAGGTCGCGACGAGGCCGTCGAGCTTCACCTGGTAGAGCGCGTCACGCACCTTGGCCCAATCGTAGGCGCCGGCCTTCTCGATCGCCTGCGCGATGATGTAGATCGCGTCGTAGGCGTTGCCCACGCCGGACGCCATCTTCACCTCCGAAGGATCCTTCAGGCCGTATTTGGCGGAGATCTTGTCCCAAAGCGCCTTCTTCTTCGGGTCCATGTCGCCCATGAAGGTGTAGGTCTGCACGACCTGGACGCCGTTCGCGAGCGGGCCGGCTAGCTCGCCCAGATTGCCGGCGATGCCCCAGGCGCCGATGATCGTGGGCTTGTACCCCACCTTGTCCATCGAGCGGACGATCTGGTTGCCTTCGCGGTCGAGCGCCCAGAACAGCACGACGTCGGCGCCGGCGTCGCGGGCGCGGATCGCCTGGGGCGTCATGTCCTGGTCGTTCCAGTTGAAGGTCTCGGTGGCGACCAGCTCCTTGCCGGCGGCCTTCATCGCCGCCTGCACGTCCGGCAGCGCGCCGTTGCCCCAGCCGGTGTTCTCATAGAAGAACGCGACCTTGCCGGTCTTGGACTGCGCCACCGCCTTCTCGACGAGGAAGCGCGCCACCCATTTGTCCTTGGCGGAGACGCGGAACATGAAGTTCGGCGATCGCCCGTTCTCGATCGCCTTGGTGTTGGCGGCGAGCACGCCGACGAAGGGGATGCCGATCGTGTTCACCGGTTCGGCCTGCGCCACCGAGACCGTGGAATGGTAGCCGCCGAGAATTGCGACGCACTTGTCGGCGAGGGCGATGCGGCGGGTGTTGTCGACGCCGCGCGGGGGCGCGCCGGCGTCGTCGTACTGAATCAGCTTGAGCGGCTGGCCCAGCACGCCGCCCTTGGCGTTGATCTCCTCGATCGCGGTCTCGGCGCCCATCTTGATCGCCGCGCCTCCGAAGGCGGCGGGACCCGTGGTGGCGACCGAGTTGCCGATGCAGGGCGCCTTCTGCGCGAGCGCCACGGCGGGCGTCAGCGCCACAGCAGCCGCCAGGCCAAGGCCGTAGGCGCGTGAAACAGTGGTCCTGCGCATATCCGTGTGCTCCGCCCTCGCGAGAGCCTCCGACCGGAAGCCCTTCCTTGCGTACGGGGACGGACGTTCCCGGACCGGGCGGCGATATTCAAAGATCGATTTCCGATCCTCGCCATAGGATCAAACTATGGGTTAAAATGTAAGCAATCTCAGCGGACCGCGTTTCAGGCTCAAGCCTTTGTCTGATAAATACATATTACTGATCCTCAGGCATATGTGATACGCATGGGCCTGCGGTGGGCGCGCTGAAAGTTTATGCGCTCCAGACAAGCTCCAGACAAAGAGAGGCGGTCGTCGATGGATCTCCGGCAGCTTCGCTACTTTGTCCAGGTCGCCGAGATCGGCAACATCTCGCGCGCGGCGGAGGTTCTGAGGGTCGCCCAGCCCTCGCTCAGCCAGCAGATCCGCAACCTCGAGGAGGAGCTCGGCGTCGACCTCCTCGTGCGCCATGCCCGCGGCGTCACGCCCACCGAACTCGGCCAGCGGTTCTGGGACCGCGCGCGCCGCATCCTCGAAGAGGCGGACCGCGCCAAGGACGACCTGCGCTCGCTGGCCGAGAGTCCGAGCGGGCGGATTTCGGTCGGCCTGCCCACGTCGGCGGCGCGCGGCCTGGCGCTTCCGCTCTATCAGGCCGCGGCCGAGCGTCTGCCGAAGATCAGCCTCCATGTGGTCGAGGCCATGAGCGGCTATCTCGACGAGCTGATCCAGGCCGGACGCCTCGACGTCGCCCTCCTTTACGACCACAAGGCGTTCGAGAACGTCGCCTGGACCGAGATGATGGTCGAGGACCTGATGCTGTTCGCGCCGGCCGGACACCCGATCCTGCAGCAGGAGTCGATCCCGTTCGCGAAGCTGTTCGAGCTGCCTCTGGTGCTGCCGGGGCGACCCAACGTGCTGCGCACCGTGATCGAGCAGCTCGCGGCGCGGCACGACGTGACGCCGCGCGCGATCGACTGCGACAGCCTTCCGGCGATCGCCAAGATGGTGGTGAGCGCGGGCTTCTTCGCCGTGATGCCGAACTTCGCCTTCGCCGACGAACTCGCCCGCGGCGAACTGGGGACGGTCCGCATCGTCCGGCCCACGCCGTCCTGGCGGCTGTCCGTCGTCGTGTCGAAGCGCACCCTGAACATGCGCGGCGCGGACCTCACCGCGCGTCTGATGGCGGACGTGATCGCCGACCTGGTGAAAAGCGGGCTCTGGAAGGCGCGCCTGACGAGCGCCGAGCGGTTGGCTGCGAAGTGAGCGAGACCCGCTTTGGCGCCGAACTGTTCGTCGACGGCGGCATGGCGCAAGTCTGAGCCCGAGGCTCGGCAGGCGCGGCGTGGCCGCCTAGAACGCAGACGGCCGCCCCGCGGCGCGCGGCGACCTCGCGCGGGGCTTCGGCTTCCCCGCGCCGGAGGGGCCGGCCTGAGCCTTCGTCGCAAGCCAGATCACATGACGCCCGCCCTTGCCGGCGCGGTGCGCGCGGACGCGGTGCTCCTCGACCTTGAAGCCCGATTTGAACAGCCGCGCGCCGAACGACTTGTCCGGCCCCTGCGACCACACCGCCAGCACGCCGCCCCCCTTCAAAGCCGCGCGGGCCTCGCCCAGCCCTTCGGGACCATAGAGGCCGTCGTTCGACGCCTGCGTCAGGGCCTCCGGCCCGTTGTCGACGTCGAGCAGGATCGCGTCGTAGCCGCCCCGCTCCGCGCGCATCAAAGCCGCGACGTCGTCCTGCACGATCGTGACCCTGGGATCGCTCAGGCTGGTCCCGAAGATCTCCGACATCGGCCCGCGCGCCCAGGCGATGACCGCCGGAACCAACTCCGCCACCACGACCGACGCCCCGGCCGGCAGCGCGCCCAGCGCCGCGCCGAGCGTGAATCCCATGCCGAGGCCGCCGATCAGCACGCGCGGTCGCGCCCGGTCCCTGATCCGCTCGCAGGCCAGCGTCGCCAGCGCCTTCTCCGACCCGCTGAGGCGGCTGTTCATCAGCTCGACCTGACCGATGCGGATCGAGAACTCGTCTCCCCGCCGCGCGAGCTTCAGCACGCCGCCGCCGCCCGGCGCCTGCGCCGTGTCCAGATGGATCCAGGGGATCATGGCAGCCTCTCGGTTCAGCGCGCGCTGCGCGCCGGCGCTCGTCGTCGCGCCCCTCGATTAGGTTCGAAGACCGCCCGCCGTCAAACCGTCCCGGGTCCTAAGCGCGAAGCCGACGTCGGCGCCGTGCGGTCTCCCCTCCAGCCGCGGCTCGCGACGGCGCGGCGTGGGAGCCGCCGCCTCGCGGCGATCAAAGGCCCGACAACTTCAAGGCGTCAGCCCGCCGCGGCGGCGATCACCACAAGGACTTCGGCCTGCTCCTCGCCAAGGCTGCGCACCTCGTGCCGCTCCTCGCCGGAGAAGTAGAGGCAGTCGCCCCTGCCCATCAGGATCTCTTCGCCGCCAAGCTTCACGGCGACGCGTCCCGAGACCACAAAGATCATCTCTTCGCCGCCATGCGCCCAGCGCGGCCCGCCGATCGCGCCGGGGGAATGAGCGGGGCGCATGAGGAAGGGCTCCATCATCTTGCTCGCCCGGCCCGGCGCGAGCGGCGTGAGCCCGAAGCTGCGGTCCGCCGCGTCGTGGTCGCCTGCGCGCTGGAGCGTGTAGCGGACGTTCGGCGCCGCGTTGAGGTCGAACAGCTGGGCGATGTTGACCTCGAGGGCCCGAGCGACCCGCAGCAGCGCCGTGATCGAGGGCGTCTTCAGGCCTCGCTCCACCAGCGAAAGATACCCACGCGTCAGCTCGCTCATGCCGGCGAGCCGATCAAGGGTGAGCCCTCTCTCCTGCCGTAGCGCGCGCAGATTTGGACCCAGGCGGTCGCTTTCGGCCGTTTGCAGCACCAATCCTCCGATCGTCGTCCACGCGCCTCAGACGACGTCCGTAGCACGACGGCGGATTTGAGCGGGAGCGGCCTTCATCCGCCGAAGCGCGCCTGCAGGCTGAAGCCCTGCGGCAGGCAACGCGTTCTTCTGGAAAACATACGAAGCGCGATTTTTTAATGCAATTTTTTCAGGCGCCGAACTGGGGAAAACACCCGGCAAATGCGGGCGCAGATGGCGCCATGACCGCGCTTATCAGAGACGGCGCCCAAGGCTTGCGCATAACAGACGAAATACCGGGAAAACGCCGTTTTGATTTCCCACAGTAAACATGGTTCGATCTCTCGGCGACCCGCGATGGCTGGCCGCACCTTCAAGGGAGAGCAGCATGGCGCGCTCAATCTCTCGTCGCGACCGACACGGCGCGACCTCCGGGGCGGCGATCACGTCGTCTCGTGTAAGCAGACTTCATGCCGGCCGAAAGCGCCGTCCGTGATCCGCCGCATCGGGAGCGGACCCCGTCTCTCCGCCGCAACCGTCCATGGCGGTCTCGTCTATGTCTCGGGTCAGGTGCCGGACGATCTGAGCGTCGACGTCGTCGAGCAGACCCGGCAGGTGCTCGCCAAGATCGACGCCATCCTCGCCGAGGCCGGGACCGACAAGAGCCGCATCCTGAGCGCGATGGTCTGGCTTCCGGCGATCGGCGATTTCGGGGCCTTCAACACCGTGTGGGACGCCTGGGTCGCGCCCGGCGCCGGGCCTGCGCGGGCCTGCGTCGAAAGCCGTCTCGCCGATCCGGCCATCAAGGTCGAGGTCGGCTGCATCGCGGCCGTGCCCGCCGACTGATCTTTTTCGAAGCGTCACCCGCGCGTCGCGCGGCTTTGGCCTCCCGGCCGATCGACCGGGCGGCGCCGATCCCCTGCGGCCTGACGCGCCCCCTGAGCGGAGCGCAAGGAACGCGCGGACCGGCCGATCCGACAGCCTGCAATCGAACGACGTCTCCACAACCCAACGGGGGTCATGATGACAGTTGCGGCGGACATCTCACAGGTGACGGCGGTTTCCGCCGGAGAAAAGCTTCCCGACGCCGAGCGTCGCAAGATCGTCTGGTCGAGCGTCATCGGCACCACCGTCGAGTGGTACGACTTCCTGATCTACGGGACGGCGGCGGCGCTCGTCTTCAACAAGCTGTTCTTCCCGAGCTTCGATCCGGTGGTGGGGACCATCGCGGCCTTCGGCTCCTACGCCGTCGGCTTCGCCGCCCGCCCGCTCGGCGGGGTGATCTTCGGCCATTTCGGCGACAAGCTCGGTCGCAAGGCGATGCTCTCGCTCACGCTGCTGATCATGGGCGTCGGCACCTTCCTGATCGGCTGCCTGCCGACCTACGAGCAGATCGGCATCTGGGCCCCCATCCTGCTGGTGGTTTTGCGGCTCGTGCAGGGGCTCGGCATCGGCGGCGAGTGGGGCGGCGCGGTGCTGATGGTCGTGGAGAGCGTGCCCGACCGGAAGCGCGGGTTCTACGGCGCGCTGGTGCAGCTCGGTTATCCGCTCGGCGTGATCACGTCGATCGGCGCGTTCCGGATGACGGGTCTCATGTCGGACGAGGACTTCCTGTCCTGGGGCTGGCGCATCCCGTTCCTCGCCAGCGCACTGCTGGTGGTCGTCGGCCTGTTCATCCGCCTTCGCCTGCACGAGTCCCCGGCCTTCCGGCGGGTGAAGGAGCAGAACGTCGTCGCGAAGATGCCGATCGTGGAGATCCTCACCCAGCACACCCGCACCTTCGCCATGGCGGTGGGCCTGAAGGTCTCCGAGATCGCCTATGTCAGCATCGTCACGGTGTTCTCGATCTCCTACGTCACCAGCAAGCTCGGACTGCCGCGCAGCGTCATCCTGAACGGCATCCTGATCGCGGCGATCATCGAGCTCTTCACCCTGCCGCTGTTCGGCATGCTGGCCGACCGCTTCGGACGGAAGCCGATGTTCGTATTGGCGTGCCTGTTCTCGATCGTCTTCGCCTTCCCGATGTTCAGCCTTCTGAACACCGGCGACCCGACCATCATCACGATCACGGTGGCGATCGCGCTCAGCCTGGGCCAGGGCGTGATGTTCGCGATCGGGGCGGCCTGGATGTCCGAGCTGTTCGACGCGCGGCTGCGCTACACCGGCGCATCGCTCGGCTTCCAGGTCGGCGCGGCGTTGAGCGGCGGCTTCACGCCGATGATCGCGGCCGCGCTCCTCGCCTGGAGCGGCGCGACCTGGCCGATCTCCGTCTACCTGATCGTGCTCGCGCTGATCACGTTGACGGCCACGCTGCGCGCGCCAGAAACCGCGGGCGCGAAGATCGACTGACGCCACGATCGAAGCGCGGCCGCCGCGATGGCGCGCGGCCGCGCTTCGACGCTAAGCGGCTCCCGCACGTCCGCGGAAGCGGGGCGCCCGAGGCCAAGGACCGCACGACGGTCTCCGGAGGAAATCTATCATGAACGACAGTCACCACAGCGCGCCGCCGGACGCAGGCTTTGCGGAGCCCGGACCGGCGATGGTCGAGGCCTTCGCGCATGCGGCCGGATCGATCGCCCGCCACGTGCCCGGAGGCGCGGTCGGCTTCAAGGGTGTGCTGCTGCACATCCACGTCGCGCCGGCCGCGAGCTTCGAGATGGAGGAGCTTGCGGAGGCCCAATGCGTGGCCGGCCGCGGGATCGTCGGCGACCGCTACTACGAGGGCTCCGGCACCTATTCGCCCAAGCCCGACACCCGCGAGGTGACGCTGATCGAGCAGGAGGCGCTCGACGCGCTGGCGCGCAACGACCCGCCGCTTCAGGCCGGGCCGATCGCTCTCGCGCCCGGTGACCACCGCCGCAACCTCACGGTCCGCGGCGTGCCGCTCAATCACCTCGTCGGCCGTCGGTTCCGGGTGGGCGACGTGATCCTGCGCGGGGGCCGGCTGAACTTTCCCTGCAAGTATCTCGAGGAGCTGCTGGGGCTGCCGGTCTATCTCCCGCTCTACAACCGCTCCGGCCTGAACTGCGGGATCGAGCGCGGCGGCGTGATCCGTCCCGGCGACGCGATCGAGCTGCTGGACGACGACGGCGCATGACAGCCCGCGTCGTCATGAAGCTCCGGGTCGAGGCCGCGCGGCTCGCGACCCCGGGGGTCCTGCATCTCACGCTCGTCCATGCGAGCCGCCCCGAGCTGCCGGCCTGGGAGCCGGGCGCGCACGTCGACCTCCGGCTCCCCGACGGCAGGATCCGGCAGTACTCGCTCTGCGGCGACCCACAGGATCGGCGGACGTACCAGATCGCGATCAAGCGCGAGGACGCCGGTCGGGGAGCCTCCCGATGGGCCCATGACGCGCTGGTCGAGGGCGCGGTCGCGCATGTCTCCGCCCCTCGCAACAACTTCCCGATCCGCGAGGCCGCGCGTCATGTGTTCGTGCTCGGCGGCATCGGCGTGACGCCGGGGCTTCCCATGGCCCGTAGCCTTGCGGCCGAAGGCGCGGACGTCGCCGTGCATTTCTGCGCGCGAAGCGCGGCCGACGCGCCGCTGCTTGCGGAGCTGTCGGCGGCCTGCGGCGACCGCCTGTCGACATGGTTCTCGGCCGAGGGCCGGCGTTTCGATCCGCGCGCGATCGGCCCCTATTCCGAGGGCGCCTGCCTCTACGTCTGCGGCCCGCAGCGGCTGCTCGACGCCGTGCGCGACGCCGCGGACGCGCTCGGCTGGCCCGAGACCTCCATCCGCGCCGAGGCCTTCCAGGCGACGCTCGACGAGAACTTCAAGCCGGAGCCGTTCGAGGCGAAACTCGCCTCGACGGGCGCGACGCTGCACGTCCCGGCCGACCGCTCCCTGCTCGAGGTCCTGCGCGACCACGGCGTGACGATGCCGTCCTCGTGCGAGCTCGGCGTCTGCGGGTCCTGCGTCTGCGGCTATCGGGACGGGGTGGTGATCCACCGCGACGCGGTGATCTCCGTCGCGGACCGCCAGGACAGGATCGCGCCCTGCGTGTCGCGCGCGCGCGTCTCGGTCACGCTCGACCTCTAGGGTCCGGACGCCGCAAGCGGCGGTCCGGCGACGGCGCTCAGAAACGAAGCAATTGACAACCGGTGCGGGCGCGCAAAGTATTCACATAATGGACTATTTGTCCACATTGTGAACAATGAGCCGCGCATGACCAACCTCAACGCCGCCGCCGCGTCGCAGCCGATCGATCCGGAGACGCTGCGGCGGATGCCGTTCCAGAAGCCGCAGCCGCTCGGCATGATCCCGGACCTCGTGGTGCCGAGCGCCATTCCGGACGACGAGCGCATCTGGGTGCCGCAGGGCGTGAACGTCTGGTTCCGCCCGCTCTGCCTCAACCGCTCGCAGGGCTACTGGGTCAATCTCCTCCGCGTCCGCAAGTCGGGCGTGCTCAGCCGCCACCGCCATCCCGGTCCCGTCCACGGCTTCGTGCTGAAAGGCCGCTGGCGCTACCTCGAGCACGACTGGGAGGCGACCGAGGGCGGCTACGTGTTCGAGCCGCCGGGAGAGACCCACACTCTGGTGGTCGACGAAGGCGTCGAGGAGATGATCACCCTGTTCCAGGTGACCGGCTCGATGAACTACGTCGATCCCTGGGGCGCGACCACCGGCTACGAGGACGTCTTCACCAAGATCGATCTGTGCCGGAAGCACTACGGTGAGGTCGGGCTCGGCGCGGACTATGTCGACCAGTTCATCCGGTGAGATGACCTCCCGCGCGGCCTACGACTTCGCCGGCCGCGTCGCGGTCGTCACCGGCGGCGCGCAGGGCATCGGGGCGGCGATCGCCGAGACGTTCCGGGCCGCCGGCGCGACGACGGTCGTCTGGGACCGGACGCCCACGCCTGACGGCGTCGCCGTCGACGTGACCGACGCCGCGGCCGTCGCGCAGGCGGCGGACGAGACGCTCTCGCGGTGCGGGCGGATCGACGTCCTCGTGAACAACGCAGGCTACGCCGGCGTGACGGTTCCGCTGGTCGACTATCCCCTCGAGGAGTGGCGGCGGATCCTGGACGTCAACCTGCACGGCGCGTTCCACGCCTGCCGCGCGGTGGTCCCTGGCATTGTCGAGGCCGGCTATGGGCGCATCGTCGCGATCGGCTCGCTCGCCGGCAAGGAGGGCACGCCGAACGCTTCGGCCTACAGCGCGGCGAAGGCGGGCGTGCTCGCGCTCGTCAAGTCGCTCGGCAAGGAGCTTGCGGGCTCGGGCGTCCTCGTCAACGCGATCGCGCCCGCCGCGGTAAGGACGCCGCTGCTCGACCAGATGAGCCCGGCGCACGTCGAGACGATGATCGGCAAGAGCCCGCTGAAGCGGCTCGGGGAACCGGAGGAGGTCGCGGCGCTCGCGCTCTGGCTCGCCTCGGACAGCTGCAGCTTCAACACCGGAGCGGTGTTCGACCTCTCCGGCGGACGAGCGACCTACTGACGTCCCGTCTTCAATCAACAAGAACCTGAGGAAACGCCGACATGACCGAGGCCACGATCTCGTCCGGGGGCAAAGCGTCGCCCGCCGGAAAAACCGCCCGGCTCGTTCGCATCCAGTGGATCGCCGTGGCGTTCCTGACGGTCGCGGGCGTCATCAACTACCTCGACCGCAGCTCGCTCTCGATCGCGAACACCGCGATCCGCGAGGAGATGGGCCTGACGCCGACCGAGATGGGGCTGCTGCTGTCGGCCTTTTCGCTGTCCTACGCCTTCGCGCAATTGCCGATCGGCGCGCTGCTCGACCGCTTCGGATCGGCATCATGCTGGGGGCCGGCATGTTCTTCTGGTCGCTGGCGCAGATCGTGTGCGGCCTCGTCGGCAGCTTCCACCAGTTCCTCGTCGCCCGCGCCGTCCTCGGCGTCGGCGAGGCGCCGCAGTTCCCGGCGGGCGCGAAGGTGGTGAGCGAGTGGTTCAACGTGCGCGACCGCGGCACGCCGACTGGAATCTTCGTCGGCGCCTCCACCATCGGGCCCTGCATCGCGCCGCCGGTGCTCACCGCGATGATGCTCGCCTTCGGCTGGCGCTGGATGTTCATCATCACCGGCCTCGTGGGCGTCGTCGTCGCCGTCGGCTGGTATCTGCTCTACCGCAACCGAGCCGAGGTGGAGCTCACCCGGGAAGAGACCGCGCATCTCGAAGAGGGCGTGGACATGGGCGGCGTCAACCGCTCGCTCACGTTCCGGGAATGGCGCGGCCTGTTCGGACACGCCGCCACCTGGGGCATGATCTTCGGGTTCATGGGCGTGATCTACATGGTCTGGCTCTACCTCACCTGGCTGCCGAGCTACCTCGAGCACGAGCGCGGCCTGTCGGTGGCGCGCACCGGCTGGGTGGTGGCGATCCCCTACCTGTTCGGCACGGTCGGCATGCTCTGCGCCGGCCAGATCGCCGACCGGCTCTACCGCGCCGGCGCGGGCCTGATCGCGAGCCGCAAGTGGCCGGTCTGCGTCGGCCTGCTCGGCGGCGCCGCCTTCACCGTGCCCGCGGCCTTCACGCCGAGCGTCGCCATGGCGGTCGTGTTCCTGTGCTTCGCGATGTTCTTCATCAACATGGCGAGCGCGGCCTGCTGGATGATGGTGAGCGTGATCTCGCCCCAGCGGCAGGTGGCGTCGCTCGGGAGCATCCAGAACTTCGGCGGTTACTTCGCCGGCTCGTTCGCGCCTGTGATCACCGGCTGGATCGTCCAGACCACCGACAGCTACGTCAACGCCCTGCTGGCGAGCGCCGTCGTCGCGGGCGTCGCGGCCGTGGCCTACCTCGTGTTGGTGCGGAAGCCCCTGCCCGGCGTCGCTGCCGCGGAGGCGTCGGCATGACCGCGCCGCGGAGCGCCTGGGCGCCGGACCTGTTCGCCGGCAAGGTCGCCGTCGTCACCGGCGGAACGTCCGGGATCGGCCTCGGCGTGGCGGAGGCGCTGGCCGCGCTCGGCGCGAGCGTCCGCGTCGTCGGCTTCGGCGCGAGCGCTGTCGCGGCGAGCCCCGGCCTCGACCTGACCGCGCAGGAGCTCGACGTCACCGACGCCGCGGGCGTGGCGGCCTTCGTGGACGGGCTCGACCGGCTCGATGTGCTGGTCAACTGCGCCGGCGTGATCCGCCGCGCGGCCGAGCACGATCCGGAGGTGTTCGAGCAGGTGATCGCGATCAACCTGACGGGGACGATGCGGTTCTGCGCGCTGGCCCGGCCCCGGCTCGCGGCGAGCAGGGGGTCGATCGTCAACATGGCCTCGATGCTGAGCTTCTTCGGGGCGGGGCTCGCCCCCGCCTACAGCGCCAGCAAGGGCGGCGTGATGCAGCTGACCAAGTCGCTGGCGATCGCCTACGCCCCCGAGGGGATCCGCGTGAATGCGGTCGCGCCCGGCTGGATCGCGACGCCGCTGACGCAGGCGTTGCAGGACGACACGGCCCGCGCCGGCGCGATCCTCTCCCGGACGCCGCTCGGCCGCTGGGGCGCCCCCGCCGACGTGGCGGAAGGCGTCGTGTTCCTCGCAAGTCCCGCCGCGGCCTTCGTCACCGGCGTCATTCTGCCGGTGGATGGCGGCTACCTCACCGCTTAAGAGACGAGGCCATGGAGACCGCGCCGCAGACGCCCGCCCCGCACGACCGGACCGACGTGCCCGGCGCCGCCGCGTTCGGTAAGTTCATGCGGGCGGTGCAGGCGATCGCGGACGCGCCGGGCGAGCTGACCGTGGCCTCGCTCGCCAGACAGACAGGCTTTCCCCGTCCGACCGCGCACCGCATCGTCGCCGCGCTGGTGGCGGAGGGGCTTGCGATCGAGGAGCCCCGCACCGGCCGCCTCGCTTTGGGGCCCCGACTGATCAGCCTGGCGTTCCGAAGCTGGGACCGCTCGGACCTGCGCCGGGCCGCCCAGGAGCATCTGGTCGCCTTGCGCGACGCTCTGGACGAGACCGTGCACCTTGCGATCCCGAGCGGCTCCGAGATGGTCTACATCGAAAAGCTCGAGTCCCGCCGCAACGTGCGGATGGCGTCTCGGATCGGAACGCGCGTCGCGCTGCATTCGAGTTCGGTCGGCAAGGCCTGGCTTGCGGCCCTGTCCCCCGAGGATTGCGCGACGGCGCGCCTGACGCTGACGGCGCGCACCGCCCACACCTTCACGGAGCGCGCCGCCCTGATGGCGGACGTCGAGGCGACGCGGGCGCGCGGCTATGCGCTGGACCTGCAGGAGAACGAACTCGACATCTGCTGCTACGGCGCCGCGATCGCCGGACGCGACGGCAGACCGGCGGGCTGCGTCAGCGTCAGCCTGCCGCGGTACCGCTTCGAAGAGCAGCCCCCGCAGCCGATCGTCGCCGCGCTCCTCGACTGCGTCCGGAACATCGCGGACGAGATCGCCTGAAGCCTCGCGCCGTGCGCGTCCTCAGTCCGCGGCGACCTTTCCGTCGGGGGTGACGGTGAAGGCCTTGGTCTCGCCGTCCTTCACGACGCTGACCTCGTAGGCGAGGCCGTCGCCCTCGGTCTGCACCTCGGCGCCCACGACCGCGCCGCCGTCCGCCTGGCCTTCCGTCGCCGTGACGGCCTGGACCATCGAAAACGTCAGGCCGGCCAGCGCCGCGGGATCGATCGACGAGACGTAGCTTTCGATCGTCTGCTCGGAGACATTGATTACAGAGCCGTTGTTGGCGTCCACGCGGTACTTCACGACCGTCTTGTCCGGCCGCATGACCGTCACTTCGAGAGCGCCGCCGCCCGCCGCGAAGGGCGTGAAGACGGCGCTGATCGCCTTGCCGCGCCCCTCCCGCTCCGCAATCCCGATGGCGTGCGGAAGCTTGAAGCGCACGTCCACGTTTCCGGACGCCGCGCCCTGGACGCGGCTCGGGCCTGGGCTCTGCGCCAGCCCCGGAGCCGGGGCGAGAACCACGCTCGCGCAGATCGCGACGCAACGAAGGTAGCGCTGGGGATTGGTCATCATGCTCTGGGGTCGTGGGTGTCTTCGCCCCAGCAACCCGCCAGCGGGCGGGGTCGTTCCATGCCGCAACCGCGACGGCGGCCTGTGGGACGTTCGTTCCGCCAACGGCTACCGACGCGTTGGCGGTGCCCTATGTCGCGGCGACGTGTGACGACCGCCGCGTTCAGGAGGCACTGCATGTCCGCCGCTATCCTCGGCAAGCTCGAGGCGCTACATCCCCTTCCCGACGACGACAGAGCGCTGCTGCACGCCGTGGTGGGGCGTGGGCGGCCGCTGAAGGCCGGCGACGACATCGTCCGCGAGGGCGAGCGGACCGACGTCGTGCACGTCATCCTTGAGGGTCACGGCTACCGCTACAAGACCCTGGCGGACGGGAAGCGGCAGATCCTCGGCTATCTCGTGCCGGGCGACTTCTGCGACCTCTACGGCTTCCTGCTCGATCGGATGGACCATGGCATGGCGGCGCGGACCGCCTGCCGGATCGCGGAGCTGAGCGAGGAGCACATCCTCATGCTGACCTCGCGGCCGGCGCTCGCGCGCGCGCTGTGGTGGTCGGAGCTCGTGAACGCCTCGATCCTGCGCGAGTGGCTCGTCAACATGGGCCGCCGCACCCCGAGCGTCCGCGTGGCGCACATTCTGTGCGAGCTGCTCGTCCGGCTGCAGGTGGTGGGCGAAGCCACGAGCGACAGCTTCCGGCTGGAGCTGTCGCAGGCGGAGCTCGGGGACACGGTCGGCCTCACCACCGTGTCGGTCAACCGCGCGCTCCAGAAGCTGCGCAGCTCGGGTCTGATCCAGCAGACCAACCGCGAGATCGCGATCCCGGACGTCGGGGCGCTCAAGTCCTTCGCCGACTTTGATCCCTCTTATCTCCACTTCCGTAAAGACCGTGACGAGTCATCCGAAGGGCGCGCTTGATGGAGTTCCAAGAGATTAGGGTTGCGACGGACTCCGCCGACGAAGAGGGACGGCTCGTGCTGCATGAGGGTCGGCTCGTCGCCGTCATCGTCAGGCTCGACGATCCGAGCCACGGACCCGCCAAGGGCCAGTGGAGCCTCGAGGCCGGCTTCAACGGCGTGGAGAGCACGAAGCCTCCGTTGTTCGCCAACTTGCAGGCGGCCGAACGTTGGATCGAGCTGCAGATCGCTGATCGTATACGCGTATAACGGAATCTGGTCCCAGGATCGGTTTATTCCGCCCCTCTCCAGCCGGGGCGCGATTCCGGCGGAACGAGGGTCCACCTGAGACGTCTTCCGAGTCCACGACAGACACGGGAGCCTCATTTGGCCAAGGAAAAGACCCTCGCGGACGCCTTTCACGAGACGCTCAAGGATGTGTACTACGCCGAGAAGCAGTCCGTCCGCGCGCTCAAGAAATCCGCCAAGGCCGCGCAGTCTTCGGAGCTGAAGACCGCTTTCGAAAACCATCTCGAGGAAAGCCAGGAGCAGGTCGAACGCCTGACTCAGGTGTTCGAGATCATCGGAAAGCCGGCCCGCGCGAAGACCTGCGAAGCGATGTCCGGAATCACCTCCGAAATGGAGGAAGATCTCGAGGACTTCGGCGGCACCGAAGCCTCGGACGATGTCCTGATCGGCTGCGCGCAGGCGGTGGAGCATTACGAGATCGCACGCTACGGCCTGCTGAAGACCTGGGCCGGCAAGCTCGGCTACGACGAAGCCGTGCCGCTGCTCGAGCAGACGCTCGCGGAAGAAAAGAAGGCGGACGAACTGCTGTCCAAGATCGCGCTCGGCCTCGATGTCACGGGCGAGACCACGGACAAGCCGACCGGCGCCAAGGCTTCGACGAAGGCGCCCTCCAAGGCCGCCTGATCGCCTCTGTCAATTTTATTTTCCCTCGCCGCCGATCCGGCGGCGAGGCGCCCGTACATATTCGAAAGTCCCAACATGTTCATGCGAATCGACAAGCTTCAGGCTGAACTTCCGAAGCCGAAAAGGGCCGATCCCAACGCTGCAGCGGCGTTGCAGGAGCTGCTCGGCGGCAAGTTTGGTGAAATGTCCACTCTGAATAACTATATGTATCAGAGCTTTAATTTTCGTAACAAATCGAAGGTGATGCCGTTCTACAGCCTCGTGGCCAGCATTACGGCCGAAGAGCTTGGTCACGTCGAGCTGGTCGCGAACGGAATCACGATGCTCGCGAACGGCCCTTCGCCGGAGAAGGAGCATAAGGGAGATATCTCGCAGGCGCCGTTCGAGGACATGAAGGACATCCGCTCGGCGGCCTCCTTCCTGCACGCGGGCGGCGGCGCCATGCCGGTCGATTCCAACGGACTGCCGTGGAACGGCACGTTCGTGTTCTCGACCGGAAATCTCGTGCTCGATCTGCTGCACAACTTCTTCCTCGAGTGCGGCGCGCGGATGCACAAGCTTCGCGTCTACGAGACCCTGTCGGATCCGACCGGCCGTGAGGTCTGCGGTTATCTGCTGGTGCGCGGCTCCGTCCATGCGCATGCCTACGCTCTCGCGCTGAAGAAGCTCACGGGCGTCGAGATGGAGAAGATGCTGCCGACGCCGAACATCGACCTGTCCAAGATCCCCGAGGCGCAGAAGTACCTCGACGAGGGCAGTCACCGGCGCCTCTACACTTGGGGCGAGGAGACCTACCGCGAGATGGAAGCGGTCTGGGGCGGCGGCGAGAAGGCTCTCCCGGGCGACCCGCCCGGCGATCTGGAAGTCGTTTCGGGCCATCCCGACGGCGGCAAGATCGACGAACTGAAGGGGGCGTCCTCCGCCTTCACGACGGACTACGACCCGTCCGAGATTTTCGAGATCGCGTCGAAGCTGCACGCGAAGCTCTGACATCTCGGCTCATGGGAGGGCGCCCGTTCCGGGGCGCCCTTTCGTCTTTCCTCAAGAGCCAGGACCCCAGTTTGCGCATCGCCATCATCGCCCACTTGAAGCATCCGATCAGCGAGCCCTTCGCAGGCGGATTGGAGACGCACACCCATCTCCTGGCGAGAGGGCTTCGCGAGCGCGATCATGATGTGACGGTGTTCGCCTCGACGCGCTCGGACAAGGCGCTCGGGCTTGAGGCGATCTGCGACGAGACCGCGCTCGAGGAAGTCGGCGTCGCGGAAGCGACCGACGTCGCCTTCTTCCGCGAGCACCACGCCTATCTGAGGCTGATGACGGACCTCGCCTCGCGGGACTTCGACGTCATCCACAACAACGCCCTGCACTACCTGCCGGTCGCGATGGCCGACACCGTCGCGACGCCGATGGTGACGACGTTGCACACGCCGCCGTTCTGTTGGCTCGAAAGCGGCGTTCGGCTCTGCCGGTCGCAGCGCGCGACCTTCGTCGCGGTGTCGGAGGCGCTGCGCCAGCTGTGGAATCCGATCGCGCCGATCGAAGGCGTTGTGCTGAACGGCATCGACCTCGACCGGTTCGCCTTCCAGGCGGAGCCCGACCCCGAGCCCTATCTGGTCTGGTCCGGACGGATCGTCCCGGAAAAGGGGCTTCATTTCGCCATGGACGCGGCCCGCATTGCGGGCGCGCAGCTGCGGATCGCCGGGCCGATCTCAAATCCTGATTATTTCGCCGCCGAGATCGTCCCTCGGCTCGGTCCCAACGCCATCCATCTCGGGCATCTCGAGCACGGCCGGCTCGCCGCGGTGATCGGCGGGGCGCGCGCGCTGCTGTTCACACCCTGCTGGGAGGAGCCCTACGGTCTTGTCGCCGCCGAGTCGCTCGCCTGCGGGACGCCGGTCGCGGCCTTCGCACGCGGCGCGATCGCCGAGATCGTCGACCAGACGTGTGGCGTGCTGGCGCGTCCGGACGACGCCGAGAGCCTTGCGGCGGCCGCGATTGCGGCCCAGCGGCTCGACCGACGCGCCTGCCGCGACCGCGCCGAACAGCATTGCGACGTGGATGTGATGATCGACAGTTATGAGGACCTGTACCGTCGGCTCGCCACTCAGGGCGGCGCTGAGCTCAGGGGCCCGATCGCCCAGTCCGATCTGGCCCTCGCGGTATGAGCGCGCGCGGGCCTGAGCCTCGGCGAGTCGTCGTCTGCGTGCCGGCCCGTGATGAGGCGGAACGCCTGCCACGGCTGATCGCGGCGCTCGCCTCGCAGGACTGGCCGTCTCCGCTGCCCGTGGTCGTCGCGCTCAACAACACGACCGACGCCTCGCGCGAGGTCCTGGACGGGCTGTCCTCGCGGCGCCACGACCAACTGGTTCTTCACATCGACGAAGCTGTTTTCCCTCCCGAACTCGCCCATGCGGGATCCGCCCGCCGCCGGGCGATGGACCTCGCGCTCGAGTTGCTTGACGGCGACGGCGGCGGGGTCCTGCTCACCACCGACGCCGACGCGTGTCCGCCGCCGCACTGGGTCTCCGCGAACGTGGCGGCGATCGATCGCGGCGCCGACCTCGTGGGCGGCGCGCTTGTGCTCGACGAGGCCGAGCCTGCGCCGGCGCTCGTGCGCGCGCGCTGGGCGGCGCTCGCCGCTTATTGGGCGGAGGTTCGACGGATCGAGGACGAACTCGACCCGCGGCCGTGGGACCTGCCCCCGCGGCATGGCGACAACACCGGCGGGAGCCTCGCGGTCACGGCCGCCGCCTATCGCGCGGCGGGCGGCGTGCCGCTGCGCCCAACCGGCGAGGACTGTGCCTTCGTGATGGCGGCGCAGGCGGCGGGAGCCCGGTTGTCGCACCCGCTGGACGTCTGGGTGCGGGTCTCGCCGCGGACCGCGGGCCGCGCGAGCGGCGGCATGGCCGCGGCGATGGCGCGGCTTGGCGACCCGACGTCCGACGCCCTGCTGCTGCCCTCCTTCGAACTCTGGCGCGAGCGCGCGCTGTGGCGCCGCGATCTGCGCAGCCGCGCCGGCGGCGACGCGCTGATCGCGAGCCTCGAGCCCGAGCTCCCTCCCATGCCGTGCGACTTCCGACTGGACGCGCCGGCGGCGACGGAGGTCGCGGCGTGAGCCGAGCTCCGATCGGCTATTACGTTCATCACCAGGGCGAAGGCCACCGGCGCCGCGCGGCCGCCATCGCCGCCTTGGCGCCCGGTCGCTTCACGCTCATCGGCACGGGGGTCGCCGGCATGCACGGCCCGTTCGAAACGCTCGACATCCCCGACGACCGCCCGCAGGCTGACGGCTTCGATGGCCGCGACGACGCCGCCGAGCGCCCGGAGGCGCTGCATTACGCGCCCTATAATCATGATGGAGTCCGCGCGCGGGCGCTCGCGATCGCAGGCTGGATCGCGGAACGGCGCCCCGCGCTTCTCGTGGTCGACGTCTCCGTGGAGGTCGCCATGCTCGCCCGCCTGTGCGCCACGCCCACCGTCTACGTCCGGCTGGCCGGCGACCGGTCCGATCCCGCCCATCTCGACGCCTTCCGCGGCGCGCAGGCTCTGCTCGCGCCGTTCGACGAACGGCTGGAGGACCCGCGCACGCCCGACTGGGTGCGCGCCAAGACGCGTTACGTCAGCGGGCTGGCCGTCGCCCCGAAGCCGGCGGCGCCGGACGACAACGTCGTCATGGTCGCGTTCGGGCGGGGGGGATCGCGCGTCACCGGCGCCGACCTCGCCGCGGCGGCCGGCGCGACTCCGGGGCGGGAGTGGCGCGTCATCGGCCCGGGCGAGCCCCCGACGCCGTGCCCCGACAACCTCAACGTCCTCGGCTGGACCGACGATCCGGAGCGTGCGATCGCCGCCGCGGGCGTCGTGGTCGGCGGCGCCGGCGACGGCGTCCTGGGCGCGGTCGCGGCCGCCGGCCGTCCCTTCGTCTGCGTGCCCGAAGACCGGGCCTATGGCGAGCAGGCGGCCAAGGCCGCGGCGCTCGAGGCCCTGGGCGCTGCGGTCGTCCGGCCGCGCTGGCCGAACGCCGCGGACTGGCCAGCGACCCTCGACGCGGCCGGGCGGCTGGACACCCGGCGGATCGCCGGCCTGCACGACCCCGCGGGCCTCGCGAAAGCGGCGGCCTTCATCCTGGATCAGGCGACCTCATGACCAACCTTCCCGCCACCGCGTTACGCTTCGCCCTGCTCGACGGGGCGCTCGCCGAACTCGGCGCGGCCTACGACGCGAAGGGCGTCTATCCGGCCGAGAGCGCCGCGCTCCTGGTTCGGTCCCGGATGCACCAGACCTTCGCGCCGCCGGCCGCCGGCGGCGAGGTCTTCCGATCGCCGCAGGAGGAGAACCGGGCGCTGTTCGATTGCCTCAGGATGGTGGGGCGCGCGGACCTCAGCCTCGGCCGCATCTTCGAGGGCCACGTCAACGCGTTGAAGCTGTTCGCCTGGTACGGCTCGGACCGTCAGCACAAGCGCTTGGCCCGGGATCTCGCCGCCGGCCGGCTGTTCGGCGTCTGGGCGACCGAGCCGACCCCCGGCGTCGCCCTCGCCAGGGACCCGTTCGGCTGGCGGCTCGACGGCGCCAAGCGGTTCGCGACCGGCGCCGGCAGCCTCGACTACGCCATCGTCACCGCTCGGCCGGACGACGGGCCGCGCCGGCTGGTCGTCGTCGCGGCGAACATCGCCGACCGCACGGATTTGTCCGCCTGGACCATGCGCGGCATGCGCGCCACCGCGAGCGGCTCCTACGACGTCACCGGGGTGCGCCCCGCCGACGACGACCTGCTGGGCGATCCCGGCGTCTACGACATCGAACCGCGCTTCACGGCCGGGGCGTGGCGGTTTCTCGCCGTGCAGCTCGGCGGCGTGGAAGCGCTGCTGGCCGAGACCCGCGCGGCGCTGTCCGAAGCCGCCCGCGCGGACCCGCTGCAGCGCGCGAAGTTCGGCGAGGCCGTGGCCGCGACCCGCGGGGCGGGCCTCTGGGTGCGCGAGGCGGCGGACCGCGCCGCCGCCGACCATCCCGACGCCAAGCCCTTCGTGCAGATGACCCGCGGCGTGGTCGAGCGCGCGGCGCTCGACGTGATGGAGCTCTCCGCGCGCCTCGTCGGCACGCGCAGCGCGGTCGAGGGCACGCGGATCGACAAGATCATCCGCGATCTCAGCCTCTACCTCCGCCAGGCCGGCCCGGACCACGCCCGCGACGAGGCCGCCAAGGCATGGCTCGACCACGACGTCTGGGGCGAGGGCGACGAGCTGTGGTGACCGCGCCTCGGTCCGCCGCCCGGCTCAACCAAAGCGCCTGGGCCAGGGCCCGCTGGCTGGTGCTCGCGCCGCACGCCGACGACGAGACCATCGGCGCCGGCGCGCTGATCCGCGAGGCGGCGGCCGACGACCGGCTCGCCGGCGTCGCGTTTCTCACCGACGGCGCGGCCTCCCACGGCGACCGCGGCCCGCGCGATCTGGCCGCCATCAGGCGCGCCGAGGCGCGCCGCGCGCTCCGGCGGCTGACGCCCTTCGCGCCGCCGCCGACCTTTCTCGACTGGCCCGACGCCGCGCCGCCCGAGGCGGGCGACCCGCGCTGGGCGCGCGCGCTCGCCACGCTCGCCGCGCTCTGCCGCAGGGGTCAGGTCGACGCCGTCGCCGTCACCAGCGGGCGCGATCCCCATTGCGATCACAAGGCCGCCTGCGCGCTGGCCTATGCCCTGGCCGCCGCCGCCCCCCGGCCGTTCCGCGTGTTCGAATACGTCGTCTGGGCGGAGGAAGCGATGCCGGCGAGCTACCGCGCGTTCCGCACCGAGCCCGCGCCGGCCGGCCCGCGCGGCCTCGCGCTCGCCGCCCACCGCAGCCAGATGACCCCGCTCCACGGCGACGGCTTCCGCGTGCCCGAGCGTCTGCGCCGCATGGCCCCCGCCGACGTGCTGTACCTCCGGAGCTTCCGCCATGCGTCCTGACCAGTCCCTGCCGCCGGACTATTTCGAGGGCATGTTCAAGGCCGACCCCGACCCCTGGCGCTTCGAGACCAGCGCCTACGAACAGGCGAAGTACGACCGCACGATCGCGGCGCTCGCCGGCCGCCGCTACGACCGCGCGCTCGAGGTCGGCTGC
Source organism: Methylopila sp. 73B (assembly GCF_000526315.1). Taxonomy (NCBI): domain Bacteria; kingdom Pseudomonadati; phylum Pseudomonadota; class Alphaproteobacteria; order Hyphomicrobiales; family Methylopilaceae; genus Methylopila; species Methylopila sp. 73B. Next base: position 3,650,248 of record NZ_JAFV01000001.1, on the reverse strand, counting down.
GCCAACGGCGTGCTGACCCGCCGGGTGGCGGACCACGCCGGCGACCTCGTCGCGCTGGACGTCAGCGACAGCGCGCTGGCCAGAGCCCGCGCGCGCTGCGCGGGCCTCGAAACCGTGAGCTTCAGCCGCGCGTCTTTCCCCGCGGAGGCGCCCGCGGGGGCGTTCGACCTGATCCTGCTGTCCGAGGTCGTCTACTACTGGAGCGACGCGGACATCGTCTTGGCCGGCCAGCGGATCGACGCGGCCCTCGCCCCCGGCGGCGACGTGCTGCTGGTGCACTGGATCGGCGAGACCGACTACCCGCAGACCGGCGACGAGGCGGTGGCGAAGCTCGCCGACGCGATCTCGGCGCCGTTCCAGGCGGCCCGGAGCGAGCGGACCGACCGCTACCGCCTCGACCTCTGGCGGCGGGCGCCGTGAGCGACCTCAGCGTCCTGACGCTCGCGCGCAACCGCACGGCTCACCTGCTCAACCTGCTGGAAGGGCTTCGGCGCTCGGATCGCCTCCCGCGCGAACTGGTCGTCGTCGACATGAACGACAGCGCCCTCGCCTTGCCGCCTGCGCCGTTCCCGGTCAGCGTGGCGCGCCTGCCCGACAGGACCCTACCGCTCGCCGCGGCGCGCAACCGCGCGGCGCGGCTGGCGACCGGCGGCCGCCTGCTGTTCCTCGACGCCGACTGCATCCCCTCCGCCGGACTCATCGACGCGATCGAGACCGCGCTCGACGAGGCCGACGCGCTGATCTGCCCCGAGGCGCTCTACCTCGGCCCCGACGACGCCCGCGGCCCCTGGACGGAGGACGCGCTCCGCGCCGCCGGTCGCCCCCATCCGGTGCGCCCCTTCCCCGCGGAGGGACTGCGGCCGGAGCCGAACCCCGGCCTGTTCTGGTCGCTCGCCTTCGGCGTCCGCCGCGCGACCTTCGAGGCGCTCGGCGGCTTCGACGAGACCTTCGTCGGCTACGGCGGCGAGGACACCGACTTCGGCCTCACGGCGCAGGCGACGGGGACGCCGCTGCTGTTTCTCGGCGGCGCGCCGGCATTCCACCAGCACCACCCCGTGAGCGACCCGCCGATCGAGCACCTCGCCGACATCGTCCGCAACGCGGAGCTGTTCCACGCGAAATGGAGGCGCTGGCCGATGGAGGGCTGGCTCGCCGCCTTCGAGGCGATGGGCCTCGTCGCACGCCAGGGCGACAGGATCGTCGCGCGGCCGTCCGCCGGCTGAGTCGGGGCGGACGGCCCTCCGTTCAGGACGCCGCCTCGACCCGCCCCTCGGCGGCGAGGCGCGCGTACCAGCGGGTCGCCGCCTCGAGGTCCATCCGGGTGAGCCCATGGCTCGCCGGCAAGGTCTCGAGCGTCACCGCCGCGCCCGCCGCGCGCAGCTGCCGTTCCAGCAGGGCCGCGTGCGCGCCCGAGGCGATGGGGTCGAGCGCGCCCGACAGCATCAGGACGGGAGCCGCGTCAAGCTCCGCGGCGGGCGGCGTCGTCAGCGGCGGCATGGCCCGCAGCAGCGCGGCGCCCGCGAGCGTGCCGGGATGCAGCAGCATCAGGGCCGCGGCGATGTTGGCGCCGTTGGAGTAGCCGAGCGCGACCGGAGCGGCGATCCCGTAGGCCGTGCGCGCCTCGGCGACGAAGCGGGCGAGGTCGCCCGCCCGGCGGTGAACGTCGTCCTCGTCGAACACGCCTTCGGCCAGCCTGCGGAAGAACCGCGGCGCGCCGCGCTCCAGCACCTGTCCACGAGGCGACAGCAGCGCCGCGCCCGGCGCGATCGCCTCCCCGAAGGGCAAGAGATCGGTCTCGTCGCCGCCGGTGCCGTGCAGCAGCAGCAGCGGGGGAAGCGCGGGCCGCGTCGCGGGCCGGTGGACATGCACGAACGAGAGGTCCTGCGCGCTCATGGGCGTCACTCCTTCGGTTCGGGGAATTTGACGTTTCAGGCTGCGTCCTCCCTTGCAGGGAGGGCCGGCGTTCGGTGGCTTTAGATCGAGCCCCCGACCGTCCCATGGCCGGCGGGGGGAGCACGCCGTGGCGGCGGAGCTTGATTCTGGGCCACCCCCACCCCTAACCCCTCCCCGCAAGGGGGAGGGGGACCAAGGGGCGCGTCGAGCTTAAAGGCCGCCCTCTCACGCGAGCGCGGGGAGCCGTTCTTCGATCTTCGGCCGCAGCGCCTCGAGGAAGGGCGGCAGCTTCAGCGCCTGGCCGAGCGTCTCCGCCGGCTCGTCGATCGCGAAGCCCGGCGCGTCGGTGGCGATCTCGAACAGCACGCCGCCCGGCTCCCGGAAGTAGATCGAGCGGAAGTAGTTGCGGTCCTTCTGCTCGGTCACGCCGAGGCCATGCTCGGTCACCAGCTTGCGGGCCATCTCGGCCTGCGCCACGTCGTCCGCCGCCCGGAAGGCGACATGGTGGACGCCGCCGCGACCGGGGCGGCCGGGCAGGAAGTCGCCCGCCGCGTGCAGGTCGACGAAGCGGCCGTAGCCCTCGCCGCCGGCGTCGAAGCGGGTGACGCTTCCCTCGCGCCCGACCTCCGTCTGGCCGAACACGTTGGTCAGGATCGCGGCCGTGGGCGCGGCGTCCCGAAGCAGCAGCGTCACGCCGTGGAAGCCGCGGATGGCGTGCCCGGCCGGGATCTTCGCCCCGCCCCAGCCCGGCTCGTTTTCGGCGCCTTCGACGCCGACGAGGGCAAGCGAGAGCCCGTCGTGATCCTTGAACGCCAGGGTGGTTTCGCCGAAGCGGACCACCGGCGCCTCATGGGAGACGGCGGCCTCGACGAAGCGCTGGGTCCAGAAGCCGATCGAGGCGCGCGGCACGCGGAAGGCGGTGCGCGAGGTCTCGCCGACGCCCACCCGGCCGACGGCCGCATGCTCCCACGGGAAGAAGGTGAGGATCGAGCCCGGACGACCGGCGTCGTCGCCGTAGTACAGGTGATAGGCGCCGGGATCGTCGAAGTTGACGGTCTTCTTGACGAGGCGAAGGCCGAGCACGTCCGTGTAGAACCGGACGTTGCGGGCGGCGGGACCGCTCACGGCGGTCACATGGTGCAGGGCGGAGGTCATCGGGTGAGCCTTTCGGGTCCGGCGGTTTGCGTTGGAACGAAAGTACGCACTTCTGTTAGGATCTAAATAGAAACAATCGAAACTGACTGTTTCCAGGTTGATCATGACGACCCTGCCGGATTTCGAAGCCTGGGCGATCTTCGCCCGCGTCGCGGCCCGCGGCTCCTTCGCCCGCGCGGCCGAGGAGCTGGCGCTCTCCAAGGCCACGGTGTCGAAGGCCGTGGCGCGGCTGGAGGCGCGGCTCGCCACGCCCCTGCTCCACCGCACCACGCGCCGGCTGTCGCTGACGGAGGCCGGGCGGGCCGCCGCCGACAGCGCCGAGCGCATCCTGAAGGCGGGCGAGGCCGCGGAGGCCGAGGCGGTCGCCGGCTCCGCCACGCCGCGCGGGCGGGTGCGGCTCGCGGTCCCGATGTCGTTCGGGATCGCCCATGTCGCGCCGCTGCTGCCGGCGTTCCTCGCGGCGCACCCCCAGGTCTCCGTCGACCTTCACCTCGCCGACGCTCAGGTGGACCTGATCGGCGAGGGCTTCGACGTGGCGCTCCGGATCGCCGCGCTGGCGGATTCCCGGCTCAGGGCCCGGCGGCTGTGCGAGGTGCGACGGCTCGTCGTCGGCGCGCCGGCCTACTTCGCGCGGGCGGGGCGCCCGGAGCATCCGCGCGACCTCGAGGCCCACGCCTGCCTCGGCTACGCCTACCTGCCGGGGTGGGACCGCTGGCGGTTCGTCGACGCCTCCGGCGCGGAGGAGGCGGTAAATGTCTCCGGCCCCCTGCGCGCCAACAACGCCGACGCCCTGACCGCGAGCCTGCGCGCCGGCCTCGGCCTCGCGGTGCAGCCGGAGTTCATCGTCTACGACGACCTGGCGTCCGGCCGGCTGGAGGCCGCGCTGCCCGGCTGGTCGCCGCCGCCGATCGCCCTCCATGTGGTGACGCCGCCGGGCGCGTTCCGGCCGGCGCGGGTGACGGCCCTGATCGAGTTTCTGAGCCGCCGGCTGACGGCCGCGCCATGGGCGCAGGCGGTCGCCGCATGACGATCGGCTGAACGCCCCAAGGCTCACACCGCGTGATCAGGCGCGAAGGCGCAGCGGCCCTGTTCGAGCTCGATCTGGATCGTGGGATGGGCGATCTGGAAGCGTTCGCGCAACTCGGCGGCGATCGTCCGCATCGGCGCGTCGCCGGGGTGCCCGCCGGGCATGACGAGGTGCGCCGTCAGCGCCGTCTCGGTCGTGCTCATGGCCCAGATGTGGAGGTCGTGCACCTCCACGACGCCCGGCCGGGCGGCGAGGAAGACGCGCACCTGCTCGGGGTCGACGTGCGGGGGCGCGGCGTCGAGCGACATGGTGACGCTGTCGCGCAGCAGGCCCCAGGTCCCGATCAGGATCACGACGGCGACCCCGAGGCTGACCATGGGGTCGATCCGCTCCCAGCCGGTGGCCAGCACCGCGAGGCCCGCGACGATGACGGCCGCGGAGACCGCGGCGTCGGCCACCATGTGGAGGTAGGCGCCCTTGATGTTGATGTCGCCCTTGCGGCCCGACAGGAACAGCAGCGCCGTGCCGCCGTTCACGGCGACGCCGATCGCGGCGACGATGGTCACGGTGAGGCCCGCGACCGGCCGGGGCTCGGCGAAGCGGTCGGCCGCCTCCCACACGATGAAGCCGACGGCGAACAGCAGGAACAGCGCGTTGAACAGCGCGGCGAGGATCGAGCTCGCCCGGAGCCCGTAGCTGAAGCGCGCGGACGGCGGCCTCTGCGAGAGCACGGACGCGATCCAGGCGACGATCAGCCCCGCGACGTCGAACAGGTTGTGCGCGGCGTCCGCGACCAGCGCGAGCGAGCCGCTGGCGTAGCCGTAGAACGCCTCCACCGCGACGAAGGCGGTGTTGAGCCCGATCCCGAGCGCGAAGGCGCGGCCGAAGGAGGCCGGAGCATGGGTGTGGCCGCCGGGACCATGGGCGTGGCCGGCGTGGGAGTCGGACCGCTCCTGGTGACCGCCGTCATGAGACGCGTGGTCGTGGGCGGCGTGGTCGTGGGAGTGAGGATCGGTCATGGCTCTGAGCTCTGCGGCGCCCGGATGCCGGCGCGATGTCAGGCCCTCGCTTAGCGCCTGACGCCGACGTAACGCTAGAACGGCCGATGTCGGCCCGCGTCGCCGAACGGGGCGGCGCTCCGGGCGTCGGAGCGTGGCGCGGACGGCCGCGGCTTCCCGCCCCGCCGCGTCCGGGGTATCTCCCACCCTCCGCACGCATCCGCAGACAGGTCTCCCCATGCGCCTCACGTCCTCCGCCGCCGGCCTCTTCCCGATCGCGCCGACGCCCTTCACGGCCGACGGAGCGATCGACCACGGCTCGGTGGAGACGCTGATCGCGGCCTACCTCGCAGCGGGGGCGACCGGCGTCACGGTGCTCGGCATCATGGGCGAAGCGCCGAAGCTCGAGCCGGACGAGGCGCTCGACCTCACCAGCCGGTTCATCGACGGCATGCCGGGCCTGCCCGTGATCGTCGGGGTGTCGGCCCCCGGCTTCGCCGCCATGCGCTCGCTCGCCCGCGCGGTGATGGACCGCGGCGCGGCCGGCGTGATGATCGCGCCGCCGCCGTCGCTCCGCACCGACGACCAGATCGTCGGCTACTACGCCCAGGCGGTGGAGGCGGTCGGCGCCGACGTCCCCTTCGTCATCCAGGACTATCCCCTGACCCTGACGGTGCAGATGACGCCGATGGTCATCCGCCGCATCGTCGAGGACAATCCCTCCTGCGTGATGCTGAAGCACGAGGACTGGCCGGGCCTCGAGAAGATCTCGACCCTGCGCGGCTTCCAGGCCGAGGGCTCGATGCGGCCGATCTCGATCCTCACCGGCAACGGCGGCCTGTTCCTCGATTTCGAGATGGAGCGCGGCGCCGACGGCGCGATGACCGGCTACGCCTTCCCCGAGATGCTGGCCGACGTCGTGCGCCTGCAAGGCGAGGGACGCCGGGACGCGGCGCACGACCTGTTCGACGCCCACCTGCCGCTGCTGCGCTACGAGCAGCAGCAGGGCGTGGGCCTGGCCGTGCGGAAGTACGTGATGATGCGGCGCGGCTTCATCGCCTCCGACGCCCAGCGCAAGCCGGGCGCGGCGCTCTCCGCCAAGGCGAAGGCGGAGGTGGACTATCTCCTGGCCCGCCTCGCCGCGAAGGACCCGCGCGCCGCGGTCTGAGCCCAGCGCGGCTGGACCCGGCGCCGTGGCGGCCTACCATGGCGGGGGACGATCCCCTCCGCCGGAGGCCGCCATGGCCGGGACCATCACGACCGAGACGCCGGCCGGCGCGGAAGGCGACGCGCGGCCCTTCGCGGCGTTCACCTCAGGACCGTGGCCGTTAACCCCGCTGCGCGCCGCGGTTAACCGGAATGTTAACCTTCCAGAAACCCGCTGTTTACCCGCGTTGCTCGCCGCGGCCGCATCGCCCGCGCCGCAGGCGGCCGCCGCGCAGCGCCTCGCGCGGACGCTGGTGGAGGCGCTGCGGGCCAAGGGGCCCGGCGGCGGCGTGGCCGGTCTCGTGCAGGAGTACGACCTGTCGAGCCCCGAAGGCGTCGCCCTGATGTGCCTCGCCGAGGCGCTGCTGCGCACTCCCGACGCCGCAACCCGCGACGCGCTGATCCGCGACAAGATCGCTCCGGGCGACTGGCGCGCCCACCTCGGCCACAGCCCCTCGCTGTTCGTGAACGCGGCGACCTGGGGGCTGGTGGTCACCGGTGGGCTCGCGGCGCCTTCGACCGCGGAGGGTCTGGGCTCCGCGCTGACGCGGCTCGTCGCGCGCGGCGGAGAGCCCCTGATCCGGAAGGGCGTCGACCTCGCGATGCGGATGATGGGCGAGCGCTACGTCACCGGCGAGACCATCGAGCGGGCGCTCTCCAACAGCCGCCGCATGGAGGCTAACGGATTCCGCTACTCCTTCGACATGTTGGGCGAGGCGGCGATGACGGCGGCGGACGCCGACCGCTACTTCGCGGACTATCGCGGCGCGATCGACGCGATCGGCGCCGCCGCCAAGGGGCGCGGCGTCTACGACGGCCCCGGCGTGTCGATCAAGCTCTCCGCGCTGCACCCGCGCTACGCCCGCAGCCAGCGGGACCGCGTGCTGTCGGAACTTCTCCCGCGCGTTCAGGAGCTTGCGGTCCGCGCCCGCGGCTTCGACGTCGGCCTCAACATCGACGCCGAGGAGGCGGACCGGCTCGACCTGTCGCTCGACGTGCTGGAGGCGCTCGCCCGAGACCCCGCGCTTCAGGGCTGGGACGGTCTCGGCTTCGTCGTCCAGGCCTACCAGAAGCGCGCGCCGTTCGTGCTCGACCTCATCATCGATCTCGCCCGCCGCACGGGGCGGCGGTTGATGGTGCGGCTAGTGAAGGGCGCCTACTGGGACAGCGAGATCAAGCGCGCCCAGGTCGACGGCCTCGACGACTTTCCCGTCTTCACCCGCAAGGTTCACACCGACGTCTCCTACCTCGCCTGCGCCGCCAAGTTGCTCGAGGCGAGGGACGCGGTGTTCCCGCAGTTCGCCACCCACAACGCCCAGACGGTCGCCGCCATCCACGCCATGGCCGGGCCGAAGTTCCGCGTCGGCGACTACGAGTTCCAGTGCCTGCACGGCATGGGCGAGCCGCTCTACGAGGAGGTGGTGGGCCCCGACAAGCTCGGCCGCCCCTGCCGGATCTACGCCCCCGTCGGCGCCCACGAGACGCTGCTCGCCTATCTCGTCCGCCGCCTGCTGGAGAACGGCGCGAACTCCTCCTTCGTGCATCAGGTGGCCGATCCGGAGACGCCCGTCGATGCGCTGATCGCCGATCCGGTCGCGGAGGCGCAGCGCCTCTCGCCGCTCGGCGCGCCGCATCCGGCGATCCGACGGCCCCGGGCGCTCACTCCCGACCGCCTGAACAGCGCCGGGCTGGATCTGGCGGACGAACGCGTCCTGGCCGAGCTCTCGAACTCCCTCAGCGCCGGCGCCGGCCATCGCTGGCGCACGGCGCCGCTGCTTGCAGGCGGCGAGGCCGAGGGAATCGGCGTTCCCGTGACCAACCCGGCCGACCGGCGCGACGTCGTCGGCCATGTGGTCGAGGCCGGCCCGGACGTCGTCGCCGAAGCCCTCGCCCAGGCGGAGGGCGGCGCCGCCGCGTGGGACGAGACTCCCGGCTCGGAGCGCGCGGCGCGTCTCGTCCGCGCGGCGGAGATGCTGGAAAGCCGGCGCGACGCGCTGATCGGCCTGCTCATCCGCGAGGCCGGGAAGACGGCGGCGAACGCGGTCTCGGAGATCCGCGAGGCGGCGGACTTCCTGCGCTACTACGCAGGGCAGGCGGAGGCGTTCGATCCGGCGACCCATGTCCCGCTTGGCCCTGTCGCCTGCATCAGCCCGTGGAACTTTCCTCTCGCGATTTTCCTCGGGCAGGTCGCTGCCGCCCTCGCCGCCGGAAACGTGGTGCTGGCGAAGCCGGCCGAAGAGACGCCGCTGGTGGCCGCCGAGGCGGTTCGCATCCTGCGGCAGGCGGGCGTCCCCGCCGCCGCGGTGCAGCTTCTGCCGGGCCGGGGCGAGGTCGGCGCGGCGCTCGTCGGCGACCCGCGGGTGCGCGGCGTGCTGTTCACCGGCTCGACCGCGGTCGCGACATCGATCGCCAAGACGCTGGCCGAGCGGCTCAACCCGGACGGATCGCCGGTCCCCTTGGTCGCCGAGACCGGTGGCCAGAACGCGCTGGTCGCGGATTCCTCCGCCCTGCTGGAGCAGCTCACCGCCGACGTGCTCGCCTCCGCCTTCGACAGCGCCGGCCAGCGCTGCTCGGCGCTGCGCCTGCTGTGCCTGCAGGAGGAGATCGCCGACCGCGCGCTCGCCATGCTGAAGGGCGCCATGGCGGAGCTGCGGGTCGGTCCGCCCGACCGGCTCGCGACCGACGTCGGACCGGTGATCTCGGCGGAGGCGCGGGAGCGGATCGAGGCCCATGTGGCGGAGATGCGCGCGGCGGGGCGGCCGGTCCACCGGCTCGCGTTGCCGGAGGTCTGCGCCCCCGGAGACTTCGTCGCGCCGACGCTGATCGAAATCGAAAACGTCGGAGAGTTGACGAATGAGGTGTTCGGCCCCGTCCTGCACGTCATCCGCTTCGCGCCGGGCGACCTCAAGCGAACGATCGAGGCCGTGAACGCCACCGGCTACGCGCTCACCTTCGGCGTCCACACGCGGATCGACGAACGGGCGGCGGACGCGGCGGCCTTGAGCGCCGCCGGCAACGTCTACGTCAACCGCAACATCATCGGCGCCGTCGTCGGGGTGCAGCCCTTCGGCGGACACGGGCTTTCGGGCACGGGGCCGAAAGCCGGCGGCCCCCTCATCCTGCGGCGCCTTCTTGCGGCCTGCCCCGCGGAAACGAGCCTGCCGCAGGGCGCGCCGGACCCCGCCGCCGTCGCCTATGCAACGTGGCTGCGCGCCTCGGGCTGGGATGACGCCGCGGCCGAGGTGGAGGACGCGATCGCACGGAGCCCCCGCGGGGTGGAGATCGAGCTTCCCGGTCCGGTCGGCGAGCGGAACGTCTACAGCTTGAAGGGCCGCGGCGGTGTGATCTGCGCCGGGCTCCACCCGAGCGCCGAGCTCGTCCAGATCGGCGTGGCGCTGGCCGCCGGCGCCCGCGCGGTCTTGCGGGAGTCACTTCCGTCTGGTTTGCCCGGCACGCTCGGGGCGCGCATCGTGGGCGGAGCCAGTCTCGACGCCGTCTTCGCCGCCCTGTTCGACGGCGGCCCGGACGAGCTTGCGGAGCTGAACCGGTCGCTCTCGCAGCGTCCGGGTCCGATCGTCCAGGTCCACGTTCCCCGGCTCGACTCGACCACCGGCCGCCGGGCCTACCCCATCGAATTTCTCGTCGCCGAGCGCAGCCTCAGCGTCAACACCGCGGCGGCCGGCGGCAACGCCAGCCTGATGGCGCTGGAGTGAGCAACACTCGCTCGTGTCCCGGTCTCGAGCCGGGACCCAGAGCCGCCGAGTCGGAAGGAAAAGACGCGACGCGGCCGGCACCTGTCTGGACACGTCGGGGGTCTGGGTCTGGGTCCGGCTCAAGGCCGGGACATGCTGTCGGCGTTTCCGAGTTTAACCCCTCACTTCACGCGCGGCGTCGCATAGGCCGAGCGCTCGCGGGCCACGTGACGGCCATGCGCCTTCGCGCCAACCAGCTCGCCGTCCTTCACCACAGGGCGTCCGCGGACGATGGTCGTCACCGGCCAGCCCTTCACGGCGATCCCCTCGTAGGGCGTGTAGTCCGAGCCGTGGTGCAGCACGCTCTGGCGGATCGTGACCTCGCGCTTCGGGTCCCAGATCGCGATGTCGGCGTCCATGCCGATCGCGATCGAACCCTTCGTCGTTAGGCCGTACATGCGAGCGTGGTTCGTGGCCGACAGCGCCACAAACTGCTGCAGCGTGATGCGCCCCTTGCCCACACCCTCCGAGAACAGGATCGGCAGCCGGGTCTCGACGCCCGGAATGCCGTTCGGCACCCAGCGGAAGCTGGTGCGGCCCTTCGGGTTCAGCTTGCCGGCGGGGTCGTCGTAGCGGAAGGGGCAGTGGTCGGAGGAGAACACGTCGAACACGCCCTGCTGCAGCCCCTCCCAGCACGCCTGCTGGTGCGCCTCGTCGCGCGGCGGCGGGCTGCAGACGTATTTCGCGCCCTCCATGTTGAGCCCGTCCATGTCCTTCTCGGTCAGCACCAAGTACTGCGGGCAGGTCTCGCCATAGACCTTCAGCCCGCGCCGGCGGGCCCGCGAAATCTCCTCCATCGCCTCGCGGTTCGAGACGTGGACGATGACGACCGGAACGTCCACGATCTCGGCCAGGCTGATCGCGCGATGGGTCGCTTCGCGCTCCACAGGGATCGGCCGCGAGGGGCCGTGGAAGAACGGCGCGGTCTTGCCCGCCCGCTCCAGCCGGTCGGCGAGGAAGCGGATCGCGTCGTAGTTCTCGGCGTGGACCATGACGAGCGCGCCGGTCTCGCGCGCGGTCGCCATCACCTCCAGCATCTCGCGGTCGTTCAGGGCGAGGCCCTCGTAGGTCATGAAAACCTTGAACGAGGTGTAGCCGTCCGCGATCAGCGCCGGCAGGTCCTGGCCCAGGGTCTGCGCGTTCGGTTCCGAGACGATCAGGTGGAAGCTGACGTCGACGTAGGACTGGCCTTCCGCCTTCGCGTGGTAGGCGGCGAGCGTGGTCCGCAGCGGCGTGCCGCGCTCCTGCAGCACGAAGGGCATCACCGCGGTGTTGCCGCCGAAGGCCGCGGATCGGGTCGCGCTCTCGAAGTCGTCGGCCATCACGATGCCCTCGCCACTCGGCTGGGCGATGTGGACGTGGCTGTCGATGCCGCCCGGCAGCACGAGCTTGTTCGAAGCGTCGATCACATCCTTCGCCTCGCCGAGCGCGAGCCCGAGCGCGACAATCGTTCCGTCGCGCACGCCGACGTCGGCGCGGAACGTGTCCGCCGCCGTCGCGACCACGCCGCCCTTGATGATGAGATCGAGCATGGACTCTCCTGTTTCGGCTTCGAACGTTGCGGTTCGGACCGACGCCCAAAGGTCGTGCTAAGCGGACGCAAGCTTCGTGCTCGGATCGGTCCGAGGCCCTGCGTCCGCCGAGCGTGGCGACGCCATTGCCCGGCGAGGATCTGACCTGCGGCGGGGGCCATGGCGTTTCAAGTAAAAAAAGGCTATGAGGGTTCCAATCCCATCATCGTCCACGGACGCTGCGGGCCGTGACGTGCGGCCCCTTCCGCCGCGCGCCCATCGAAAGCGATCCCCCTTGACCATGCCGTTCGCCGCCTCCCCGCTCGCGCAGGCTCTTGCCGAGCGCGGCTATGTCGACCTCACCCCCGTGCAGCACGCGGTGCTGGCCGACGCGGTGCGCGGTCGCGATCTTCTGGTTTCGGCGCAGACGGGTTCGGGCAAGACGGTGGCCTACGGCCTCGCGCTGGGCGACACGCTGCTGGATGACGCGGGCGCCATCAGCGCCGCGGGCGCGCCGGTCGCCCTGGTCGTCGCCCCCACCCGCGAACTCGCCCTGCAGGTCGAGCGCGAGCTGCGCTGGCTCTACGCCAAGACCGGCGCCCGCGTCGTCGCCTGCGTCGGCGGCATGGACCCGCGCGCCGAGCGCAAGCGTCTCGAGATGGGCTGCCACATCGTCGTCGGCACTCCCGGCCGCCTGCTCGACCACATCCAGCGCCGCGCGCTGGTGCTCGACGGTCTGAAGGCGGTCGTGCTCGACGAGGCCGACGAGATGCTCGACCTCGGCTTCCGCGAGGACCTCGAGGCGATCCTCGAGTCGGCGCCGGCCGACCGCCGCACGCTGCTGTTCTCGGCGACGATCCCCTCCGACATCGTGGCGATCGCCCGCCGCTTCCAGCGCGACGCCGCCCGGGTCGAGACCGCGGGTCCCGAACGCGGCCACGCCGACATCGAGCACCGCGCCGTGCGCGTGCTGCCGCGCGAGATCGGCGCTGCCGTCGTCAACCTGCTGCGCCAGGCCGACGCGCCCGCCGCGATCGTGTTCTGCGCCACCCGCGAGGCGGTGCGCCGCCTGCACGCCACGCTGTCCGAGCGGGGCTTCCCCGCCGTGCTGATGTCGGGCGAGCTCAGCCAGAACGAGCGCAACCGCGCCCTGCAGGAGCTGCGCGACGGCCGCGCCCGCGTCTGCGTCGCGACCGACGTCGCCGCCCGCGGCATCGACCTGCCCAGCATCACGCTCGTGATCCACGCCGACCTGCCGCACGACGCCGAAGTGTTCCAGCACCGCTCCGGCCGCACCGGCCGCGCGGGCCGCAAGGGCGTCAGCGTCCTGCTGGTGCCGCCGTCGCGCCGCCGCAAGGCCGAGACCATGATGGTCGACGCCGGCGTGGTCCCGACCTGGAGCGCGGCGCCCACCGCCGAGGAGATTCACGCCCTCGACCAGAAGCGCCTGCTCGCCGACCCGGCGCTGACCGAGCAGCCGACCCCCGAGGACATCGCCCTCGCGCACATGCTGATGGCGCACAAGTCGCAGGAGGAGATCGCAGTGGCGCTCGCCCGCCTGCACCGCGCCCGCCTGCCCGCCCCCGAGGACGTCACCGATCCCGGCGAGCGCCAGGCGCCGCGCGAGCGCGTGCGCGACAACGGCCGGCCGGCCTACGATCCCGTGCGCTCCGACCGCGAGCCGGCGGCCGAGCGTCGCGGCCCGTTCGGCGAAGGCGTGTGGTTCCGGCTCGCGGTCGGCCGTCGCCAGAACGCCGATCCGAAGTGGCTGCTGCCGCTGATCTGCCGCCGCGGCGGCGTGACCCGCGAGGACATCGGGGCGATCCGCATCTTCGACGCCGAGACCAAGGTCGAGATCGCGGTCGGCGCCGCCGAGAGCTTCGCGGCCTCGGCCCTTGGGGCCGAGAAGAACGACGTGGCGATCACGCGCGCTCAGCTGTCAGGCCCCCGCCCCGACGTCGAGACCCCGCGCGAGCCGCGCCCGGCGAAGCCCTACGGGCATGCGCCGAAGCACGCCGCGCCGCGCCCCCGCGGCGCCTCCGACCATCCGCGCGGGCCCTCCGACCACCGTCGCGCCGAGGCGCCGACCGGCGCCGGCAAGCCGCAGAAGCGCTTCGCGAAGGGCAACCGCGCCGGCGCGCCGGGCGGCCACGGCCTGCGCTGAACGCAGTCAAGACGAGAGGCGGCGCGCCAAGCGCCGCCCGCCGGCGCCCTGATTTAGATCAATGCGCGCTCAAAATCAGAGCACGACAGCGTCGCGACGCCCGCCATGCGCGTCGACGATGCGCTTGAGGTAGCCGACGAAGGCGTCCCGCTCGTCGGCGTCCAGCGCGGCCACCGTCTCCTCGTGCGCGCGCCTCGCGGCGTCCTCCATCTCCGCCAGCAGCCGCTCCCCCTCCGGCGTCATCCGGCAGACCTGCGCGCGCCGGTCCGAGGACGACGTCACGCGCTGTACGAGCCCTCGCGCCTCCAAGCGTTTCAACGCTCCGGTGGTCGTGGTGCGGTCGAGCGCGACGGCGCGCGCGAGCGTCGTCTGGTCCGCGGTGTCGCAGTCCGCCAGCGCGCACAGCAGGCTGTACTGCAGCGGCGTCAGCCGCGACGCGGCGCAACGCTCGCTGAACAGGCTCACGTGAATCTGATGCAGCCGACGCGCCAGGAAGCCCGGACGCTCCATCAGCGGCCAATTTTCATTGGACGTATTTGATTCCACGTCGTTTTCCGTCATTCCGCCCTCGACTTGCGGCTTCAGGCCGCCGGACCGTCTCCGCGGACGTCCCTGCATCTGGCATGCCGCGTGCATGAGATTGCGAAGCATACTTCGCTTTTTCAGGCGCGCCATCGCCGGCGCGAGCGTTCGAGGAGGACACCATGGTCGAACCGACGGGATACGATCTGCTGCTGAAGGGCGGCCGGGTCATCTGCCCGGCGACCGGCGTCGACGGGATCCGCGACGTGGGCGTCCGCGGCGGCCGCATCGCGGCGGTGGCGGACGCCATCCTGCCGACGAGCGCCGCGCAGACCGTCGACGTCTCCGGCAAGCTCGTGCTCCCGGGCCTGATCGACACCCACGGCCACATCTACCAGTACGTCACCGGCCGCTTCGGCCTCGACCCTGACATGGTCGGCGTGCGCTCAGGCGTCACGACCGTCGTCGACCAGGGCGGCCCGTCCTGCATGACGCTGCCGGGCTTCCGCCACTTCATCGCGGAGCGCTCAGAGACCAACGTGCTCTGCTTCCTGTCCGCCTATCTCGTCGGCGGCCTCGAAGGCCACTTCTATCCCAACCTCTACAGCCCCGACGGCGTCGACATCGACGCGACGGTGCGCTCGGCGGTCGCCAACCGGGACCTGGTGCGCGGCATCAAGGGCCACGCCGAGATCGGCGGCTTCGCCCGCTGGGGCATCAAGGTCATGGAGATGGCGGCCGAGATCGCCCGCCGCGCCGAGGTTCCGCTCTACGTGCACTTCGGCCAGCTCTGGGGCCTGCCGGAAAGCGGCGCCAACGGCGAGGACGCCGACACCATCCTCGAGCGCGTCATTCCGCTGCTGAAGGAAGGCGACGTGCTCGCCCATCCCTTCACCCGCCACCCCGGCGGCTTCGTGAACGCGGAAGGCGAACTGCACCACGTGCTGCAGGCGGCGATCGACCGCGGGCTGACGGTCGACGTCGGCCACGGCAGCCACTTCTCCTACCGCCTCGCCAAGATGGCGCTCGCCGCCGGCGTCGTGCCGCACACGCTCGGCGCCGACATGCACGGCTACAACACGCAGGTGCCCGAGATTCCCGCCCCCGCCGGCACGCCGGAGGAGCACGCGGACGACGAGAACCATCCGTTCAAGGGCCAGGCGCGCTTCAGCCTCACTCAGGCGATGAGCTCGATGATGACGCTCGGCCTGCCGCTCGATTACGTGGTGAAGATGGTCACGACCCATCCCGCGAAGATGCTCGGGATGGAGGACAGCCTCGGTTCGCTCGCCGTCGGGCGCGTCGCCGACGTGTCGGTGCTGGACGACGTCCGCGGCCGGTTCGTGCTGCGCGACAACGAGGATTACCGCGTCATCGCCGAGCGCCTGCTGCAGCCGGCCTTCTGCCTCCGCGCCGGCAAGCGTTTCGACGCCGACAGCCCGATCCTCCCGCAGGCGATCGCGGCGTGATCGCCGCCCCGGCTCCCGCGCCGCAGGAGGTCTGGGACACGCTGTCCCAGGACCAGCGCGACGCCGCCTACAACAACAACGCGGCCGTGCCGACCAGCGCGGCCTGGGTCGCGGCGCGCGACGTCGCGGCGCCGGCGTTCCGGGCGGCGCATGCGGCCAAGCTCGACGTGGCCTACGGCCCGAAGCCCCGCCAGGCCTTCGACCTCTACCCCGCGGCCGACCCCGACGCCCCCTGCCTCGTCTTCATCCACGGCGGCTACTGGCAGAAGAACTCGCGCGAGGTCTTCGCGCATTACGCCCAGGGCGCGCTCGACGCCGGCTGGGCGGTCGCGATGCCGAGCCACACGCTGGCGCCCGACGCGAGCCTCACCGAGATCGTCGCCGAGCTCGGCGCCGCGCTCGACTGGCTCGCCCGCGACGGCCGCACCCACGGGGTCGGCGGCCGCATCGTGCTCTCCGGCTGGTCGGCGGGCGGGCACCTCGTCGCCATGCTGCTCGGTCATTCCGCGGTCGCCGCCGGCCTCGCCATCTCCGGCGTCTACGAACTGGCGCCGATCCGCGACACCTTCCTCAACGCCGCGCTGAAGCTCACCGACGACGAGATCGCGACGCTGTCGCCGCTCCGCCTGCCGGTGACGCGAAAGCCGCTCGCGATCGCTTACGGCACGGCCGAGGTGCCGGCGCTGATCCATGACTCGCTGGCGCTGCACGCCAAGCGGGCCGAGGCCGACGCGCCGGGCGCGCTGATCCCGATCGAGGGCGCCGACCACTTCTCCATCCTCGACGGCCTGCTGAGCGCCGACGGCGTTCTGGTGAAGGCCGCGCAGGACGTGTTCGCCGAGGCCACGCCGTGAGCGGCGGCCGCGCGCCTCTGGCCGAAGGCGTCGGCGCGCGGCTGCCGCGCAAGGAAGACGACCGCCTGATGCGCGGGCGCGGCGAATATGTCGGCGACATCCGCATGGCCGGGATGCAGGACGTCGCCTTCGTCCGCAGCCCGCTGGCGCACGCCCGCATCCGCGCGATCCACGTGCCGGAGGACTGCCGCGGCCGGGTGTTCACCGCGGCCGACCTCGACGGCGTGAAGCCGATCCGCGCCGTGTCGGGACTGCCCGGCTTCAAGGTCTCCGAGCAGCCGCCGCTCGCCGTCGATAAGGTCCGGCAGGTCGGCGAGCTGCTCGCGATCTGCGTCGCGCCCACGCGCGCCGAGGCCGAGGATCTCGCCGCGCGGGTCACGCTCGATCTCGAGGAGCTGCCGGCGCTGCACGACATGCTGGCCGCTCGCGAGCCCGGCGCCGCGCTCGTCCACGAGCACTGGGGCGACAACGTCTACCTCGAGACCAACGTGAACATCGGGATCGAGGCCGCGTTCGACGCGCCGATCAAGGTCTCGCGCACGATCTCGACCGGCCGCCAGTGCATGGCGCCGATCGAAGGCCGCGGCGCCGTGGTCCACCTCGACCACAGGCTCGACCAGCTCGTGGTCCATACCGCAAGCCAGATGCCGCACATCGTGCGCACCGGCCTGTCGGAATGCCTGGGGCTCGAGCAGGGCCGCGTCCGCATCGTCTCGCCCGACGTCGGCGGCGGCTTCGGCTACAAGGCGATCCTGCTCGCGGAAGAGGTCTGCCTCGGCTGGCTAGCGCTGCGCTGCGGCCATCCCGTGCGCTGGCTGGAGGACCGCCGCGAGCATCTGACGGCCAACGCGAACTGCCGCGAGCATCACTACGAAATCACGGTCTACGCCGAGCGCGACGGGACCATCTGCGGCGTCGACTGCGAAGCGACGGTCGATAGCGGCGCCTACTCCGCCTATCCCTTCTCTGCCTGTCTTGAGGCCGCGCAGGTCGCGAGCATCCTGCCCGGCCCCTACGACTTCCCGGCCTACCGCTGCCGCACCTGGTCGGTCGCCACCAACAAATGCCCGATCCTGCCCTACCGCGGGGTGGCGCGCACCGGCGTCTGCTTCGCGCTGGAGCTCGCGCTCGACGCCGTCGCGGCCGAAACGGGGCTCGCGCCCGAGGTCGTGCGACTGAAGAACCTCGTGCGGCCCGAGCGGATGCCGTTCGACAACATCACCAACAAGCACTTCGACAGCGGCGACTATCCCGAGGCCTTGACCCGCGCGGTGGCGGCGATCGACGCCGTCGGCGTGCGCGCGCGGCAGGCCGCGGGCGAGGCGGACGGCCGGCGCATCGGCCTCGGGCTCTCGATCTACTGCGAGCAGGCCGCCCACGGCACCTCGGTCTACTCCGGCTGGGGCATTCCGATGGTTCCGGGCCACGAGCAGGCCGGCGCCCGCCTGACGCCCGACGGCGGGCTGGAGCTGCGGATCGGCGCGCACTCGCACGGCCAGGGGCTCGAGACCACGCTCGCGCAGGTGGCGCACGAGGTGCTGGGCGTGCCGGTCGCGCGCACCCGGCTCGTTCACGGCGACACCGCGCTGACGCCCTACTCCACCGGCAGCTGGGGCTCCCGGGTCATGGTGATGGCCGGCGGCGCGGTCGCGACCGCCTGCGCGGAGCTCGCCGAGCGCGCCCGCCTGATCGGCGCCCACCTGCTGCAGGCCGACCCTGCGGACGTGCGCTTCGAGGCCGGCCGCGTCGTCGGGCCCGCGGGCGACGTGGGCCTGCCCGAGATCGCCCGGGTCTGGTACCTGCGGCCGCAGGACCTGCCCTCCGACGTGAACCCCGGAGGCCTCGAGGTCACCGCCGGCTACAAGCCGCAGCGCGACAGCGGCACCTTCAGCTACGCGGCGCACGCCGTCGTGCTCGCGGTCGACCCCATGCTCGGCGAGGTCGAGATCCTCGACTACGTCATCGTCGAGGACGGCGGCGTGCTCGTGAATCCGATGGTCGTGGACGGCCAGATCTTCGGCGGCCTCGCGCAGGGGATCGGCACCGCGCTGCTGGAGGAGATGCCGTTCGACGAGGCGGGGCAGCCGCTCGCCTCAACGCTCGCGGACTATCTGCTGCCGGGCGCGTGCGAGGTTCCGGCCCCGCGCGTGGACCACATGGAGACCCCCTCCCCCTACACCCGCTTCGGCGTAAAGGGCATCGGCGAAGGCGGGGCGATCGCCCCGCCGGCCGCGATCGTCAACGCCATCAACGACGCGCTCCGTCCTCTGAACGCCCGGGTTCTGCGTTCGCCCGCCACGCCGCGGCGCATCGTCGAGGCGGTGCTCGCCGCCCGCGGCGCGCCCGCAATGACGAGGGACGCGGCATGAAGCCCGCCCGCTTCGCCCTCGAGCGGCCGCGCGATCTCGCCGCAGCGCTCGCTCTGCTCGCTCAGGCTAAGGGCGCCGCCAAGGTGATGGCCGGCGGCCAGTCGCTCGGTCCCATGCTGAACCTGCGGCTCGCGGAACCTGAGCTGATCGTCGACGTCTCGGGCGTGGCGGAGCTGCGCCACGCCGGCCGCGACGGCGACGCCATCGTCTACGGCGCCTGCGTCACCCACGCCGACATCGAGGACGGCCGCGCGCCGGACGTCGGGCCGAACGTCATGGCGCGCGTCGCCTCCGGCATCGCCTACCGCGCCGTGCGGAACCGCGGCACCCTCGGCGGGAGCCTCGCCCACGCCGACCCCGCCGCCGACTGGCTGTCGTCGCTCTCCGCGCTCGGCGCGGAGGTGGAGATCGCAGGCCCCGCCGGCCGCCGCCGGCTGGCGCTGCCGGCGTTCGTGACCGGCGCGCTGTCGACCGCGCTCGAAGCCGACGAGATTCTTATCGCCGTGCGCGTGCCCGTCATGAACCCGTCGTCGCGGTTCGGATACGTGAAGCACTGCCGCAAGGTCGGCGAGTTCGCTCACGCGATCGGCGCTGTGCTGATCGACCCTGAGACCGCAACAGGACGCGCCGTCTTCGGCGCCGTCGAGGCGCCCCCCGTCGTCGTCGACGACGCGCGCGTCCTGTTCGGCGGCCGCATCCGCCCCGGCTTCGCCGACGATTTCGACGTCCCCGCCGCCGATGGCGTGCTGGCCCGCGCCGGGATGGCCGACGCCGTCGACCGCCACATCCACGTTGAAGTGCTGCGCCGCGCCGCGCTTCAGGCCCACGCGCTCTTGGCCTCGCCCCTCCGTCCCGACGTCAGGAGCGCCGCGTGAACGCGCCCGTCCGCCCGCCGCGCGTCAACGTCGCGCTCGCCGTCAACGGCCGCGCGGTCGCGGTCGAGGTCGAGCCGCGCACGCATCTGGCCGACGCGCTGCGCGAGGAGCTCAACCTTGCCGGGACCCACCTCGGCTGCGAGCACGGCGTCTGCGGCGCCTGCACGGTGCTGCTCGACGGCGAGCCCGCACGGGCCTGCCTGAGCTTCGCCGCCGCCTGCGCGGGCGCCGAGGTCACCACCATCGAGGGCCTCGACGACGATGAGATCGCGACGGAGCTGCGCGCCGCCTTCAACCGCGAGCACGCCCTGCAGTGCGGCTTCTGCACGCCGGGAATGATCGTCGCCGCGCGGGACCTCGTGCTGCGCCTGCCCGAGCCGGACGAGCGACGCATCCGGCTGGGCCTCGCCGGAAATCTCTGCCGCTGCACCGGCTACGTCGGCATCGTGCGGGCCGTCCAGAGCGTCATTTCCGACCGCCGCGCCAAGGGCTTGGGCCCAACCACCGGCGAGCGCGGGCTCGGTCCCGTCGGGGCCCGGACGGGATCGTCGGGCGCGAGCGCCCAGCGCGCTACGGCGGCCGAAACGACGGCCGCCGTGACGCCGGCGTCCGCCGGAATCCCCGCAGACTTCCGGCCCGCGCACAGCTTCGACCAGAGCTTCGAGGTCGGTTTTCCGCCCGAGCAGGTGTTCGCCTTCTTCGGGCGCGTCCAGGAGGTCGCGGCCTGCCTGCCGGGCGCCGTGGTGACCGCCGTGCCCTCGCCGGAACGGGTCGAGGGCGGCATGCGGGTCAAGCTCGGGCCGATCTCCGCCACCTTCCGGGGCGCGGCCGACGTGCGCCGCGACGAGGCCGCGCGCGAGGGCCGGATCAGAGGCGCGGGCGCCGACGGCCGCTCCGGCGCGCAGGGCGAAGTGCGCTACCGGGTTAACGACGGGGCAACGCCGGGTTCATCGCAGGTGAACCTGACCGTCGGCTACGCGCTCAAGGGCCCGCTCGCGCAGTTCGGCCGCCCCGGCCTCGTGCGCGACGTCGCCGCCCGCCTCGTCGCCGAGTTCGCGGCGAACCTCGAAGCCCGGCTCGCCGGGCGCGCCCCCGCGGCCGACGCCAAGGCGCCCGGCCTCAATCCCCTGCGGCTCGCCTTCGACCTCGCCCGAGGCCGGATCGCCGCATGGTTCCGCCGCGTGGCCCGCAAGGGCGACGAATCCACCCCCCGTTCCTGACAGGAGACGGCGATGTCGACGACCACACGCCTTGCCTCGCTTGCCGCATTGACCCTCGCGCTGATGGCGGGCCCGGCCTTCGCCGCCGACACCATCAAGATCGGCGTCAACGAGCCGCTGACGGGCGCCTTCGCCGCCTCCGGCACCTACGTCGTCAACGGCGCCAAGATCGCGGCGGACGAGATCAACGCCAAGGGCGGCGTGCTCGGCAAGAAGATCGAGCTCGTGATCGAGGACAACAAGTCGAACCCGACCGAAGCGGCCGCGGTCGCGGAGAAGCTCATCACCAGCGACAAGACGCCGGTGCTGATGGGCGCCTGGGGCTCCAGCCTGACGCTCGCCGTCATGCCGAAGCTCGAGGAGTACGAGGTGCCGATGCTGGTGGAGACCTCCTCCTCCGGCAAGATCACCACGTCGGGCAACCCCTTCGTGTTCCGCATCTCGCCGCCGTCGGCGCTCGAGGCCGCGTCCTTCGCGCCGATGGTCAAGAAGATCGGGCTGAAGAAGGTCGACTTCCTCGTCATCAACAACGACTGGGGCCGCGGCGCGGCCGGCGACTTCTCGAAGATGCTGAAGGCGGAAGGCGTCGAGGTCGGGCTGACGGAGACCATGGACCAGGCGGCGCAG
Source organism: Methylopila sp. 73B (assembly GCF_000526315.1). Classification (NCBI taxonomy): domain Bacteria; kingdom Pseudomonadati; phylum Pseudomonadota; class Alphaproteobacteria; order Hyphomicrobiales; family Methylopilaceae; genus Methylopila; species Methylopila sp. 73B. Next base: position 3,628,606 of record NZ_JAFV01000001.1, on the reverse strand, counting down.
GACATGAGCGCCCAGCTCTCCAAGCTGAAGAGCTCCGACGCCGACACCATCATGATGACGACCTCGGTCGACCAGCTGACGCTGCTGTTCAAGCAGATGGCGGCGCTCGGCATCAAGAAGCGCGTCATCACCACCGGCGGCTCGCAGAACCCCGACCAGATCATCGCGCAGGCGGGCGCGGCGGCGGAGGGCACCATGCACCTCACCACCTTCCTGCCCTGGGCGCCCGAGAAGACCCCGGACCCGGCGGCGACGAAATACTTCCTCGGCGAATGGAAGGCCCGCGGACATCAGTTCGCCGGCGCGACCGAGAGCTTCCGCGGCTACGACGGCATCCGCTCCATCGCCGCCGCCATCGAGAAGGCCGGTTCGGCCGAGCCCGCCGCGATCACCAAGGCCTTCTGGGACGTGAAGATGACCGGCCTCAACGGCCCGATCGCCTTCGCCAAGTCCGGCCCCGAGGGCAAGGAGAGCGGCCAGAGCAAGCCCACCGTCTACCTCATCAAGATCGCCGACGGCGCGGTCAGCGAAGTCACGCTGTAGCTGGAAGCCCCGGCCGGGCGCCCCCTCACCCGGAGGACTGACGCCCCCGACCCTTCCCGCCGGGGAGAGGTGAAGGCCCGCGCCCGGCTCCAAGCGCCTGAACGGCGTCGCAGCGCACCTCTCCCCGTCCGGGGAGAGGTCGACGCGAAGCGCCGGGTGAGGGGCCTCGCCCCCCGCATGCCCCAAAGCCTCCCGACCGGAGACGCCCCGTGGACCAACTGCTGCAACACCTCGTCAACGCGCTCGTGCTCGGCGGCACCTACGCGCTGCTGGGGATCGGCCTCACGCTGATCTTCGGCATCATGAACGTGGTGAACTTCACCCACGGCGCGCTCTACACCGTCGGCGCCTACGCCATGTACATCGCGGCCGTCGGCCTCGGGATGAACTTCTTCGTGGCGCTGCCGGTCGCTGTGGTCGCCGGCCTCGCGCTCGGCGCGCTGATCGAGTTCACGCTGCTGCGGCCGCTCCGGGGCGCGGACATCGACACCACCATGCTGGTCATGATCGGCGCGGGCATCGTGCTGCAGTCCGGCGCGCTCTGGACCTTCGGCGGCGTCGCCAAGGCGGTGCCCTCGCCGTTCCCCGACGCGCCGCTGCAGATCCTCGGCGCCTCGGTGTCGTGGCTGCGCATCTTCGTCTTCCTGGCCGCGCTGACGCTGATCGTCTCGGCCTACGCGCTGATCAACGGCACCCGGCTCGGCCGCGCCATGCGCGCTACCTTCCAGGACCACGACACCGCGGCGCTGATGGGCGTCAACGTCTCGCTGATCTACACCGCGACCTTCGCGCTGGGCTCGAGCCTCGCCGCCGCCGCCGGCGCTCTGCTGGGGCCGGTCTACGTGGTGTTCCCGCAGATGGGCGACCTCGCGGCCGTGAAGGCCTTCGCCATCGTCATCCTCGGCGGCCTCGGCTCGATCACGGGCGCCACCATCGGCGGCTTCGCGCTGGCGCTCGCGGAGGAGTTCGGCGCCGGCTACGTCTCCTCCGGCTACCGCGACGCGATGGGCTTCCTGATCATCATCGCGGTGCTGCTGGTGAAGCCGACCGGCCTGTTCGCCCGCGCGGAGCGCATCGGATGACCCGGATTCTCCCGCTCGCCCTGCTCGTCGTCCTCGCCCTGCTGCCGCTCGGGCTCAAGGACCCCTATCTCCTCAACGCGCTGATCACGACCGGCATCTTCACCATCGGCGCCATGAGCCTGAACCTGCTGCTCGGCTACACCGGCCAGCTCAGCCTCGGCCACATCGCCTTCTTCGGCATCGGCGCCTACGTCAGCGCGCTGACCTCGCTCGGCTTCGACGTCGGCCTGCCCTTCGGCCTGCGCGTCACCCACGAGGGCTGGCCGCCGGCGGCCGGCTTCCTGCTCGCCGTGCTGATCGCCGGGCTCTGCGGCTACGTCGTGGGCCGGCTCTCGTTCCGGGTGCGCGGGGCCTACTTCGTGATCGTGACGATCTCGTTCGCGGAGGTCGTCCGGCTGGTCGCGCTGAACTGGATCGAGCTGACGCAAGGCCCGCTTGCGCTGACCTCAATCCCGTTCATGACGCTGGGCCTCCCCGGCCTCGGCGAGATGACCTTCAGGACGAAGATCCAGAACTACTACCTGGTGCTTGGCGTCGCGACGCTGAGCTACCTGCTGATCGCGCGCCTCGTCGGCTCCCGCTTCGGCCGCGCCATGCGCGGGCTGAAGGAGAACGAGCCGCTGGCGCTCTCCGTCGGTGTCGACGCCACCCGCACGCTCACCATCGCCGCCACCGTCTCCGCCGCGATGGCGGGCGCCGCCGGCAGCCTCTACGCCCACTACATCCGCATCATCGACCCCGACGTGTTCCTGTTCTCCTACACGGTGACCATGGTCATCATGGTGGTGGCGGGCGGCAAGGGCACGCTGATCGGCCCCGTGATCGGCGGCCTGATCTTCGGCCTGCTGCCGGTGGCGCTCAGGCCCGTGATGGCGCCCGAGGCGCAGTGGATCGTCTACGGCGCGACGCTGATCGTCATCCTGTTCGTCATGCCGCGCGGCATCGCCCCGGCGCTCGCCGCGCTGGCGCTTCCGAAGCGCGCGCCCGCGGCGCCCAAGCCCGAAACCGCGAGGGCCTCGTCATGAGCGCAGGCCCCATCCTCCGGATCGACCATGTCGGCGTGCGCTTCGGCGGCCTCGTCGCCATCGCCGACCTGCACTTCGACGTGGCCGAGGGCGAGATCGTCAGCCTGATCGGGCCGAACGGCGCGGGCAAGACCACGGCGTTCAATGTCATGACGGGCTTCCTCAAGCCCTCGCAGGGGCGGGTGCTGTTCAAGGGCGAGGACCTGTCGCGGCTGAAGCCCCACGAGATTTCGCGCGCCGGCCTCGCCCGGACGTTCCAGCGCACCAGCGTGTTCGCCGCCGACACCGTGTTCGACAACGTGCTGATCGGCCTGCACCGCCACGCCGAGCCTCCGCTGCTCGACCGCGTCGCGCCGGCGCGGCGCCGCGCCGACGAGGCCCGCCTGCGGGTCCGGGCGCGCGAGATCCTTGATCTGGTGGGCCTGGCCTCCCGCGCGGACGAGCTCGCCGGCTCGCTCGCCTATGGCGAACAGCGGCTCGTGGGCGTCGCGCTCGCGCTCGCGACCGAGCCGACCATGCTGCTGCTGGACGAGCCGGTCTCCGGCATGAACGCCTCGGAGACGCAGGTCTTCGTGCGCCTCATCCGCCGCATCCGCGACGAGGGCGTCACCATCCTGCTGGTGGAGCACGACATGCCGATGGTCATGGAGGTCTCCGACCGCATCGTCTGCCTGAACTACGGGCGGCTGATCGCCGAAGGCGGGCCTGCTGCGATCCGCGCCGACCCGGCGGTGATCGAGGCCTATCTCGGCAAGGGCGGCGCGGCCCGGGAACTGGCGGGGGAGGCGCAGGGCTGATGCTCGAGATTGAGGACCTCGTCTGCGGCTACGGCCAGGTCTCCGCGCTGAAGGGCGTGTCCTTCACCGTGGGCCAGGGCCAGCTGGTCGCGCTTGTCGGCGCGAACGGCGCCGGCAAGTCCACCACGCTGCGCGCGATCTCGGGGCTCGTCCCGGCGCGCGCGGGCGCGATCCGCCTCGACGGCGAGGACGTGACCAGGGCCGACCCGCGCGCGATGCTGCGGCTCGGGGTGTCGCACTGCCCGGAGGGGCGGCGGGTGTTCGCGCACATGACGGTCGCGGACAACCTCGCGATGGGGGCCTACCTCCGCCGCGACGCGGCCGGCGTGCGCGCCGACCTCGACCGCATCTACGGCGACTTTCCGCGCCTACACGATCGGCGCGCGCAGATGGCGGGCACGCTGTCGGGCGGCGAGCAGCAGATGCTCGCCATTGGCCGCGCGCTGATGGCGAAGCCGCGCTTGGTGCTGTTCGACGAGCCCTCGCTCGGGCTCGCGCCCAACATCGTGGAGCAGATGTTCTCGATCATCGGCGCGGTGCGGAACGCCGGCGTGACGGTGCTGCTCGTCGAGCAGAACGCCTTCGCGGCGCTTGAGCTCTGCGACCACGCCTACCTGCTGGAGGCCGGCCGCATCGCCATGTCCGGCAAAGGCGCCGACCTCATCGCCGACCCGCATGTGCGGGCGGCCTATCTCGGCGGGTGACGCTTTCGAGCGCGAGCCGTTCAGGCGCGCGGGCGCCTCTGTCCCCCTCCCCCTTGCGGGGAGGGGTTAGGGGTGGCGCAGACCACAACGCGCCGGCTGACGCGCGTGAGGCGCCTCGAACGCGATGGCGCCTTCGGCGATCCACCCGGGACCACCCCCACCCCCGCCCCCCCCCGCAAGGGGGAGGGGGGAAGGCCCAAGCCCTCACCCGATGCCGCGGAACGTCAGCAGGCGGTGGCCGACGTAGCTGGTCGCGGCGCCGATGCCGATGGCGGCGGCGTGGGCGATGGGCTCGACCCAAAGCGTCCAGCCGACCGCGGGCGCCAGCCAGTGCACGAAGGCGAGCGCCAGCAGCCACACCTCGACCGCGCCGACGGCGTTGACGAGGATGAACTTCCAGAGCTGGGAGCGGGCGTCGCCGCCGTGGGCCTCGAACACGAACAGGCGGTAGAGGAAGAAGCCGACCACCATGCCGACGCCGTAGGCGACGAGCACCGCGGCGGAGAACGGCATGATCTCGTTCAGCGGGAAACGGGCCGCCCAGTTCACGAAGGCCGCGAAGCCGCCCGCGAGCAGGAAGCGGCCGATGCGGCGGAGCTCCGCGGGGCTCATGCGGGCGCGGAGGGCGGGAGGAAGCGCGGCGACGAGGCTGTCCATGGCGCCCTCACCACAGCCGGCCGTGGGGCGCGACCGCGGCGACGAAGGCGAGCGCCATGATGGCCCCGAGCGCTATGCTCGCCTTGTCCCTGACCGCGAAGGCGACGGGGTCGTCGTGCAGTTCGTCGCGGCCGGACAGCACCCAGATCCGCCCGAGCCACAGGAACAGCACGCTTGGGAACACCCAGAGCGCCGCCGGGGTCTTGTACATGCCGGCCGGGAACGCCTCGTTGAAGATGTAGAGCACCATGACGAGCACCGCGGACATGCCGGTGGCGGTGCCCATGGCGATCAGGAAGGGCACGTCGGCGGCGACGTAACCGCGACCGCTCGCCTTGGCCGCGCCCGCCTGCGCCACGCGCGCCATCTCGGTGTGGCGCTTGGCGAAGGACAGCGAGGCGAAGATGAACATCGAGAACACCAGGAGCCACGGCGACGGCGGCACCGCGACCAGCGCGACGCCGATGACGAGCCGCAGCGTGAACAGCGCGGCCAGGGTGAACACGTCCACCACCGCGAGCCGCTTCAGCCGGAACGAGTAGGCGAGCGTCACCACGAGGTAGGCCGCGAGGCTCGCAAACACGGCGCCGCCCATCAACGCGCCGCCGACGAGCGCCGCGACGATCGCGAGCGGCGCCGCGACGAGGCCCGCCGCGATCGGCAGGCGGCCGCTGGCGAAGGCGCGGTTTTTCTTCGACCAGTGCTTGCGGTCGTCCTCGATGTCCCAGAGGTCGTTCAGCAGGTAGGTGCCGGAGGCGAGCACGCCGAGCAGCACGAAGCCGATCAGCGCCTCGCTCCAGGCGACCAGGTCGAGCGCCTTGCCGCCGAGCACCAGCGGCACGAAGACGAGCGCGTTCTTGGCCCATTGATGGACCCGGGCGGCCTTGAGCACGGTCCTGGCTCCGAGCTTGGGGCGGGGCAGCACGGCGAGCGGCGGGCGGATCGCCTCGGCGGCCTTCCGCACGCCGGGCTTCGCCTCGACGATGACGCTCTCGGCGGCGGCGCGCCAGACCGCGAGATCCGCGCGGTGGTCGCCGGCGTAGGCGAAGCCGCCGGGGAAGCGGCTCGCGAGCACGCGCGCCTTGGCCTCGCCCTTGAGGTTGGTGGCGCCGTCGCTCGCGATCACGCCGTCGACGAAGCGGAAGCGGCGGGCGAGCTTGGCCGCCACCATGGCGTCGGAGGCGGTGGCGAGATGGATCTGGCGGCCGCGGGCGTGCTCGGCCTCGATGAAGGCGAGCAGCTCCTCGTTCAGCGGCAGGCCGTCGACGTCGAGGTCGACGCGTTCGGCGAGCCGCCGCTTGAGCACCGCGCGGCCCTGCGCGAGCCACAGCACGAGAAAGACGATGCGGAGCGGATTGCCGCGCAGATAGGCGAGCGCCGACTCCGCCAGCAGGTCGCCGCGCACCAGCGTGCCGTCGACGTCCACGGCGAGCGGCGGCAGATCGCCGGCCGGAGCCCGTCTTGCGCCATCGGACCGAGGCATGCTGGCGAGCGTCATGCGCATCCTCCGCGTTGCGGCTCCGGCGCCACGGCGGCCGGAGATTTTGCACGGCTTTCGCCGCCCCTCGGCGGCATCCGCAATCTCTCGTATCGCAATCGGGTTAAGAACCGCCCTATGTCCGCCGTGTTCGAGGGCTTGTCTCCCGCGCGTTTCCGAACGCGTCCGACTTGCGTCTCGCGGCGCCCAATGACATCTGCTCACGGCTGATATGTCCCGACCCAACGAGACGGCCCCCGCTCCCGAGACGCCCCCGCTCGGCTTCCCCAAGCTGCGCGCCTGGGCGGCCACCGTGCCGTGGCGCACGGTCGGCGCGATCGCCTCGGTCGTGCTGTTCAGCATCGTGCTCTATGTCCTGCACGGCCTCGTGGAGGAGGTGAAGCTTGACGACGTGCGCGCGGCCATCGCCGCGAAGCCCTGGAGCACGCTTGGGATCGCCCTCGCGGCCACCGCGGCGAGCTATGTCGCGCTCACCGGCTACGACTGGTTCGGCATCGTCCACATCAAGCGGCGGGACGTCGGCTACCCCGTGGCGGCGCTCGCCTCCTTCACCGGCTACGCGCTGAGCTACACCATCGGCTTCCAGATCGTGGTCGCGGGCGCCGTGCGCTACCGGATCTACGCCGGGGCGGGGCTCGGGGCGGCGGAGGTCGCGGCGATCACCGCGATCTCGGCGCTGACGCTCTGGCTCGGGATCTTCTTCACGCTCGCGCTCGGCCTCGTCACCGAGGCGCAGGACGTCGCCCGGCTCGACGGCATGTCGCCCAGCCTGAATATGGCGATCGGGATCGCGATCATCCTCGCGCTCGTCGCCTATCTCATCTGGATCGGCCGCCGCGAGCGCGCCGTCACCGTCGAGGGCTACCGCCTCGCGCTGCCGGGCGTGAAGTCGACCGCGGCGCAGATCGTGATCGGCCTCGTCGACCTGCTCGGCGCCGCCTTCGCCCTCTGGGTGCTGCTGCCGGCCGACGCGGTCATCGCCTTCCCCACCTTCGCCGCCCTGTTCGTGGTGGCGATGACGCTCGGCATGCTGAGCCATGCGCCCGGCGGCGCCGGCGTCATCGAGGCGACCGTGCTGCTGGCGCTGCCCAACCTGCCGGCCGACGCCGTGCTGGCGAGCCTGCTGCTCTGGCGCGTCGTCTACTACCTCATCCCCTTCACCATCGCGCTCTGCCTGCTCGGCGCCTCGGAGCTCGCCCGCCGCAAGGGCCATTTCCAGCGCGCGGGCGCCATGCTCGCGGTGGTCATGCGGCCGGTTGCGCCGATCGTGCTGGGCGCCGCGGTGTTCCTCGGCGGCATCGTCCTGCTGGTCTCCGGCGCGCTGCCGGCCGAGACCGACCGCCTCCACCTGATCCGCGGGATCGTGCCCCTGCCCTTCGTCGAGGGCTCGCATCTGCTCGCGAGCGTGGTCGGCGTGGTGCTGCTCGTGGTGGCGCGCGGGCTGCTGCGACGGCTCGACAGCGCCTACCGCGTCGCGCAGGTGCTGCTCTCGGCGGGCCTCGTGTTCTCCCTGATCAAGGGCGTGGACGTGGAGGAGGCGCTGGTGCTCGGCGGCGTGCTGGCGCTGCTCACCGTCAACCGCCGCGCCTTCTACCGCCGCGCCTCGCTCTGGAGCCAGGATCTCGCCCCCGCATGGCTCGCGGCGGTCGCGATCGTGCTGGCGGGCTCGATCTGGCTCGGCTTCTTCGCCTACCGCAACGTCGAGTACTCGAACGACCTCTGGTGGGATTTCGCCTACCGCGGCGACGCCCCGCGCTTCCTCCGGGCCTCGCTCGCCGCCTGCGTGGCGGCGCTCGCGATCGGCCTGCACGCGCTGCTCCATCGCCAATCGACGCCGAAGGCGGGCGCGGGCGAACCGGCGGAGCGCCTCGCGGCGATCGTCGCGACGAGCGCCCGCGCCGACGCCAACCTCGCCTTCCTCGGCGACAAGCGGTTCCTGTTCTCCGACACCGGCGACGCCTTCATCATGTACCAGGTGCAGGGCCGGAGCTGGGTCGCCATGGGCGATCCGGTCGGCCCCGCCGAGCGCGTTTCGGAGCTGGTCTGGGCGTTCCGGGAGCTCGCGGACCAGCACAGCGGCTGGCCGGTGTTCTACCAGGCGAGCGTGGCGCGCCTGCCGAGCTACCTCGATCTCGGCCTCTCCCTGCTGAAGCTCGGCGAGGAGGCGCGGGTCGATCTCGCCGCCTTCACGCTCGAAGGCAAGGCGGGCTACGAATGGCGCTACGTCGACCGCAAGGCGACCAAGGACGGCATCGACGTCGTGATCGTCCCGCGGGACGAGGCGCGCGCGCTCTACCCCGAGTTCAAGGCGGTGTCGGACGCCTGGATGACCTCGAAGAAGGCGGGCGAAAAGGGCTTTTCGCTCGGCTTCTGGTCGGAGGACTACCTCAGCCACTTCGACATGGCGGTGGTGCGCCACGAGGGCCGGATCGTGGCCTTCGCCAACATGTGGTACGGCGCGAACAAGGAGGAGGCGACCGTCGACCTGATGCGCTACGCCCCCGACGCGCCGAAGGGCGTGATGGACGCGCTGTTCGTGCGGCTGATGCTGCGCGCCAAGGCCGACGGCTACCGCTGGTTCAACCTCGGCATGGCGCCGCTGTCCGGACTGACGGACCACCCGCTCGGACCGACCTGGAACCGCGTCGGCGCCTTCCTGTTCCGCTACGGCGACAACTTCTACAATTTCGAGGGCCTAAGGACCTACAAGTCCAAGTTCAACCCGGTGTGGGAGCCGCGCTACCTTGCCTGCCCCGGCGGCTGGGTGTTGCCCCAGATTCTGATCGACGTCACCGCCCTGATCGGAGGCGCGCCCAAGCGCGCCGCCGCGACGACCGCCCCGCGGCCCGCAGCCAAGGAAACCGCGGCGTGACGCGTCTCGCGACCCTCCTCGCCCTCGCGCTGGCCTGCCTCGCCGTCGTCGGCCCCGCCCGCGCCGACGATCTCCGGCGCGCGACGGTGAAGAACGAGACGCTCGACGCCATTCCGGTCGTCGGCCCCGCCGACGAGCCCTCGGCGATCGTGGTGATGATCTCCGACCTCGACGGCTGGACGCCGAAGCTCCAGTCGGACGCCGACGCGCTCGCGACCCAGGGCGCGCTCGTCGTCGGCGTCGACCTGAAGCGCTACCTCGCCGGCCTCGCCAAGGAGACCGACGACTGCTTCTACATGCCGGGCGACATCGAGGAGTACACCCGCCTCGCCGGCAAGGAGCTCGGGATCAAGACCTACCGCTTCCCCGTCCTGCTGGGGTCCGGCCGCGGCGCGGATATTGTCTACGCCATGCTGGTCCAGGCCCCGCCCAACATGTTCGCCGGCGGCGTCTCGATCGGATTCTCGGGCTCCGCGCCGCTGACCAAGCCGCTCTGCGACGGGCCGAAGACCGAAACGCTTGCGAACGGCGAGTTCATGATCGGCGAGCCGGACTCGACGGACGGCCTGCAGGGCGAGTGGCGGGTGCTCACCGCAGGACCGGCGCCCCAGAAGATCAAGGATTTCGTCGAGCCGTTGCCGAACGGCGACGTGGTGGAGGCGCCCGCCGGCTCCGACCTGACCCAGGCGGCGTTCGACGCGGCGCTCGACATCGGCGGCGGCGACCCCGACGCCGTCAACGCGCTGCCGCTGGTGCTTTATCCGCCGACCCAGCCGACCGTGAAGGGCCTCGTGGTGATTTACGCCGGCGACGGCGGCTGGCGGGACCTCGACAAGACCATCGCCGGCTTCTTCCAGAACGAGGGCTACGGGGTCGTCGGCGTCGACACCCTGCGCTACTTCTGGAACGAGAAGACCCCGCGCGAGCTTGGCGACGACCTCGAGGCGATCCTCGGGCGCTACGCCCCGGAGTGGAAGGCGAAGAACGTCCTCCTCGCGGGCTACTCCTTCGGCGCCGACGTGCTGCCCTTCGCCTGGCAGAGACTGTCCAAGCAGGTGCGCGACAGCGTTCGCCTGATCGCGCTGCTCGGCCTCTCCAAGACGGCGGACTTCGAGGTCAGCGTCTCCGGCTGGCTCGGCGTCGGGACCGGCGCCCACGACGTGGTGAAGGCCTCGGCCGGCCTTCCAATGGACCGCGTCCTCTGCGTCTACGGCAAGGAGGAGCTCGAGGAGGCCGACAACGACGTCGCCTGCGCGACCGACGTGTTCCCGAAGGCCTCGCGCATCGAGGAGCCCGGCGGCCACCACTTCGACGAGAACTACGACGTGCTCGCCAAGCGCCTCGACGCCGAATTCGCCAAGCGCGTCGCCGCCCAACCCGCCGCCGCGCCGGGGCGGTAGACATCAGTCCGGAACGGACCTTACGACAACCGTTCCAGGCCGCACGCTTAATCGTGTCTTTTCATCGAAGGCCAAGCGCGTAAGCTCTGCCCGCACGACCGCGGCCCTCAGACGCGTCGAGAAGGCGTCGCCGCCGTCGCAAGACATGCGAGGAGAGAACGCCATGTCGATTTTCGAAAGCGGACAGTCGCTCGATGGGCCGAGCGTCGGAGAGAAGGTCGCGCGTTTCCTCGGCTCGGTGCGCGGCGATCCCGTCGCGCGCGCCGACCTCGACATGAGCCGCGTGCTGGAGGAGCTTCGCGCGCTGGCGCCGGAGCCGATCGAAGACCTGACGCCCGAAGCCGCGCGTCGGCAGCCGACGCCGTCGGACGCCGTCAAGGCGCTGATCGAAAAGACCGGGCTCGAAACCGCGCACGACGGCGTCGTCTCCAGCGACGTGCGCTACCCCGGCGCCGAGGGCGACCTGCCGGCCCGGATCTACCGGACCTTCGGCGACGGGACGCCCCGCCCGATCGTGCTGTATTTCCACGGCGGCGGCTGGGTGTTCGCCGACCTCGACGCCTACGACGCGACGCCGCGCGCGATCGCGGCGCGCACCGGCGCGGTCGTGGTCTCCGCGCACTACCGCCTCGCGCCGGAGCACAAATTCCCCGCCGCCCACGACGACGCGATCGAAGCCTATCGCTGGGTGATCGAGGAGGCGGAGGCGCTCGGCGGCGACCCGTCGCGGATCGCCGTCATGGGCGAGAGCGCCGGCGGCAACCTCGCGATCAACGTCGCGATCGCCGCCCGCGACCAGGGGCTGCCGCTCCCGACGCACCAGGTGCTGATCACCCCCGTCGCGGGCGTCGACATGGAGACGCCGTCCTACCAGATCAACGAGCACGCGCGCCCGCTCAACAAGGCGATGATGGGCTGGTGCGTCGGCCACGCCCTGGCGGACGCGCTGGCGCAGGAGGATCCGCGGCTCGACCTCGTCGGCCGGGCGGACCTCCGCGGACTGCCGCCGACGACGCTGATCACCGCCGAGATCGACCCGCTGCGCTGGGAGGGGCAGGCGCTGGCGGAGAAGCTTCGCGCCGCCGGGGTCGCCGTCAACGCCGTCGATTTCGAGGGCGTCACCCACGAGTTCTTCGGCATGAGCGAGGTGGTGCGCGACGCCCGCCTCGCCCAGGAAGCCGTCGCCCGCGACCTCGTCGCCGCGTTTGCGCCGGACGAGCGCGGGGCCCGCGTAGGTCGAGCGCTGTAGCCCCCGTCAGTCTCTCCGACCTTCGTCGAACGGCGCGTCGCCCAGGCGGGAGACGCGCCGTTTGCGTTCAGGCTTTTGCGGGGACCGGCGCGCGGATTGGAACGGCGGCTTCCATCGCGCTTCCGCAGCGCGCACTGATCGCCGGTTGACATTCTTCGGCTCCTAAATTCTATTCAAATAGTAGATTGACTTAGGTAACGATGATCCCGCCGTGAAGGAGCCCTCATGTCCGCATCCGACGACCGCAACGCCGAGCCGTTGAAATTCGCCTACTGGGTCCCGAACGTCTCAGGCGGCCTGGTGATTTCAGACATCGAGCAGCGCACGAGCTGGGACATCGGCTACAACCGCAAGCTCGCGCTGATCGCGGAAGCCGCCGGCTTCGAGTACGGCCTGACGCAGATCCGCTTCACCGCGGGCTACGGCGCGGAAAACCAGCACGAGTCGGTCGCCTTCAGCCACGCGCTGCTGGCCGCGACGGAGAAGCTCAAGATCATCGCCGCCCTGCTGCCGGGCCCGTGGAACCCGACGCTGGCCGCCAAGCAGATCGCGACCATCAACAACCTCACCGGGGGCCGGATCGCGATCAACCTCGTCTCCGGCTGGTTCAGCGGCGAGTTCCGGGCGATCGGCGAGCCCTGGCTTGACCACGACGAGCGGTACCGCCGCTCCGAGGAGTTCATTCGCGCCTTGCGCGGCATCTGGACCGAGGACAGCTTCACCTTCGCCGGCGACTTCTACCGCTACCGCGACTACTCGCTGAAGCCGAAGCCGATCGACCCGCAGCCGGAGATCTTCCAGGGCGGCTCGTCCCGCGCCGCGCGCGACATGGCGGCCCGGGTGTCGGACTGGTACTTCACCAACGGAAACACGCCGGAGAACGTCGCGAGGCAGGTCGAGGACGTGCAGGCCAAGGCCGCGGCGCTCGGCCGGCGGGTGAAGATCGGCGTCAACGCCTTCGCGGTCGCCCGCGCGACCGAGGCCGAGGCCCGCGCGGTGGTCGACGAGATCGTCGCCAAGGCCAATCCCGACGCCGTCAACGCCTTCGGCCACGAGGTGAAGAACGCCGGCAAGGCCTCGCCCGAGGGCGAAGGCAACTGGGCCAAGTCCACCTTCGAGGACCTCGTCCAGTACAACGACGGCTTCAAGTCGAACCTGATCGGCACGCCGCGCCAGATCGCCGAGCGCATCCTCGACCTCAAGGACGCGGGCGTGGACCTGGTGCTGCTCGGCTTCCTGCACTTCCAGGAGGAGGTGGAGTTCTTCGGGCGCGAGGTGATCCCACTCGTGCGCGAACTCGAGGCGAAACGCGCGCCCGGGCGCCAGCCTGTGTCCGCGGCCGCCTGAAAGGAGACGCGTTATGAACGCCCAGACCCCCGTCCGCCTCGCCGCCGTGGGCGAGGCGCTCTCCGAGCCCGCCGGCGCGGCCGCCCTGCCCCGCCCGACCCGGCCGGCCCACGTCATCCGCAGCGACGCGGAGGCGCTCGACGTTGCAGGCCATCTCGCCGAGGAGTTCGCCAAGGGCGCCTCCGAGCGCGATCGGACGCGGCGGCTTCCCGTGGCGGAGCTCGACCTGTTCTCCCAGAGCGGTTTGTGGTCGATCAACGTGCCGAAGGACTACGGCGGGCCGGAGGTCTCCTACGTCACCCTCGCCGAGGTGATCGCGCGGATCTCGACGGCCGACCCCTCGCTCGGACAGATCCCGCAGAACCACCTCGGCGTGGTCGCCGCGATCCGCACCGTCTCCGACCACCGGCAGAAGCAGCTGCTGTTCGGCGAGGTGCTGCGCGGCGCCCGCTTCGGCAACGCCTTCTCGGAGTTCGGCTCCAAGCGCGCGGCGGAGTTCGAGACACGCTTCTCCGACGAAGGCGACCACGTGGTGGTGACCGGCCGCAAGTTCTACGCGACCGGCGCCCTGCTCGCCCATCTCGTGCCGATCGTCGCGCTCGACGACGAGGGCCGCGCGTTCTACGCCATCGCCGCGCGCGACGCGCTTGGCCTCACAGTGATCGACGACTGGTCCGGCTTCGGCCAGCGCACGACTGCGAGCGGCACTGTGATCCTCGACCATGTGCGGGTGCCCAAGACGCACCTCGTGCCCGGTTATCTCGGCTACGCCCGGCCCACGGCGGACGGCGCGGTCTTCCAGATCATCCAGGCTGCGGTCGACGCCGGCATCGCTCGCGCCGCGCTCGCCGACGCGATCGCCTTCCTGCGCACGCGCTCGCGGCCCTGGGTCGACAGCGGCTTGGACCGCGCGTCCAACGACCCCTACGTGGTCCATGAGATTGGCGACCTCAGCCTGCGCCTGCACGCGGCCGAGGCGCTGCTGGAGAAGGCCGGCCTCGCCGTCGACCGCGCGGTGGCGGACGCGACGGCGGAGACCGTCGCCGAGGCGCAGATCGCGGTGGCGGAGGCGAAGGTGCTCACCACCGAGGCGGCGCTCGCGACATCCTCGAAGCTGTTCGAGCTCGCCGGCGCGCGCTCGACGCTCGGCGAGCACAACCTCGACCGCCACTGGCGCAACGCCCGCACGCACACGCTGCATGACCCGGTGCGCTGGAAGTACAAGATCCTCGGCGACTACGCCCTGAACGGCGTCAAGCCGCCGCTGCACGCCTGGAGCTGAGGCGCAAAACGCTTCCGGATAGACCGCGGGCCTCCCTCCCCGCGCCGCAGCCGTGGGGAGGGTGGCCTCGGCGCGAGCCGAGGTCGGGTGGGGTCTTGGCATAGGGCGCGACGGCGTGGAGCTTGGTTCTGAGCCCCACCCCACCCGGCCGGCCTCCGGCCGTCCACCCTCCCCTGTCCCAGGGGAGGGATCCCCGCGCTTCAATTTCAGCGGCGCAGAATGAGGCGCAGGCGATCCCTCCTCGCGCCGGAGGCGTGGGGAGGGTGGCCTCGGCGATAGCCGAGGTCGGGTGGGGCCTTGGGCGTGGGGCGCGACGACCGGGAGCTTCATCCCGAGGCCCACCCCACCCGGCCGGCCTGCGGCCGTCCACCCTCCCCTGTCCAGGGGAGGGATCCCCGCGTCCCACATGGCGGCGGCGCGGCTTATGGCTGTGGCGGGCCGGCGCCGGCTCCTCACTGACCCCGGAAGATCTCGCGCTTGCCGGCGTGGTTGGCCGGGCCGACGATGCCCTCGTTCTCCATCCGCTCCATGATCGAGGCGGCGCGGTTGTAGCCGATCTGCAGGCGGCGCTGGATGTAGCTGGTCGAGGCCTTGCGGTCGCGCAGCACGACGGCCACCGCCTGCTCGTAGGCGTCGCCGCCCTCTTCGCCGAACTCGCCCGCGTCGAACACCGCGACGTCCTCGGAGACGCCCTCGCCGTCCTCGGCGCCCGCCTCCTCCTCGTCGTCCGCGGTGACGGCGTCGAGATATTCCGGCCGGCCCTGCAGCTTGAGATGGTCGACGACCTTCTCGACCTCGGCGTCGGAGACGAAGGGGCCGTGGACGCGCAGGATGCGGCCGCCGCCGGCCATGTGCAGCATGTCGCCCTGGCCGAGCAGCTGCTCCGCGCCCATCTCGCCGAGGATCGTGCGGCTGTCGATCTTCGACGTCACCTGGAACGAGATCCGGGTCGGGAAGTTCGCCTTGATCGTGCCGGTGATCACGTCGACCGAGGGCCGCTGCGTCGCCATCACGATGTGGATGCCGGCCGCGCGCGCCATTTGCGCGAGACGCTGAATCGCGCCTTCGATCTCCTTGCCGGCCACCATCATCAGGTCGGCCATCTCGTCGACGATGACGACGATGTAGGGCAGCTGCGTGAGGTCCATGACCTCGTCTTCGTAGGTCGGCTGGCCGGTCTCGCGGTCGAAGCCGGTCTGCACCGTGCGCACCACCGTCTCGCCCTTCGCCGTCGCCTCCGCCGCGCGGGCGTTGAAGCCGTCGATGTTGCGGACGCCGAGCTTCGACATCTTGCGGTAGCGGTCCTCCATCTCCCGAACCGCCCACTTCAGCGCGATCACCGCCTTCTTCGGGTCGGTCACGACGGGCGTCAGCAGGTGCGGGATGCCCTCGTAGACCGAGAGCTCCAGCATTTTCGGGTCCACCATGATCAGCCGGCACTTCTCCGGCGGATGCATGTAGAGCAGGCTCAGGATCATCGTGTTGATGGCGACCGACTTGCCCGAGCCGGTGGTGCCGGCGACGAGCAGGTGGGGCATCTTGGCGAGGTCGGCGATGACGGGCTCGCCGCCGATGGTCTTCCCCAGGCACATGGCGAGCTTCTGCTTGGTCTCGCCGAAGTCCGGCGTCTCCAGCAGCTCGCGCAGGTAGACGGTCTCGCGCTTGGCGTTCGGCAGCTCGATGCCGATGACGTTGCGGCCCTCGACCACCGCGACGCGGGCGGACACAGCGCTCATGGAGCGGGCGATGTCGGAGGCGAGCGCGATGACGCGGCTCGACTTCACGCCGGGCGCCGGCTCGAACTCGTAGAGCGTGACCACCGGCCCGGGGTTGGCGTCGATGATCTCGCCGCGCACGCCGAAGTCCTGCAGCGTCTGCTGCAGCTTCAGCGAGTTCTTGTTCAGGAACTCCTCGGAGTGCTCGAAGCAGGGCTCGCTCGCGGCGGCTTCCGCCAACAGCTCGAGCGGCGGCAGCTCGTAGACGTCGGAGGCCGGCGACGGCGTGGCCGCGCGACGCGGCGCGGGCGGTGCGGCGATCGGCGCCATCGGAGCGACCATTGGCTGCGGCGCCGGGACGGGCGCCTTGGCGCGCACGGGCGCCTCGGCGACAGGCGCCGCAGGGGCGGGGGTCGCGGGGGCGGGCGTCGCGACCCGGGCCGCCGGCGCGACGGCCTCCGCCGCGGCCGGGATCGCAGCCGGCTCAGGCGCGCTTGCGGCCGGTTCGGGCGCGGGCGCAGCGGGCGCCACCGGCGCCCAGGCGAAGGACGCGGAGTAGCTGACCGGCGCGAAGGAGCCGAAGGGGCTTCCGAGCGAACCGGTGATGAAGGCGGCGGGCGCCTCCGCGACCGGCTCCGGCGCGGCGTCGTCCGCCGGGGCCGCAGGCCGCGCGTTGTCCTGCTCGCCCGGCGTCTCGGGCGCGTCGTCGTCGAGGCGGATCACCTCGGCGAGGCGGCGCAGGCGCGCGGGCTGCAGCGGCCGCGCGGGCGGAGCGCCGACGTCGGTGAAGGCCATGGCGGCGATCGCGTCGGCCGCGGCTTCCGGATCGATCGTGGCGGCGTCGGACGGCGCGTTCGCGCTCTGCGTCGGCCCGCGGAGGATGCTGTCGGGCGTGCGGGTGAAGCGCGCGTTCGGGCCGATCGCGAACGGCCGCAGCCAGCTCGGCACGGCGGAGGGCGCCGGCGCGAGCCCCTCGACGATGAACTCGATCCGCGGCGTCTGCAGGGCCTGCTCGAGACCGGCGAGCAGGCTCGGGTCGACCGAGACGGAGCTGTCCAAGGTCTCGTCGCGGGCGGCGCGCCGTTCGCGTAGGACGCGGTCGGGCGTGCGGCTGGTGCGGACCTCGCCGGGCGCGGCGCCGCGGCGCGGGTCCGCAGGCTGGCGACGGCCGTCGGCGTCGAAGGAAGCGGGCGGTCGGCCGGAAGAGCGCATGAGTCGCTGACCCCGTCTTGAAGGGCGCTGGCGCGCCGGATTTCGCTGTGCCTCCAGTTAGGAAGGCCAGGGTTAACGAAGGGTGGAGCGAACGACGTATCCCGCCCGCCGTCGCCCGCGATCCACAGCCGCAGGGGGCGGTCTCCCGCACGAGGCCGAAAGCCGCATCGCCTTGGCGCTACAGCATAGGTAGCGCTTCACCTCGTCGAAGCGGACAGGCATCGTGTCGCGAGACATGCATTTCCGCAGGCAGATGAAACTTATCATAATAAAAAAATCAGAAGATCTTGCGCATAGGCTGTCGGATGTGGCGGAGGCGGAAGGCTATACCTTCGAACTTGTCCCGGACGCGCCCGAGGAAGGCGCGCCGAACGTCGCCGTCGGCCGCGACGTCGCGGTGATCGCGGCGGCGACGGCGGGTCCGGCCGTCGCCGACGAGGTGGCGATGCTGCGGGCGCGGCACCCCAAGCTCTACGTCATCGTCGCCGCCGCGGCCGACGATCTCGAGGACCGGCTGGCCTGCTACGAGGCGGGCGCCGACGATTGCCTGGCGCCGCCGTTCGCGCCGCGCGAATTTGCCGCGAAGCTCGCGGCGCTCCGCCGCCGCCGGGCGGCCGGCGACCCGATTCCGCTACTGGCCGGTTGCGTCGCGCGGCTCGACGTCGGCGCTCTCCTGTTGCGTGCGGAGGGCCGCAGCCGCAGCGTCACCAAGCGCGAGGCGGACCTGCTCGTGCTGCTGGCCCGATCCGCGGGCACGCCGGTCGCGCGCGAGGACGTGCTGCGCAAAGCCTGGGGGGCTGCGGCGCGGATGACCCCGAACTCGGTGGACGTCTACGTCGGCTACGCCCGGCGCAAGCTCGAGCTGCTCGGCGCCGACGTCACCATCGAGACCGTGCGCGGCGTCGGCTTCCGCCTCGCAGCGCGCACGGCTCACGCGACGGGAAGCGTCTCGCGGAGCGACCGCTCCTCATAGGGCTTCGGGATGATCGCCACGTCCGCGAACCGGTCGGGAATGACGACGCCTTCGCCGTAGCCGGTCGCGAAGATGAACGGCATGCCGAGCTGCTTCAGGTGGTCGGCCAGCTCGAAGCTGGTCTCGCCGAACAGGTTCACGTCGAGGATCGCCGCGTCGAAGGCCATCAGCGACAGCGAGCGTCGCGCGTCGAGCACGCTCGCCGCGACCTCGACCGTCGCGCCAGCGCCCTCCAGCGTGGTCTGCGCGTCGAGCGCGATCATCATGCTGTCTTCGACCAGCAGGAGCCGCTTGCCCCGGAGGTTTGCGGCCGCCCGCACGGGCGGCGGGGCCTCCTCGCGCCAGCCGATCTCGGTCGCGTGGCCCGGCGGCAGCCGGAAGGTGGCCCGCAGGCCCTCGGCGTTGAGCGCGAGGTGCGCCTCGCCCTTCAGCTCGAACGGAATCGTCTGCTCGATCACCGTGGAGCCGAAGCCGCGGCGCGTGGGCTTCTCGACCCGCGGCCCGTCCCGCTCCGTCCAGCTCAGCTCGAGCGCGCCCGAAGGCGGCATGGACCATGCAATGGCGATGCGGCCCGCCGGCATGCTCAGCGCGCCGTACTTCGCCGCGTTGGTCATCAGCTCGTGGACAACGAGCGCGAGCGCCTGGTACGCGCGCGCATCGAGCTTCACCTCGGGGCCGCTCAGGATCACCCGCTCGCGCACGTTGGAGGTCCAGGCCAGCGCCTCGGCCTCCAGCAATTGCCGCAGCGGCGCGGAGCGCCAGCCGGACTGGATGAGCTGGTCGTGCGCGTAGCTGAGCGCGCGCACCCGTCGCTCGATGTCGATCGTGAAGCTCTCGACCGAGGTCGCGCTCGACCGGCTCTGGCGCACGAGCGAGCTGATCACCGCCAGGATGTTCTTCACGCGGTGGTTCAGCTCGGCGATCAGGAACGCCTGCTTCTCCTGCGCCGCCACCCGCTCGCGGTGGATCATGTCGGCGCGCCGCAGGATCACCTCCAGCAGCGAGATCCGCAGAGCGTCCGCGATCTGCCGTTCGCCCCGCAGCCACGGCGCGGAGCGACCGCGCACCAGCTCGCTCCAGGCCTCGAAGCTCTTGCGCGGGCTGATGCGGCCGCCCGCGGCGTTGGGCTCGACCGGCTTGTTCGGATTTCCGCCCCAGGTCACGGTCCGCACCAGCTCACGCCGGAACAGCAGCACGAAATCGGCCGGCAGCCGGGAGAACGGGATCGCGAGCACGCCGGCGGCCGTCTCGGCGTGCTTGTGGGCGTTCGGCAGAAAGTCGGCCAGATGGTCGGTCACGAAGGCCGAGCCGTCGCCGCGGGCCGCGAGGAAGCGGATGATCTCGACGAGGCCCTCCTCCGGCGGCACGTCGCCGACCGTCTGGAGCTTGCCGTCGGACCACACCGCGAGGCCGTCGCAGGGGATCATGGCGCGCAGCTGGTCGCTGAACTTCGCCAGGTTGTCGAAGATGGTGTCTTCCGGCGCCATGGTCGCGAGCAGCTTGTCGAGCTGCTCGCGCGAGCGGGCCATGTAGCGGAGGGTCTCCTCCTGCTCGCGGGCCTCGAGCTGGATCGACAGCACCTGCCCGAACAGCTCGATCGCGGCGCAGACCGACCCGCTGAGGCGCCGCGGCGCGTCGTGGTGGCAGGCGATCAGGCCCCAGAGCTCGTCCCCGCGCATGATCGACACCGTCAGGGTGCCGAGCGTGCCCATGTTGCGCAGGTACTCGATGTGGACCGGCGAGACGCTCCGCAACGTCGTGAGGCCGAGGTCCACGGGCCGGCCGTCCGGCCGGAGCGCCGGCACGAGCGGGGTCGGGACATAGTCGATGTCGGGAATGAGCCGCAGGAACTGGCGCTTGTAGAGCGCGCGCGCCTGGGCGGGGATGTCGGATTCGGGGTAGCGCAGGCCGAGATAGGGCGAGAGATCGCCGCGCAGCGCCTCGGCCGCCACCTCGCCGGAGCCGTCCTCCAGGAACTTGTAGACCATCACCCGGTCGTAGCCCGTCACGCTGCGGACCTGCTGTGCGGCGAGGGCGAGAAACCGTGGAATGCTCGGCGAACGCTTCAGGCTGCCGATCATCGCGCGCACGAGCGTGCTCGGATCGACGGCGCCGGTGTCGGCGTCGTCGCTGGAGGTGATCTCGATGAAGGCGAGGTTGTCGTGCGCGTGGACGGCGACGTCGCAGCGGCCGAGCGCCGCTATGCCGGTCTCGCGCGGCGGCAGCCGCTCGGGCGTGCCGGAGATCATCGCGACCTGAAGCGCGTTGCGGGCGTCATGGATCAGCTGCGCGGGGAGGACGGCGGCCAGAGGCTGACCGATCAGCTCTCCGGTCCCGCTCCGCCCCAGCGCGGCCGGCGTGTTGGCCGAGACATGGCTCACGATCCACGCCGGAAGCGCGCAGGCGACCAGAATCCCATGCGGCTGAATCGATCCCGGAATGTGGATCGGTTCGCTTGAGCAGGTCGACAGATCGACGGAGCTGGGGTCGACGGCGTTCAGGATCGCCGCCTGCGAAGCAAGAGAGCCACGCGTTGCTCTTTCCGGGCGCTCGACGCGCCTTCTGATTGCGGGATGTCGCGGAGGCGCGAAGGCTCGAAGCTCGCCGCCCGTGTTAGGACGACAATCTGCCACCGTGAGCGCCAAGGCCCTATGTCAAATGACATGGACTGTTCGGAACCGTTTTCCCCCTGCCCCGCCCCGATTTCTGTCAGGTCCTGAGGTCGTCCGCAACGGTCGAGATCATCCGCCGTAACGCTCCGTTCGGATGGACGCCGACGACGCGCCTCCCGAGAGCGTCGCCTCCGCCGCGGCGTTCACGAACGCGTTCGAGCCGCAGACGAACACATGCCGGGCCGGCCCCGCCCATCCCGCGGTCGCCGCCCGCACGGACGCCGCGCCCACCCGCCCGGCGCGATCGAACGGCCCGTGGGCGGCTTCGCGCGACAGGAGAAAAAGGATCCCAAGCGAGGGATCGGCGGCGGCCAGCGCGAGCAACTCCTCGCGGTAGGGCGCGTCGGCAGCGGTGCGGGCGCCGAGCAGCAGCGCCGTGGGCGTGCGGTCGTCGCGCGCGGCGCGGTGGCGGACCATGGACATCAGCGGCGCGACGCCGGAGCCCGCGCCGAGCAGCAGCAGCGGTCCGCCGTCCTCGACCGACCAGACGAAATGGCCGCCGATCGGCCCGCGCAGATCGATCGCGTCGCCGACCTCCGCCACCTCGTGGAAGAAGGGCGAGACCTCGCCGTCGTCGAGCTTCTCGATCGCGAGCTCGAGCCGGTCCGGCGTCTCCGGCGCGGAGGCGATGGAATAGCTGCGCCGGGCCTGGTAGCCGTCGGGCGCGGTCAGGCGCAGATCGACGTGCTGGCCTGCGCGGAACCGCAGCGGCGGATCGAGGCCCAGCACGATGCGCTTCACCCGCGGCGTCAGCGGCGCGGCCTCGACGATGACGGCGGAGCGCCAGCCGGAGATCCGAGGCGCGTCGGCGAGGCTCACGCGTCGTCGTCGTAGCGCTGCTCACGCCACGGGTCGCCGTACATGTGGTAGCCGCGGAGCTCCCAGAAGCCGGCCTCGTCGCGCTCGGTGAACTGAAGCCCGCTCAACCACTTGGCCGACTTCCAGAAATAGAGGTGCGGCACCAGCAGCCGCGCCGGGCCGCCGTGGTCCGGCGTGAGCGGCGCGCCGTCGTAGGCGGTCGCGATCATCGCCTTGCCGCCGACGAGGTCCGCGGTCGGAACGTTGGTGGTGTAGTCATCGAACCCGTGGGCGAGGGTGAAGCCGGTCGGCGGCGCGAGGCCCGCGGCCGCGAGGACGTCGTCGACCAGCACGCCCTCCCAGGCGGTGTCGAGCTTCGACCAGGTCGTGACGCAGTGGATGTCGCGGACGTAGGACGTCCGGGGAAGCGCGGAGAACTCCTCCCAGCTCCACCTGGCGACCGGCCGCGGACCGACCTTCAGCGTGAACGACCAGTCCGCCAGCGCGATCTTCGGCGTCGGCCCGGCCGAGAGCACGGGAAAGTCCGTGGTCAGCGCCTGCCCCGGCGGGGTGCGCGCCGCATGATCGTCCGGCGTTCTCCGCCCCGTGAAGCCGCGCGTCGCCATGAGGTCCGCTCCCGCTGTTGCGGCCTCATTCTGGTCCGCGCGCCCAGCGCGGCGCAAGACGCGGGGCGTCAGCGCGCCTCGAACCCGGCCCCGCTCAGCACCGCCTTGCGGACGAGGTCCTGCAGAGTGGTGACCTTCAGCTTTTCCTTGAGGCTGGAGCAGGTGTTGGCGACCGTCTTGTAGCTGACGCCGAGCGCGTCCGCGATCTGGGCGTAGGACTTGCCCTCGCCGAGCAACGCCAGCGTCTGAAGCTCGCGCGCCGTGAGGTCGCTGCGCTCCGCGCGCGCGCGCGATCCCAAAAGAGCGACCTGCACCGCCATGTCGTGGGCGATGTAGGGCTGGCCACGGCGGACCTTCTCGATCGCCTCGAGGAAGGTCCGCGGGCCGGTGTCCTTGGCGAGGAAGCCGGTCGCGCCGGCCTTCAGCGCGCGGCTCGCGATCACGGGATCGCCATGCATGGAGAACACCAGGATCGGCGTGTGGTCGTCGTGGACCCTGAGGCGCTTGATCAACGACAGGCCCGCGAGGCCGGCGCCCCGGATGGCGAGGTCGAGGATGATGAGTTCGGGCTTAGCGCGGCGGTAGAGCTGAAACCCGGCGAGCGCGGTCCCGGCTTCCAGCACCTCGCCGAACCCCGCGTCGAGCAGCACGCGCCGGCAGCCCTCCAGCACGATCGGATGATCGTCGATGACAAGGGCGGAACTCATGACGGGCATCCTTGCGGGCGGGGAGAAGCGACGGGAACGAGCGGCAGCGCGACCTCGAGCGCCGCGCCGCCGAACCGGGAGTGCAGGCGGAAGCGGCCACCGAGCGCCTGGACGCGCTCGCCGAGGCCGACCAGACCGAAGCCTTCGCGCGCGCCGTCGGCGACGCCGGCACCGTCGTCGCGGACCGAGATCAGCACAGCGGGCTCGCCGTCGGCGTCAGGTCCCTCGCTCAGCCGCACGTCGACCCGCGAGCAGGCGGCGTGACGCAGCGCGTTGGTCACGCCCTCCTGGACGCAGCGGTAGACGGTGAGGTCGACCACCTCGCCGTAGCCGGCTTTCAGACCTTCGGCGTCGAGCGCGAAGGCGCGATCGGGGTGCAGCCGCTCGAAATCGGCGATCAGCCCGCGGACGACGTCGGCCAGCGGAGCCTCCCCGAGAGCGATCGGGCGCAGGCTCCGCAGCAGCCGCACGTTCGCCCCCGAAAGCCGCTCGGACAGCTCGATCACGGTCGCGATCCGCTCGCCCGCCTCCGGCTTGAGGGCGCCCGCCGCCACCCCCGGCGCGACCGCGCGCTCGAGCGAGGCGAGGTTGGCGCGCAGGCCGAACAGGCCGGGGCCGAGCTCGTCGTGCAGCTCCTTGGCGATCCGCCGGCGCTCGTCATCCTGCAGCGTGATCATGCGCCAGGACAGCCGCGCGTTGGTGGCGCGTTCGGCGCCCAACGCCTCGGCGAGCCGGTTGAAGCGCTCGGTCAGCGCCGCGAGCTCCCGGCTCGCCGGCGTCGGCAGCGGGCGGTCGAGCCTGCGCCGCTCAAGATCCGACAGCCCCTGGGCCAGCGCGCCGAGCGGCGCGAGCACGCGGGCGAGGGCGGCGGCGAACACCGCGAGGCCGAGCGCGTTGAGCGTGACGAACAGGGCGGCGAGCGACAGCAGGTCCTCCCAGACCTCGGCGATCTCGTCCGCCGCCTCGCCGTGGATGACGACCTCGCCCTCGCGCTCGCCGTCGATCAGCACGGGCACGACGCGCCGTTCCGGCGGCGGGGCGATCAGCGCCGCGAACCACGCCGGCGGCTCCTCGCCCTCGCCATGCGCGCTCTGGGCCGGACGGGTCGCGACCTCGCGGCCGGCCTCGTCGTAGACCACGATGCGCACGTGTCGGACGCCGGGCAGGGCGACCTGCACGTCCGCGATCGAACGCAGCCGGCCGAGATCGCGCTGCAGCCGGATCAGCGTCTCCCGCACGAAGGGCTCGGCGATCTCGAGCGAGGCCGCGATCTCCACCCGCGTCGCCTCGCGCGCGTTGATCACCGTGACGACGCCCGCGGCGAGGCAGCAGGCGACGTCGATCGCCGCGACGACGCCGAGGATCCGGAGACGGAGCGAGCGCGCGGCCGGCGCCGGGCGCGCGAAGGCGGCGAGGCGGGCGAAACGGACGGTCTGCTCGCTCACGGCGCGCCGTCGCCCTCCCGCGCCGTCGGCAGCGGCTGGCGGCGCAGCGCCGCGACCGCCTGCTCGCGGCTCGCGCCGCCGAGGCGGGAGGTGACGTAGTGCTGGCAGGTCTCGCCGAAGCCGGCGCGCTCCTGCTCCGCCCCTTCCGCCACCGCCACCATGTCCTCGATCACGGCGCGCGGCGAGATCGTCACGCCGCGCTCGCCGAGCATCTCCTGCACCTGCACCGCGCGGTTCGCGATCATCCGGGGCGCTTCGGTGAAGCGGTGGTCGGCCTCCGCGATCAGCCCGCCGATGGCGGCGACCTCCGGCGCGTCGGGCGCCACGTCGCGCCTGGCCTCGCGGCTCGCGAGCCAGCGCGCCGGCGACACCTTGTCCTTCACCTCGATCCAGCGCCGTTCGTGCAGCGGCTGCTCGCGCGTCAGCGCCGCCACCACGTCGCGCGGCGGCGCCTCGGAGGCGGGCTCGTCGCAGCCGGTGAGGCAGATGATCGCACCGCTCCACGCGACGAGACCTATTCTCTTAATAAGTGAATATTGAGACATGATGCGATTTACTGCCGTTTCGCCTCAGAATTGCGGCTAAACGTTGGTCTAATGCACGCTTATCAGCGTCGCCACCCCGACGAAAGCCGCGCGGTGGTCGCACCACGCGGAACGCCCCGCTTCCCTTAGAGAACTGAGGTTCCTTGGGTTTTGAAGGCTTTCCAGGGGCGGGACGGGACTTGCCGCCTCGCGGCAGGCGTCAGGGCAAAACTTCCCGTCTGATTTTTCCATATTCGCCAAAGACAGTCGTCGCGTCTTCGGAAAGAGTTGCGCCGCTGCAGAACGCAAGAAGCGCTCCAGGCGCCAAGTAAAAGGCGGCGAACTCCAGGGATCGCCGGCCTTATGCGCGTCGCAGCGCGCCGCGGAGACCGCCCGGATCAGGGCGGCCCGCACCTCAGAACGGGAAACGCAAGGGGTTTCACATGATCAACCTTCGAACGTCCGTGTCGGCGTTCACGCTCGCGGCGACCGCCGCGGTCGGACTGGCTGCGACGACGCTTCCCGCGTTCGCCAACGACAAGCTCGTCGAGCTGTCGAAGAGCGATGCGAACTGGCCCATGACGGGCAAGAACTACAGCGCGCAGAACTACTCGCCCGCCAAGCAGATCACGACCGAGAACGTCAAGCAGCTGAAGCCGGCGTGGGCGTTCTCCACCGGCGTGCTGCACGGCCATGAGGGCACGCCGCTCGTCATCGGCGACAAGATGTTCGTGCACACGCCGTTCCCGAACACCACCTTCGCGCTCGACCTCAACGAGCCGGGCAAGATCGACTGGCAGCACAAGCCCAAGCAGGCCCCGACGGCCCGCGCGGTGGCCTGTTGCGACGTCGTGAACCGCGGCCTCGCCTACTGGCCGGGCACCGGCTCCGGCGACGCGCTGATCCTCAAGACCCAGCTCGACGGCCACATCGTGGCGCTGAACGCCGAGACGGGCGCCGAGGTCTGGAAGATGGAGAACTCCGACATCAAGGTCGGCTCCACCCTCACGATCGCGCCTTACGTGGTGAAGGACGTCGTCCTGGTCGGCTCCTCGGGCGCCGAGCTCGGCGTGCGCGGCTACGTCACCGCCTACGACGTGAAGACCGGCGCCCAGAAGTGGCGCGCCTACGCCACCGGTCCGGACGAGGACATCAAGCTCGCCAAGGACTTCAACGGCAAGAACCCGCACTATGGCCAGTTCGGCCTCGGCACGAACAAGACCTGGGAAGGCGACGCCTGGAAGATCGGCGGCGGCACCAACTGGGGCTGGTACGCCTTCGACCCGGACACCAACCTGTTCTACTACGGCTCGGGCAACCCGGCGCCGTGGAACGAGACCATGCGTCCGGGCGACAACAAGTGGACGATGACCATCTGGGGTCGTGACATCGACACCGGCGAGGCCAAGTTCGGCTACCAGAAGACGCCGCACGACGAGTGGGACTACGCCGGCGTCAACGTGATGATGCTGTCGGAGCAGAAGGACAAGCAGGGCAAGCTGCGCAAGCTGCTGACCCATCCCGACCGCAACGGCATCGTCTACACGCTCGACCGCGAGGACGGCACGCTCATCTCGGCCGACAAGCTCGACGACACGGTCAACTGGGTGAAGCAGGTCGATCTGAAGACCGGCATCCCGGTCCGTGATCCCGAGTTCGCGACCCGGATGGACCACAAGGCGACCGAGATTTGCCCGTCCGCCATGGGCTACCACAACCAGGGCCACGACTCGTACGATCCCGAGAAGCAGCTGTTCTTCATGGGCATCAACCACATCTGCATGGACTGGGAGCCCTTCATGCTCCCGTACCGCGCCGGTCAGTTCTTCGTCGGCGCGACCCTGTGGATGTACCCCGGCCCGAAGGGCGATCGTCAGGGCTTCGAAGGCCTCGGCCAGATCAAGGCGTACAACGCCATCTCCGGCAAGTACGCCTGGGAGAAGATGGAGCGCTTCGCGGTGTGGGGCGGCACGCTCGCGACCGCCGGCGACCTGGTGTTCTACGGAACGCTCGACGGCTTCATCAAGGCCCGCAACTCGAAGACCGGCGAGCTGCTCTGGAAGTACCGCCTGCCTTCCGGCGTGATCGGTCACCCGATGACCTACACGCATGACGGCAACCAGTACGTCGCCATCTACTACGGCGTCGGCGGCTGGGCGGGCGTCGGCCTGGTGTTCGACCTGACCGATCCGACCGCCGGTCTCGGCGCGGTGGGCGCGTTCAAGAACCTGCAGAAGTACACCCAGATGGGCGGCGGCGTGCAGGTCTTCTCGCTCAACGGCAAGAACCCCTACGACGACGTCAACGTCGGCGAGTGGGTCGGCAAGGGCGGCTGATCCAGCCCTCGCCTGAACGACGCAAGGCTCCGCCGGCGAGACATCCCGCCGGCGGACGCCGCCCGAAAGACCCTACACCGCACGATCGACGGCTCGAAGAGGACGCCCCGGCCCGCACGGCCGGAGGACAACACCGTCCCGGCCGCTGGGAGAGACGATCATGAGCCACCGCTTCGCCGGACGCGTCCGCACCGCGCTGTTGTCCGCCGCCGCCCTTCTCGCACCCCTTTCCGCGGCCTCCGCCGCCGAGCCTCCGCTCCGCATCTGCGCGTCGAGCGTCGAGGCTCCCTACTCGATCGCCAAGGCCCAGGGCTTCGAGAACAAGATCGCCGTCGTCCTCGCCAAGGCCATGGGCCGCGAGGCGCAGTTCGTCTGGTCGGACAAGCCGGCTATCTATCTCGTGCGCGACTTCCTCGACAAAAACGCCTGCGACCTTGTGTTCGGCGTCGATTCCGAGGACGAGCGGGTGCTGGCCACCAAGCCCTACTTCCGCACCGGCTACGTGTTCGTGACCCCCGCCGACAAGCCGGAGATCGGCTCGAGCTGGGAGGACGCGGCGAAGCCCGACTACAAGACCTTCGCGGTCCGCTTCTCCAGCCCCGGCGAGCTCATCGTGAAGCAGGCGGGCAAGTACGAGGACAACCTCTCGTACAATCTCTCGCTGGTGAACTTCGAGGACAAGCGGAACCGCTACACCCAGGTCCCGGCCGACAAGCTGGTGAACGAGGTGGTGAACGGCGACGCGGACGTCGCCATCGCCTTCGCCTCCGACGTGGCGCGCTACGTCAAGGCGTCGTCGAAGCCGCTGCGCATGACCATGATCCGGGACGACTTCAAGCGCTCGGACGGGCTCAAGATTCCCCTGCACTTCGACCAGGCGATCGGCGTCCGCAAGGACGATGCGGGGCTCCTCAAGGAGCTCAACGCCGCGATCGACAAGGCGAAGCCCGAGATTGACGCCGTCCTGAACGACGAGGGCATTCCCACGCTGCAGCCCAACGGCTGAGGCGACGTCGATCGCCGACTTCAAAAGGTGAGTGAGTTTCTGATGATCAAACGCAACCTGCTGATGGCGGGGCTCGCCGCCGCCGCGCTGGGCTTCGGCGCGCTCGGCGCCCAGGCCGCCATCGAGCTGCACAACACCGTGACCGGCGAGCCGCTGAACCTCGACGACGCCGGCCCCGAGGGCCGCGACACCGAGGCGTTCAAGGCGTTCCTCGAGACCGGCAAGAACCCGTACAACAAGGAGCCGAACTGCCTCGCCAACGGCGAGCAGCTGTTCCTCAGCATGTGCTCGGGCTGCCATGGCCATGTCGCCGAAGGCAAGATCGGGCCCGGCCTCAACGACAACTACTGGACCTATCCGGACAACAACACCGACAAGGGCCTGTTCGAGACCATCTTCGGCGGCGCGTCCGGCCAGATGGGGCCGATGTACGGCGCGGTGAACCCGGACCAGATGCTCCAGATCATGTCCTGGGTGCGCCACCTCTACAAGGACGGTCCCGAGGACGCGAAGTGGCTCGAGGAGGCCGAGAAGGCGAACTTCAAGCCCTACGACGGCCATTCGCCCGCGCCCAAGCCGGACCTGGCGAAGACGCCCGAGGCCTGCAAGCCCAGCGAATGACAGAAATCTCCGCCGGCGGGCC
The DNA here is from genome assembly GCF_000526315.1 of Methylopila sp. 73B. Taxonomy (NCBI): domain Bacteria; kingdom Pseudomonadati; phylum Pseudomonadota; class Alphaproteobacteria; order Hyphomicrobiales; family Methylopilaceae; genus Methylopila; species Methylopila sp. 73B. The sequence continues at coordinate 3,599,493 of NZ_JAFV01000001.1, read as the reverse complement.
GGCGCGGGACGGGGCGCGCACGCGGCCATAAGCGAGCCGCCCCTCGGTTGGAAAAACTGCCTGCAACACCTCAAGGAGGATCAGCTCATGAAGATCGCCGCTCTCGGACGGGTCGCCGTCGCCGCCGCCATCGCTTCCGCCGCGCTCGCCGTTCCGGCGCTCGCCTACGACGGGACCAACTGCAAGGAGCCCGGCGTGTGCTGGGAGCCGAAGCCGGGCTATCCCGCGAAGAACGAGATCAAGGGCTCGAAGTACGACCCGAAGCACGACCCGAAGGAAATCAACAAGCAGTCGGCCTCGATCCAGGCGATGGAGGAGCGCAACAAGAAGCGCGCCGACAACTTCGCGAAGACCGGCAAGTTCGAATACGACGTCTCCAAGATCGGCAACTGACCGGCTGGACGTCTGATCGACGCCAATCCCGTGCGGTTCGAGCGCGTTCGGACCGCTCCCTCTCGTCGTCGGGACGGGTCTCTTCCGGCCGTCCCTTCGGGATGACGACAAACCTGACGGCCGCCGGCGGCGGGGCGAGGCCTTGACCGGCTTCTCCCCGCGCGGCGGCCGCCTTTTCCCGGACGCGAACCCGTAAGGTCCGACCCGCATGGCGCACCCCTCGATCGCCGGCCTCCGCAACGATCCCGCCGGCGCCGCCTCGCTCGAGCGCTGGCGCGAACAGGCCCTCGCCTTCGAGGCGGAGGTCGGCCGCGCGGTCGTCGGCCAGCCGCATGTGGTGCGCCTGCTGACCATCGCGATCTTCGCCCGCGGCCACGTTCTGCTCGAGGGCGACGTCGGCGTCGGCAAGACCACCATCCTGCGGGCGGTCGCCCGCGCGCTCGGCGGCCCGTTCGAGCGCATCGAGGGCACGGTCGACCTGATGCCGACCGACATGCTCTACACCGCCTTCGTGGACGACGCCGGCAAGCCGCGCGTGGAGCCCGGCCCGGTGCTGCACCATGGCGAAAACCTCGCCGTGTTCTTCTTCAACGAGATCAACCGCGCCCGCCCCCAGGTGCACTCGTTGCTGCTGCGGCTGATGGCCGAGCGCAGCGTGACCGCCTTCGGCAAGGAGTGGTCCTTCCCCCACCTGCAGGTCTTCGCCGACCGCAACCGGGTGGAGAAGGAGGAGACCTTCGAACTGCCGGCCGCGGCGCGCGATCGCTTCCTGATGGAGATCGGCGTCGAGACGCCGACGGACGTCGAGACCCGGCGCGAGCTGGTGTTCGACCCGCGCTTCCACGACGTCGACCGGCTGATCGGCGGCCTGAGGGAGGGCGTGCTCGACCACCGCGGGCTTGGCGAGGCCGGACGCGCGATTCAGGAGACGATCACCACCAGCCGGACGCTCGAGGCCTACGTGCTCGCGCTGTGGGACGCGATCCGCGCGCCGTCCAGCGTCGGGATCGCGATCGACGGCGTCGACATGGCGCGGCTGATCCAGGGCGGCGGGTCCCCACGCGGCGTCGGGGCGCTGGTGCGTGCGGCGCGGGTGCGCGCCTGGCTCGAGGGCCGCGCGATGGTGCTGCCGGAGGACGTGCGCGCGGTGTTCACGCCCGTCATGGCGCACCGCATCTTCCTCGACCCGATCTACGAGGCGCGGCGCGACCGCATCGTGGCGGCGCTCTGCGCGCAGGTGTTCGAGCGGACGCCGGCGCCGTGAGCCCCGCGCCGGCCCGCGACGGCCCTCCACGATTCGACCTGCCGTACCGGTTGTTCGGCCGCGCGCGGGGCGTCGCGCCGGGCGGCCACAAGGCGTTGGGCCAGGGCGCGAACGGCGCCTTCCTGCGCCACGCCTCGCTGCTGGAGCAGCCCGACGCCCGGCGCATCGACATGCGCGCCTCGCTGCTCGACCCGTTCGGCGGCCTCAAGGTCCGACGCTTCGAACATCGCGCCCGCATCGATGTGTTCGTGGTGCTCGACCTCTCGGGCTCGATGTCCTTTCGCCGCGACGGAGAGGGCGAGGACCCCGTCGCCAACCTCTGCGCCGCGATCGCCCACGCCGCGATCCGCAGCCATGACCGCTTCGGCCTGATCGCCGCAGGCCCGGAGCCTCGCGCGGAGCTCGCGCTGAGGGCGACCGCCCGGCGCGGCGTGCCGGACGAGCTCTGGCGGCGGCTGAGCGCGGAGCCCGGCGCGGGCCGGGGCTCCCGCGGGCTGCTCGCCGCGGTCGAGGAGCTGCCGCAGCGGCGCGCGCTGGTCTTCGTCGTGTCGGACTTCCTCATGCCGCAGGCCGAGATCGAAGAGTTGCTCGGCGCGCTGTGGCGCCACGACGTCGCGCCCGTCGTGGTGCGCTCCAGCGCGGTCGAGGCCCCGCCGCCGCGGTTCGGCCTGGTGGAGACCCGCGACCTCGAAACCGGCCGCCGCCGCCTGCTGGTGATGCGCCCCTCGCTCCGCGACAAGTGGATCGCCCACGCCCGCGCTCGGCGCGCGGCGCTCGACGAGTCGTTCCGCCGCTTCGGCCGGCCGGCCTTCGACATGGTCGATCGCTTCGACGCCGACGCCTTCGCCGACCATTTGCTGACGGGGGGCGCGTGATGGACGAGCCATACACGTCAGAAACGCGAGGCCCCCTCACCCGGCCCTGCGGGCCGACCTCTCCCCGCTGGGGAGAGGTGAAGGCAAGGCTTCGCCACGATCGCAGTGGGCGCGCTGCGGCGGCCGCCGCGCACCTCTCCCCAGTGGGGAGAGGTCGGAGGGCGCCAGCCCTCTGGGTGAGGGGGCTCACGGCGTCCGCCGCTTTCGTCTCCCTCCTCATGGCCGGCCCGGCGAGCGCCCAGGTACGGGGCGCCGAGACCTTCGGGCCACGGCCGTTCGGCGTGCTGCTGGGCGACGTGTTCACGCTGAAGACCTACGTCGACGTCGACGCCGGGTTCCGGCTCGACCCGTCGTCGCTGCCGAAGGTCGGCCCGGTCTCCTACTCGCTCGACCTGCGCAGGATCGACGTCACCGACGGCCCCGCGCCGAACAGCGGCGTGCGCTACCAGATCACGGCCGAGTACCAGACCTTCTACTCCGCGCTCGAGACCAAAGAAGAGAAGGTCCCGCCCTTCACGCTCGCCTTCGCCGACAGCGCGGGGAAACGCGCGGAGATCCAGGCCGGGCGCTGGAGCTACCTGACGTCCCCGCTCCGGCCGATCGCGAGCGTCTCGGGCGAGCAGCAGTACGGGCTCCGGCCCGACGCGGCGCCCAGGTCTCCCAGCCTGCGCCGCGCCGAGATCGTCGCGGCGCTCGCCGGCGGCGCGACGCTGCTCGCGCTGGCGCTGCTGGCCTGGAGCCGGGCGTGGCCGCCGTTCCACCGCAGGCCCGCGCGTCCCTTCGCGGCCGCCGCCCGCGCCGTGCGCAAGGCGGCGGGCGCGGGCGAAGCCGGCTGGCGGGCCGCCGCGCTCGCGCTCCACCGCGCCTTCGACGCGGCCGCCGGCAAGCGGCTGTTCGGCGACGACGTCGCGGCTTTTCTCCAGACGCGGCCGGCTTTCGCGCGCCACGAGGCGGCGATCGCCGCCTTCTTCGACGCCTCGCGCCGCGCCTTCTTCGGCGACGGGGCGAACGCCGCCGCGGCGCTGCCGCCGGAAGAACTGAACAGGCTCGCCCGCGACCTCGCCAGCGCCGAGCGCGCCACATGACGGGGCTGGGCTTCGACCACCCCTGGGCGCTTGCGCTGCTGCCGCTCGCGCTGCTGCCGTTCCTGGTCTCGCCGCTGCGGCTCTCGGGCGTGCCCTCCGACGACGTGGCGCCGGAGGACACGCTGTCGCGCGCGGTCGGCGCCGGGCTCGTCGCCCTCGGGGCGCTGTCGATCGTGCTGCTCGTCCTCGGCCTGTCGGGCCTCCACCGCCGCGACCACGTGGTCGAGCGCACCGGCGTCGGCGCCAACATCGTGCTGCTGATCGACCGCTCGTCGAGCATGGACTCGACCTTCGCCAACCGGCGCCCGGACGGGGCTGAGGAATCGAAGTCGGTGGCCGCGCGCCGCCTGCTGACCGACTTCGCCGCCCGCCGCCCCGCCGACCGGGTCGCCGTCGCGGCCTTCTCGACCGCGCCGATGCTGGTCATCCCGATGACCGACAAGCACGACGCGGTGCGCGCCGCGATCGGCGCCATCGACCGCCCCGGCCTCGCCCACACCGACGTCGGCCGCGGGCTCTCGCTCGCCTTCTCAATGTTCGACGAGACCTCGACCGAGACCTCGCGCGCAATCGTGCTGGTGTCCGACGGCGCGGCGGTGATCGACCGCCGCGTGCAGGACGCGCTGCGCGCCGCCGCCGCCCGCGATCCGGTGCGGCTCTACTGGCTGTTCCTGCGCACGGCGGGCGCGCGCGGCATCACCGATCGCCCGCCGCCCGGCGACCCGGACAGCCCGCAGACCTATCCCGAGCGCCACCTCGACATCTTCTTCAAGACGCTCGGCCTGCCCTACCGCTCGTTCGAGGCGCGCAGCGCCGCCGAGGTCTCCGACGCCATCCGCGAAATCGACCAGCTCGAGCAGCGTCCGACGCTCTACTCCGAGACCATCCCGCGGCAGGACCTTGACTGGCTGTGCTACTGGGCCGCCGCCGGCGCGCTGCTGCTGCTGCTCGGCGCCAAGCTCAGCGAGCGCCGGCTGGAGGACTGGGAGGGGGAGGCGGCGCGTGCGGCGCCTTCCTTCACCTCTCCCCAGCGGGGAGAGGTCGCGCGGCGAAGCCGGGCGGGTGAGGGGGACGCACGCTCTCCTTCGCGCTCAAGACCCCCTCACCCGGCCTTTCGGGCCGACCTCTCCCCGCTGGGGAGAGGTGAAGGAAGGCGCACCGAATCCGGGAGGGCGGCGTCGTGACGCTCGGAACGCTCAAGAGCGCGCTGCCGCCCGTTCTGCTGCTCGCAGCGCTCGTCGCGCTCGGGGTCGCCGGCTGGCGGCTCTATGAGCTGCGGCAGGAGCGCGCGGTCATCCAGGCGCTGGCTGAGAATCACGACGTGCAGCCGGCGGACGACGCCAGCGGCGCGGTGCTGTTCGCGCGCGCCCATTACCTGCTGATCCGCAACCGAATCGACGAGGCGCAGGGGTTTTCGGGCCGCATCGCCGAGCGCGGCGGGCCGGAGCTTGCGGCGCGGTTCCACTACGACGTCGGCAACGCCCGGGTCCGCCGGGCGCTCGCCGCCATGGACGCCAGCAAGATCGACCAGGCGATCCCGGAGGTGCGCCTCGCCAAGGACGCCTACCGCGAAGCCCTGCACGCCGACCCCGAGCTCTGGGACGCCCGCTACAACCTCGACGTCGCCATGCGGCTGGTGCGCGACTTCCCCGAGCTGGAGAGCGGCGAGGAGGAAGAGGTCAAGGCCCAGCCGAAGAAGCTCTGGACCGACCTGCCGGGCCTGCCGCGGGGGCTACCGTGAGGCGGCCGGACTGGCGCACGGTCGCGCTCGGCGCCGCGCTCGCGCTCGGCGTCGTCGCGGCGCTGCAGCCGGAGACGGAGGCGGAGCGGCCGACCTACGACGTGGTCGCCTTCGTCGACATCACCGGCAGCATGAACGCGCGCGACTACCGCGACGCCAGCGGCCGGCCGCAGAGCCGGCTCGAGGCGGTGAAGACCCGGCTCTCGACCGCGGTCGGCCGGTTGCCCTGCGGCTCCAAAATGGGGCTCGGCGTGTTCACTGAGCGGCGCGTCTTCCTGCTGTTCGAGCCCATGGACGTCTGCCGGAACTACGGCGCCGTCGCCGGCGCGATCGCGGGGCTCGACTGGCGCATGGGGTGGGAGGGCGACAGCCGGGTGGCCTCCGCCGTGTTCGCGGCGCTCGACATGCTCGCGCCGATGAACGTCGACATCGTGTTCCTGACCGACGGCCAGGAGGCGCCGCCGATGCGCGCCGACATGCCCCTCGAGTATTCCGGCGACAAGGACAAGGTGAAGGGCCTGCTCGTCGGCGTCGGCGGGACCGAGCTCGTGCCGATCCCGAAGCACGACGATTTCGGCCGCGAAACCGGATTCTACGCCATGGAGGACGTGCCGCAGGCCTCGCGCCTCGGGCCGCCGCCGACCGGGGCCGAGAACCTGCCCGGCTACAACGCCCGCAACGCCCCGTTCGGCGAGATGCCGGCCGGCGAGGAGCATCTCACCTCCGTGCGCGAGAGCTACCTCGGCGATCTCGGCCGGATAACGGGGCTCGGCTACGCCCGGCTCGACCAGCCCGACGCGCTGGCCCAGGCGATCGCCGCCAACGCCCGGCCGCGGCCGGTCGCGGTCGCCGTCGATCTCTCGCCTCTTCCCGCCGCGGCGGCGCTTCTCGCGCTCGTCGCGCTCTACGGCGTTCCGACGCTCGCCCGCCTCGGGCGGCGGCGCGCGCCAACCCATGCCTCCAGGAGTTTCAACTGATGCTGTCACGCAGGACCGCCGTCGCCGCCCTCGCCCTGGTTCTGGCGGCGCCCGCCTATGCGCATGGTCCGACCCCGCAGAAAGTCGACCAGAGCGTCACGGTGAAGGCCGATCCGGCGAAGGTGTGGGCGCTGGTCAAGGACTTCGGCGCCATCCAGTCCTGGCACCCGGAGGTCGAGAAGAGCTCGGCCACGGGCGCCGCCGCCGGCGCCGAGCGCACGCTCGCGCTCAAGGGCAAGCCCGGCCAGATCGTGGAGGGCCTCGACGAGGTCGACGAGGCCAAGAGGAGCATCTCCTACCGCCTGTCCGGCGAGGCCGGCGAGACCCTGCCCGTGAGCTCCTACTCCGCCGCGATGATCGTGACGGCGAAGGACGGCGGCGCCGAGGTGAAGTGGGAGGGCCGGTTCTACCGCGCCGACACCTCGAACGAGCCGCCGGAGGGCAAGGACGACCAGTCCGCGGTCGACGCCATGACCGCCTTCTTCAAGACCGGCCTCGAGGGCTTGAAGGCCAAGGTCGAGGCCGGCGGATGATCGCTCCTCGCGCCCTGCTCCGCGCCGCCGCCGTCGCGCTCGCCCTTGCGGGCGGGGCGGCGGGGGCCGCCGCGGCGGACGTCCCCGTGCTCGCGGTCGTCTCCCAGACCGCCGCGACGGTGACCTTCCTGCCGATGGCGACGGGCGGCGAGACGGGCGAGGAGGTCAAGATCGGCGAGGCGCCCGCCGCGATCGGCGTCGGGCCGGACGGCCGCTCGCTCTACGTCACGCATCCCGACCTCGGCCGCGTGACCCTGCTGGACGCCGTCACCCGGCGGATCACCTCGATCTTCCAGGTGAAGGGCCAGCCCTTCGGCGTCGCCGCCACCGACGAGCACCTCTACGTCTCCGACTGGAGCCGCAACCGGGTCCACCGGCTCGACGTCGCCACCGGCGCCTCGACCGGAGAGGTCGAGGTCGGCAAGTCGCCGGCGGCGCTCGTGATGACCAGGTCGGGCGCCCGCGCCTACGTGGCGAACCGTGAGAGCGACTCGGTCAGCATCGTCGATCTCAAGACCATGACCGCGACCGGCGAGATCAAGGTCGGCCGCGCGCCCTTCGCGCTGGCGCTGTCGCCGGACGAGCGCCGGCTCTACGTGGCGAACGTCCAGAGCGGCGATCTCTCGGTGATCGACCTCGAAAGCGGGCAGGAGCTGAAGCGGATCGCGGTCGGCCGCATGCCCTACGGCGTCGCGCCGACGCCGGACGGGACGCAGGTGGCGGTGACGAACCAGCAGGACGGCGCCGTCGCGCTGGTCGACGCCAAGACCTTCGAGGTGACGGCCAAGGTGAAGGTCGGCCAGTACCCGGAAGGAATCTGGCTCGCGCCGGACGGGAAGACCGCGGCGGTCGCGAACTGGTTCGACGACTCGGTCTCGCTGATCGACCTCGCGAGCGCCAAGGAGCTCGGCCGGCTGACGGTTCCCGCCGGCCCGCGCTACCTCGCGGTGCTCGCCCCATGAGCCGCGCCGCTTCGCGCCTTGCGAAGCGGCTCTGCGCGATCCTTGCCGCGTCGCTTTTCGGACTGGCCGCCGCGGCGTCGGCCCCGCTCGTCTGCCAGGGGACCGATCTCGTCGGAAAGATGCGCGACGAGGACCCCGCGGCCTTTGCGCGCTTCGAGGCGGCGGGCCGGAAGACGCGCGACGCCGAGGGCCTGCTGTGGCGGATCGAGAGGGACGGCGCCGCGCCGTCCCACCTGTTCGGCACCATCCACCTCTCCGACGAACGCCTGAAGCCTTTGGCCGCGCCGGTGACGGCCGCGCTGGCTTCGGCGAACCTCGTGCTGATCGAGCCCCGCGAGATCGCCGACCCGCAGGCCGCGGCCATGGCCCGCGAGATCGCCGGGCGGAGGGCGGTGCGCCCCGGCGGCAATGCGCTGTTCCAGGTCCGGGCGGGCGACCGCCTCGCGGTCATCAACCTGCTCGCCGCCCGCGGCGTGCCGGAAGGCGCCGCGCAGAAGCTGGAGCCGTGGTTCCTCGCCATGCTCGCCACCGCTCCGAGCTGCGGGATCGCCCGCATCGACGAGGGGATGCTGAACGTCGACCAACTCGTGGTCGAGGCCGCGCGGGCGAAGGGCATCCGGGTCGAGGGGCTCGAGGACGTCGACGAACAGATGGCGACGCTCGCCTCTGTGCCCGAGGAGCTCGCGGTGCGGGTGCTGGTGGACGCCGCGCGGCTTGGCCCCGGGTTCGCCGACTGGGTCGAGACCATGGTCAACCTCTACCGCGACCGCCGCATGGGCTTCCTCGCCGCGGCGGTGCGCGACGCCGACCTCGGCGGCCCGCGCATGCGCACGCAGTACGACTACCTCGAGGCGCTGCTCGGCGAGCGCAACGCCCGGATGCACGCGCGCTCCCGCTCCGCCTTCGCCGCCGGCGGCGCCTTCATGGCGGTCGGCGCGCTGCATCTTGCGGGCGACGACGGCCTCGTCGAGCGCCTCCGCCGAGACGGCTACCGCGTTACGCGGGTGTGGTGAAGCGCACCGCCGCGAGCACCGCCCGGGTCACCTCCTCGGCGTAGGCCGAGGGCGGCTGGGGCAATCGCCCATAGAGGCGGAAGATCGCGGGCTGCACCACGAGGCCGAGCGCCAGGGCGCTCACGAGCGCCACGTCGCCCTGCGCGATCTCGCCCCGCGCCATGGCGTCGGCGAGCGTGCGGGCGAGCGCCGCCACCACGTTCTCCGGCGCATCGCGGTCCATCCCGCCGAGGTGGTCGTGCTGGGTCACCAGCACATAGGCGAAGGCGTCGGGGTCGGCGTCGAAGGCCGCGTAGAAAAACCGCACCAGCGCCGCGGCCGTCGCGGGGAACGGCTCGGCCTTCGCCCGGATCTGCTCGACGCCCGCCGCGAAGCCGCCGTAGCGCGACAGGAACAGCGCGCGGGCGAGCTCGTCCTTGGAGGCGAAGTGCCGGTAGAGCGCGCCCTCGGTCACGCCCACGGCCTTCGCGATGTCGCGGGTCGAGGTCCCGTCGACCCCCTTCTCCGCGAACAGCGCGAGCGCCGCCGCCTCGATGCGGGCTCTGGTGTCCGGCGCGCGGCTCACGCCGCGTCCTCCGCGGGCTCCGCGGCCAGCGCCTTCACCGCCACGTAGTCGGTCTTGCCGGAGCCGAGCAGCGGCAGCTTGTCGAGCGCGCGGATCTCGGCCGGCGCCGCCAGGTCCGGCAGGCCGGCTTCGCGGACCGCGGCCTGCAGGGCGCGGCGGTCCGCGCCTCCTTGCGTCGTGAACAGCACCACCCGCTCGCCCTTGCGCGGGTCCGGCGCGGTGACGGCGGCGTGGGCCGCCTCCGGCCAGAGCGCGCGCGCGACCTCCTCGACCGCGCCGAGCGAGACCATCTCGCCTGCGATCTTGGCGAAGCGCTTGGCGCGGCCCTTGATCGCGACGAAGCCGTCGGCGTCGATCGCGACGATGTCGCCGGTGTCGTGCCAGCCGCCCTCGGGCGCCTCCAGCACGCCGGGGGTCTCGGCGCGGAGGTAGCCCGCCATGACGTTCGGCCCGCGCACGTGCAGCCGGCCGCCTTCGGTCACGCCCTCGACGCTCTCCAGCCGGTGCTCGACGCCCGGAAGCAGCCGGCCCACCGTGCCGGCGCGGTTGAACATCGGCGTGTTGACCGCGACCACCGGAGAGCACTCGGTGACGCCATAGCCCTCGAGGATGCGCAGGCCGAACTTCTCGCCCCAGACCTTGCGGGTCTCGGGCTTCACGGCTTCCGCGCCCGCCACCACGAAGCGCAGCGAGCGGAAGTCGTAGGGGTGGGCGGTTCGGGCGTAGCCGGCGAGGAAGGTGTCGGTGCCGAACAGCACGGTCGCGTTCGACGCGTAGACCATCTCCGGCACGATCCGGTAGTGCAGCGGCGAGGGGTAGAGATAGGTGCGCACGCCCGAGACCAGCGGCAGCAGCAGGCCGCCCGTGAGCCCGAAGGCGTGGAACACCGGAAGCACGTTGAACACGGTGTCGGCCGGGCCGAAGTCGATGCTGGCCGCGACCTGCGCCACGTTCGAGAGCAGGTTGCGGTGGGTCAGGACGACGCCCTTCGGCGTCCCCTCGGAGCCCGAGGTGAACAGCACCGCGGCGGGCGCGCCGGGCTTCCCAGCGGGCGCCTTGCCGCTCGCGAGCAAGCCCTTCAGCCGGTCGAGCGCGCCGATGGTCGACCGCACGTCCTCGAGATAGACGAGCCGCGCCGCCTCGCCCAGCGCCGCCTCCTCCTTCTGCAGCCGCCCCTTCTCGATGAAGGCGCGCGAGGTCAGCACGAGCTTCACCTCAGCGGCCGCGCAGGCGGAGACCAGGTTCTTCGGGCCGGCGGAGTAGTTCAGCATCGCCGGCACGCGGCCGGAGCGCGACAGGGCCAGCAGTGTGACCGCGACGCCCGCCGTGTTCGGCAGCAGCACGCCGACCGCCTCCCCCGCCGTCGTCTGCGCGTCGAGCTTGGCGCCCAGCGCCGCGGCGCCGGCGAGCAGCTTGCGGTAGCTGAGCTTCGTCCCGAGCGCGTCCTCGACCGCGCGGCGGCCGAAACCCTCCAAGCGGGCGGCGGCGACCACGGCTTCCGTCAGCGTGCGGTCGGCCGGCGTAGTGTCGAGGGCGGTCTTGGCCATCACGTCGGTCAGGGCGGCTCCGGCGGCGCGCCGGCGCTTGCGGCCGACGAGGCTCTTGTCCACGTCCAGCATGACGGGCGGAAGAATGGTCACGACCACCTTGGGGAACAGCCGCTTCCGGATCTGCCGCGAGGTGAGATAGGAGGCCGGCGAGCGGTCGAGGCCCTCGATCCGCACCGGGATCACCGGCGCCTCGGCCTTGTCGGCGATCAGCGCCGAGCCGTCATAGACCTTCATCAGCGAGCCGGTGACGGTGATGCGCCCCTCGGGGAAGATCACCAGCCGGTTTCCCTCCTTCACGAGGTTGATCAGCGCGCGGGTGGCGAGCGGCTTGGTCGGGTCCATCGGGAAGGCGCGGACCATCTTGAGCAGCGGCCGCACCCACCAGCGCGTGGCGATGCCGCTGTCGATGGCGAAGACCGGGTCGTCGGTCAGCAGCGACATCACCATGGGCGCGTCGAGCAGGCTGGTGTGGTTCACGGCGATGACCGCCTTGGGGCCCGCCGTCTCGAGGTTCTTCATGCCCCGGACCTCGACGCGGAACAGCAGCCCGAACAGCAGATGCACCGCGTCGCGCAGCAGCGAGCCGGGCAGCGTGCGCCCGAGCAGGACGGCGGCGACGAGGTTCGCAACGCCGAGTGCGGCGAGGATCGCCGGCGTCGTCAGCCCGGCGGCCTGAAGGCCGAGCACCACGAGCGACGCCGCCACGATGAAGGCTGAGTTCAGCACGTTGTTGGCGGCGACCACCCGGGCGCGGCGCTCCTCGCCCGCCTCCGCCTGCAGGAAGGCGAAGGCCGGCACCACGAACAGGCCGCCAGCGGCGGCGAACAGCACGAGGTCGGCCATGATCCGCCAGTTCGCCGGGGTTTCGAGAAAGGCGAGCCAGCCAAGGTCCGCCGCTGTCGCGCCGGAGGTCGCGAGCGACAGGTCGAGCGCCGCGAGGCCGATCAGCACGCCGGCGACGGGCGTCAGCGCGAGCAGGATGCGCCGGCCGCTCAAGCGCGCCGCGACGAGCGATCCCGCGGCGATGCCGACCGTGAACAACACCAGGAACAGCGTGACGACGCTCTCCTGTCCGCCCACCACGTCCTTCACCAGCGGCGGGATCAGCGCGAGCGTGACCGCGCCGACCGCCCAGAACCAGCTGACCGCGACTGACGCGATCCAGGCCCGCGGCTGCCGCTTCAGCTCGCCCAGCAGCCGGAAGGTGCTCTTGAAGACGTTGCGCTCGATCGCGAGATCCGGCGCGCGCTCGCCGGTGGGCGGGATCAGCCGGGCGCAGCCGTAGGCCGCGACCGAGACCGCGAGCGTCGTCGCGGCGATCGCCCAGGGGCTCGCCTCCGCGATCATGATCCCGCCGCCAACCGTGCCGGCGAGGATTGCGAGGAAGGTCGCGGTCTCGATCAGCGCGTTGCCGGAGACCAGCTCCTCGCGCTTCAGGTGGTCCGGCAGCACGCCGTACTTCACCGGGCCGAACAGGGCGGAGAGCACGCCGGTTAGGAACAGCGCGACGAACAGCAGGGGAGTCGAGGCGAGGATGAAGCCGAGGCCCGCGATCGCGGCGACGACGATCTCCGCGAGCTTGGTGCGCCGGGCGACCAGCGCCTTGTCGTAGCGGTCCGCGAGCTCGCCGCCGAGCGCGGAGACGAGGAAGAACGGCAGGATGAACAGCGCGCCGGCGAGCGTGACCAGCATCGGCCCGCCCGCGCCGCCGACGTAGAACAGCAGCAGGATGGCGAGCGCGTTCTTGACGAAATTGTCGTTGAACGCCGCGAACAGCTGGCACCAGAACAGCGGCGCGAAACGGCGGGTGCGGAGCAGCGAGAGAAGCATGGGACGCCTCTTGCAAGGAATGTATGTAAACATTCACTCACGTTTGGAGGCGCGTCAAGAGGCTGGAAGCGGGGTTCCTAAAAGCCCGCAGGCGCGCAGGCCGAAAGGTCAAGCTCCCGCTCGTGTCCCGGCCTTGAGCCGGGCCCCCGAGCCCCGGCGATAGAAAGAACGCTGAACGCCGCGGCCTCTTCGGGAAGACCGCGGTTCTGGGTCCCGGCTCAAGGCAGGGACCCGAGGGCGCTATCCGGCGCCTCGCCTCCGCCGCCTCAGGCGACCTGGCGGTCGTCCGGGGTCGGGGCCGGCTCGATGTCCGGCGTTTCCGGCAGGTCGGAGCCGGTCGCGCCGCGAGCGACGCGGCCGTGCACCAGCTCGTGGATGAACGACAGCTTGCTGACGACCGACTCCGACAGCACGAAGGGATAGGGGTCCAACGCGCCCATCGAGCGGTTCAGCGCGTTCAGGGCGCCCGAGAGGGCCAGCCACGACTCCACGATCTCCTCGATCGTCGTGTTCGGCGAGAACACGTCGAAATCGATCTTCGCGGTCAGCAGGTCCTCGCGGTCGACGCGGGGATCCACGCGGAAGCCCCACGAGCGGCCGGTGTCGAGCGTGTCGGTGATATGGAGGTAGTGCGCCCAGGTCTCGGCGAAGTCCTCCCAAGGGTGGGCGGCTGCGTAGTGCGAGACGAACTCGTTCTGCCAGCCCGGCTTCGGGCCGTTGGCGTAGTGGTTCTGCAGCGCCTGCGCGTAGTCCTGGCTGTCGTCGCCGAACACCGAACGGCACGCCTCCAGCGCGCCGCCGTCGCGCACCAGCCGATCCCAGTACCAGTGGCCGATCTCGTGGCGGAAGTGGCCGAGCAGCGTGCGGTAGGGCTCGCCCATGGCCGTGCGGCGGCTTTCGCGCTCGGCGTCGTCGGCCTCGGCCAGAGCGATGGTGATGAGGCCGTCGTCATGGCCCGTCAGCACATGCTGCCCGGAGGCGTCGTCGTTGCTCAGGAACTCGAACCCGAGGCCTTCGGGATGCTCGGCGCGGGTCTGCAGCGGGAGCCTGAGGCGGAGCAGGCTGTAGAACAGCCGACGCTTCGCGATCTCCATCTTCTGCCACAGCGCCACATTGGTCGCGTCGGCCAGGTTCGGCACCACGAGGTTGTGGCGGCAGGCGAGGCAGAAGGTCTCGTCCTGGTCGGCCGGGACCATCCAGTTGCAGACGCCGTGGTCGTAGTTCGCGCAGTAGCGCCACGGGCGATCGTCGGACTTCGCGCCCACCGCGGTCCACCCGCCGTCCAACGGCTCGAGCGCCAGCATCGTGTTCGACGCCGGCTCGTAGCCGAGCGCGTGATTGCAGCGCTCGCACACCACGTTCTCGAAGAACACCACGTGGCTGCAAGAGGGGCAGGAGAAGAGCTTCATAGTCGTCGAATCCTTTTGGCGCCCGCGCGCCACGATTGGTCGTCGCTGCAATGCGCGCCGCGGCGAAACAGTTCCGTGCTGCGCGAAATTACTGTTGCGGTATCTGGGCGCCCCGCCCTGTCGGGAATGGACAACGGCCCTTGCTGCGGCGCCGCAGGCGGTTAAGCTCACGCCCAACCAACCGGAGCGCCGACCCCCGCCACATGTCGATCCTAGCCGCCCTGCGTCATGTCACGCATTACAAGTACGACCGTCCCGTCCAGCTCGGGCCCCAGGTGATCCGGCTGCGCCCAGCCCCGCACTCCCGGACGAAGGTCCCGTCGTTCTCGTTGAAGGTGAGCCCGGCGAACCACTTCATCAACTGGCAGCAGGACCCCTTCGGCAACTACCTCGCGCGCTTCGTGTTCCCGGAGCCGACGACCGAGTTCAAGATCGAGGTCGACCTGCTGGCCGACATGACGGTCTACAACCCGTTCGACTTCTTCGTGGAGGACTACGCCTCGGAGTGGCCCTTCGCCTATGAGGAGTCGCTCGCCGTCGATCTTGCGCCCTATCTCGAGACCGAGCCGGCCGGACCGCTGCTTCAGGACTTCCTCGCGACGCTCGACCGCAGCGAGACCCGCACGGTCGATTTCCTGGTCGGCCTCAACCGCGTCCTCCAGCAGCAGACCGCCTATCTCATCCGTATGGAGCCCGGCGTGCAGACGCCGGAGGAGACGCTGACCAAGCGCTCCGGCTCCTGCCGCGACACCACCTGGCTGCTGGTGCAGACGCTGCGGCACCTGGGCTTCGCCGCCCGCTTCGTGTCGGGCTACCTCATTCAGCTGAAGCCCGACCTGGTCTCGCTCGACGGCCCCGCCGGCACCGACCACGACTTCACGGACCTCCACGCCTGGACCGAGGTCTACCTGCCGGGCGCCGGCTGGATCGGCCTCGACGCCACCTCCGGCCTGCTGACCGGCGAAAGCCATGTGCCGCTGGCCGCCACGCCGCACTACCGCACCGCGGCCCCGATCTCGGGCCTCGCCAGCTACGCCGAGGTCGAGTTCGACTTCGAGATGAAGGTCGACCGCATCGCCGAGCGGCCGCGGGTGTCCTTCCCCTTCTCCGACGACAGCTGGGCGGCGCTCGACGCGCTCGGCGAAAAGGTCGACGCCGAGCTCGTCGCCAACGACGTGCGCCTCACCATGGGCGGCGAGCCGACCTTCGTCTCGATCGACGACTTCCAGTCGGCCGAATGGAACGCCGACGCCACCGGCCCGCAGAAGCGGGCGCTGGCCGACGACCTCATCCGCCGCCTGCGCGACCGCTTCGCCCCCGGCGGCTTCCTGCACTACGGCCAGGGCAAGTGGTATCCCGGCGAGACCCTGCCGCGCTGGACCTTCTCGCTCTACTGGCGCAAGGACGGCAAGCCGATCTGGAAGAACCCGGACCTCATCGCCCGCGAGAAGACCTCCGAGGAGGCCGACGTCGCCGGCGCGGAGGTTCTAGCGCGCGGCGTGGCCGAGCGGCTCGGCGTCGCGCCCGACAACGCCCAGGCCGCCTATGAGGACCCGTCCTACTGGCTGGTGCGCGAGGCGCAGTTGCCGGCGAACGTCGACCCCTCGAACCCGAAGCTCGAGGACGCGGAGGAGCGCGCGCGCCTCGCCCGCGTGTTCGACCGCGGGCTGAACAACCCCACCGGCTTCGTGCTGCCGATCCAGGCCTGGCAGGCGCAGGGGGTGCGCTGGGTCTCGGAGCGCTGGGGCACCCGGCGCGGCAAGCTGTTCCTGTCGCCGGGCGACAGCGCGCTCGGCTACCGCCTGCCGCTGGGCGCCCTGCCCCATCTCAGCAAGAGCGAGTTCCCCTACTTCTTCCCCGCCGATCCGGTGCGGGAGATGGAGCCGCTGCCGGACCCGGACACGATCGCGCTCGGCCACGAGCAACGCCGCATCTCGACGCCGGACCAGCCCGTCTGGCAGGCGCCGGCGACGATGCAGAACGAGATCGTCGGCTACGTCCGCACCGCCCTCTCGGTTGAGCCGCGCGACGGCAAGCTCTGCGTCTTCATCCCGCCGATGGAGTCGATCGAGGCCTATCTCGACCTGCTCGCGGCGATCGAGGACACAGCGGAGGAGAGCGGCCTGCCCGTCCAGATCGAAGGCTACGCGCCGCCGTTCGACCCGCGGGTCAACGTGGTCCGCGTCGCGCCCGATCCCGGCGTGATCGAGGTCAACGTCCACCCCGCCGCCTCATGGCGGGAGGCGGTCGCGATCACCACCGGGGTCTACGACGACGCGCGCCAGTCGCGCCTCGGCGCCGACAAGTTCATGATCGACGGCAAGCACGTCGGCACCGGCGGCGGCAACCACGTGGTGGTCGGCGGCGCGACGCCGCTCGACAGCCCGTTCCTGCGCCGGCCCGACCTGCTGAAGTCGCTCGTGCTGCAGTGGCAGCGCCACCCCTCGCTCAGCTACCTGTTCTCGGGCCTGTTCATCGGCCCCACGAGCCAGGCGCCTCGCATCGACGAGGCCCGGCACGACCAGCTCTACGAGCTCGAGATCGCGATGGCGAACGTGCCGGCGCCGGGCGAAGGCCTGGCTCCGCCGCCGTGGCTGGTCGACCGCCTGTTCCGCAACCTGCTGATCGACGTCACCGGCAACACCCACCGCTCCGAGATCTGCATCGACAAGCTGTACTCGCCGGACGGCCCGACCGGCCGGCTGGGGCTCGTCGAGTTCCGCGGCTTCGAGATGCCGCCGGACGCGCGCATGAGCCTCGCCCAGCAGCTGCTGATCCGCGCGATGATCGCGAAGTTCTGGAAGGAGCCGGCGCAGGGCGGCTTCGTGCGCTGGGGCGCCCGCCTGGCCGACCGCTTCATGCTGCCGGCCTTCGTCTGGGAAGACTTCCTCGACGTGATCGACGAGCTGAAGCGCGCCGGCTACCCGCTGCGCGCCGAGTGGTTCGAGGCCCAGGCCGAGTTCCGCTTCCCGTTCTGCGGGCGGATCGAGCGCGAGGGCGTCTCGCTCGAGCTGCGCCAGGCGCTGGAGCCCTGGCACGTCATGGGCGAGACCGGCGCGATCGGCGGCACCGTCCGCTTCGTGGACTCCTCCGTCGAGCGCCTGCAGGTGAAGCTGACCAACGCCGACCCGGCCCACCATGTCGTCACCTGCAACGGGCGCCCCGTGCCGCTGACGCCGACGCGCGTCTCCGGCGAGCAGGTCGCTGGCGTGCGCTTCAAGGCGTGGCAGCCGGCTTCCGGCCTGCACCCGACCATCCCGGTGCACGCGCCGCTCACCTTCGACATCTACGACAAGTGGTCGAAGCGTTCGCTCGGCGGCTGCGTCTACCACGTCGCCCACCCCGGCGGCCGGAACTACGACACCTTCCCCGTGAACTCCTACGAGGCCGAGGCCCGCCGGCTCGCGCGCTTCGAGGACATCGGCCACACCGGCGGATCGTTCGAGCCGACGCGCGAGACCCCGAACCCGTCCTTCCCGCATACGCTCGACCTGCGTCGTCCCGCCTGGCTTGGAGAGTGACGCGCCGATCTGTCCATCGCCAAACGCGGCATGAGGCGCCATCGTCGCGCGGCGACGATCGACGAGTCGCCCCCTCCGCCCGAAGAGCCTGGTGACGTGCCCACCGCGAAAGTCCTGACCCCGGCCGCGCCCGAACGCGCGGCCAAAGGCGCGCTCCTCGCCGGCTATCGTCCTCCCGTCGGAACCCACGACGAGATGATGACGGCCGACGGGCAGGTGCGGCCGCATTACCGCGAGATGATCGCCTCGCTCGCCCGCATGGACGAGGCCGAGCGCGGCCGCCGCTTCGCCACCGCCGCGCAGTATCTGCGCGAGGCGGGCGTGTTCTACCGCGTCTACGGCGCCGTCGATCAGAGCGACCGGCCGCGATCCTGGCCGCTGGCGCACCCGCCGCTGATCATCAGCCGGGAGGAATGGGCGACGCTCGAGGCGGGGCTGGTCCAGCGCGCGGACTTCCTCGAGAAGCTGCTCGGCGACCTCTACGGCGAGCGAGCGCTGGTGCGCGACGGGGTGCTGCCGCCGGCGATCCTCGGCCGCAATCCCGAATTCCTGCGGCCCGTGGCCGACCAGGGCAAGTCCGGCCAGCCGCTCATCCGGTTCATCGCCGTCGACCTCGGCCGCGGGCCGGACGGCCAGTGGTGGGTGCTGGGCGACCGCACCCAGGCGGCCTCCGGCGCCGGCTTCGCGCTGGAGAACCGCGTCGCCACCTCCCGCGCGTTCCCCGACCTGATCCGCGACCTCAAGATCCAGCGTCTCGCGCGCTTCTTCCGCGACTTCCGCGAGACGCTCTATTCGCTCGACGACGGCAAGGGCGTGCGCGCCGGCCTGCTCTCGCCCGGGCCCCACAACGAGACCTACTTCGAGCACGCCTATCTCGCCCGCTACCTCGGCCTGCTGCTGCTCGAAGGCGGCGACCTCGCGGTGCACGGCTCATCGGTGGAGGTGCGCACCGTCGACGGCGCGAAGCCGATCCGCGTGCTGTGGCGCCGGCTCGATTCGGACTTCGCCGACCCGCTGGAGCTTTACGCGCGCTCGCGCATCGGCACGCCGGGCCTCGCCCGCGCGGTCCGCGCCGGCGGGGTTGAGCTCGTCAACGCGCTCGGCTCCGGCATCCTCGAGACCCGGGCGCTGCTCGCCTTCCAGCCGGCGCTCGCCAAGGCGTTGCTGGGCGAGGAGCTGAAGCTGCCGACGGTCGCCACCTGGTGGTGCGGGCAGGAGAAGGAGCGCGCCTTCGTCGCCAAGAACCGCGACCGCCTGTCGCTCGCCCACGCCTTTCCGCAGTCCGCGGAGGCCGGCGAGCGCCGCAGGCCGCTCGACCTCGGCATCCGCGCCGCGGACTCAGAGGGCTTCGCCGACATGCTGGAGACGAACGGTCTCGACGTGGTGGCGCAGGAGATCGTCGGGCTCTCGACAGCGCCGGTGTTCGTGGACGGCAAGCTGGTCGCGCGGCCGGTCACGATGCGGGTGTTCCTGGCGCGCGGCGCCGACGGCTGGCGGGTGATGCCCGGCGGCTTCGCGCGCACCTCGAGCTCGACCGATCCCAACGCCGTCTCGATGCAGTCCGGCGGCCATTCGGTGGACGTCTGGGTGCCGGGCGACCATGTGGAGCGCCAGGTCTCACTGCTGGAGAAGCCCGGCGGCGGCTTCGCCCGCCGGCTGCCGAGCGCGCCGCCCGCGCGCGCCGCCGACAACCTCTACTGGCTCGGACGCTACGTCGAGCGCGCCGAGGCCGCGACCCGGCTGGTGCGCCTGCACGCCGCCCGGCTCGCGGAAGGCGAGCGCGTGGGCGCGCTGGAGCAGGTGGTCGGCGAGCGGCTTGCGGCGATCGGCGTCGACGCCGCGGTGGGCGATCCGACCGAGGGGCTGCTCGACCTCGCCGGCCAGGCTTTCGCCACCGCCTCGCGCATCCGCGACCGGTTCTCGCCGGACGGCTGGCGGGTGCTGGGCGAGATCGTCGACATGATCGAGGCCTTCCGCGAGGAGCCCGGCGACGTCGCGGCGCTTGCGAGCGGCGTGCTCACCCGGCTGTCCGGCTTCGCGGGTCTCGTGCACGAGAGCATGTACCAGCACACCGCCTGGCGCTTCCTGCAGTCCGGCCGGCTGATCGAGCGCGGGCGGGTCACCGCGCTGGTCGCCGCCGCGCTTGCGGGCGAAAAGACGCTCGAAGGCGGGCTGGAGGCGCTGCTGGAGTTCACCGACAGCCGCGTCACCTACCGCAGGCGCTATTCGGTGGACCTCACCCGCGAGACAGCGCTCGACCTCTCCGTGCTTGACCCGCTCAACCCGCGGTCCGTGGCCTTCCAGGTCAACGGCTTCAAGACGATCCTCGACGCGCTCCCCGGCCGCAGGCACGGCGAGACGCTGGACATGCTGTCGCGGCGCGCGGTGCGGCTGCAGTCGCGGCTCACCACGGGCCACCCCTCCGAGATCGACGAGGCCTTCCTGAAGCGGATCGCGGACGATCTGGCCGGGCTGTCCGATCTGCTGTCGCGGCGGTACTTCGGCGCCGGGCCGGCGCTGGCCGAACGGTTGGAAAGCGAATGATCTACGACCTCGTCCTCAAGATCGGCTACGACTACCCCTCGGAAGTGAAGGACGCGCGCCACATCCTGCGGGTGCGGCCGCGGGCGGGACGCGGCCAGGAGGTCGGCGCGACGCAGGTGACGATCGTGCCCCGGCCGGACGAGCAGACCGCGGAACGCGATTTCTTCGGCAACGCGCTCGACCACCTCCTGCTGCTGCCGCCGCACGCGGCGCTCTCCGTCACCATGAAGACCCGGGTGACGGTCGCGCGCGCGGCCCCCGATCTCGCGAAGACGCCGACGGTCGTCGCCGTCCGCGCAACCGCGGCCCGCCTGCGCGATCCCGGCCCGGGCGGAGCGATGCACTTCCTCGGGCCGAGCCGTCTCGTGCGGCTGGGCGAGACCTTCACCGCCTATGGCGAAGAGGCGATGGACGACGACGCGCCGATCGGCGAGGCGCTGCTCGCCTTCTCCAAGCGCATCAAGGCCGATTTCAAATACGCGCCCGGCGCGACCACGGTCGACACCCCGGCGGAGGAGGCCTTCGCCCGCCGCGAGGGCGTGTGCCAGGACTTCGCGCATGTGATGATCGCGAGCCTCCGGGGGATCGGGATTCCCGCGGCCTACGTCAGCGGCTTCCTGCGGACCGAGCCGCCCAAGGGCCGCCCGCGGCTGGAGGGCGCCGACGCGATGCACGCCTGGGTCGACGTCTGGCTGGGCGAGGAGATCGGCTGGATGGGGTTCGATCCCACCAACGCCATGGTCACCCTCGACGACCACATCGTGGCCGCGGTCGGACGGGACTACTCCGACGTCGCCCCCATCGACGGCGTCCTGATCACCGCCGGCCCCCAGAAGACGCGCCACAGCGTGGACGTCGTTCCCGTCAAGGCATGAGCGCCCAAACGCAGGAGAGCGCCGCCGCAGGGCGGCCGGACGGCGTCGCGCTGGACACGCCACGCCGCTACGGGCTCGTCACCCGGCTGTTCCACGGGACGCTGGCCGCGCTCGTGCTGTGGCAGTTCGCGATCGTCGCGCTCTACAAGATCTTCGGCGAGACGCCATGGCTGAACGGGATCGCCCGCTTCGGCCCCCACGGCTATGTCGGCCTCGCGGTGCTCGCGATCGCCGTGCCGCGGTCGCTCTGGCGCCTGAGCCAGCTCCGCCGCCAGCCGGCGCTGGAGACCGGCGCGCTCGGCCGCCTCGCCCGGCTCAGCCACCTCGCGCTGCACGGGCTGATGATCATCGTGCCGGCGCTCGCGCTCGTGCGCATCTACGGCAAGGGCAAGGGCTGGGAGATCGGCGGGGTCACGCTCATTCCCGCCACCGGCCGCGAGGAGCCCTGGCTGATCGCGGCGCCGGACGCGCTGCACGAGCCGCTGTCCTGGGCGCTGCTGGCGCTGATCGCGGGCCATGTCGGCATGGCGCTGACGCACGCGCTGCTCTGGCGCGACGGGACCCTCAGGCGGATGTTCGGGCGTCTCTGAGGGTCGCCCGCCGGCGCGGATCGGCTGAAAACTGGCGATCCCGGGAGGGCTCGAACCTCCGACCTACGGTTTAGGAAACCGTCGCTCTGTCCAGCTGAGCTACGGGACCGGCCGGCCGCGGTCGTAGCATGGCCGATCGCGTTTTGCACGGGGGCGCGCGCCCGGTTTCGCGACCGCCTCGCAGTTGCGAACTCAGCGGTTGAACGCTTGTCGCCGGTCCGCTAAGCGCTCCGCTTCCGAACACGCGCGAACGGCGGGCGAGCATGGACCAGACGGCGAAGATCGCCTTCGGAAGCATCGTTGTCGGCGTCGCGGTGCTGGCGCTGAAGACGGTCGCCTATCTGCTGACCGGTTCCGTCGCGCTGTACTCGGACGCCGCCGAGAGCGTCGTGAACGTGGCGGCGGCGGTCGCGGCCTTCGTCGCCGTGCGCCTCTCCGCGGCGCCGCCCGACAGCAACCACCCCTACGGCCACCACAAGGCGGAGTACCTCTCGGCCGTGACCGAGGGCGTGCTGATCGTCGTGGCGGCGGCCACGATCTTCAACGAGGCCTACCGCGCCTTTCTCGATCCGCGGCCGCTGGAGCTGACCCCGCTCGGCATCGGGGCGAACCTCGCCGCGAGCGCGATCAACGCCGCATGGTGCCTTCTGCTGCTGCGCCGCGGCCGGACGCTGCGCTCACCGGCGCTGGTCGCCGACGGCAAGCACCTGATGACCGACGTCGTCTCCTCGATCGGCGTGCTGATCGGCATCGGCGCTGCGGTGTGGACCGGCAAGGCCTGGCTCGACCCCGCCATCGCCTGCCTCGTCGCCGTGAACGTGCTGTGGTCCGGCTTCCAGCTGGTGCGCGCCTCGGTCGGCGGGCTGATGGACGAGGCGGCCGACGACGCCACAGTCGCCCGGATCAAGGGCGTGATCGCGGCCAACGCCGACGGCGCGATCGAGGCCCACGACCTGCGCACCCGGCAGGCGGGGCGGCTGACCTTCGTCGACTTCCACCTGGTGGTGCCGCGCGACCTGCGCGTGGCCGAAGCGCACGACATCTGCGACCGCATCGAGCGCGCGCTGCACGACGACGACGCGGACACGATCGTGACCATCCACGTCGAGCCCGACGAGAAGGCGAAGCACGCCGGAATCATCGTGCTGTAACCCCCGCGTTAACCCGTCGTCCACCACGCGAAACCTACCGTCTGGCGTGTTCCAGAGTGCGCCCGCGTTCCTGACAGGCCCCGCCATCGCCCTGCCGGCGACGACCGCGCTCGCCCTGCTTCTCGCAATCCATCCCTCCCTCGCCGCGCCCTGCGTCCTCTCCGCCAAGGCCGAGAGCGTGCGGGTGGAGCGGGCGCTCGACGGCGACACCGCGGCGCTCGCGGACGGACGGACGCTGCGGCTCGCCGGGATCCTCGCGCCCAAGGCGCCGCTCGGGACCCGGGAGGCCGACTGGCCGCTGGCGGACGCCGCTGCGACCACCCTCCGCGCCCTCGTCGCGGGCCGCCCTCTCGTTCTTCGGCCGGCGCTTGCGAGCCCCGACCGGCACGGCCGGATCGTCGGCTATCTCGCCCCCGAGGGAGCCGCCGATCCCGCGGGGCTTTCGGCCGAGCTGCTCGCCCGCGGCGTCGCCCGCGCGGCCGCCGACCGGGCGGGGCGTGACTGCCGCGCCACGCTCCTCGCCGCGGAGGACGGCGCCCGCCGCGCGAGCCTTGGTTTGTGGACAAATACGTACTACGAGGTCCGAGACGCCGCCGACGGCGACGCCTTCGCGGGCTCCGTCGGCCGTTTCGAGATCGCCGAAGGACGCGTGGCGAGCGTCCGCACCGTGAACGGACGGCTTTACGTGAATTTCGGACGCCGCTGGCGCGACGCTCTCGCACTGGTCCTGAGCGAGGCCGCCGCGAAGCGGCTCGGCGGCGCCGAGGCTCTCGGCCTGTCGCCCGGCGCGCGCCTGAGGGTTCGCGGCATGATCGAACGGCGGCTCGGCCCGACGATCGCCGTGACCGAGGCCGCCCAGATCGAAAAGCTCGGCCTGGCGAGCGCGAGATGACGGGAGGGGCTTGCGGCATGACGGGCCTCGGCGGGCAGCATCGGGACAGGCGGACCTTCGCCCTGCGTCTCGCAGCGCTTGCGAGCGCCGCGGCGTTGCTGGCCGGCTGCGGCAGCTTCGGCGGCGAGAAGCCGACGCCGCAGCCGATCGTTCCCGCCTCCGCCCCCAAGGTCGCCCCGGCCCCCACCGCCGTCAGCCAGGAGCAGGCGCGCATCGCCGCGGCCTATGGCGGCGTCTATCCCAAGCCCGACCTGGTGACGCTGCTCAACTCGGTCGCCGACCGGCTGGCCGCGGCCTCCGAACGGCCCGACCTGCGCTACAAGGTGACGCTGCTCAACTCGCCGCTGATCAACGCCTTCGCGCTGCCGAACGGCAACCTCTACGTCACCCGCGGCCTGCTCGCCGTCGCCAACGACACCTCCGAGGTCGCGGCGGTGCTTGCCCACGAGATGGCGCACGTCACCGCCCGTCACGCCTTCCAGCGCGCCGACGAGGAGCGCAAGGCGGTGCTGGTCAGCCGCGTCGTCTCCGACGTGCTGGAGGACCGCGAGGCCGGGGCTGTCGCGCTCGCCAAGAGCAAGCTGTCGCTCGCGAGCTTCTCCCGCGCGCAGGAGCTGGAGGCCGACCGCATCGGCGTGCAGAACATCGCGCGGGCCGGCTTCGACCCCTACGGCGCCTCGCGCTTCCTCCTCTCCATGGGCCGGCAGTCCGAACTCCGCAGCGCGGCGCTCGGGCAGAAGCCCTCGCAGCCCGGCCTCGACTTCCTGTCGACGCATCCTTCTACCCCTGAGCGGGTGCAGCTCGCCGTCACCGCCGCCCGCCAGATCGGCGCGCCGGGCGTCGGCGAGCGCGACCGAGACGCCTATCTTGTCGCGCTGAACGGCACGACCTACGGCGACGACCCCGCGCAGGGCTTCGCCCGCGGCCGCCGCTTCCTGCATCCGCGGCTTGGGTTCACCTTCCTGGCGCCCGAAGGCTTCACCTTCGAGAACGGATCCGAGGCGCTGCTCGGCGTCGCCCCCGACGGCCGGGCGCTGCGCCTCGACGCGGCGCGGCTTGGATCCAGCCAGACGCTCGAAAGCTACATCGCCGAGAACTGGATCGACGGCGTCGAGCCGGGGCCGGTCGAAAAGCTCGAGGTCAACGGCATGGACGCGGTCACCGTCGTCGCGCGCGGCAAGGAGTGGACCTTCCGCTTCGCCGCCGTGAAGTTCGGCGCGGACGTCTACCGGCTGATCTTCGCGGCCCGCGAGCTGACGCCCGACATCGACGAGGGCTTCCGCGCCTCGCTCTCGACCTTCCGGCGCCTGACGCAGGCCGAATCGGAGCAGGCGCAGCCGCTGAAGATCGAGGTCGCGACGGTGCGTCCCGGCGACACCGAGGAGACGCTGGCGCGCCGCATGGCCGTGACAGACCGCGCGCTCGAGCGCTTCGCGGTCCTCAACGGCTTCGCCCCCGGCGACCCGCTGCAGGCGGGCCTGCGCGTCAAGGTGATCGGCGAGTAGGTCGCCCGCGGCTGGCGGCTACGGCCGCCCCGGCTCCTCGGGGGCGCGGGCGTCGATGGCGAGGGCGTGGACGGGGCCGGCGAGCTCCTCGGCCAGCAGGGCGTTGACCCGGCGGTGGCGGTCGACCCGGCCAAGGCCGGAGAACGCCGCGGAGGTCACCTTCACCCGGAAGTGGGTTTCGCCCTCGGGCCGGGCGCCGGCATGGCCGGCGTGCAGGTGGCTCTCGTCGATGACGTCGAGCCGCGTCGGCGCCAGCGCCTCCGTCAGCTTGGTCTCGATCCGCGCGCGCACGGTCATGGCGTCTCTCCCGTCGGGGTCGGCGAAGCAGCCGCGATGTGGGTCGCCCCGGTTCGCCGCGTCAAGCCCGCATCATGCCCCTCTCCGTTGCGGCCGCGCGTTCTTGTTCGCGCTCCCCCCGCCCCCCATAATGCCAGCGTCATGAAACTCGACAGCCCATGGTTCGACCGGATCCGCGTGGCGCGGGGCGAAAGCCGCCCGCAGCCGCAGGTGGCGAGGTGCGACCATCCCGGGTGCCGCGAGCCCGGCGTCCACCGGGCGCCGAAGGGCCGCGACCGGGAGAACGAGTACTGGCGGTTCTGCCTGGCGCATGTCCGCGCCTACAACCAGAACTACAATTTCTTCTCCGGCATGTCCGACGAAGCGGTGATGGCCTACCAGAAGGACAGCCAGACCGGGCATCGGCCGACCTGGACCATGGGCCAGAACGCCGCCGCCGGCGCGACGCCCGAGGCCCGCGCGAAGGCCGAGCGCGCCCGCGGCGGCAAGAACCGCGGCTGGGCGAGCGGCTTCGCCTTCGACGACGCGTTTCACATGTTCGACGAGGACGGCCCGAGCGGCGCGCCCCAGAAGCCCGAGCGCGAGCTCAAGAACGTCGAGCGCAAGTCGCTCGAGGCGCTCAACCTGGGCGCGAGCGCGAGCGGCGAGGAGATCAAGGCGCGCTACAAGGAACTGGTCAAACGGCTGCATCCGGACGCCAACGGCGGCGACCGGAGCACCGAGGACAAATTGCGCGAGATCATCCAAGCCTATAACTATCTCCGATCCGCCGGCTTCTGCTGACACGATCGCCCTTTTCAAGACGCGCGCTGAGCTGACGAAGCGCGCCCCCGGTTCCGCGCGACGCCGTCCGGGACCGCCTGGAGGCCCCATGACCGACGCCCTCGACGCTCCGCTCTCCTCCCCGACGCCCGACATGAAAGTGTCGGTGCGGCAGCTCTTCGGGATCGACAGCGACCTCGAGGTTCCCGCGTTCGGCGAGGCGCAGGGCGCCGTGCCGGACCTCGACCCGGACTACCTGTTCGACCACGACACCACGCTCGCGATCCTCGCCGGCTTCGCCCGCAACCGCCGCGTGATGGTCACCGGCTATCATGGCACCGGCAAGTCGACGCACATCGAGCAGGTGGCGGCCCGGCTGAACTGGCCCTGCGTGCGCGTGAACCTCGACAGCCACGTCAGCCGCATCGATCTGATCGGCAAGGACGCCATCGTGCTCAAGGACGGCATGCAGATCACCGAGTTCCGCGACGGCATCCTGCCCTGGGCGCTGCAGAACAACGTGGCGCTGGTGTTCGACGAGTACGACGCCGGCCGGCCGGACGTGATGTTCGTGATCCAGCGCGTGCTGGAGCAGTCGGGCAAGCTCACGCTGCTCGACCAGCGCCGCGTGCTGCGGCCGCACCCGGCGTTCCGCCTGTTCGCGACCGCCAACACGGTCGGCCTCGGCGACACCTCGGGCCTCTATCACGGCACCCAGCAGATCAACCAGGGCCAGATGGACCGCTGGTCGATCGTCACGACGCTGAACTACCTCGCGCACGACAAGGAGGTGGACATCGTCCTCGCCAAGTCGCCGCGCTACCAGAAGGAAAAGGGCGGGCGGGACACCGTGTCCAAGATGGTCCGGCTGGCCGACCTCACGCGCCAGGCCTTCATGAACGGCGACCTGTCGACCGTGATGAGCCCGCGCACCGTGATCACCTGGTCGGAAAACGCCGACATCTTCGGGGACATCGGCTTCGCGTTCCGGCTGACCTTCCTGAACAAGTGCGACGAGCTCGAGCGCAGCCTGGTGGCCGAGTTCTACCAGCGCTGCTTCGGCCGCGAGCTGCCGGAGAGCGCCGTCAACGTGGCGATGAGCTGACGCGCGGCTCGAGCGCTGGAGACCTCATGGCCACCGCGGCGGATCTCGCTCCCGGACAAGCGTGGAGCTATCGCGACGCCCAGCTTCCAAGCTCAAGGGTCGTGATCGGCCGGATCGACGTCGCCGGGGCGTCGAAGGTGGCGTCCGTCTCGATCGTGGACGCGCCGTTGCCGGACCCGGAGACGGGCGCGCTGGTCCCGCGGCTCGTGGAGCACGCGCCGATCGCGATCGACGCCCTGCTCGCGAGCCTGCTGCGGCGCGAGGGCGACGTGCCGATCCCCGAGGGCTTCGAGGGCGGCTATCGCATCTGGCGGAACGCCTTCGACACGGGCCAGGGCGGCTTCTTCACGCTCGGCGTCGAGGAGATCGTCCGCATGTTTCAAGCCGCGCTCGCCCCCCAGCGCGCGGCGCATTAGCGGAGGCGTCCCATGTCCGGATCCAACCGCAAGCCCGGCGACAAGGCCGCGGCGCCGTCCGAACCGTTCAAGCGGGCGGTCGCGGGCTGCCTGCGCGCGATCGCCGGCGATCCGGAGATGGAGGTCGCCTTCGCCTCTGAGCGCCCGGCGCTCACGCCCGGGAAGGCGCGGCTGCCGGAGCCGCCGCGCAAGCTGACGCCCCAGGACGTCGCGATCCTCCGGGGCCACGCCGACTCGATGGCGCTGCGCGTCGCCTGCCACGACGCCAAGACCCACGCCCGCCTCGCCCCGCAGGGCACGGAGGCGCGCGCCGTGTTCGACGCCGTCGAGCAGGCGCGCTGCGAGGCGATCGGCGCGCGGCGGATGGCGGGAACCGCCGGCAATCTCACCGCCATGCTCGAGGACCGCTACCACCGCGGCCCCTACGCCGAGGTCACCGACAAGGCCGACGCGCCGCTGCAGGACGCCGTCGCGCTGCTGGTGCGCGAGAAGCTCACCGGCCACAAGCCGCCGGAGGCGGCCGCGAAGCTCGTCGACCTGTGGCGGCCCTGGCTCGAGGAGCGGGCCGGCCCCGACTTCGCCCGACTCGACCGCGTGGTCGAGGACCAGGGCGCCTATGCGCGCGCGATCCGCGACCTGCTGACCTCGCTCGACATGGGCGAGGAGCTCGCCTCCGACCGCCAGGAGAGCGACGACGGCGAGGAGAGCGACGACGGCGATCCCCCGACGCAGGAAGGCGAAGCCGCCGACGCCCCCGAGGATTCGAGCGACGGCGCCGACCCCGCCGAGACCGACGCCTCCTCCGAGGCCGACGACGACGCGGAGCAGATGGAGGCGGCCGACGCGCCGCCGACCGACGCGCCCGACGACGACGAGCTCGGCGAGGCCGAGGAGGCCACCGAGCCGTGGCGGCCGCAGGACAGCCGCCACGCCGAGCGCGAGAAGCCGGACTACGTCGCCTACACCACCAAGTTCGACGAGGAGGCGCTGGCCGAGGAGCTTTGCGACCAGGAGGAGCTGACGCGGCTGAGGTCCTACCTCGACAAGCAGCTCGCCGCGCTTCAGGGCGTCGTGGGCCGGCTCGCGAACCGCCTGCAGCGCCGCCTGCTCGCCCAGCAGAACCGCGCCTGGGACTTCGACCTCGAGGAGGGCATGCTCGACCCGGCGCGCCTGTCCCGCGTGGTGGTCGACCCCATGAGCGCGCTGACCTTCATGCGCGAGCGCGACACCGAGTTCCGCGACACCGTGGTCTCGCTGCTGATCGACAACTCCGGCTCGATGCGCGGCCGGCCGATCACGGTCGCGGCCACCTGCGCCGACATTCTCGCGCGGACGCTGGAGCGCTGCGGCGTGAAGGTCGAGATCCTCGGCTTCACCACCCGCGCCTGGAAGGGCGGGCAGTCGCGCGAGGCCTGGCTCGCCGCCGGCAAGCCGATGGCGCCCGGCCGCCTCAACGACCTCCGCCACATCATCTACAAGGCCGCCGACGCGCCGTGGCGCCGCACGCGCAAGAACCTCGGGCTGATGATGCGCGAGGGGCTGCTGAAGGAGAACATCGACGGCGAGGCGCTGGCCTGGGCGCACGAGCGGCTGCAGCGCCGGCCGGAGCAGCGCCGCATCCTGATGGTGATCTCGGACGGCGCGCCGGTGGACGACTCGACGCTCTCGGTCAACGCCGGCAACTACCTCGAGAAGCACCTGCGCCGCGTCATCGAGGAGATCGAGATGCGGTCGACGGTGGAGCTGATCGCCATCGGCATCGGCCACGACGTGACGCGCTACTACCGCCGCGCCGTCACCATCGTCGACGCCGAGGAGCTCGGCGGCGTGATGACGGAGAAGCTCGCCGAACTGTTCGACGAGAAGGCTCCCGCCGCCCGCGGGCGACGGGGCCACGCGTGAGGCGTCCCGGCCGCGCGCTCGTCCGCCTTGTCGCGCTCGCCGGCTCCCTTGCGCTTGGCCTCGGCGCCGCCGCCGCGCAGGAAGCGCCGGTCGAGGTCACCGCCTCGCCGATCGAGCGGTTCGATTCCGCAACCCCCGTCGGCGGGGCCTACGGCAAACTGGTTTTTCTCGGCGGATTGACGCTGTCGTCGCGCGACAAGGACTTCGGCGGGCTTTCCGGCCTCAGGCTGTCCGACGACGGCCGCCGCTTCACCGCGATCAGCGACCGCGGCAACTGGTTCCGGGGGGCGATCGCCTACGACGGCGCGAAGCCGACCGGATTGAGCGGCGTCGTGCGGGAACCGATCGTCGGGCCGCGCGGCCCCCTGCCCGGCCGCCGCGGCGCGGACACCGAATCGCTCGACATCCGCGGGCGCGGCGCCTGGATCGCCTCGGAGCGCGTCCACGAGGTGCTGCGCTTCGCCCTCGACGCGGAGGGGCGCGCCGGCGCTGGCCGCCCGATCAAGCTCCCGAAGGCCGTCGGCGGCGCGCCGTCCAACGCCGGTTACGAGGCGATCGCGACCTTGTCGTCGGGCGCGCTGATGATGATCGGCGAGAAGTATCTCGACGCCGCGGGAAACAACCGCGCCTTCGTGGTCGGGAGCAAGACGCCGTTCGAGTTCGCGGTGAAGCGCACCGAGGACTTTTCCCCGACCGACGTCGCGCGGCTCCCGAGCGGCGGCTTCGTGCTTCTGGAGCGACGCTACGTGCCGCCGCTGTCGCTTTCGGTTCGCATGCGACGGCTGTCGGAAGCCGACGTGAAGGCCGGCGCGGTGGTCGACGGCCCCGTGCTGATGGAGGCCACGCTATCGCAGGCGATCGACAACCTCGAGGGCGTCGCGACCCACCGCGGCGCGGACGGCCGCGCGGTGATCACCGCGGTCTCCGACGACAACTTCTCCGGCTTCCAGCGCACCGTCCTGCTGCAGTTCGCCCTGCCGGAGTGAGCCCGCGGCGAGGCCGCCGGGGCGAGCCCTAGGCCACGGTCGCCATGCCGCGGCCGAACCCGCCAGGGGAGCAGGTCTGCGGCGCGCGTCGAGAGCGCCCACAAGCCGTCCGTTCGCTTTTGAAAAAGATTGGCGCGCCCGAAAGGATTCGAACCTCTGACCCCCAGATTCGTAGTCTGGTGCTCTATCCAGCTGAGCTACGGGCGCGCTGGCCGGGGGCGACGGAGCCCCTCGGCGGAGGCCGGTTTGTTAGCCGCTCGCCGCGGGGAATGCAAGCGGCCCGGCGCAGGAAAAACGACGGCCGTCACGCGCTCGCGCGCTGACGGGCGTGCGCCTGCAGGTCGATGGGGCGATCCGGCACGGTGATGCGGAAGGTCGCGCCGAGGGCGCCGTCCACGAGGCTGATGGAGCCGCCGTGGGCGCGCACGAGCTCGGCGGCGATGGCGAGGCCCAGCCCCGTGCCGCCGGTGCGGGTGGAGCCCTGGAAGGGCTCGAACAGGTGCTCGCGCGCCTTACGGGGCAGACCCGGGCCGGTGTCGGAGAACTCGAGCACCGCGACGGCGCCCTCCCGGCGGCCGGAGATCCGGATCTGGTCCCGGTCCGGGTCCGGGACGCCGCGGCCCTCGAAGGCCTGCAGCGCGTTGCGGCCGAGATTGAGCAGGATGCGGAACATCTGGTCGGGGTCGGCGTCGATCGTCAGCCCGCGCTCGACCGCGGCGGAGAACCGCACCGGACCGCCGGGCGCCACGCCGAGCGCCGTGCGGACGTCCTCGACCACGTCGGCGAAGGCCACCGGCCGCCGCTGCGGCGGGCGCTCCTGGGCGCGGCCGTAGGACAGCGTCGACTGGCAGAAGGCGATCGCCCGGTCGAGCGTGGCGATCAGCTTGGGCGCGAGCTTCTGCACCGTCGGGTCCGAGACCGTGCCGAGCCGGTCAGACATCAGCTGGGCGGAGGCCAGCAGGTTGCGCAGGTCGTGGTTGATCTTCGAGACCGCGAGGCCGAGCGCGGCGAGCCGGGACTTCTGCTGCAGCTGGCCGTGGATCTCGCTCTGCATGCGCTCGAGCTCGGCCTCGGCGATCCCGATCTCGTCGGCCCGGTCGGAGGCGACCACGATGCGGCTCGCGTCCTCCGGCGCCTCGGCGAATCGCACCATGGTCTCGGTCAGGCGGCGCACCGGACGCACGATCATCCGGTCGAGCGCGAGATAGACGAGGCCCGCGGTGGTCGCGGAGATCAGCAGCGAGAGCAGCAGCACGGTGCGCGAGAACGCCAGCATCGCCTGCCGCAGCTGCGTCTCGTCGACCACGATCTCGATGAAGTCGCCCTGGTTGGGAGCGACGTCGACCACGCGGGCGAGGCGCTTGTGGCCGTTCAGCAGCGTGTCGAAGGCGTCGAGGATCGCGGCGGCGTCGTCCGGATCGCGCCGGTCGATGGTGACCGCGACCTCGCTCGGCATCTCGGCGACGGCGAGCAGCCGGCGGGCGTCCCCGGTCTTCAGCACCAGGGCGAGCGCGTCGACGCTCTTCAGCAGACGGCGGGCGAGCGTCTCCTCGACCGCGCCCTCGGGCGCGGCGTCGAGGGCGAGCGCCGCCGTGCGCGCGCGGTTCACCTGGTCGTCGATGTAGTTCAGCCGGAAGTTCGCGATCGTCGGCACGTAGACGAGAATTTCCGCCATCATCACGAAGACGACGGTCAGCCCCAGCAGCTTGCCGGACAGGCCGAGATTGCGGCGGGCGTGGACGTTGGGGGGACTGAGCGTCATGACGATCGGTGGCGCGCGCTTCTTCAGGGCAGCTTCCGCACGAAGCGGATGATGCGGCCGACCCAGGGGTTCGTCAAACGGTCGGCCACGTGGAGGATCGCCGCCCGCCGCGAAATTTCGCCAAGCGTGGGGTAAGGCAGCGTCAGGGAGGCGATCTCCGTCAAGGCCCATTTCTTCTGGACCGCCGCCGCCCACAGGTGGATGAGCTCGCCGGCCTGCTCGCCGGCGAGGCTCGCGCCCACCACCCGGCCGCGGGCGTCGGTGATGACCTTGAGATGGCCCGCGACGCGGCCCTCGGCGCGCGCGCGGTCGTTCTCGTGGAACGGCCAGCGCCAGACGCCAATGGTCGTGTGCTTCGCCCGGGCCGCGTCCTCGTCGAGGCCGACGGAAGCGATCTCGGGATCGGTGAAGGTCACGCGCGGGATTGGGGTGGGGTCGAAGCCGGCCGGCAGGCCGAACAGCGCCGCCCGCACCACCAGCCCGCCCTGATGGCCCGCCACATGGGTGAAGTTCGGCCCGCCCGCCGCGTCGCCGGCCGCATAGACGCGACGGTTGGAGGTGCGCAGGCCGCGCGACACGACGAGGCCCGCCGGCGTGTGGCGGACGCCCGCCGCCTCGAGGCCGAGATCCGCCAGCGCGGGCTTGCGGCCCGCGGCGATCAGCAGGTGGGTGCCGGCGATCTCGCGCGGGCCGGCGCCCTCGTCGATCACCAGCGCCACGCCGTCCGCGACGCGCTTGGCGGCGACCACCGTCACCCGCGCGTGCAGCGTGATCCCTTCCCGCTTCAGGGCGCCCAGCGTGTGCGCCACGATCTCGGGGTCTTCGCGGGCGAGCGGCGGGCCGGAGTCGACGATCGTGACCTCGGAGCCGAGCCGGCGGAAGGCCTGTCCGAGCTCGAGCCCGATGGGGCCGGCGCCGAGCACCAGCAGCCGCTCCGGCAGCGCCGTTAGGCCGAACACGGTCTCGTTGGTCAGGTAGGGCACGGCGGCGAGGCCCGGCACCGGCGGGATCGCGGGGCGCGAGCCGGTGGCGATCACCGTGCGCCGGGCGCGGATGCGCAAGGCCCCCGCCTCCACCGTGCGCCTGTCGATGAAACGGGCGGCGTCCCGCACCACGCGGACGCCGAGCGCGGTGTAGCGGGCTTCGGAGTCCGTCGGCGCGATGGCGGCGACGACGCCGTGGACGTGGGCCATGACGGCGGCGAAGTCGACCGCCACCTCCCCGGCGCGCACGCCGAACGCGCCCGCGCAGCGGACCGCGTGGGCGCGCTTCGCCGCGGCGATCAGCGCCTTCGAGGGGACGCAGCCGACGTTCAGGCAGTCGCCGCCCATCTCGCCCTTCTCGATGAGCATAACGGAGGCGCCGAGGCCGGCGGCCGAGGAGGCGATCGTCAGGCCGGCGGAGCCCGCGCCGATGACGCAGAGATCGGGCGTCAGGATGTCGCTCACGCGGCGGGCCCTTTGCGTCGGCGCAGGCGCTTCGCGGCGACCGGCAGCAGCGCGACGACCGCGAGGCCGCCGAGCGCCAGCAGGATCGGCGTCGAGACGAGGGTGGAGGGATCGAGCCGCGCGGCGCAGTCCGCCCCGCCACGGGCGAGACAGGCGCCGCGGCGCTCCGCCTCCTGCGCCACCACGCCGCCAAGCCCGGCGCCGATGAAAGCGAAGGCGAAGGTTCCGGGCACGATCCCGAGCGCGGTCGCCGCGACGAAGGTCTTCAGCCGCACGCCGAGCGCGGCCGGCGCGAGGTTCACCACGAAGAACGGAAACACCGGCGCGAGCCGAAGAAAGAGAAGATAGGCGAAGGCGTCCTCGCGAAACCCGTCGGCGAGCCGGGCGATCGCCCCTTTGGCCCGGGCGACGAGCGCGTCGCCGATCGCCGTGCGCGCGATCAGGAAGACGACGGTCGCGCCCGCCGTGGCGGCGACGACGGCCAGCGCCCCGCCGACAAGCCCGCCGAACAGGAAGCCGCCCGTCAGCGTGGCGACGAGCGCGCCGGGCAGCGACAGGGCGACCAGCGCCGCATAGACCGCGACATAGGCCCCCGCGGCGACCGCGCCATTGCCCGCGACGAAGCCCTGCAGCGCGCCGGCGTGGGCGACCAGCGCGTCGAACGACAGCAGCCGATGGATCCCGCCGGCGATCGCGGCGGCGACGAGCGCGAGAAGAAGGATGACGGGCGCGAGCCGGCGCCACAGCGGGCGCCGGGGCGAAGGCGTGTCGTCCAGCGGCGGGTCGGATGCGTCCATACCGCCCTTATAGGCTGATCCGCCGTCCGCGCGAGAACCGTCGACAGGGTATCGCCCCATTCACTTCGACGTCAGCGGGCGGGTCGATCAGCGCCGCGCAGACCGAAGACGCGGTCCTGCTAACGCGCGACGCCGATTGACTTCGACGGGGCCGGACCCTTATAAGCCGCCCCGTGCCGCGCCCGCGTCTGACGCGGGCCGTTTTGTTTTGGCCGCGCCGCGCCAGCTTCACGCCGGAGGGCGGGGCGGAACGGTCGCGACGACCGGAGAGTGACCCGTGAAACGGACCTACCAGCCCAGCAAGCTCGTTCGCAAGCGCCGCCACGGCTTCCGCTCGCGGATGGCGACGGTCGGCGGCCGCAAGGTGATCGCAGCCCGCCGCGCCAAGGGCCGCAAGCGCCTCAGCGCCTGACGACGGCGGATGCGTCGCGCCGCCTCCGGCTGGGACGCCGATGCCTAAGGTCGCGGACGGGCTCGATGTGATGCGCCGCCGCGCGGATTTCGTCGCGGCCACCCGCGACGCTGTGAAGATCGGCGGACCGCTCGTCGGCCTGCAGATGCGCGACCGCGGCGATCCCGCCGCGCCGCCCCGCGTCGGCTTTACCGTGACGAAGCGCGTCGGCGGCGCCGTCGAGCGCAACCGCATGAAGCGGCGGCTCCGGGTCGCCGCGCGGCTGGCGATCGCGCCCTCGGCGCGGCCCGGCTGCGACTATGTGCTCGTCGCCCGGCGCGCGGTGCTGGACGCCGAGTTCGCCCGCATCGTACGAGACCTCGGCGACGCCCTGCGCCGCGCCCATGGACGGGCCGACCGCGGCCCATCGGACCGCGCGTCCGCCGCTCCTCCCCCGCCTGCCTGAGGACCGCCCCAAAGCGGACGATGATGGACAACCGCAACACAATCCTCGCGATCGCGCTTTCGGCGCTGGTTCTCATCGGCTGGCAGTTCTTCTTCGCGAAGCCGCAGATCGACGCTCAGCGCCAGCAGCAGGCGACCCAGCAGGCGTTGACCGCGGACAAGAGCGACGCCGCTCAGCCCGGCGCCGCCAACGCGCCGCAGCCCGGTGGCCAGGCCGCGCTCAACGCGCCGGCCAAGACCCGCGAAGGCGCGCTGCGCGACAGCCCGCGCATCCCGATCGACGCCGAGCGCCTGCATGGCTCCATCGCGCTGATCGGCGGCCGCGTCGACGACGTGACGCTCAAGGACTACCGCGAGACGGTGGACCCGAAGAGCCCCGAGATCGTGCTGTTCGCGCCGATCGGCAGCCCGCAGCCCTACTACGCCGAATTCGGCTTCGTGAACGCGCCGGGCGGCCAGATCCCCCTCCCCAACGCGCAGACGGAGTGGAAGGCCGAGAGCCAGGGTCCGCTCACCTCGCAGACGCCTGCCGTGCTGACCTGGGACAACGGCCAGGGCCTGACGTTCCGCCGCACCATCTCGGTCGACAAGGACTACCTGTTCACGGTGAAGGACGAGGTCGCGAACGCGGCCGGCGGCCAGCCCGCGACGCTCTATCCCTACGCGCTGATCTCCCGCCACGGCGAGCCGCACGTCTCCGGCTACTACGTGCTGTTCGAGGGCCTGATCGGCGTCATGGGCGAGCAGGGCCTGCAGGAGCTCGCCTACAAGAAGATCACCGACGACGGCCCGCGCACCTTCCGGCCCACCGGCGGCTGGCTCGGCATCACCGACAAGTACTGGGCGGCCGCCCTCGTGCCGCCGCAGGACAAGCCCTACAACGCCCGCTTCGCCGCGACGACCGACGGCGGCAAGACCTACCAGACCGACTACCTGCTCGATCCCCTGACGGTGCAGCCCGGCGCGACCGCCGCGGTCGCCGGCCAGCTCTTCGCCGGCGCCAAGCAGGTGTCGGTGATCGACTCCTACGAGAACAGCCCGAGCTGGTGGCAGAAGGCGCTCGGCGCCCAGACCGCCGACCGGCCCGGCATCCAGCGCTTCGAGCTGATGATCGACTGGGGCTGGTTCCACTTCATCACCAAGCCGATGTTCTATGCGCTCGACTTCTTCTACAAGATGGTCGGCAACTTCGGCGTCGCGATCCTGATCGTCACGGTGATCCTGAAGCTGTTCTTCTTCCCGCTGGCGAACAAGTCCTACGTCTCGATGTCGAAGATGAAGCTGGTGCAGCCCGAGATGGCCCGCATCCGCGAGCGCTTCAAGGACGACAAGGTCAAGCAGCAGCAGGAGCTGATGGAGCTCTACAAGAAGGAGAAGATCAACCCGCTGGCCGGCTGCCTGCCGGTGGTGGTGCAGATCCCCGTCTTCTTCGCGCTCTACAAGGTGCTGTTCATCACCATCGAGATGCGGCACGCGCCGTTCTTCGGCTGGATCCACGACCTCGCCGCGCCCGATCCGACGTCGCTGTTCAACTTGTTCGGCCTGCTCCCCTACGACGTGCCGCACTTCCTGATGATCGGCGTCTGGCCGCTGATCATGGGCGTCACGATGTTCCTGCAGATGCGCCTCAACCCGGCGCCCGCCGACCCGGCGCAGCAGATGGTGTTCACCTGGATGCCGGTGTTCTTCACCTTCCTGCTGGCCTCGTTCCCGGCCGGTCTGGTGATCTACTGGAGCTGGAACAACTTCCTGTCGATCGTGCAGCAGGCGCTGATCATGAAGCGGCAGGGGGTGAAGATCGATCTGCTGGGCAACGTGCTCGACACCTTCAAACGCAAGAAGCCAACGGACGCGGCGAAGGGCTGACGCCCCTCGCCCGCGCCCCGGATCCGATGACGGACGAGCCCGCCGAAGACC
This sequence comes from Methylopila sp. 73B, assembly GCF_000526315.1. NCBI lineage: Bacteria > Pseudomonadati > Pseudomonadota > Alphaproteobacteria > Hyphomicrobiales > Methylopilaceae > Methylopila > Methylopila sp. 73B. Next base: position 3,561,970 of record NZ_JAFV01000001.1, on the reverse strand, counting down.
CCTTCCTCGACATCGGCCGGCGGCTGTTCGCCGGCCCGTGCGACTTCGTGATGGGGGCCGCCCGCCTCGAACAGCTGCCGGCGATGGACCGGCCCGAGATCGCCCTCGCCGGGCGGTCCAACGTCGGCAAGTCGAGCCTTGTCAACGCGCTCACCGGCCGCAAGACGCTGGCGAAGACCTCGAACACCCCCGGCCGCACCCAGCAGCTCAACTACTTCGACCTCGGCGGCCAGGCCTACCTCGTCGACATGCCGGGCTACGGCTACGCCCAGGCGCCGGTCGATCAGGTGCGGAAGTGGACCGGCCTGGTGAAGTCCTACCTGCGCGGCCGCGCGAGCCTCGCTCGGGTTCTGCTGCTGATCGACGGCCGCCATGGGCTGAAGACGGTTGACGGCGACGTGCTCGACCTGCTCGACCAAAGCGCGACCTCCTACCAGATCGTGCTGACCAAGCTCGACCAGGTGAAGCTCGGCGAGCGCGAGGCGCGCATGGCGGAGACGCTCGACGCGCTCAAGCGCCGGCCGGCGGCCTATCCCGAGATCCTGGTCACCTCGAGCCGCGAAGGCCTCGGCCTCGCGGAGACCCGCGCCACCATGGCCCGGCTGATCTCGGAACGCCGCTGAACCGCCTCAGGCTGGAAACGCGAGCATCACGCGCGTGCCCTTGTGGGCGGCGTCGCGCTCCAGGCGGGACTGGATGCCCTGCGCCATGGTCCGAATGATCTTCTGGCCGAGGCCGGTGCCGCGGGGCGCGGCGTCCTCGCTCATGCCGACGCCGTCGTCCTCGACCACCAGCGTCAGCATCGCGCCATCCTGGAGGAGCTGCACGCGCACCTCGCCCTCCTCGCCCGGCGCGTAGGCGTATTTGAACGCGTTGGTGACGAGTTCCGTGACGATGACGCCGAGCGAAACCGCGCGGTCTGTCGCGACCTTCACCGGCGCGACCGCGAGCGAGATGCGGTGCGGCCGCTCGACCGTCCGCAGCGTGCTGGCGAGCTCCTCCGCGAGCCCTACGAGGTAGTCCGACATGTTGACGACCCGTACGTCGTCGGAGGTGTAGAGCCGCCGGTGGATCTGGGCGATCGCCATGATCCGCGCCTCGGTTTCGCGCATCATGTCGCGCGCCGGCCCGTCCGGGATCGAGCCCGCCTGCAGATGCACGAAGGCGGAGACCAGTTGCAGGCTGTTGCCGACGCGGTGATTGACCTCGCGCAGCAGCGTCTCGGCGCGGTCGCGGGCCTCGATGACCGCCCGTTCCGCCGCTTCCTTCAGGCGCCGCATCTCGACCTGTTCGATCGCCTGGGCGATCGAGGCGCGCAGCAGGTCCAGGAACTCGCCGCCGACGTCCTTGATGACGTAGTCGACCGCACCGGCCTTCAGCGCGGCGATCGCGACTCGGCCCTCGTCCGTGCCGGTCACGTAGATCACCGGCGGCGAGTCCGGCAGCGTCTTGATGGCGGGCAGAAGGTCGAGCCCCGTCTCGCCGGCGAGGAAATGGTCGAGAGCGATCACGTCGAACCGCTCGGCCGTCAGCAGCGTCAGCCCTTCCGCGCAGGTCGCGACGGCCCGGACCTCGTAGCCGGCGCGCGCGAGGTCGCGGCTGACGAGACGGGCGAGCCCCGCGTCGTCCTCGATGTAGAGGATGCGCCGCGCCCCCGGACGGGACGCGCTGTCTGGGCTCATGCGTCGGGAACCTGCATCACGGAGAGGAACAGGCCGAGCTGGCGGATCGCCGTGGCGAAGGTCTCGTAGTCGACCGGCTTGGTGATGTAGACGTTGCAGCCGAGGTCGTAGCAGCGCTGGATCTCGACCTTGTCGTCCGTCGTGGTGAGCACGATCACCGGCGCGCGCTTCAGCCGGTCGTGGGCCTTCAGCACGGTCAGGATGTCGATCCCGGTCATGTCCGGGAGGTTGAGATCGAGCAGGATCAGCATCGGCCCGTTGGCGGCGGCCTCCTGCGACTGCAGGAAGGCGAGCGCCGAGGTGCCGTCGGCGAAGTGGCGAATCTCGTTGTTCACGCCCGCGCGGCGGACGTTCTTCTCGATCAGCCGGGCGTGACCCCCGTCATCCTCGATCATCACGATGGTCACGGGGCGCTGCGTGTTCATGCTGCCTGGCTTTCAGACTGGGGCCGATAGACGGCCGGGAAGGTCAGATGGAAGGTCGAGCCGCGGCCCGGCTCGGAGTCCAGACGGATCGAGCCGCCGAGGCGGCGCACCGTGGCGCGCACGAAGGCGAGGCCGAGCCCTTCGCCCGGCTGGTCCTGGGCCCCCGCGCGGCGGAACAGCTCGAACACGCGCTCATGGTCCTTGGCGTCGATGCCGCGCCCGTTGTCCTCGATCGAAAAGTCCACAAACGCCCCCCGGCGCCGGCCCGAGACCACGATGCGGCCCGGGCGCGAACGATCGAGGTACTTTACCGCGTTTTCGATCAGGTTCTGCATGATCTGCTCGACGGCAAGCCGATCCGACACGAGAACCGGCAGGCCGGCGGCGGCCACGATCTCGGCGTTCGCCGCGGCGGTCTGCTGGTGCATCGTCGAGGCGATGGCCGTCACCATGTCGGCGATGGAGATCGTCTCCGGCGTGACCACGCGGCGTCCCTCGCGCGACAGCTTGAGGATGGCGTTGATCAGCCGGTCCATCTTGGACGTCGAGGTGCGGATGAAGCCGATCGCCTCCGGCAGGTCCTCCTCCACCGCGAGCCTGGCGTCCGGCCTCAGCAGTTCGGGCGCGCCCTCCGCGATCGCGTCGAACTGCTCCTTGAGCTGCTTGCGGGCCGCGTCCAGCTCGCTGGTGAAGCCCATCACGTTCACAAGCGGCGCGCGCAGGTCGTGGCTCACGATGTAGGCGAAGCGCTGGATTTCCTGGTTGGCGCTGACGAGCTCGGACGTGCGTTCGACGACCGCCGCCTCGAGCCCTTCGTTGGCCGCCTTGAGCTCGGCCTGCGCGGCCGTGATCTCCTTGGCCTGCCGGCGCACCAGCAGCTGGGCGCCGTAGGCGAGGCCCGCCGCGAGCAGAAGGCCGAGCAGCACCACCGCGAGCTGCCACCGGGCGCTCAGTTCGGACGCGGCGGAGCGCTCGGCGAACTGCGCGTCCTCGTGCGCGACCATCTCATCCGCGATCCGGCGCACGGCGATCATCGCCTCGCGGCCGCGGTCGGTCTTCACGAGCGCCAGCGCCTCATCCCGCCGCCCCTGCCGCTGAAGCGCCACCGTTTCCGCGAGCTCATCGAGCTTCGCCGTAATGGCCTTCAGCAAGGCGTCCGCACGCTCGCGTTGCACGCCCTTGGCCGGGCCGGCGAGCGCCAGAAGCCGTTCGGTCCGCTTGGCGCGATCCGCGAGCGCCGCCTCGTAGGGCGCGAGGTAGGCGACGTCGTCCGTCAGCAGATAGCCGCGCTGGCCGGTCTCCGCGTTCTGGGCGAGCACCAGCATGCGGCGGACCTCGGAGCGGAACTCGAGCGTCTGCGCGATCTGATCGGTGAAAGCTGCGTTTCGTTGGGCGAGCCAGATCGAGGACCCGCCCACGGCGACGAGAGCCGCGAAGCCAAGGAGCAGGAGGAGGACCTCCTTGCGGCCGGTCAGAGCGCCCGAATGCGCAGTCGCCATGTTCGCCTTGGGACGCGGTCCCCGCGTCATTTCACGCGCATCGGACCGGCTCGCCGTCGACGTCGCGTTCATTGCCCCGACGTCACATGCCTTGCACAGCGCGTGACGTCCAGACCGCCGGAGGCCGTCTGGGCCTTTTTTCGGCTGAGGGGTGCGTTCATCGCGCAATCAGTCCCAGGCTCGCGCTCCCGGCGCGGTCGAGCGCCTTCCGCCGGCTGTCGACCGTGCGCCAGTTGAAGCGCATCCGGACCCGTCCGTTGGCGAGCCGCCGCACGCCGGCCGAGGACGCGCCCGCCGTCGCGCCGAAGGTCGCGACAGGCACCACGCCCGTGACGGCGAAGCCGCGGGCCGCGAGGATCGCGCGCACCCGTATGCAGTACGCCACGGACAGGTGCGAGAACCGCGTTTCGCCATGGCCGGCGCGGTACTTCATGACGGTCCCGCAAATGTCGTTGCCGGTTTTCCGCCAGGCCTCTCCAAGATAACGCACGCCGTAGCGGACGTTGGTTTCTGGATCAAACAGCTCCGGCAACGCCGCGCGAAAGCCGAGCATCCGCGCGGTCGAGGGCAGCACCTGCATCAGCCCGATTTCGCCGACGCCGCCGACGGCCTTCGGATTGAACCCGCTTTCGACCTCGGCCACCGCCTCCGCCAGCTCCGACGGCACGCCGTTCGCAGCCGCGGCCTCGCGGATCAGCCCTCGGAGCGTCTGCTCCGCCGGCGCGGGGGCCTCGATCGCGGCGCTTCCGCGAGGCGGGGCCTCGGCCATGGCCGGCGAGCCGGCGGCGAGCGCCGCGCCCAGAGCGATCGGAACCAGACCCATCGGCACGCGCGGCACGGACGTCCTCATGAGAAACGAGGCGCCGCGGCGCCTCGTCGATCGACGGTCGGGGTCCCGCGCACCTCAGACGATGTCGAAGTCGCTGCGGGACAGCGTGCTGACCCCGTCCAGCGTCGCGATGTAGAGCGAGCCGGCCGATCCGCCGCCGTCCCGGTCGTAGTAGAGCTTGTGGGAATCGGTGTCGAACAGGAAGCTCCCGACCGATCCGGCGGCGTCGGGATCGGCGTTGACCACGAGTCCGAAGTCCGCCGTCAGCCCGCTGAAGCCCGACGCCTTGAACTCGAGCTGATCCTCGCCGCGGGTGAAATCGAAGATCACGTCGCCGCGGTCGGCGATCGAGTCGTAGCGGAAGGTGTCGTCGCCCGAGCCGCCCGTGAGCCGGTCCGCGCCGACGCCGCCGACCAGGAAGTCCGCGCCGCTGTCGCCGTACAGGCGGTCCACGCCGTCCTGGCCGAACAGCACGTCGTTGCCGGAGCCGCCGCCGACCGTGTCGTTTCCAACGCCGCCCACCAACCGATCGGCGTCGTTTCCGCCTTCCAGCCGGTCGTTCCCGGCCCCGCCGTCGAGGGTGTCGGCGCCGTCGCCGCCATAGAGCTCGTCCGCGCCGTCCTGCCCGACGAGCCGGTCATTGCCGCGCTCGCCATAGAGCTCGTCGTCCCCGGTCCCGCCGACGAGAACGTCGGTTCCGTCATAGCCGTAGAGCTGGTCGTTCCCCGAGCCGCCGTCGAGGCGGTCGTTGCCGGTTCCGCCGTCGAGGATGTCGTCGCCGCCGAGACCTGCGATCGTGTCGTTCCCGCCGTAGCCCTCGAGGTAGTCGTCGCTGGACCCGCCGGTCGCGGAGTCCGCGCCCGACAGCAGGTCCGCGACGAAGCCGGAGGGGCGCCCGTCGACCGCCACGCGGTCGTAATACTCTTCGAGCGAATAGGACACCTGATCGAACCGGCCGACGAGATCGCCCGATGGGTCGTAGAGGAAGATGTCGGTGATCGTGCCGTCGGTCGGCTCGTCGAAGCGGTTGAACTCGAAGCCGGTCCCCTGAAGCACCAGCTGGTATCCGTCGTCGCTGACGAGCGACACTTCGGTCGAGGTTCCGAAATCGAAGGCCGCGTTCGGATCGAACATCTGCACGAAGCGCAGATCGTCGATCGCATCGTTCGTCACTGTTGCGATGGCCATTGCGTCGTCACTCCCATCGTCGCGGCTGCGTTCGAGGCGCCGCGATCGCTCCAAACGGAAAGGTATCGCCCCACCGCAACCGTGCCCCGCCTTCTCGCCCAAACCATGGCGAGATTGCGGCCGCGAAGGTCGAACTCGTTAAGCGTGTCCATTGACCTTTCGCACAACAGTCCATGGCACCCTGCGACCGTCCGAGACTGAGGGAGCGCTGACGCCATGACCGCAACCGACGCCGCGCAGATCGCGGCCGAACGCCGTCGGTTCGATCGCTGGACGGTCGTGACCGCGGTCGCGGGCGCGCTCGCCTTCGCGCTGGTCTTCGCCCTGGCCTACCGCGCGCTGCGCGAGACCGGCGGATCGAACTCCTACGCGCTGCTGGCCCACGCCTATCTCCACGGCCGGTTCTTCAGCCCGTCCTGCTTCGACAGCGACTGCGCCGTCTTCATGGACCGCATCTACGTCATCTTCCCGCCGGTCCCTGCGCTCGTCGCGGCGCCGCTCGTCGCCGTGTTCGGCCCGAACGCCTCCGGCTTCGTGGTGATCTCGACGCTGCTCTGCGCCGTCACCGGCTGGAGCTGGTGGTCGATCGCCGGCCGGCTGGGGCTGACCACCGAGGCGCGGGCCTGGGCCACCCTCGCCTTCGTGTTCGGCACTCCCGCGATCTACGTCGCGCTGCGCGGCGACGCGGTGTGGTTCTTCGCCCAGGCGGTCGCGCTGACGCTGGTCAGCCTGTCGATCCTCGCCGCGCTCGACCGCCGGATCGCGCTCGCGGGGGCGCTGATCGGCCTCGCCTTCCTGTCGCGCCAGATGGCGCTGTTCCTGGCGCCGTTCCTGTTCGCGCTGTCCCGGCCGAAGGGCGCGAAGCTGATCGCCTTCGACCGCGCCACCATCGCCGACGCGCTTCGCCTCGGCCTTCCCGTGCTCGCGGCGATCGGGATCTACTGCCTCTACAATTGGGTCCGCTTCGGCGCGCCGCTCGAGACCGGCTACCAGTACATCGCCTTCTACCCGAACGAGGCCGACCGCAACTTCATCACCTGGCGCATCCTCGACATTGGCTTGTTTTCCAAGGACTACCTCGTCTTCAACGTCGCGCACATGTTCCTGCAGGGCTTCCACATGGAGTTCGGCGGCAAGTACATGACCGACATCGTGAAGATGGACCAGATGGGGACCTCGCTGCTGGCCGCGAGCCCCTTCGTGCTCTACCTGCTCTACGCCCGCGCCGACGCCAAGCTGCTGGTGGGGCTGCTCGTGGCGGCGATGGTGTGCGGGATCACCCTGTTCTACCACTCCAACGGCTTCTCCCAGCACAACGTGCAGCGCTACGCGCTCGACTGGCTGCCGGCGCTCTACGTCCTCCTCCTCGCAGGCGCCTTCACCGGCGATCCGGCGAAGGTCGCCGAGCGGCTGAAGCCGTTCAAGCTGCTGACCACCTACGCCATCGCCCTCAACGTCGCGGCCTTCGGAGTCGTGGCGATCACCAAGGGGGCTTGACCCGAGGGCGAGCGAAATCGACCGCACAGCGAAACGATCTCATGGAAGGCGCGTTGTCTTTCCAATAGCTCCTTGAAACACAAATCTACGGAGCCGGAGATGAACGCTACCGATCCTTCGAGCCTAGCCTTGAATCGGGACGTTCAAGATGCGATCGGCCAAGAATTAAAGGCGAGCTACAGGACTCTTGTCCGTACGCCGCTCGATGGACGCATTGAGCGTCTGCTCGAAGAGCTTGGTCGTAGCGAGCGCGCGGGCGCTCGCCCGGGCGACGCGTCTGAACGCTCCGATCGGTGAACACGTCGCGGCCGCTGGAGCTTGCCTCCGGCGGCCGCGGGCGTTTGGCCCTCGAGGTTCATGCCTCGTCCACGATCTCTCCCGGAACCGTTTGGAATTTTAAGGGCGTGGTCCTACATTGGTGCACAGACAGGACGATCCACGCTGAACCGCCCTTGAGGAGCGATCGCCGTGACGAGTATCGAACTATTTGCGTATGTCGCTCTCGCCGCTGTCAGCGGCGGCTTTGGGTGGGCGGCTCTCGCCGCGTCCCGCCCGCAGCCGGTCCCCGTGCGTGTGAAGGCGCGGCGCGACCACCGGCGCTGAGGGCTTTCGCGCCCTCCCGCGTTGCATCGCGATGGCTGCCTAAGCTCCTCATCCGCGCATCTTCGAATAGCGACGAGCCCTTCACGCCTGCGCCGCACGGCGGGCAGCCTGTGCGGCGCATCGATCCTTATCGTGAATGTCGTGCCGCGGGAGGCGGCCCTCCCGCGCCAGATGAAGCGGCGCGGGGCTGACGCTCAGTATTTCCAGAACATCTCCTGCAGCACCTTCGGGTCGCTGGTCTTCGTCAGCGCCAGCGACGTGAGAAGACGCGCTTTCTGGGGCGACTGGTCCGCGGCCGTGACCCAATCCTGCTCGTCGTCCCTCTCCTCGCCGTTTCGAACCACCATCCCGGAGCCCGTGCGCGTCGCGCGCACCACCAGCGCGGACTTCCGCACCTCGGTCAGCGGCGCCTCCATGTAATCCGCCACGCTGCCGTTGCCGGTGCCCGCGTAAATCAGCGCCTTGCCGCCGAGGCCCGCAAGCGCGCCGAGCGCCTTCGGGTCCATGCTGACGTGGGCGTAGAACACGTCGACCTTCGGCAGGCTGTCGATCCCGTCGATGTCGAACTCGGTCGCCGTCGTGTGCGGCCGGGCGGGCAGGCGGTAGAAGTAGGGCTTGCTCTCCACCACCACGCCGAGGGGGCCGTAGAGCGACTCGAAGGTCTCAACCTTAAGCGCGTTCGACTTGGTCACGTCGCGCGCCGAATGGATCTCGTCGTTCATCACGACCAGCACCCCTTTGCCCTTCGCCTCCGGGCTCGCGGCCACCACCGCCGCGTTGTAGAGGTTCAGCGGCCCGTCGGCCGACAGCGCCGTGCCCGGGCGCATCGCGCCGATCACCACCACCGGCTTCTCGGTCTTCAGCGTCAGGTTGAGGAAGTAGGCGGTCTCCTCGATCGTGTCCGTGCCGTGGGTGATCATCACCGCATCGACGTCCGGCTGCTTTGCGAGTTCCGACACGCGCTTGGCGAGCTTCAGCAGGCGTTCGTCGTTGAAGCTCTCGGAGCCGATCTGGAAGATCTGCTCGCCCTTGACGTCAGCGACCTGTTTGATCTCCGGCACCGCCGCGATGATCTTGTCGACCGCGACCTTGGCGCTGTCGTAGTCGCCCGTGTTGACGCTCGACGCGCCTGCGCCGGCGATGGTGCCGCCGGTGCCGATGATGACGATGCGCGGCTTCGCCGCGGCCTGCGTCTGCGCCGCAGGCGCTGCTGCGTCCTGCGCGGCCGCCGGAGCGCTCAGCCCGAGGCCGAGGAGCGCTGCGGCCGCAAGGCCGGCGGTTGTGGAACGGACAATGGCGACGGTCATGGACACGGCTCCCCTAATGTCGGCCGCGACCCTTTCGCGCCCTTACAAGGTTTAGGTCCCGAAGCCGCGGAGACCAGACTTTAGGCTGATAATGGGGCCGTTCGGCCCTCAGACGAGCGCGAGGTGCCGCGACGGCTCCGGGATCGCGCGGTCGAGCTCCCGCGCCTCCTCGATCCACGCCGCGATGGCGTCCCGCACATTGGCGAGCGCGGCCTCCGGCGTCTCACCGTCGCTCATGCAGCCCGGCAGGTCCGGAACGATCGCCGCAAAGCCGCCGCCGTCTTCCTCGGACAGTGGCTCGATGGCGATCGGGTACTCGAGACGGGTCATAGCGAGGACCTCACGGCGTCGATGAGCGCGACCAGTTTCCGAACATACACCGGCTTGATCGGTCGTTTGAAGGGAACCGTGAGGATCTCGGAGACCGCCGGGTGGGACACCTTGTAATGCGATCCTCCCGCCCGAGGCGGCTGGCAACGAACGCCGTGCTGCCTGCAAACCGTTTCGACATCCCGGATCAGCCAGTCGCCTTGCGGGTTTCGCCGCATCCGGTCGAGAAGTTCCGCCGACACATCTCGCCCCCTCAGTGCGCCTCGTCCCAGTTCGTCGCCGCCCGCGCGTCGACCTTGAGGGGCACGCTGAGCGACAGCGCCGGCAGGGGGGCCTGCTCCATCACGCGCACGACTACGGGGACGGTCGCCTCGATCTCGGCGTCGGGGACCTCGAACACCAGCTCGTCGTGCACCTGCAGCAGCATCTTCGCGCTGAGGCCCGCGTCCGCCAGCGTGGCCTCCATGCGGACCATGGCGCGGCGGATGATGTCGGCGGCGGAGCCCTGGATCGGAGCGTTGATCGCCGCGCGCTCGTAGTTCGCGCGCTCCGCCGGGTTCTTGGCGTTGATCAGCGGGTAGTGGCACTTGCGGCCGAAGATGGTGGTGACGAAGCCGTCCGCCCGCGCCGCCGCCTTGGTCGCCTCCATGTAGTCGCGGATGCCGGGGAAGCGTTCGAAGTAGGTCTTGATGTAGAGCCCCGCCTCCTCGCGCCCGATCGAGAGCTGGTTCGCGAGGCCGAAGGCCGAGATGCCGTAGATGATGCCGAAGTTGATCGCCTTCGCCCGCCGGCGCACGTCGGAGGGCATGCCCTCCACCGGCACGCCGAACATCTCGGAGGCCGTCATGGCGTGAATGTCCAGCCCGTCCGCAAAAGCCTGGCGCAGCTGCGGGATGTCGGCCATGTGGGCGAGCACGCGCAGCTCGATCTGGCTGTAGTCCGCCGAGATCAGCTTGGTCCCCTCCTCCGCCACGAAGGCGCGGCGGATCTTTCGCCCCTCCTCGGTGCGGATCGGGATGTTCTGGATGTTCGGTTCGGTCGAGGACAACCGGCCCGTCGTGGTCGCCGCGAGCTGGAAGTTGGTGTGCACCCGGCGCGTCTCCGGATGCAGGTAGGTCGGCAGCGCGTCGGCGTAGGTGGACTTGAGCTTCGACAGCTGGCGCCAGTCGAGAATCCGGCGCGGCAGGTCGTGGCCGCCGGCCGCAAGCTCCTCCAGCACGTTGGCCGCCGTGCCCCAGGCCCCGGTCTTGGTCTTCTTCGCGCCGGGCAGGCCCATCTTGCCGAACAGGATGTCGCCGAGCTGCTTCGGGCTCCCAAGGTTGAACGGCTCGCCGGCCAGCGCGTGGATGTCGGCCTCGAGCGCCCCCATGCGCTGGGCAAGCTCGCCGGACAGCCGCGAGAGCATGGCCCGGTCGATCGCGATTCCGCGCCGCTCCATGATCGAGAGCGTCGCGGGCATCGGCCGCTCCAGCGTCTCGTAGACCGTGGTCATGCGCTCGGCGACGAGGCGTTGCTTGAACAGCCGCCACAGCCGCAGCGCGACGTCCGCGCGCTCGGCCGCATAGGGGGCGACCTTGTCGATCGCGGCCTGTTCCAGAGGCAGCCGCCCGCGGCCCGTCCCCGTCACCTCGTCGGCCGTGATCAGCGCGTGGCCGAGGTGCCGGCGGGCGAGTTCGTCGAGTCCTTGGCCGCCCAACCCGCTGTCCAGCACGTAGGACATCAGCAGCACGTCGTCATAAGGAGCCGCGCGATGGCCGCGCTCGGCCAGCAGCGTCAGCGCCTGCTTCAGGTTGTGGCCGATCTTGAGGATGGAGTCGTCAGCCAGAAGGTCGCTCAGCAGCGTCAGCGCCTCGGCCGTCGGGATCTGCCCCTCCACCGGTCCCGCGCCGCCCTCCGACAGCAGGTCGCCGCCCGCGGAGAGATGGCCGAGGGGCACGTAGCCCGCGACCCCCGGCGCGACGGCCAGCGCCACGCCGACGATCTCGGCGCGCATGGGGTCGATCGAGGTGGTCTCGAAGCCGAAGGCGACGTGACCCTGTTCCCGGGCCGCCGCGATCCACTCCGCGAGGCCTGCCGGGCTGCGCACCACCTCGTAGGTCGAGCGATCGACCGGAGCCGCGGCCGCCTCGGCCCGCAGCTTTTCGGCGAGCGCTTGCGGGGTCGCGCCCTCGCCCCCACCCCCTTTGCGGGAGAGGGTCGAGGCGGGGGGCGGCGCAGAATCGAGCGCGTCGATGTCCACCTGCGCTGCGTCGAGGGCTGCGTCCAGGGCGGCGTCCTCTTCGGAACCACTCCCGGCCCCTCCCCGCGGGGTGGAGGGGGAAGAGCTGGTGGTCCGCTTGGCCGACATCATCTCGGCGTCGGGCGTCACGGTCGCGATGTCGACGCCGGTCGCCTCCGCCACGCGGCGGGTGAGGGTGTTGAACTCCATCGCCTTGAGGAAGGCGACAAGCCGCGTCGGGTTGGGGTCCTCGACCGCGAGGTCGGCCAGCGGCACGTCCAGCGTCATATGCTGGTCGAGCGTCACCAGGCGCTTGGAGATCCGCGCGAGCTCGGCGTTCGCGATCAGACTCTCGCGGCGCTTGGGCTGCTTGATCTCGTGGGCGCGCTCCAGCAGCGTCTCGAGGTCGCCGTACTCCTCCAGCAGTTGCGCCGCGGTCTTGGCGCCGATGCCCGGCACGCCCGGCACGTTGTCGACGCTGTCGCCGGCCAGCGCCTGCAGGTCGATCATCTTCTCCGGTCCCACGCCGAACTTCTCGAACACCTCGTCCGGCCCGATGCGCTTGTCCTTCATCGGGTCGAGCATGGTCACGCCGCCGCCGATGAGCTGGAACAGGTCCTTGTCGGAGCCGACGATGGTCGTCTCCGCGCCGGCCTCGGAGGCGAGCCGCGCGTAGGTCGCGATCAGGTCGTCCGCCTCGTACCCGCCCTGCTCCAGCGCCGGGATCGAGAACGCCCGGGTCGCGTTCCGGATCAGCGGGAACTGCGGGATCAGGTCGTCCGGCGGCTCGGAGCGGTTGGCCTTGTAGTCGGCGTAGACCTCCTTGCGGAAGGTGGTCTCGGACTTGTCGAAGATCACCGCGAGATGAGTGGGATCGACCCAGCCGGCGTCGCGCAGCAGCTTCCACAGCATGTTGCAGAAGCCGGAGACCGCGCCGACCGGCAGCCCGTCGGAGGGGCGCGTCAGCGGCGGCAGCGCGTGGAACGCCCGGAAGATGTAGGACGAGCCGTCCACGAGGACGACGTGATCGCCTTTGGCGACAGGACGGCTTGGCATGCGGCGGAAGTCCCGGTCGAGGTTCGGCCGGGACTATAAGCGTCGAGAGGGCGAAGGGAACCCGAAACGGCGGGGAGCGCGCCTCACGGGCTTAAGCGCACTCCCGACGCGAGCCGCAAAAAACCCCGCCGCCCGGAGGCGACGAGGTTCTCAAAATCCACGCCGGGCGAGGCCGGCGCGACGAACGTCAAGGCGTCCGGATCACTCCGGGATCTTGAGCGTCGCGCCCGACTGGGCGGAGAACGCGGTCGAGCCCGCCGTGTAGCCATTGAGCGAAAGGATATAGGCCATCAGCGGGTCGAGCTGCTCGTCCTTGAGCGACTTCGGCGCCGTCTGCGGCATGTTCTCGTAGACCCAGGTGCGGACGTCCGCCGCCGTCTGGCCGCCGAAGCGGCCCTTGAAGGTGTCGCCGTGCAGCTCGGGCCCGAGGGCGCCGTTGCCGTCCTTGGCGTGGCAGGTGCGGCAATGGGTGTTGTACTCGGACTTGCCCTTGGTGAGCTGGTCCTGCGTGAACGGGCCTTCGTCAGCCGCAGCCGCTCCAGCGGCGAGGGCGAGGCCGGCGGCGACGGTCGCGTATGCAAAGACACGAGCGATCGGACGACGGAAGGTCATACGGCTAACTCCTTGGACATAGCGCCTTCGCGGCGGCGTTATGGAGGCGTTATAGAACGATTGGAGTTCGCCTGCAGGCCCCGGCTCTTATACTTTATTCTTAACTTAATGTGACGTAGCGACGCGGGGGCTCGGCCGCGCTTTGCCGGCTCAGGCCGCGGCCGGCGCCACGCCCGGGCGCCGCCTGCGATCGATCCAGAACGCCTTGGGCCGGACGAACAGGAACGTCCCCCATCCCGTGCGCATGACGACCCATTCCAGGACGAGCGGAAGGATGACCCCGGCGGCGGTGACGATCGCCGAGATCGTCCCGATGTCCGGAATGACGCCGAGCTTCAGCAGGATCATGCGGGTCGCCGCCATCGGCAGGAAGAACGCGAGGTAGATGACGATCGAGCGCTCGCCGGCGTAGCGCAGCGGCTCGCCGGCGGCGGTCCCCGCGACGAGCGCGGCCACCGTGATGATCGCGAAAGCGCCCGCGACGCCGAGCGCCAGACTGACGCCGATCCACTCAGAGACGCCGCCCTGCACCGCGGCGCCGTTCGCCAGCGCCCACGCCAGGAGGCCGCCCGTGGCGAGCCCCCGGCGCGTCCGGGCGAACTCCGCGAAACGGAAGATCAGGGGCGCGGCGTACCAGCCGAGCATCACGTAGAACAGCCGGGCGCAGAACTCGTCCGGCACGGTCCAGCCGGTGTGCACCCGCAGGCTTTCGAGCAGGGCGGCGAAGGCGAGGACCAGCAGCGGCGGAACCCGGCGGACCAGCTTGGCGAAGACGAAGAAGATCGGCAGCAGGTAGATGAACCACAGCGTGCCGAAGGGGTCGACGAGCGACAAGGCGAACTGGTGCGCGACGGCGCCGAGGCCGTCGCTCAGCGCCAGCCCCGGCCATTTCACCGCGCCCTGGATCAGCAGCCAGAGCAGGTAGAAATAGGCGAAATGCACGACCTTGCGGTCGATGTAGGTGCGCCAGTCCCGGTCGATCACCACGGCGAGGAACAGGCCGGAGATGAGGAAGAAGTCCGGCATGCGGAAGGGGCGGGCGAAAGCCACCACGTGGTGCATCCAGCCGACCTCGCCGGCCGCCTTCTCCACGCCGAGCGTCGAGTGCATCATCACCACGAGGACGATGCAGACGCCCTTCGCGACGTCGACCCAGTCGACCCGCGGCGCGCCGCCTCCAGCCCCGATCCCTGTTCCGCTCATGACCGATCCTCACGGGGCCCTCCTCCGGGCCCGCCGCGCAGCATCATGACGCAGAACATCTGAGGATCCGTGAACGGGAACGCATCCAAACCGAGGCGTTCCCGTAACCCGTCGTTAACCCAGGCGTACGCTCAGGCCGGCCGAGGCGCGGCGTCGTGGGGCGCCTCATGCGCCTTGTCGCCGCCGCCGGAGGGCTCGGCGCCGCCCGCCTTGGGCTTCCCGCCGCGGAAGCGATCCACCAGCAGGCGGATCGCGACGTAGAACACCGGCGTAAGGAACAGGCCGAGGATCGTGACGCCGACCATGCCCGCGAGCACCGCCGTGCCGATGGCCTGGCGAAGCTCCGCCGCGGCGCCGGTCGCGAAGGCCAGCGGCACCACGCCGAGCGAGAAGGCGAGCGACGTCATGATGATCGGCCGCAAGCGGTCGCGGCACGCGTCGACCGCCGCCTGGATCACGCTCTCGCCTTCGTCCTCGCGTTGCCGGGCGAACTCCACGATCAGGATCGCGTTCTTCGCCGCGAGGCCGATCAGCACGATGAAGCCGATCTGGGTGAGGATGTTGTTGTCCGAGCCCCTCGCGGCCACGCCGAGCAGCGCCGCCAGCAGAGACAGCGGCGTGATCAGGATGATGGCGAGCGGCAGCGCCCAGCTCTCGTACTGGGCGGCGAGGAACAGGAACACGAACAGGATGGCGAGGGCGAACACGAAGACGGCGGTGTTGCCTGCGAGTTTCTCCTGATAGGCGAGGTCCACCCACTCGAACGCGGCCCCGGGGGGCAGCGTCTCCGCCGTCAGCTTCTCCATCAGGGCGATGGCCTCGCCGGTGGAGACGCCCGGCGCGGCGTCGCCTTGGATCGAGATCGCGTTGTAGATGTTCTCGCGCTCGACCGTGTAGGGACCGGTCTGGTTGCGCTCCGTCACCAAGGTCCCGAGCGGGACCAGCGCGCCGTTCGTCGAGCGGATCTTGAACTGGTAGACGTCCGCCAGCCGAACGCGGAATTCCGCGTCCGCCTGAGCGTTCACCTGGAACGTGCGTCCCAGCGCCGTGAAGTCGTTCACATAGGCCGTGCCCAGGAGCGTCTGCAGCGCCTCGAAGATGCTCTGGATTGGCACGTTCAGCTGCTGAGCCTTGACGCGGTCGATGTCGAGATAGACCTGCGGCGCGCGGGTGTTGAAGGACGTGAACACGCGGCTCAGCCGTCCGGACGCGTTCGCCTTCGCGATCAGCTCGTTCACGGAGCCTTCGAGCGCGACGAAGCCGATGTTCGTGCGGTCCTGCACGTACATCTTGAAGCCGCCGCCGTTGCCGATGCCCCGCACCGTCGGCGGCAGAATGGCGAGCACGAAGGCTTCTTCAATCGCGAACAAGCGCTTCTGGGCTTCCGCCAGGATCGCAGGCGCGCGTTGACTCGCGCCGTGCTGGGTTCGATCGGCGAACGAATCGAAGATGATGAAGCTCGTCGCGGCGTTCGAGGCGGCCGAGAAGGTCGCGCCCGAGAAGCCGGCGATGGTCACCGCGTTCTTCACGCCCGGCACCTGGCGGACGATCTCCGCGGCGCGGCGCGCCACTTCGTCGGTGCGCTGGAGGTTCGCGCCCTCGGGCAGCTGCGCGATCAGGATCGCGTAGCCCTGGTCGGCCTGCGGGATGAAGCCGCGGGAGACGCTCGAGAACATGTAGATCGCGCCGCCGATCAGCACGACGTAGACCAACAGGAAGATCGCCCTGTGACGGACCATCCAGCCGACGGAGCGGCTGTAGCCGTGCGCGCCGCGATCGAAGTTGCGGTTGAACAGGTCCGCCGCCTTCTGGCCGAGATTGCGCCGCCCCCCATGCGCATGCGGCCTCAGCAGGATGGCGCAGAGCGCGGGCGAGAGCGTCAGCGAGACGAGCGCCGAGAGAACCGTCGAAGCGGCGATCGTCAACGCGAACTGCTGGTAGAAGATGCCGGAGATGCCGGGGATGAACGCCGTCGGCACGAACACCGCGCACAGCACCAGCGCGATCGCGATGACGGCGGTGCCGACCTCGTCCATCGTGGCGTGGGCGGCCTCGCGCGGCGTCTTGCCCATGGCGATGTTGCGTTCGACGTTCTCCACCACGACGATGGCGTCGTCGACCACGATGCCGATGGCGAGGATCAGGCCGAACAGCGTCAGCATGTTCAGCGAGAAGCCGAACGCCGACATGACCGCGAAGGTCGCCACCAGCGACACCGGGATCGCGACGACCGGGATGATCGCGGCGCGCCACGACTGAAGGAAGATGAACACGACCAGCACGACGAGCGCGACCGCCTCGTAGATGGTGTGCTCGACCGCCTCGATCGACTCGTTGATGAATTCGGTCGGATTGTACTCGATCCGGTACTCGAGCCCGGGCGGGAAAGCGCCTTTCAGCGTCTCCATCGCGGACTTGATCTGCTCCGCGGCGTCGGTGGCGTTGGTGCCGGGGCGCTGGAAGATGCCCATGCCCACCGTGGGATCGGCGCCGAGGTAGGAGTTCGACGAGTACTGGCGCGCCGCGAGCTCCACGCGCGCCACGTCGCCCACACGCAGCAGACGGCCGTCGTCCGTGGCGCGGACGATGATCTGCTTGAACTGCTCGGGGGTCTGGAAGCGCCCCTGGGTCGTGACGGTGATCTGGGAGGCGGTGCCGGGCGGCGAGGGCGGCGCGCCGAGCGAGCCGCCGGACACCTGCACGTTCTGCGCCGAGATCGCCGAGACCACGTCGCCGGCGGCGAGGCCATAGGCCGCGAGCCGGTTGGGGTCGAGCCAGACGCGCAGCGACAGCTCACGCTCGCCGAAGATCCGGATGTCGCCGACGCCCTCGATGCGCTTCAGCGCGTCGATCACGTTCACCGACGCGTAGTTCGACATGTAGACGGTGTCGAGCGACTTGTTCGGCGAGATCAGGTTGACGACCATCAGGAAGTCCGACGACCGCTTGTTCACCTGCACGCCGTTGCGGCGCACCGCCTCCGGCAGGCGCGGATCCGCCTGGCTGACGCGGTTCTGCACCTGGACCTGCGCGATGTCCTGGTCGGTGCCCGGCTGGAAGGTGACCGTCAGCTGAAGCTGGCCGTCGCCCGTCGCCAGGGAGTTCATGTAGATCATGCCCTCCACGCCGTTGATCTGCTGCTCCAGTGGGGCGGCGACGGTCTCGGCGATGGTCTCGGCGTTGGCGCCGGGGTACTGCGCGGTGACGCTGATGGTCGGCGGCGCGATCTCGGGATACTGCGCGATCGGCAGGCCGAGCAGCGCGACGCCGCCCACGATCATGAGGACGATGGAGACGACCGACGCGAAAATCGGCCGGTCGACGAAGAAATGTCCGATGCCCATGGCGCGCGCCCTTACTTGGCTTCGCCGGGCTTCGCAGCGCCCTGTTGCCCCGGAGTCGCCTTAGGCTTGGTGGGATCCACCATCTCGGGCTTCACCTCCGCGCCGGGGCGCGCGCGCATCAGGCCGTTCACGATCACCTTGTCGTCCGGCGCGAGGCCGGATTTGATCACCCGCAGCCCGCCGTTGAGCTGCCCGGGCTCCACGACCTTCGGAACCACCTTGTTGTCGGGTCCGACCGTCATCACGATCTTGCGGGTCTGGTCGGACAGGATGGCGTCGTCCGGCACCAGCAGGGCCTCGTATTCGGGGCTGGACGTCAGCTGGACGCGACCGAAGACGCCAGGGGTCAGGAAGCGATCCGCGTTCGGCACGGTCGCGCGCAGGCGCAGAGTGCCGGTCTGCTGGTCGAGCTGGTTGTCGGTGAAGTCGATGCGGCCTTCGATGTTGAACTCGGTCGAGTTCGGCAGCGCGATCTTCACCGGCGCGCCGTTCTCGTCCGGCTTCAGCGCGCCGGAGCGGACGAAGCCGATGTAGCGGAGGAAGCTCTGCTCATCGACGTCGAAGTAGAAATAGATCGGCTGGACGCCCACGATCGTGGTCAGCACGGTCGAACTCGCGCCCGACGCGATCAGGTTGCCCTCGGTCACCAGCTTGCGGCCGATGCGGCCGTCGATCGGCGAGCGGACGTCGGTCCATTCCAGGTTGAGCCGGGCGGTGTCGGCCTGGGCGCGCGCGGACTGCAGGTTGGCCTGCGCCGCGGCGTAGGCCTGCTGGCGCTGCTGGGCGACCTGATCGGTGATGTTGCCGGTCCGGATCAGGTCCTTGGCGCGGTCGACGTCGGACTTGGTCAGGTCGACGCTGCTCTGGGCGGTGATGATCGCCGCCTCGGCCTGGGCGAGCGACGCCGCGTAGGGCCGCGGGTCGATCTTGAAGAGCAGGTCGCCCTTCTTGACGTAGGATCCGTCCTTGAACGCCACCTGCATCAGCTGGCCGCTGACCTGCGCCCGGACTTCGACAAGGCTGGACGCCTGGAACCGGCCGGTGAACTCGGCGGTGTCCGACACGCGGCGCTGAATGGGCGTCGCCGCAGAGACGGGAAGCGGTCCGGGCGCGCCTTGGGCGTGCGCCGCCCCGGACAGCGCGAGAAGCGCGGCGGCGGAAACGAACGCGAGGCGACGCCGGGCGAGAACCAAGCGCGAAAACGCGGCGATGCGGGACATTGGGGTCACCTGCACGAAACAAAGAGATGGCACGCGGCGGAGCGCGCCGCGCGTGCGTAAAAGTCCGGACGTCCCCGACACGGTTCTTAGGATGCGGCGCGGCGAAGGGCAACCGGCGCGCGCTCTGAGAAGCGGAACGTGACTTTGCCGCAACGCATCAAACGCCGCCGCTATTTAATACGTTCTAATTTTGTTATATATGGTGATCTTGCCATTTTCGATGTGTAATACCATTGTGTGGACGTCTCTCGGAGCGCCCCGACATCCAATGCCGCGCCTGACCTCTTTTCCGGCCTTCGTCCGCGTCGCGGACCGCGTCGTCGCGATCGTCGGCGACGGCGCCGCTGCGGCCGCGAAGGTGCGCCTGCTCGCCGAGACGCAGGCGAAGCTCCGCGTCGTCGCGGCGCATGCGGAGGACGAGCTGCGCGCAGACGTCGCCCGGCTTGGCGCGACGCTGGTCGAAGAGCCGTTCGCGCCACGCCATCTCGACGGCGCCGTGCTGGTGTTCGCCGCGACAGAAGACGAGGCCGCCGACACGGCGATCGCAGCGGCCGCCCGGACCGCGCGCATTCCGGTCAACGTGGTCGACCGCCCCGCGCTCTGCGACTTCACCACCCCCGCGCTCGTCAACCGCGCTCCGCTCGCGATCGCGATCGGCACCGAGGGCGCGGCCCCGGTGCTTGCGCGCCACGTCCGCGCGAAGATCGAAGCCATGCTCGCGCCGGATCTCGGCCGCCTCGTCGCCTTCGCCGACGGGCTCAGGGCGACGGTGGCGCGGATGCTTCCCGCGGGCGAGGCGCGACGCCGGTTCTGGGCGCGCGCCTTCGAGGGCGCCGTCGCGGCCCGCGCGCTGGCCGGCGATCTCGAAGGCGCGCGCGACGAGGCGCTGCGCGAGCTGTCCGCCGGCGCGGACGTCGCCGGCTATGTCTGGCTGATCGGCGCCGGGCCCGGCGCGACAGACCTGCTCACTTTGCGCGCGCAGCGCGTTCTCCAGGAAGTCGACGTCATCGTCCACGACGCGCTGGTCCCCTCCGAGGTCATCGCCATGGGCCGGCGCGACGCCGAGCGGATCTCCGTCGGCAAGCGCAAGGGCCACCACGAGGCCACCCAGTCCGAGATCGAGGCCATCCTGGTCCGCGAGGCCAAGGCCGGCCGCCGTGTCGCGCGGCTCAAAAGCGGCGACCCGATGGTGTTCGGCCGTGTCGGCGAGGAGATGGCCGCCCTGTCGCGGGCGGGCGTTCCGTTCGAGGTGGTGCCGGGCGTCACCGCCGCCTTCGCCGCGGCCGCCTCCGCCAAGGTTCCGCTCACCCTGCGCGGCGTGGCCTCCAGCCTCGTGTTCGCCACCGGTCACGACCTCGACGGCCGCACGCTGCCCGACTGGTCGGGGCTCGCTCTTGGCGGCGCGACCGTTGCGGTTTACATGGGCCGCTCGGTCGCCGGAGCGGTCGCCGAACGGCTGATGGAGGCGGGCCTGTCCGGGCGCACCCCCGTCGCCGCCGTGGAGAACGCCGCCCGCCCGGGCGAGCGCGTCTTCGCAGGCCGCCTCGCCGACCTGCCGGCGCTGGCCCACGAAGCCGACGCCGGCGCTCCCGTCCTGATTCTCATCGGTGAGGCGCTGGCGCAGGCCGACATCGGCGACGCCCGCCCCCTCGCCGCCGCGGCCGTCGGCACGACCGCCGCCGCCTGAAGGTTCAAGCTCGAACATGTCCGCGCCCATTCAGAAGTCGGCCGCCAAGACCAAGGCCGCCACGCAGATCGTCACAGCGAACCGGCTGTCCGACGGCGTCGTCGTATACCTCGCGCCCAACGGCGGCTGGATCGACCGCATCGACTCCGCGTTGGTGGCGGAAGGCGACGACGCCCTGGCCGAGGCCGTTGCGGCCGGCAAGCGCGCCGAGGCCGCCCAGGTGGTGGTCGAGTCCTATCCGATCGACGTCACGCGCGATGGCGGCCGGCTGAAGCCGCTGCGGCTGCGCGAGGAAATCCGCGCCGTCGGCCCCACGGTCCGTCCGGACCTGCTTCGGCCGACCGGCGTCTGAGGAGTTCGCCCCATGTACCGCTATGACGAGTTCGACCATGGCTTCGTCGCCGCCCGCGTCGACCAGTTCCGCGATCAGGTCGCCCGCCGCCTGACCGGCGAACTGACGGAAGACCAGTTCAAGCCGCTGCGGCTGATGAACGGCGTCTACCTGCAGCTTCACGCCTACATGCTGCGGATCGCGATCCCCTACGGCACCCTGTCGTCCAAGCAGCTCCGGATGCTGGGCCACATCGCCCGCACCTACGACCGCGGCTACGGCCACTTCACGACCCGCCAGAACCTGCAGTTCAATTGGCCGGCGCTGAAGGACATTCCGGCGGTGCTGGACGACCTCGCCAAGGTCGAGATGCACGCGCTGCAGACCAGCGGCAACTGCATCCGCAACGTCACCACCGACCACTTCGCCGGCGCGGCCGCCGACGAGATTGCGGACCCGCGCCCCTACGCCGAGATCCTGCGGCAGTGGTCGTCGATCCATCCGGAGTTCTCGTTCCTGCCGCGCAAGTTCAAGATCGCGGTGACGGGCGCGCCGAAGGACCGGGCCGCCATCCAGGTGCACGACATCGGGCTGGAGCTGAAGCGCGGACCGGACGGCGGGATCGGCTTTGCGGTCTACGTCGGCGGCGGCCAGGGCCGCACCCCGATGATCGCCCACAAGGTGCGCGACTATCTCGACGAGGAGGACCTGCTCGCCTACGTCGAGGCCATCATGCGCGTTTACAACCTGCACGGGCGTCGCGACAACAAGTACAAGGCGCGCATCAAGATCCTCGTCCACGAGACCGGCGCGGAGGAGATCACGCGCCAGATCGAGGCCGAGTTCGTCGAGGTGAAGAAGACCGAGCTTCTGCGCCTGCCCGACTCCGAGATTGAGCGCATCACGGCCTATTTCGCGCCGCCCGTGCTGGCGGAGAAGCCGTCGCGGTCGAGCGCCTTCGAGGCCGCCAAGGCCGACAGCGCGGCCTTCGCGGACTTCGCGGCCTACAACGTCACGCCGCACAAGGCGGCGGGCTACGGCGTGGTGACGATCTCGCTGAAGCCGATCGGCGGCATCCCGGGCGACGCGACCGACGTCCAGATGGAGGCGATCGCCGACCTCGCCGACGCCTACTCGCAGGGCGAGATCCGGGTCAGCCACGAACAGAACCTCGTGCTGCCCCACGTGGCGCTCGACGACATGCCGGCGCTCTACGCCAAGCTCGCCGAGCACGGCCTCGCGACCGGCAACGCCGGGCTCGTCACCGACATCATCGCCTGTCCCGGCCTCGACTACTGCGCGCTCGCCAACGCCCGCTCGATCCCGCTGGCGCAGGATCTTTCGAACCGCTTCGGGTCGCCCGAGCGGCAGAAGGAGATCGGCGAGCTCAAGATCAAGATTTCGGGCTGCATCAACGCCTGCGGCCACCACCACGTCGGCCACATCGGTCTGCTGGGCGTCGATCGGCGCGGCGAGGAGGTCTACCAGATCACCCTCGGCGGCTCCGGCGACGAGACCGCCTCGGTCGGCACTCTGGTCGGCCCCGGCTTCAAGACGGAAGACGTCGTCGACGCGGTCGAGACCGTGGTGGACACTTATCTCAAGTTGCGTGAGGGCCCCGATGAACCTTTCCTCGCGGCTGTCCGAAGGCTCGGCCAGCAGCCTTTCAAGGAAGCGCTCTATGGAACGGCCTAACAACGTTCCGCTGCCGAGCGTCAGCGCCGCCCGCGCCGCGGAGCGCGCGACGTCGCTCGCGGCGCATCTCGACGCCCGCCATCGCGGCCAGGACGCGCAGGCGCTGATCCGTGCGGCGGTGAAGGACCTGTTCCGCGGCCGCATCGCTCTGGTCTCGAGCTTCGGCGCGGACTCCGCGGTGCTGCTGCACCTTGTGGCGCAGGTGGACCCGACGACGCCCGTCATCTTCGTCGACACCGGCCAGCTGTTCGAGGAGACGCTGCAGTACCGCGACCAGCTCGTCGCGCTGCTCGGCCTCACCGACGTGCGCTCCGTCGGTCCCAAGACCGATCGACTGGCGCGGCTCGATCCCGAGAACTTCCTCTGGCAGTCGAACCCCGACCTCTGCTGCCGCATCCGCAAGGTCGAGCCGCTCGCCGACGCGATCGGCGACTTCCCCGCGTGGATCTCCGGCCGCAAGCGGTTCCAGAACGCCTTCCGCGCCGAACTCCCGGTGTTCGAGGGCGACGGCGCGCGCATCAAGGTGAACCCGCTCGCCGAGTGGACCGGGAAGGACGTCGAGGCCTATCGGCTGGAGCACGGCCTGCCCGAGCATCCGCTCGTGAAGTTCGGCTACCTCTCGATCGGCTGCGCGCCCTGCACGGACCGCGTGAAGCCGGGCGAGGACCCCCGCGCCGGCCGCTGGCGCGGCCGCGCCAAGACCGAGTGCGGCATCCACATCGCCGGCTCGATGACGCCCGAGAACGAAGGCAGCGGAATCTAACGCCCGCGCGCCCTTGCGTCTCAGCCGCGGTATCATCATCCCGAACGCGGGCCGCAAGGCCGCGCTCCGGGATCGCCATTTGCGGCCAGCGCTTTATTCTAACGACGACCCCGGCTCGTCGCGGCTCCGCCGCCTGGCCGGGATGACGAGGATTCGATGACGACCGAGACCAACGACGCCGAGCTGACGATCTGGCGCGACGGCCGCTTCCAGGCGGACGAATGGACCCGCGCGGCGGAGGACGAGGCGGTTTCCGACGGTCCGGCCATCCTGCCGTTGGAGCGCTTTCTCGCGGAGCGCGACGCGCTCGTCTCCCGCAACGCGCCGCTCGGCGTCTCGGTGGAGCCGAACGAGGCGATCGAGGAGCTTGCGCCGCATCTCGACCGCGTGGCCCTCGTCACGCTGAACTTCCCCAAGTATTCGGACGGCCGCAGTTCGTCGTCCGCCCGGCTGCTGCGCGAGCGCTACGGCTACGCCGGCGAGATCCGCGCGGTCGGCGACGTGCTGATCGACCAGATGCCGCTGATGCGCCGCTGCGGCTTCGACTCGTTCGCGGTCACGAACCCCGTGACGCGCAAGCAGCTCGCCGAGGGCCAGTGGCCCGACGTGCCGTTCTACTACCAGCCGACCGGCTCCACGCAGCAGGCGGAGGTCCCCGCCGGCACGCGGCCCTGGGCGCGCAAGCCGGGGTGAACCCACGCGTCATCCCGGCCGTAGCGAAGCGAAGAGCCGGGACCGTGATCCGAACAGGTCGTTGGCCCGGGCCTCCAACGGGCGATCCCGGCTCGCGGCTCCGCCGCGTCCGGGATGACGGCCGACGTCACTCCCCCCAGACGCGCTCCAGCAGCGCCAGCCAGTTCCGCCAGGCGATCTTCTCCAGCGTCGCGTCGTCGTAGCCGTGCGCCTTGAGATGCGCGAGCAGGCGCGGCAGGCCGCTCGCGTCGCCGAGCGCGTCCGGGACGATCGCGCCGTCGAAGTCCGAACCGAAGCCGACGTGGTCGACCCCGAGCGCCGCGATCAGGTGGTCGAGGTGCCGCGCCATGGCGTCGAGCGCGGTGTCGCCGCGCATGCGGCCGTCCTCGCGCAGGAAGCAGGTCGCGAAGTTCAGCCCGACGAGGCCGCCCGTCTCCCGGATGGCGGCGAGCTGCGCGTCGGTCAGGTTGCGGGCGTGCGGCGTCAGCGCGTGGGCGTTGGAATGCGTCGCGACCAGCGGGCGGGCGGACAGCTTCGCGACGTCCCAGAATCCGGCCTCGTTGAGGTGGCTGAGGTCGAACACGATGCGGAGCTCGTCGCAGGCCCTGACCAGGCGCTTGCCCGTTTCGGTGAGGCCCGGCCCGATGTCGGGCGAGGCCGGGAACCGGAACGGCACGCCGTGGCCGAAGATCGTCGGCCGGCTCCAGACCGGCCCGAGCGACCGCAGGCCCGCGGCGTGCAGCGCGTAGAGCGCGTCGAGATCGGCGTCGATCGCCTCGGCGCCCTCGATGTGGAGCACGGTCGCGAGCGCGTCCCCCGCCATCGCCGCGCGGATGTCGGCGACGCTGCGGCAGACCGCGACGGCGCCCTCCGACGCGCGCTCGATCCGCAGGAGCAGCGCGGCCATCGCGAGCACGGCCTTCTGCGCGTCGCCGAGCGGCAGGCGGTCGGGCAGCGGCACGTCGTAGGTCGCGGCCCGCATCAGCTCAAGGTAGTCGACCCCGAGCTGTGGCGACGGCGTGAAGATCGCGAACATGCCGCCGGCGAGGCCGCCCTCGCGCGCTTTCGCCAGGTCGATGTGCCCGCCGACGCCGCCCTGCAGGAACGCCCCCACGCCCCGGTCGTCGTCGCCGCTCATGTGAAGACGCAGGAGGGTGTCGTTGTGGCCGTCGAAGACGGGAATGGTCGGCGCGTCGGTCATCGCGCGAGGAGATCAGGCGCAGGCCGGCGGCGCAACGGGACGAGCGCCTCAGGAACGGGCGCGGGGATCCCTCCTCGCGCCGAAGGCGTGGGGAGGGTGGCCTCGGCGCAGCCGAGGTCGGGTGGGGTCTCGGGCGTCGAGCGCTGCGGCGGCGCGCCTCTTTCTGACTCCACCCCACCCGGCCGGGCTTCGCCCGTCCACCCTCCCCTCTGTCGAGGGAGGGATGCCCGCGCTTTCTGCGGATCGGTGAGGACGCCGTGAAGGGCTCAGATCAGGCCGCGGCTCTCCGCAAGCGTCTTGAGGCTGACGAGCGGCCTTGCGCCGACATGCGAGATCACCTCCGCCGCGGCGAGCGAACCGAGCTCGCCCGAGCGCTGGAGCCCGAGGCCGCGGACGTGGGCGAACAGGAAGCCGGCCGCGAACAGATCGCCCGCGCCGGTCTTGTCCACGATCGCGCCGTCGACGGGAGCCGCCGGCACAGAGACCCGCTCGCCGCCCTGGAGGACCACGCAGCCGTCCGCGCCCAGCGTCACCGCCGCAAGCTTGGCGTCGGCCGCGACCGCCTGCAGCGCGGCCTCGATGTCGCCGGTCTCGTAGAGCGCCTTCAGCTCGCTGTCGTTCGCGAACAGGATGTCGACCACGCCGGCGCGGATCAGTTCCAGGAACTCCGCCCGGTAGCGATCGACGCAGAACGAGTCCGACAGCGACAGCGCGACCTGCCGGCCGGCGCCGTGGGCGATGTCGGCCGCCTTGCGGAAGGCCTCCTTGGCCGCGGGCGGGTCCCATAGGTAACCCTCGAGATAGGTGACATGCGCGGCTTCCACCGTCGCGGCGTCGATGTCGTCGGGCCCGAGCGCCTGCGCGGCGCCGAGGTAGGTGCTCATGGTGCGCTCGCCGTCCGGCGTCACCAGCACGAAGCAGCGGGCGGTGGCGGCGCCTTCGGTCGCGGGGGCGGACGGGAAGTGGACGCCGATCGCCGTGATGTCATGGGCGAAGACGCCGCCCAGCGTGTCCGCCTTCACCTTGCCGAGGAAGGCGGCGCGCCCGCCCAGCGAGCCAAGGCCCGCGAGCGTGTTGGCGGCCGAGCCGCCGGAGGCCTCGATCGCGGGGCCCATGCGGCCGTAGAGCGCCTCGGCGCGCTCCTCGTCGATCAGCGTCATGGAGCCCTTAGCCAGCCCTTCGGCGGTCAGGAAATCCTCTTCGGCGACGGCGATCACGTCGACGATGGCGTTGCCGATGCCGAGGACGTCGTAGTTCGCGTGCGACATGGTGGATAAACGCTCCGAAAGGCGGGGTCGGCGGGCGGCGTGAGGGGCGGCGAGGCCTTGCATGGCCGCCGGGCGGAGGCCATAACGCGCCCTCGTTCAGAGGGCAAATCCAAGATGACGAGCGCGTCCCAGCGGGTCTTCTCCGGCGTCCAGCCGACCGGCAACCTCCACCTCGGCAACTACCTCGGCGCGATCAAGCGCTTCGTGGAGCTGCAGGAAGGCTACGACTGCATCTACTGCGTGGTCGACATGCACGCGATCACCGTCTGGCAGGACCCGGTCGAGCTCAAGAAGTCGATCCGCGAGGTCGCCGCCGCGTTTCTCGCCGCCGGCGTCGACGGCTCGAAGCAGATCGTCTTCAACCAGAGCCAGGTCCCCCAGCACGCCGAGCTCGCCTGGGTGCTGAACTGCGTCGCCCGCCTCGGCTGGCTGAACCGCATGACCCAGTTCAAGGAGAAGGCCGGCAAGGACCGGGAGAACGCCTCTGTCGGGCTCTACGCCTACCCCAACCTGATGGCGGCCGACATCCTGGTCTACCGCGCCACCCACGTGCCGGTCGGCGAGGACCAGAAGCAGCACCTCGAGTTGGCACGCGACATCGCGCAGAAGTTCAACAACGATTTCGCGGCGTCGATCGCGGCGAACGGCCTTTCCGAGAAGTTCTTCCCGCAGCCCCAGCCGCTGATCGCGGGGCCTGCCACCCGGGTGATGAGCCTGCGCGACGGCGCCAAGAAGATGTCGAAGTCGGATCCCTCGGACGCCAGCCGCATCAATCTCACCGACAGCGCCGACCAGATCGCCAACAAGATCCGCCGCGCCAAGACCGATCCGCTGCCCCTGCCGGAGAGCGTGGACGGGCTGAAGGAGCGTCCGGAGGCCGACAATCTCATCGGCATCTACGCAGCGCTCGCCGACACCGACGCTCAGGGCGTCATTGACGAGTTCGGCGGCGGCCAGTTCTCGCAGTTCAAACAGGCGCTGGTCGATCTGACGGTGGCGAAGCTCGGCCCGATCAACGCCGAGATGACGCGCCTCGTCGCCGATCCCGGCCACATCGACCGCGTGCTGGGCGACGGCGCCGCGCGCGCCGAAGCGATCGCGGCGGAGACCATGACGTCGGTGAAGGACATCGTCGGCTTCGTCCGCCGGTGACGGCGTTGCGCGGCCACCGCGCCGCGCGCATCCTCCCGTCATGATCGCGCAGCGCCGCTCCTACGAGGCCGGGCACCGGCCGAAGTTCCTCGTCGTCGTGGACGACAGCGAGGAATGCGACCGCGCCGTGCGCTTCGCCGCGCGCCGGGCGGCGCGCGTCGGGGCGGACCTCGCCCTGCTCACGGTGATCACGCCGGGGGAGTTCCAGCACTGGTTCGGCGTCGGCGACGTGATGCGGGAGGAGGCCGCGGCGGCGGCCAGGGCGCATCTGGCGCGGGTGGCCGCCAAGGCGCGCGACGCCGCGGGCGTCGAGGCCGAACTGCTGGTGCGCGAGGGCGCGAAGTCCGAGGAGCTGGTCGCGGCGATCGAGGAGGACGAGGACGTCGCCCTGCTCGTGCTCGCGGCCGGCGTCAGCGCGGAAGGGCCAGGCCCGCTCGTCACGCAGATCGCGGGCCGCTCCGCCGGCACCTTCCCGATCCCGGTCGCGA
This sequence comes from Methylopila sp. 73B, assembly GCF_000526315.1. NCBI lineage: Bacteria > Pseudomonadati > Pseudomonadota > Alphaproteobacteria > Hyphomicrobiales > Methylopilaceae > Methylopila > Methylopila sp. 73B. The sequence goes on along the minus strand of NZ_JAFV01000001.1, from coordinate 3,533,679 downwards.
TCGTTCCCGGCCATCTGACGGACGACCAGATCGACTCGCTGGCCTGACGCCCGGCCCCAGCATTTGACCGAGCGGTTGAAAACCACCATCTGTCTGACGACAGGCGCCGCGACCGGCGCGAAGGCTCCGCGCCTTGAACCCGGAGGCTGACCTCAAGATGTTCATCCAGACCGAAGCGACCCCCAATCCCGCGACGCTCAAGTTCCTGCCCGGCCGCGACGTGCTGCCCGGCGACACGCTGGAGATGCGCAACGCCGACGAGGCCGCGCGCTCGCCCCTCGCCCAGACCCTGTTCGCGATCGACGGCGTGTCCGGCGTGTTCTACGGCTCGGACTTCATCACCGTGACCAAGGCCGGCGGCGAGTGGCCGCACCTGAAGCCCGCGATCCTCGGGGCCATCATGGAGCACTACCTCGCGGGCGGGCCGCTGGTCGCCGAAGGCGGCGCGCAGGCGGCGACGGGGGGCGACGAGTTCTTCGACGAGGCCGACGCCGAGACGGTCGACACCATCAAGGACCTGCTGGAGACCCGGGTGCGCCCCGCGGTGGCGCAGGACGGCGGCGACATCACGTTCCGCGGATTCCGCGAAGGCGTCGTCTATCTCGACATGAAGGGCTCATGCTCCGGCTGCCCGTCGTCGACGGCCACGCTCAAACAGGGCATCGAGAACCTGCTTCGCCATTTCGTGCCGGAAGTCGAGGAAGTCCGGCCCGTCGCGACCTGAGGCGCAGACGGCGCCTCAGCCGCCCGACAGCGCCCTGAACTCATTCGCGATCCGCTCGAAGTACCGGACCCGCACGACGTCGCCCAGGACGAAGACGGTGGCGACCAAAGCGACCGCCATGACGCTTGCGATCAGCGCGTACTCGATCGCGGTCGCCCCGCGCTCGTCGCGCGCGAACCGCCGAAGCGCCGCCTGAACCTGCCCCGCCATGCCAATTCCCCCGTCCGCGCGTCCTGCGCGTGTCGATCGGCGGAACGGGCGTCAGAGCAGGGCGACGAGGTGCGCGATCAGCGGCTCGTCGGCCGGCGGCATCGGATAGTCGCGGAGCGCCTGCGGGCGGACCCAGCGCGTCGCCTGTCCCTCCCGGCCCGTTACGATCCCCGTCCACCGCCGGCACACGTAGAGCGGCATCAGCAGGTGGAAGGTCTCGTAGGCGTAGCTTGCGAAGGTGAGCGGCGCGAGGCATGGCTCCTCGACCGTGACGCCGAGCTCTTCGGCAAGTTCCCGGATCAAGGTTTCTTCCGGCCGCTCGCCCGCCTCGACCTTGCCGCCGGGAAACTCCCAGAGCCCCGCGAGGGTCTTGCCTTCCGGCCGCTGCGCGAGAAGCACGCGGCCGTCGGCGTCGACCAATGCGCAGGCGACGACTAGGACGAGCTTGGGCTTTACGTCCGCGGACATGATGGCGACCACACGTTAAAGGGGAGTTGTGCGGACGCCGCGATTACGACCGATAGTCCGCATTGATCGCGATGTAGCCCTCGGTCAGGTCGCAGGTCCAGACGCGGGCGGTCCCTGCGCCGAGCCCCAGCTCGACGCCGATCGTGATCTCCTGGTTCTTCATGTAGGCCGAGGTCTCGGCCTCGTCGTAGTCCGGGTCGCGCTCGCCTTCGAAGGCCACGCGAATAGGGCCGAAGCGGATCGTCAGCCGGTCGCGGTCCGCGGGCTCGCCGGCCTTTCCGACCGCCATCACCACGCGGCCCCAGTTGGCGTCCTCGCCGGCCGCCGCGGTCTTGACCAGCGGCGAATTGGCGATCGACAGCCCGATCCGCCGGGCCGAAAGGTCGCTCTCCGCGCCCTCCACCTCGACGGTGATGAACTTGCGCGCGCCCTCGCCGTCGCGGGCGACGAGCTGCGCGAGTTCGACCAGCAGCTCCTCGAAGGCCGCGGCGAAGTCGGCGAGCGCTGGCCCGCCGGCCTCGGTGACGAGCGGGTTGCCGGCCGTGCCGGTCGCGAAGGCGAGCAGCGTGTCGGAGGTCGAGGTGTCGCCGTCGATCGTCACGCAGTTGAACGAGCGGTCGACCGCCGCCGACAGGATCGCCTGCAGCGCGGCGGGGGCGATCGCGGCGTCGGTCGCCACGAAGGCGAGCATCGTCGCCATGTCGGGCGCGATCATGCCGGCGCCCTTGGCGATGCCGTTGATCGTCACCGTGACGCCGCCGATCTCGGCCGTGCGGGTCGCGAGCTTCGGGAAGGTGTCGGTGGTCATGATGGCGCGGGCCGCCGCGTCCCAGCCCTCGCCGACGCCCGAGGCGACCAGTTCGCCCATCACGCCCGCGAAGCGGGTGGCGTCGAGCGGCTCGCCGATCACGCCGGTGGAGGCCAGGAAAATCTCGGCCTCGGGGCAGCCGACCGCCTGCGCCGTGATCTCCGCCGTCAGACCTGTCGCAGCCCGGCCCTTCTTGCCCGTGAAGGCGTTGGCGTTGCCTGAGTTGACCACCAGCGCGCGGATGCGCCCGCCGGAGACGCGCTCGCGGCACCAGTCGACCGCGGCCGAGGGGCAGCGCGAGCGGGTGAACACCCCCGCGACGCTGGTCCCTTCCGCGAAGGTCGCGAGCAGCACGTCGGTGCGGCCCTTGTACCGGATGCCCGCGGCGGCGGTCGACAGCGTCACGCCCGGGATCGGGGGGAGCGCCGGAAAGGACGTCGGGGCGAGCGGGGAGACGGCGGTCGACATGGGACAGGTCCGAAAGCAGGAGGCGCTAAGTTCGAAGCCAAGCTCCGGCCTCTGGTCCCGGCCTCGAGCCGAGACAAGAGGCCGGGACAAGAAGCAGCGAACGCGAACCCTACTTCGGCGCCGGCGCGTCCGCGGGCGGCGTCGGCTCGGACGGCTCGCCGGCCTTGGTGCGTTCGACCTTGGCCTCGCCGCGCAGCTTCAGCACCAGGTCCTGCTGCGCGGTGCGCACGACGTACTGCTCGATCTGCGGCTTGACCTGCTCGAACGGCGGGATCGGGCGTTCGCGCTTCTCCGTCACCTTGATGACGTGGAAGCCGAACTGGGTCTTCACCGGCTGGGAAACCTTGTTCGGCTCCAACTTAAAGACCACTTCGTCGAACGCCGGGACCATCTGGCCCTTGCCGAAGAAGCCGAGATCGCCGCCCTGCTTGGCGGAGCCGGGATCGGTCGAGACCTCCTTCGCGACGGCCGCGAAATCCTCGCCCTTGGCGAGACGGTCCTCGACCTTCTTGGCCTCGTCCTCGGTCTTGACGAGGATGTGGCTCGCGCGGACCTCCTGCTCGGGCTTCAGGTTCTTCGCGGTCTCGTCGTAGAGCTTCCGCATCGCCTCGTCGGTGACGGCGGCCTTCGAGGTCTTCTGGAGCAGCTCCTCCATCAGCGCGCGGTCGTGCAGATAGGCGATGCGCTGCTTGAACTCGGGCGTCTCCGAGAGCTTGTCCTTCTCGGCTGCGTTCGCCGCAATCTTCAGATCGATCAGATAGTTGAGCGTGTAGTCGCGGCGCTGCGGCTCGGTCATGGAGGCGAGCGACTGCTGCAGGTCCTCGGCGGCGATCTCGACGTCGGCGGCGGTGATCTCCTCGCCGTCGACGGTCGCGAGCACGGTCTTGGGATCGAGCGGCTTGGCCTCGGCGGCCGCGGCCGGCGCGGGGGCGGCAGCGGGCGGCGGGGTCTGCGCGAGGGCCGGCAGGGCGGCGCCGAGCGCGACGGTCAACGCGGCGCCGAGCACGGCCGACCGCCGGGCCCGAAGAAGCGAAAATGTCATGAGAACCTTCCATTTTGAGCGTCTTGGCGCCCCGATCGCGCGGGAGAGTGTCCGAAAGGGCTCACATTGACAACCCTCGGGGTCCCTCTTATCTCGACCTCTGCCGCAAGCCGCGCGCGAGGCGGCTCCAATTCGAGGGGATTGCCGGGGGTCCGAAGGCCGCGAGCCGCGGCGTCGCCCCTCCGACCGAGCGCTCCGACACGGTCCGCGCCAGTCTTGAAAGGTTCGCCCATGTTCGGCGGTCTCGCCCGACGCCTGTTCGGCTCATCGAACGACCGACGCATCAAGGCCTTCCGCACGAAGGTCGCCCAGATCAACGCGCTGGAGCCCGAACTCTCGGCGCTCAGCGACGAGCAGCTCCGCGCCAAGACCTCCGAGTTCCGCGACCAGCTCGCGAACGGCGCGAACCTCGACGACCTGCTGGTCCCGGCCTTCGCCGTGGTCCGCGAGGCGAGCAAGCGCGTGCTCGGCCAGCGCCACTTCGACGTCCAGATGATGGGCGGCATGACGCTCCACGAGGGCCGCATCGCCGAGATGCGGACGGGCGAAGGCAAGACGCTGGTCGCGACGCTCGCGACCTACCTCAACGCCCTCACCGGCAAGGGCGTCCACGTCGTCACCGTCAACGACTACCTCGCCAAGCGCGACAGCAGCTGGATGGGCCGCATCCACGGCTTCCTCGGCCTGTCGGTCGGCGTCATCGTGCACGGCATGGACGACGAGGAGCGGCGCGAGGCCTACGCCTGCGACGTGACCTACGCCACCAACAACGAGCTCGGCTTCGACTATCTGCGCGACAACATGAAGTACGACGTCCGCGCCATGGTCCAGCGCGGGCACCATTTCGCGATCGTCGACGAGGTCGACTCGATCCTGGTGGACGAGGCGCGCACGCCGCTCATCATCTCCGGTCCGATGGAGGACCGCTCGGACCTCTACATCGCGATCGACGCCTTCATCCCGCGTCTCGACCCGGACGACTACGAGATCGACGAGAAGCAGCGCACCACGACGCTGACCGAGAAGGGCAACGAGCACATCGAGGCCATGCTCGCCGAAGCCGGCATGCTCAAGGGCGAGAACCTCTACGACGTCGAGAACGTCACCGTCGTCCATCACGTCACGCAGGCGCTCCGCGCCCACAAGCTGTTCTCGAAGGACAAGGACTACATCGTCCGCGGCGACGAGGTCGTCATCATCGACGAGTTCACCGGCCGCATGATGCCGGGCCGGCGCTTCTCGGAGGGCCTCCACCAGGCCCTCGAGGCCAAGGAAGGCGCCAAGATCCAGCCCGAGAACCAGACGCTCGCCTCGATCACCTTCCAGAACTACTTCCGCATGTACCACAAGCTCGGCGGCATGACGGGCACGGCCCAGACCGAGGCCGAGGAGTTCCTGGACATCTACGGCCTTGAGGTCGTCGACATCCCGACCAACCTGCCGGTGCAGCGCAAGGACGACCACGACGAGGTCTACCGCACCGCCCGGGAGAAGGAGGCCGCGATCATCGAGCTGATCCGCGACTGCGCGGAGCGCGGCCAGCCCATCCTCGTCGGCACCACCTCGATCGAAAAGTCCGAGACGCTGTCCGAGGCGCTGAAGCGCGCCAAGGTCGAGCATCAGGTGCTGAACGCGCGCTACCACGAGCAGGAGGCCTTCATCGTGGCCGACGCCGGCGTGCCGGGCGCGGTGACGATCGCCACCAACATGGCGGGCCGCGGCACCGACATCCAGCTCGGCGGCAACCTCGAGATGCGCATCGAGCGCGAGCTCGAAGGCGTCGAGGAAGGTCCTGAGCGGGAGGCGCGGATCGCGATCATCAAGGCCGAGATCGCCGAGAAGAAGCAGAAGGCGCTCGCCGCTGGCGGCCTGTTCGTGGTCGGCACCGAGCGGCACGAGAGCCGCCGCATCGACAACCAGCTCCGCGGCCGCTCCGGCCGCCAGGGCGACCCCGGCCGCAGCCACTTCTTCCTGTCGCTGGAAGATGACCTGATGCGCATCTTCGGCTCCGGCCGCATCGACGGCATGCTGCAGAAGCTCGGCATCCAGGAGGGCGAGGCCATCATCCACCCCTGGGTGAACAAGGCGCTGGAGAAGGCCCAGAAGAAGGTGGAGGCGCGGAACTTCGACATCCGCAAGAACCTCCTCAAGTACGACAACGTCATGAACGACCAGCGCAAAGCGGTGTTCGAGCAGCGGCTCGAGTTCCTCTCCGCCGAGTCGATCTCCGGGCCGATCGCGGAGATGCGCCACGACGTCATCGACGACATCGTCTCGAAGCACATCCCGGCCAACGCCTATCCCGAGCAGTGGAGCTCGAAGGAGCTCGAGGAGGAGGTTCGCGAGGTCCTGAACCTCGACCTTCCCATCGTGGCCTGGGCCGCCGAGGAAGGCATCGCCGACGAGGAGATCCGCGACCGGATCACCAAGGCGGCGGACGCCGCCGCGACCGACCGCGCCGAACGCTTCGGCCCGGACATCACCGGCCAGATCGAAAAGGCGGTGCTGCTGCAGACGCTCGACCACCTCTGGCGCGAGCACCTCGCGACGCTCGACCACCTGCGCCAGGTGATCGGCCTCCGCGGCTACGCCCAGCGAGACCCGCTGAACGAGTACAAGTCCGAGGCGTTCGAGCTGTTCGAGGCCATGCTGGCGCGCCTGCGCGAGACGGTCACCGCTCAGCTCATGCGCGTCGAGCTGGTGCAGTCGCCGCCGCCGCTCGCCGACGAGGACCTGCCCGAGATGCATGCGATCCATCAGGATCCGCATACCGGCGAGAACGAGATGGCGCTGGCCGACCAGTCCTACGCCTCCGCCGCGGACGAGAACGGCGCCTGGCCCCAGAGCGTGAACCCGAACGACCCGACCACCTGGTCCGCCGTCGGCCGCAACGCCCCCTGCCCCTGCGGCTCCGGCAAGAAGTTCAAGCACTGCCACGGCGCCTACGCCTGAGGCTGGCGAAGCGCGGAAACGAAAAAAGGCCGGACGCTCTGTCCGGCCTTTTTTGTTTGGGCGAGCGGCGCCGCCCTTCTCCCCTCCCCCCTGTGGGGAGGGGTCGGGGGTGGGGGTGGTTCCGGACGAGCCTCCGCCCGCGAAACCGCGCCCGAGCCCGCCTCGACCCGCGAGGTTGATTCTGCGCCACCCCCACCCCTGACCCCTCCCCGCAAGGGGAGGGGGACCATGCCGCCTCGCTCTACGCCGCTTCGGCGGGCGCCTTCGTCGGCGCGAAGCGGCCGTAGAAGGTGTCGTCCTTGGCGGCGAGGTCCTTGAGCAGGGCGTTAGGCGCGAAGCGGGGGCCGTGCTTGGCCGCAAGCCCTTCCGCCAGCGCCACGAAGGCCTTGGCGCCCATGCCGTCGATCCAGCTCAGCGGTCCGCCGGTGTAGGGCGCGAAGCCGAAGCCGAGGATGGCGCCCACGTCCGCCTCCCGCACGTCGGTGATCACGCCCTCCTCCACCGTCCGCGCCGCCTCCAGCGCCTGCGTCACCAGCAGGCGGTGGCGGATCTCGGTCACATCAAGCGCGTCCGGGTCGAGCTTGGTCTCCTGCAGGTCGGCGAGGCCGGGCCACAGGCTCTTCTTGCCGCCCTCGGGATAGTCGTAGAAGCCCTTGCGGTTCTTGCGCCCGAGCCGGCCTTCGGTCTCGACCAGCGTGCGGAGCAACTTCTCCTGCGCCGGGTTCACGGCGTCCGGCCCGAGCTGGGCCTTGGTGGCGTTGACGATCTTCAGGCCGAGGTCGAGCGCCACCTCGTCGTTCAGCGAGAGCGGACCGACCGGCATGCCGGCCTGCTTTGCGACGTTCTCCACCATCGCGGCGGGCACGCCCTCGGTCAGCAGCAGGTGGCCTTCAAGCATGTAGGCGATGACGCAGCGGTTGGCGAAGAAGCCGCGCGAGTCCTTCACCACGATCGGCGTCTTCCTGATGGCGCGGACGTAGTCCAGCGCGGTCGCGAGCGCCTTGTCCCCGGTCTGCTCGCCCTCGATCACCTCGACCAGAAGCATCTTCTCGACGGGGGAAAAGAAGTGGATGCCGACGAAATTCTCCGGGCGCTTCGAGGCCTTGGCGAGGCCGGAGATCGGCAGCGTCGAGGTGTTGGAGGCGAAGGTCGCGCCGTCCTTCAGCACGGCCTCCACTTTGGCGATGACCTCGGCCTTGACCTTGGGGTCTTCGAACACCGCCTCGATCACGAGGTCGCAGTCCGACAGCGCGGCGTAGTCCGGCGTCGCGGTGATGCGGCCGAGCAGGGCGTCGCGGTCAGCGCCCGAGGCGCGGCCCTTGGCGACCTGGTCGGAGATCAGCTTGCGGGCGAACTCCTTGCCCTTGTCGGCGGCCTCCTGGTCCCGGTCGACCAGCACCACCTCGAGGCCGGCCTGCGCGCTGACATAGCCGACGCCGGCGCCCATGAAGCCCGCACCGACGACGCCGACCTTCCGGATCGCGGCTTCGGGAACGCCGGCCGGGCGGCGCGCGCCCTTGTTCAGCTCCTGCATGGAGACGAACAGCGTGCGGATCATCGCCGCGGCCTCCGGCGAGCGCAGCACCTTGGCGAAGTGCCGGCTCTCGACGGTGAGCGCCAGGTCCATCGGCAGCTGCAGCCCGTCGAACACCACCTGCAGCATGGCGCGGATGGCGGGGTAGTTGTCCTGCGTCTCGCGGCGGTAGATGGCGTTCGCGGGCGGGAAGGTCATGAAGCCGGGCTTCGACCACACCGGGCCGCCGGGAAGCTTGAAGCCCTTTTCGTCCCAGGGCTTCACGGCCTTCGGCGTTCCCTTCAGCCAGGCCTTGGCGCGGTCGACGATCTCGTCCCTGGGCGCGACCTCGTCGACGAGGCGCATGGCGCGCGCCTTGTCGGGGCGGATCTGCTCGCCCTTCATCAGCATCTGCAGCGCGTCCTGCGGAGGCAGCATGCGCGCCACGCGGGTGGTGCCGCCAGCGCCCGGGAATAGGCCGACCTTCACCTCGGGCAGGCCCACGCGGGTGGAACCGTCGTTCGCCGCGACGCGCCAGTGGCAGGCGAGCGCCAGCTCGAACGCGCCGCCGAGGCATACGCCGTGGAGCGCGATCGCCCAGGGCTTTCCGGAGGTTTCGATCCGCCGGTAGAGCTGGCTGAGCTTGCGGCTCTCCTCGAACACCACGCCGGCCGCCGCGACCTCGCCGTTCTGCGCCTTCTCCCGGGCGTAGAGCCGGCCGATGCCCTCCAGCATCGTCAGGTCCGCGCCGCCGGAGAACGCCTTCTTGCCGGACGAGATCACCACGCCCTTCACGGCCTCCTCCGCGATCACCCGGTCGACGAGCGCCGACAGCTCGAGGATGGCGTCCGCGGAGAGCACGTTCATCGAGCGGCCGGGCATGTCCCAGACGATCGTGAGGATGCCGTCGCCGTCGAGCTCGGTCTTGAAGTTGGTCTCGGTCATCTGTCGTCTCCGTCATCCCGGACGGCCGAAGGCCGATCCGGGATCGTCAGCCGAAAAAGCGCTTCATGTTCCAGACGATCCCGGCTCTCGCTTGCGCTCGGTCGGGACGACGCAACGGCTCACACCCGCTCGATGATCGTCGCGGTGCCCATGCCGGCGCCAATGCACAGCGTGACCAGCGCGGTCGACTTGCCCGACCGCTCCAGCTCGTCGATCGCCGCGCCCAGGATCATCGCGCCGGTGGCGCCCAGCGGGTGACCGAGGGCGATCGCGCCGCCGTTGGGATTCACTCTGGCCGGGTCGAGATCGAAGGCCTGGAGGTAGCGCAGCACGACCGCCGCGAAGGCCTCGTTGACCTCGAACAGGTCGATGTCGGCGAGGCTCATGCCGGAGCGCGCCAGCACCTTCTTCGTCACGTCGATCGGCCCCGTCAGCATCAGCGCCGGGTCCGAGCCGATGTTGGCGAAGGCCCTTATGCGCGCGCGCGGCTTCAGGCCCGCGGCGTCGCCGGCCTCCTTCGAGCCGACCAGCACGGCGGCGGCGCCGTCGACGATGCCGGAGGAGTTGCCGGCGTGGTGCACATGGTTGACGCGCTCCACGTCCGGGTGGGCGTAGACCGCGACCGCGTCGAAGCCGCCGAGTTCGCCCATCTCCGCGAACGAGGGCTTGAGGCTTCCAAGCGATTGCATCGTGGCGTCGGGCCGCATGTGCTCGTCGCGGTCGAGCAGGATCTGCTCGTTGACGTCCTTCACCGGCACGACGGAGCCCGCGAAGCGGCCCTCCCCCCAAGCCGCCGCCGCGCGTTTCTGGCTCTCGACCGCATAGGCGTCGACGGCGTCGCGGGAGAAGCCGTACTTGGTGGCGATCAGGTCGGCCGAGACGCCCTGCGGCATGAAGTAGGACTTGATCGCGATCGCAGGGTCCATCGGCCAGGCGCCGCCGGAGGCGCCGAGCCCGACCCGGCTCATGCTCTCGACGCCGCCGCCGACCACGAGGTCGTGCTGACCGGACATCACCTGCGCCGCCGCGAAGTTCACCGCGTCGAGCCCCGAGGCGCAGAAGCGGTTGATCTGCACGCCGGGAACCTGGATGCCATAATCCGCGGCGAGCGCCGCCGCGCGGGCGATGTCGCCGCCGGCCTCGCCGACCGGATCGACGCAGCCCAGCACGACGTCGTCGATCCGGCCGGTGTCGAGCCCGTTGCGATCGGCCAACGCCTGCAACGCGGTGACGGCGAGGCCGAGCGTGGAGACCTCGTGCAGCGCCCCGTCCGGCTTGCCGCGCCCCCGGGGGGTGCGCACGGCGTCGTAGATGTAGGCGTCCGTCATGTTTGTCTCCCGTCATCCCGGCCGCAGCGAAGCGGAGAGCCGGGATCGTCATCCGGATGAGAATTCCAGCTCGTCATACGATCCCGGCTCGGCCTTATGGCCGTCCGGGATGACGCTTGCTCGTCAGAACGCCTCCGCCGGCAGCGCCATCACCGTGTCGGCGCCGGCCGAGATCGCGGCCAAGCGGGCGCCGGTTTCCGGCAGGCAGCGCTCCATGAAGAAGCGGCCGGTCGTCAGCTTCACGTCCATCGCCGCGGCGTCGACGGCGCCGCTTGCCTTCCTGTCGAGCGCGGCGCGGGCGATCTTCGCCCACATGTAGCCGAGCGCGGTCAGGCCCATCAGGTGCATGAAGTCGGTCGCGCCGGCGCCCGCGTTGTCCGGCTTCGCCATGGCGTTGGCCATGAACCACATGGTCGCGGACTGCAGGTCGCCACGCGCCTTCTTCAGCGGATCGAGGAAGGGCTTCATGCCGTCGTCGTCGTCGGCGGCGTTGGCGGCAAGGAAGCCGTCGATCTCCTTGAACAGCGCCATGATGGCGCGGCCGCCGTCGCGGCCGAGCTTGCGGCCGACGAGGTCCATGGCCTGCACGCCGTTCGCGCCCTCGTAGATCATGGCGATCCGGGCGTCGCGGACGAACTGCTCCATGCCCCATTCGGCGACGTAGCCATGCCCGCCGAACATCTGCTGCGCCTTCACCGCGTTGTCGAAGCCGACGTCGGTGATCACGCCCTTGATGACGGGGGTGAGCAGGCCCATCAGGTCGTCGCCGGTCTGTTTGTCCTTCGGGTCGTCGCTGGCGTGGCCGACGTCGCCCTTGAGCGAGGTCCACAGGATCAGGGCGCGGGCGGCCTCGTTGAAGGCCTTGATCGACAGCAGGGTGCGGCGGACGTCGGGGTGGACGATGATGGGGTCGGCGGGCTTCGTCGCGTCCTGAGGCCCGGTGAGCGCGCGACCCTGCCGGCGATCCTTCGCGTAGGCCGCGGCGTTCTGGTAGGCGACCTCGGACTGGGCGAGGCCCTGGATTCCGACGCCAAGCCGCGCCTCGTTCATCATGGTGAACATGGCCGGCAGCCCGCGGTGCTCGACGCCCACCAGCCAGCCGATCGCGCCGTCGTAGTTCATCACGCAGGTGGCGTTGCCGTGGATGCCCATCTTGTGCTCGAGCGACCCGCAGGAAACGGGGTTGCGCGCGCCGAGCGAGCCGTCGGGGTTGACGAGCAGCTTCGGCACGACGAACAGCGAGATGCCCTTTGTGCCCTCGGGCGCGCCCTCAATGCGCGCCAGCACCAGGTGGACGATGTTCTCGGTCAGGTCGTGCTCGCCCGCCGAGATGAAGATCTTGGTTCCGGTGATGCGGTAGGAGCCGTCGCCGTTCGGGACCGCCTTGGTCTTGATCAGCCCGAGGTCGGTGCCGCAGTGCGGCTCCGTCAGGTTCATGGTGCCGGTCCATTCCCCGGCGATCATCTTCGGCAGGTAGGTGCGCTTCAGCGCGTCCGCGCCGTGCAGCGTCAGCGCCGCGATCGCGCCCTGGGTCAGCCCCGGATACATCGCGAGCGCCATGTTAGCGGCGGAGACGTATTCGTTGACGATGGCGGCGAGCGTGTGCGGCAGGCCCTGGCCGCCGTACTCGGGATCGGCCGAGAGCCCGATCCATCCGCCCTCGGCGAAGGCGTCGTAGGCGGCCTTGAAGCCGTTCGGGGTGGCGACCGAGCTGTCGTCGGCGCGCACGCAGCCCTGGAGGTCGCCGGTCCGGTTCACCGGCTGGAACGCGTCCTCCGCGAGCTTCGCCGTCTCCCGCAGCACCGCTTCGACAACGTCGCGCGAGGCGTCCGCGAAGCCGGGCAGGTTGGCGTGCCGTTCGAAGCCCAGCACGTCGTAGAGCAGGAAGAGCGTGTCCTCGACGGGCGCCTTGTAGCTCGGCATAGCGTCTCTCGGTCCGAGATGTGTGTATGCACTATAGCGACAGTGCGCCGCAGCTGGCCAGCCCCCTCCAAGCAGGGAAACACCGACGCGCACCGCAGTCTCGGCTGCGGCCGGCGGGTCGTCAAAGCCTACGACGCCGCCACATCCCAGAGCTACCGTTCCGGGGCGAGATGGGCGAGCGCGCGCTCGAGATCGGCCGGCATGAACGGCTTCTGCAACGTCCGCGCGTTGGGGTAGCGGTCGATCACGCCGGCTTCGCCGTAGCCGGTCGAAAACACGAATTTGACGCCGCGTTCGGTGAGGGCGTCGGCGATGGGAAAGCTCTTCTCGCCACCGAGGTTGACGTCGAGCAGCGCGCCGTCGATGTCCTGACCCTCCAGCGCCTTCATCGCCTGCGCGACGCTGCCGGCCGGGCCGACGACCGTCGCGCCGCAATCAAGCAGCATGTCTTCGATCAGCATGGAGATCATGGCCTCGTCTTCGACGACGAGAATGCGGAGGCCGGAAAGGGACTGGTCTGTCATCGATCGACGCAAGCTCGGGGCGACGGCGCGACAATCATGGGGCCATCACCTTTTGTGACAAGGGAATGCGAAAGGCGCACGTAACGCCGCCCGGAGCAAAGGAAAGCGTCACGGCGCCGCCAAGTTCCTGCGTGGCGCCGCGCTCGATCAGGCGGCGGCCGAATCCGCGGCGCTGCGGGGGCGCGACGGCCGGGCCGCCGGACTCGCGCCAGACCAGGTCGATCGCGGACTGTTTGACGCTCCAGGACACGTTCACGCGGCCTTCTTCGTTCGACAGCGCGCCGAACTTGGCGGCGTTGGTCGCGAGTTCGTGCAGGGCCATGTTCAGCGTCACGGCGGCGGTGGGCGCGAGCAGGATCGTCGGTCCCTGCGAGCGCACGCGGCCCTCGCGTCCGAGGGCGTAGGGCGCGAGCGTGTCCACCACGAGCTCGCCCAGGGACGCCGCCGTCCAGGTCTCGCGCATCAGCAGATCGTGCGCCCGGGCGAGCGCTGCCAGCCGCGCGTCGAGCGCGGTCTCGAACTCCTGCGGCGTGACCGCGTTCATCCGGCTGTGCCGCACCAGCGACTGCACCGTGACGATGTTGTTGCGGACGCGATGGTTCAGCTCCGCGACGAGAAGGCCGCGGAGCCGCTCGGCCTCGCGGCGTTCGCTGACGTCGATCGTGACAATGAAAAACTCGCCGGGCGCGCCGCCCTCGCCCATGAGGCGCGTGACCGTCGAGACCGCCCACACCTCCGAGCCGTCCGGCCGCAGATAGCGCTTCTCGATCCCGAAGGACTCGCCGTCGCGCGCGTTCTGCGCCAGCAGCCGGCGCCACTTCTCCCGATCGAGCGGATGCAGCAGTTGCTCGATCGGGAGGCCCTGCACCTCGTCGCCGCGGCCGAGAAGACGGCGCATGCTCTCGTTCACGCGCATCACGCGGCCTTCGAGATCGATCTCGGTGAAACCGACCGCGGTCTGGCTGAACAGCGTCGCGAAACGGCGTTCGCTCTGCTCCATCCGGTGCGTCGCGAGCGCCCGTTCGTAGGCGAGCGACATCCGGTCCACGGCGTCTCGCAGCGTCGCAATCTCGCGGCTGCGCCAGCGGCGCGGGCGATCCGCGTGCACGAAGACAAGCGCGAAGGCCCGGCCTTCGCGCGCGATGGGAACCACGAGGTTGGCCGCGACGCCGATGCTGCGGAAGCGCTCGCGCTCCTCGTCCGAAAGGTCGGGATCGGCGCCGAGGTCGTCGCGGATGATCACCTTGCCGGCCGCGGTCGCGACGGCCATGGCGCCGCCGTAGTCCCTCAGGTCATGGCTGCCCGCCAGAACGCTGACGACGCCGTCGTCCCGGCGCCATTCGGCGCGGACGGTGCAGACCCTCCCGTCCTCGATCTCGCAGTAGCCGCAGCGCGCCGCGTTGAAGTAGCCGCCGAGGGCGGCAACTGTCGTATCCAGCACGTCCGTCGGCGGACGGCCCCCCTCCGTCGCGGAGCGAAGCCGGTCGCTGATCTGAATCAAGAAGTCCTGCGCGCGCGCATGAAGCACACGGTCGGTCGTCTCGTGCCCCTGATTGAACACGCCCCAGACCCGGCCGTCGTCGCCGAGGATCGGGGTGAAGCTGTAGTTCCAATGGGTGTCTTCGACCACGCCCTGGCGGCGCATCCGCAGCATCTGGTCGTAGGCGACGAACCCCTTGCTGGCGTCCACCACGTCCTGGAGCTGCTGGCCGACCACGCCCCAGATGTCGCTCCAGACTTCGGCGCCGGGTCGACCCAACGCCCAGGGGTGCCGCTCGGCCGGGATGGGCGACCAGGCGTCGTTGTAGATCAGCCTGAGATCGTCCCCCCAGTAGATCGCCGCCGGAAAACTGGATTGCAGACAGATGCCGACCGCCACCTTGAGCGACGTCGGCCAGGAATGGATGGGTCCGAGCGGGGTCGAGGACCAATCGTGCGCCTCGATGCGTCCCGCCATCTCGCCGCCGCCGCTGAGCACTTCCAATCTCCTCCCCCATTGCGCGATCGCCGGCGGCCGGTCGGCGATCCATTCGCTCAATCGGTTATAAGCAAGCGATCAGCCTTCGACAGGGGACGCGCCTGACAAGCCTCGCGAATCTTGCGTTCGCCCGGCCTTGGCCTCATTCGTGCGAGATGGAACCGGCTGTTCGGCAACCTGCAGAGGCGGCGCCCTCCCCATGATTCGCACGTCTTCCGGCCTCCGGCCCGCCGCGCGGCTCCTGGCGGCCCTCGCCCTCCTGCTCGGGCTCGCGGCCGGCGCCCTGGCGCAGGACCAGACCGCGCCCGGCGCCGCGCTCGACCAGGCGCGCGCGCAGCTCGACCAGATCGAAGCGACGCTGAAGCGCGACAATCTGGACGACCGCACGCTGAGCGACATGCGCGACCAGATCGAGCCGCTCTCGCTCGCGATCAGTCAGGCGGTCACGGCGCTCGCGCCGCAGCTCACATCGGCCGACGCGCGGTTGGAGCAGATCGGGCCGAAGCCCGCGGACGGCGCGCCCGCGGAAAGCCCCGACGTCGTGAAGGAGCGCGACGCGCAGACGGCCGCGCGGCAGAAGATCGACGAGCAGATCAAGCGCGGACGGCTGCTCCAGGTCGAGGCGAGCCAGGTCTCGGACGAGATCACCCAGCGCCGGCGCGCCCTTCTGGCCCAGCGCCTGTTCGAGCGCAGCCGCTCGCTGCTCGATCCCGGCCTCTACATGGACATGATCGCGCAGGCCCCGCGCGACATCCGCAGCATCCAGCTGTTCGCCTCGGACGTCGTCGGCGTCGTCGGGCGCAGCCTGTCGGCGGCCTCGGTCGCGCTCGCGCTCGCCTCCGCGGCGCTCGCCCTCGTCCTCCTGATCCCAGGACGCCGGCTGATCGCGACCTTGGGGCACCGGCTCGTGGTCGAACAGATGCCGAAGACGCGCATCCGGCGGTCAGCGACCGGCGTGCTGTTCGTGCTGGCCTCGACGCTCGGTCCGGTCCTGGGCGTCCTCGTGCTCTATTGGGGCCTGAAGGGCGCAGGCTGGCTGCCCGCGCGCGCGGAGACGCTGGCGGTCGCTCTGATCTGGGCGGCGGGCTTCCTGGGGCTCGCCTACGGGCTGATGCGCGCGTTCCTGACGCCGGATCGCCCGTCGTGGCGGCTGGTCGATCTGTCGGACGCCGCCGTCGCCGAGATCAAGAACCAGCCGATGTGGTGCGCGCTGATCTTCGTGATCGGCCGGCTGCTCGACCACTTCAACGAGATGATCGTCGCGAGCCTGTCGGCCTCGATCGTCGTGAACGGCGTCTTCGCGGTGCTGAACGGCGGAGCCTTCGCGCTCGCGCTCCGGCGCATCCGCGCGGCCGAAAAGATCGAGGCGGCCAGCGGCGCCGAGAAGGACGAGCGGCTCGGCAGCGTGTTTCTGTCGCTTCTCAGGATCGTGGCCTGGGTCGCCGTCGCCGTGATCCTCGCCGCCGCGGCGACCGGCTACGTCTCGCTCGCCCAGTTCCTGGCGAACCAAGTGATCTGGAGCGCGACGGTGATGTCGCTGCTCACGCTGCTGCTGATCTTCGTCGACGACCTCTTCACCTCCGGCCTGTCGGCCGAGACCCCGTTCGGCCGCTCGACCAGCGAGGCGGTTGGCATTCGACCGGAGTCGCTGGAGCAGATCGGCGTGCTGCTGTCGGGGCTGGTGCGGGTGATCCTGATCGGCGTCGCGGCGCTGTTCGTGCTCGCGCCCTGGGGGCTCGAGACGACGGACGTGTTCGCCTGGCTGCGGCTCGCGGTGACAGGCTTCCAGGTCGGCGGGATCACGATCTCGCTCTCCGGCATCCTGAGCGCCATCCTGCTGGTCGTGATCGGCTTTGCGCTGACCAAGGCGGTGCAACGCTGGCTCGACCGCGACCTGCTGCCGAAGACCCGGATGGACGCCGGCCTCAAGGCCTCGATCAACACCGGCGTCGGTTACATCGGCGGCCTCGGCGTGATCGTGTTCGCGGTCTCGTACCTCGGCTTCAGCCTCGACCGGCTGGCGATCGTCGCCGGCGCGCTCTCGGTCGGCATCGGCTTCGGCCTGCAGGCGGTGATCTCGAACTTCGTCTCGGGCGTGATCCTGCTAGCGGAGCGTCCCATCAAGGCCGGCGACTGGATCGTGATCGGCTCCGATCAGGGCAACGTCCGCCGCATCTCGGTGCGCTCCACCGAGATCGAGCTGTTCGACCGCTCCACGCTGATCGTGCCGAACTCGGACTTCATCACCAAGAGCGTGAAGAACGTGACGCACGGCGCCCCGATCGGGCGCGTGCAGATCGAGCTGACGATCGCAGCCGACGTCGACCCCGCGGAGGTCAAGCGCGTCCTGCTCGAGGTCGCGAAGAAGCACAGCTCGGTGCTCGCGTTCCCCGAGCCTCAGGTGTTCTTCAACCTGCTCGGCAAGGCCGACAACACTTACGCCCTTTTCGTCAACGTCGCGAGCCCGCGGCAGGCGGCGAGCGTGAAGAGCGACCTGAACTTCGCGCTGGTGAAGGCCTTCAAGGAGCAAGGCGTCGCGATCGGCGGCGCGGCTGGCCCGAGCATGGTCGACGCCGTCGACCGGCTCGGCGAGGCGCTGCGGTCGGGGCTGAGCCCCGTCGCGCGCACGTCTCAGCCCGAGGCGCCCCGCCGCCACGACGCCTCGGACGCGCCGCTCGCGGACGCCCCGCCGGCGGAGCCGCAATCGCCGCCGTCAACCAAGGCTTAAGCCGCGGCGCCGCTCATCCTGTCCCCCCGCATGTCCGGAACGCCGCCCATGGCCCCCACCGTCTCACGCGCCACGGCGCTTGCTCTCATCGCGGCGCTCGCCGGCTGCTCGACGGCGCCCGTCGCCCCTCCGCCGCCTTCGACGCCGAGCGTCTACCAGAGCATGTCGAAGCCGGGCGCCAGCCTCGACCGCCGCGCCGCCGCCGAAATGATCTCGGAGTTCCGCCGCGGGAACGGGCTGCCGCCGGTCGCGCTCGACCCCGCGCTCAACCGTATGGCGCAGGAGCAGGCCGACGCCATGGCGCGCAACGACAAGCTCAGCCACTCCGTCGGCGGCACGCTGAAGGAGCGCATCGCGCGTTCCGGCTACCGCAACGCGCTTGTGGTGGAGAACATCGGCGCGGGGCACGACACGCTGGCCGACGCCTTCACCGGCTGGCGGCACTCCCCGCCGCACATGAAGAACATGCTGGCCCCGAAGGTCACACGGATCGGCATCGCCTCCGCCCGCGCCCCGTCGAGCCGCTTCGAGGTGTTCTGGGCCATGGTCCTGGCCGACCCGAACGACCCGCGCCCGCTGCCCGGCGCCATGGCCGCCGCCCGCCCCGTCCCGGCGCGTTCGGGCGATTCGCTGACGATCAACGGGGTTTCGATCGCTCGCTGAGAAACTTGGCGCGTGCTTCGAGACGCCCGTCACCCCTTCCCCGGAAATTCCCCCTCGGGCACGCCGAGCGCGTCGGCAAGGCGCGCGCGGGCGGAGCCGGGCTTGAGCGGCTTCTGCTGCTCCGGATGCGGCGCCCAGCCGGACAGCCAGGCGATGTCGAACGTCGCGCGCACCCGGCCGTCGGCGTCGGCGAAGCGTTCGGCGTAGATCGTGAGCGCGCGGGCGAGCGTCGCCCGCCGCAGCGGCCCGCGCCGCCGCTCCAGCAGCACGTTGGTCGCGCCCCAGGCGCGCAGGTCCGCCATCAGCGCAAGCGCATGCGGGTAGCGCACCGTCACGCGGTCGACGTCCGCGACCGGCAGCGCGAAACCCGCCCGCTGCAGCAGCGCGCCCAGCGCCCTCACGTCGGCGAAGGGCAGCACCCGCGGACTGAGCCCGCCCTCGACCTCGCCCTCGGCCGCCGCGAAGGCCTGCCGCAGCTCCGTCAGCGTCTCGCCGCCGAACAGGGCCGCGAGGAACAGCCCATCCGGCCGCAGCATGCGCCGCACTTGGGCCAGCGCCCCCGGAAGGTCGTCGACCAACTGCAGCGCCAGCGACGAGACCACGAGATCGAAGCTCTCGGGCGCGAACGGCGAGGCCGCCGGATCGCAGACAAGGTCCGCCCCGGCATCGGCCCGCGCCGCCGCCCGGACGACGCGCCCGGCGCCCGGCCGCGCGCGCAGCACGGCGGCGGCCTCCGCGCCGGCCGAGACGAGGTCGAGCGCGTGGGCGAACGGCCGGAGCGTCGCGGCCAGCCGGTCCGCGAGATCCTCGGCCACGCGCCGCCGCAGGAAGTTGGGCCCGCCGCCCGCTGTCGCCGCGCGCGCAAGCCGCAGCCCGAGCGCCCGGCGGTCGATGAGGAGGGGAACGGCGGTCATGGGCGAGAGATAAGCCGCTGCGCCGTTCAGGTCATCCCCCGTGGGAGAGCCCCGCCACCCGGCTCTTGCGGGCCGACCTCTTTCCACCGGAGGCGCCCCACGGCGTCATCCGCGATGAATGGCGCGATCGGCGGGAGGGAGGCGCAAGCCTTCACCTCTCCCCGGCGGGGAGAGGTCGCCGCGCAGCGGCGGGTGAGGGGGCTCTAACGGCCTGTCAACTGCGCATGGATCGCCTCGCACACGCCGTCGAGGTTTTCAAACACGTCGACGTTCCCAACCCGCATGACAAGGAAGCCCAGGCGCTCAAGGTGAGCGGTCCGCCGCTCGTCGCGCGCGATCTCGTCCAAGGTCCCATGGGTCGCGCCGTCGACCTCGACCACGAGCTGTCCCGCAAGGGTGACGAAGTCGACGACGTAACGGTCGATCGGATGCTGCCGACGGAACTTCCAAGCCGCGAGGCGGCGGCCGCGCAGCGCCTGCCACAGGCGGGCCTCTGCCCTCGTCTCGTTTTCGCGCAGGGCTTTTGCACGCGTCCCGAAGCGGTTCATCCCCCTCACCCGGATGACTGCGTCATCCGACCTCTCCCCACCGGGGAGAGGTCCAGACCCGCGCTTCTATTCAACGGGGGATCATTTTGGCGCGAAGTCGTCGTTCCGTCACCCAATCTCCTCGCACGCTCAGTCGCGGCGAGGTAGCGGATGAGTCTTACGCCCCCTCAATCCGGCCGCCGTTCCCCCGCCTGCAGCCGCGCCTCGGCCTCGGCCATGTAGTCGCGCGTCATCGGCGTGGCGGCGACGTCCTTGGTGAGCTGGATCTGGAAGACCATGTGCTTGCCGTGGCGGAACGAGAACTCCGCGGTGATGAGGTAGAACTCCCACATCCGGCAGAACCGCTCGCCGAGCAGCGCCGCGGCCTGGGCGCGGTTCTCCTGGAACCGGCGCTCCCAATGCACGAGGGTCTCGGCGTAGTGCATCCGCCAGATCTCGATGTCGGTCGCCCAGAGCTTCGCGCCCTCGATCGCGGTCAGGGTCTCCGAGAGCGCGGGCGAGTAGCCGCCGGGGAAGATGTACTTCTTCACCCAAGCCCCGGTGACCCCCGGGCCGCCCTTGCGCCCGATCGAATGCAGCAGCGCCACGCCGTCCGGCTTCAGCAGCTTCGAGACCTTGGCGAAGAACGCCGGGAAGTTCTTGACGCCCACGTGCTCGAACATGCCGACGGAGACGATGCGGTCGAACGGGCCCTCCACGTCGCGGTAGTCCATCAGCTCGAACCGCACCCGGTCGGAGAGGCCGCGCGCCGCGGCGCGTTCGATCGCGAGCGCCCGCTGCTCCTTCGACAGCGTGACGCCGACCACCTCGACCCCGCAGTTCTCGGCGAGATAGATCGCCATCGAGCCCCAGCCGGAGCCGATGTCGAGCACGCGCTGGCCGGGCTTGAGGTCGAGCTTCGCCGCGATGTGGCGGAGCTTGGCGACCTGCGCCTCCTCCAGCGTGTCGTCGGGCGACCGGAAATAGCCGCAGGAGTAGTTCAGCCCCTCGTCGAGGAAGAGCCGGTACATCTCGTTCGAGAGGTCGTAGTGCGCCTCGACGTTCTTCTTCGACAGCGCCGTCGTGTTCGAGCGCGCCCAGCGCTTCAGCGTCTTCAGGCCGCGGCGCAACGCCTTCTGGATCGGCTGGGCGCGCAGGTTCGTGCGGTTCAGCGCATAGATCGTCAGGAAGTCGCGCAGCGTCCCCTGCTCGATGGTGAGCCGGCCGTCCATGTAAGCCTCGCCCGCCTTCAGCTCCGGATTGAGCAGCAGGTCGCGCGCGACCTTGGCGTCGTGGAACTTGAGCGTGACCGCGGGGCCGGGTTCGCCCGAATGGCTGTGGCGGACGCCCTTATGGTCGATGATCGTGAGCGAGCCGCGGCCGACGAAACGGCGTAGCATGGCTTGGAACAGATCCATCGGCGGCTCCGGACGTGAAGGGCTGGGCGCTTGATTAGAACAGGGAGCGCGATCCCGCACCGTCTTTGTGCATGCGCAAGCCGCGCTTCGAACCGGCGCGCCTGCGCGACAGTCGTGCGAGGCTCAGCCCTCGGATGCCGAAACGCGCCGTTGTCGTCCCCCTCTCCCCTTGCGGGAGAGGGTAGGGGTGAGGGGTCGTCCGGGACGCCCTCTTCGATGGCCAGAATGTCCCGAACGACCCCTCATCCGGCGCTCCACGCCACCTTCTCCCGCAAGGGGAGACGGGACGGCGGCCGCCGCGCTTCCGGAGCGGGCGCATGAGCGCCGTAGACGAGGCCGCGCCTCCCCTCCTCGCCCGCGTCCGCGCGCCCCTTGCCCGGCTCGGCCGGCGCGCGCTCGATCTTGCGCTGCCGCCCCAGTGCCTCGCCTGCGCGACGCCGGTCGCGGACATGGGCGGGCTCTGCGTCGCCTGCTGGAGCGGGCTGAAAGCGATCGAGCGGCCGTTCTGCGAGCGGCTGGGGACGCCGTTCCCCGCCGACTTCGGTCCCGGCCTCGTGTCGCCCAAGGCGCTCGCGACCCCGCCGGCCTGGGACCGGGCGCGCGCGGTGGCGCGGTTCGACGGCACGGCCCGCACGCTGGTCCACCGCCTGAAGTACGGTGACGGGACCCATCTCGCCGACGCGCTCGGCGGCATGATGGCGCGGGCCGGCCACGAACTGCTGGCGCCCGAGACGCTTCTGCTGCCCGTGCCGCTGCACCGAGGGAGGCTGTGGCGCCGGCGGTTCAACCAGTCGGCGCTTCTCGCCCGGAAGGTCGCGGCGCTCTCCGGCGCGGAGCTTGCGCTCGATCTCCTCGTGCGCGCCAAGGCCACCCGGCCCCAGGTCGGCCTCAGCGGCCGCGAACGGGCCGAAAACCTCGCCGGAGCCTTCCGCCTCGGCGCGGAGGGGAAGGCGCGGATCGCCGGGCGGCCGGTCGTTCTGGTCGACGACGTGATGACGACCGGGGCCACCGTCGACCGCCTCGCCCGGCTCGTGCGGCGCGCGGGCGCAGCCTCCGTGGACGCGCTGGTGTTCGCGCTGGTTGTGAACGACGGCTGACAGCCTATATCGTGGCGCTTTCGCCCTTTCGCTCCTTTGCGTCGAGGTTTCGATGCCCACGGTGACGATCTACTCCCGCGTCGGCTGTCCCTATTGCGACATGGCCAAGAGCCTGCTGCGCCGGAAGGGCGTGGCCTTCGACGAGATCGACGTCGGCCGCGCGCCGGACAGGAGACCCGACATGATCGCGAAATCCGGAGGCCGCACCACGGTGCCGCAGATCTTCATCGACGGACGCCACGTGGGCGGCTGCGACGATCTCTACGCCCTCGACGAAGGCGGCGGTCTCGACCCGCTGCTGGCGGCGTGACGGCGATGGCGGAGGTCTCCAGGAGCTTCGTCGCCGCCTGCGCGCAGATGCGCTCGGGCAAGGACACGACAGCGAACGTCGACGCCGCGGCCAAGCTGATCCGCGAGGCGGCGGAGAGCGGCGCGGCCTACGTCCAGACGCCGGAGATGACCAACATCCTGGTGCGGTCGCGCGACGAACTGTTCGCCGCGATCATGCCGGAGAACGTCTGCCCGGCGCTCGCCGCGTTCCAGGAGCTCGCGCGCGGCCTCGAGGTCTATGTCCATCTCGGCTCGCTCGCGGTGAAGCTCGACGGCCACCGGGCGGCGAACCGCAGCTTCGTGATCGATCCCGAGGGCGAGATCGTCGCTCGCTACGACAAGATCCACATGTTCGACGTGGACCTGCCGAACGGCGAGAGCTGGCGCGAGAGCGCGACCTACCGGCCGGGCGAATCGGCCGTCGGCGTCGATCTGCCCTGGGGGCGGCTCGGCCTCACCGTCTGCTACGACGTCCGCTTCCCCACGCTGCACCGGGCGCTGGCCGAGACCGGCGCCGAGGCGATCGCCTCCCCCGCGGCCTTCACCCGGCAGACCGGCGAGGCGCACTGGCACGTGCTGCTGCGCTCGCGCGCGATCGAGACCGGCTCCTTCGTCATTGCGGCCGCCCAGGGCGGCAAGCACGACGACGGCCGCGAGACCTATGGCCACAGCCTGATCATCGACCCCTGGGGCCGCGTCCTGGCGGAAGCCGACCACGACCGCCCCGGCGTGATCCTGGCGGAGATCGACCTCGCGCAGTCCGCCGAGGCCCGCCGCCGCATCCCGGCGCTCGAGAACGGGCGGCGCTTCGGCGTTCTGCCCCAGGCCTCGGACCCGACCCCGCTGCGCGACGTCGGCACGTGACGCCCGACGCCGGCCCAGCCGTCCAAACCCTCGCTCGCCCATGATCCGCTACCAACTGACCTGCGCCGCGGGCCACGGCTTCGACGGCTGGTTCCGCTCCTCCGCCGATTTCGACGGCCAGGCGGAACGCGGCCTTTTGTCCTGCCCCTCCTGCGGTTCGGCCGAGGTGCGCAAGGCGCTGATGGCGCCGGCGGTGACGACCTCGTCCGAGGTCGCAAGGCCCGCCGTCGAGTCCGCCTCTCCGACCGAGCCGGTCACGCTCGTCTCCGAGAAGGACAAGGCGTTGCGCGCGATGCTTCGGGAGCTCCGCGAGCACGTGACGCGCAACTCCGAAGACGTCGGCGATCGGTTTCCGGAGGTCGCCCGGCAGATCCACGCCGAGGAGATCGAGCCCCACTCGGTCTACGGGAGGGCCACCTTCGAAGAGGCGAAGGCGCTCGCCGAGGAGGGCGTCGCCGTCCATCCGCTGCCGCGGTTTCCCGACGACGGAAACTGACCGCCAGCCATGCGGTTCGGGGCTTGACACAGCCTCCGATCGGCGTATTTCAGCGCGCATCCGCAGCGGCTTACGCCGTTCGCGGCTCCACAGGAATTCGACCCTTTATGCCAAGCGACAGTAGTCGATGGACCGCGCCGTACGCGGCCGTTCGCGAGCGCCTCGCCTGATCGCTTGATCGGGCTCGCCCGCGACCGGCCCGTGCGGCCGGTCGGACGAGGTGAGCCAATGACCTTCCCCAAGCGCGCCCCCGGGCGCATCGCAGCCGAGTTCGAGGCCGCCCCGCGTGAGCGCGGCGGCGATCTCGCCATGATCATCCTGCTCGCGCTGGTGTTCGCGCCGATCGTCGCGATGCACGTGGCCTTCGCGTCGGACCACGGCGCCCCGCAGGCGTCGCCCGCGGCGCAGGCGATGGCGGCCGGCGCGCGCTAGGCCGACCGCTCTTCCAGCGTCGGCGCCGGCTGGCGGCGACGCTCGATGCGCTCCGCGAGGCCGCGGTCGAACAGGTGCACGTCGCGCCGCTTGAGCGCGACCACCAAGGCGCCGCCGGTGAGGAAACCGCCGACGTGCGCCCACCACGCGATCTGGGCGCCTTCGCCCGCGAGCAGGGCGTTGCCGGCCTGGAACACGACCCAGGCGCCGATGATCCAGAAGGCGCGAAGCCGCAGCGGGACACGGTAGAACACCAGCACCCAGACCTTCACCTGCGGGTGCAGCATCACATAGGCCGCGACCACGCCGGCGACGACGCCGGAGCCCCCGACCAGGGGCGCGTCGGCGTTGGACGCGCCGGCGGCGTGGGCGAGGCCCGAGCCGACGCCGCAGAGCACCAGGAACAGAAGGTAGCGGGCGCGGCCGAGGTCGTCCTCGACGTTGTCGCCGAAGACCCACAGGAACATCATGTTTCCAATGAGGTGCAGCCAGCCGCCGTGCAGCACGATCGAGGTCACGAGCGTGGCCCAGGCCGGCACCCGCTCATAGCCCGCCGGCAAGACCGCCTCGCCGAACAGCACGCTGGGGATGAGCCCGAACGAGACCACCGAAGCCTGGCGCGCGTCGATCACGAGGCCGGACTGGAACACGACGAAGATCGCGATCGAGACGCCCATGAAGGCATAGGTCACCCACGGCCGCCCGATGTGGCGGTGGGGAGCGTCGTCCAGGAAGGGGACGAACATGGCGGTCTCGACCCGTCTAGCGCGGCTGCGACCTCCTGCGGGCCGGCGCGCTTCCGCAAATATGGCGGCGTGGGCGACCGTCACAAGCGCTCGGGCGCGACGCCCGGCGATTGGCGCGTCAGCGTGTCTTTCCGGGCGCCCAGAGCACGTCGCCCTGACCGAGGTTCGCGACCCGCGCGGCGACGAACAGGAAGTCCGACAGCCGGTTGACATAGGCGAGCGCCGGCTTCGACACCGCCTCACGCTCCGCAAGCGCCGTCATCAACCGCTCGGCGCGGCGGGCGATGGTGCGGGCGAGATGCAGGTTCGCGGCGAGCGCGGTTCCCGCCGGCAGCACGAAGGACTTCAACGGCTCCAGCCGCGCGTTGAGCGCGTCGATGTCGGCCTCGAGCCGGTCGACCTGGCTCTGCACGATCCGCAGCGGCTCGTAGCCCAGGTCCTCACCGGTGTCGGGCGTCGCGAGATCGGCGCCGAGGTCGAACATCTCGTTCTGGACGCGCGACAGGATGGCGTCGAGCTCCGGTTCGGCGTGCAGCCGGGCGAGCCCGATCGCGGCGTTGGCCTCGTCGACGGCACCGTAGGCGTCCACGCGCAGGTCGTGCTTCGGACGTCTGGGGCCGGACGCGAGCCCCGTGGCGCCGTCGTCGCCGGTGCGCGTGTAGATCTTGTTGAGCTTGACCATTTCGGCCTCAGGACCCCATCGCCCAGACCGTCGCCATGATGACGACGATCGCCAGGAACTGCAGCCCGACGCGCCAGCGCATCAGCTTCTGCGACCGATTGGGATCGCCGCCCCGCATCATGTTGAAGAGACCGAGGATCAGCACGATCGCGACCGCGCCGACGGCGAGCGGCACGGCGTAGCCCGAGAGAAGATCGGCCATGGGGGACCCTCAGTTCAGGAACAGGATCGACGCGTTCAGCGCCGTGGCGAAGGCGACCCACGCCAGATAGGGGTGCAGCAGCCCGGCCGCGAGCCCGTCGATCGTTCGAAACGTCAGGATCGTCCAGACGATCGCGGCGAGCAGCGCGAGGATGACGCCGAGCCCCAGCCCCGGGTTCTGCGCGCCGAAGAAGGCGAAGGACCAGGCGACGTTGAGCGCGAACTGCACGGCGTAGGCGGTCAGCGCGCGCCGCCGCTCCGCGCCCTCTCCGATGACCGCGACGCGCCAGAGCGACACCGCCATGAGCGCGTAGAGGATCGTCCAGGCGATCGGGAACGCGAGCTTCGGCGGATTGAACGAAGGCTTCGTCAGCCCGTCGTACCAGGGAAGATTCGGAACGGTCGCCGCGGAGCCGAGTTGGGACGCGGCGAAGCTCAGGGCGAGCGCGCCGGCCAGGATCAGCAACGAGCGCGGCGAACGCCAGGCGGGACGGGATGCTGTCGTCATGAGGCTCACATACCGCGGTTGGGCGCGGCCCGCGAGGGGCCGCGCATCCCATCCTCAGACCCGGACGCCCGCGGCGTCCACCTCGGCCTCGGGAGCCTCCAGGTCCTGCGCCGGCGGCGTGCCGCCGTGGATCTGCGCCTCGAAGCCGCGGAGACGCTTGTAGATCGACAGCAGCTCGATGATCTGCGGCCAGGAGTTCACGAGGTACTGGAACGAGGTCCGGACCTGCTCGAACGCGCTCAGGATCTGCTGCATCGGCCCGAGCGTGATCTTGCCGGCCACGATGGTCGGCGCGAGCACCAGATAGGGGAAGATGTTGTCGATCTGCACGTAGGACATGCGGGCGACGTTGAAATAGAGATAGTGGAAATACAATCGGAAGTAGTTCGTCCGGACATTGGAGAACAGCTCCTTCACCGTCGGCGGCTGGGCGCGGCCGGCGTCGTCCTCGCCGTAGACCAGCTCCTTGCGGTAGGCCGCTTCGACGCGCTGGTTGCGGAACTCAAGGCCCGGCAGCTTGACCCCGACGAGCGCGAGGAACGTCGTTCCGAACGCGGCCCACAGGATCGCGGCCGTCACCAGCGGATGAGGGATGGCGCCGACGATCGGCAACTCGCTGATCGGGCCCGAGAGCCGCAGCAGCACGGGCAGGAAGGCGATCAGCGTCATCACCGCGTCGATCAGACTGACGCCCAGCGTCTCCATCTGGGTGGAGAACCGCATGGTGTCCTCCTGCACGCGCTGCGAAGCGCCTTCCACATGCCGCAGCTTCGGCCAGAACGACATGTAGTAGTCGTTCATCGCGGTGCGCCACCGGAAGATGTAGTGCTGCACGAAGAAGCGCGTGAAGACGTAGATGATCACCGAGACCATCGCGATGCCGGTGAACTCGAACGTGCCCCCGTAGAACTCGGCCAGCGTCACCGGACGGCTCTTTGACAGCGCCGCCTGCACGAGGTCGTAGAACGGCCCGTACCAGTTGTTGATCGCGACCGACACCTGCACCTGGAAGTAGGTGACGAAGATGATGAGGGCCGAGCCGAGGATGGACCACGGCGCCCACGGATGCTTGGAGGTGACCAACCAGTAGGCCGAGAATAGGCCGACCGCGATCGCATAGTAGATGTAGAACCACAGGAACGGCGCGGAGATGAAGACGGCCGGCCCGACGATCGGCGGCGCGTCCGGCGCGGCGGGCGGCAGGCCGATCCATTCCCCGGCGGCCCAGCCGCCCGCGTACCACAGGCCGATCGCGAGCAGCGACCAGACCACGGCCGAGACGAAGAACGGTTTCGGGTTCGGGAAAAACGATACGAACATGCCCGACGGCCTCCACGTGCGCCCCCGGGGGCGGGGCGGCGACAAGGCATACGCCGGAAGCGGCGAGACGATGTCTTAAAAGTTGGAAGGGTCCCGGCCGCGACGACCGCGCCGTTCGCGTCGCATCACCAGACCGCGGCGAGCAGCGCGTCGCGTTCCGCACGGGTCGGGAAGGCTCCGAAGCCGCCTTCGGCGCGCACCGCGAGCGCTCCGCAGGCGGCGGCGTGTCGCAGGCTTTTCGGCCAGTCGCCGGTTTCCGCGAAGGTGGTCGCGAACCCCGCGGCGAAGGCGTCGCCCGCGCCGATGGTGTCGACCGTCTCCACCTCGAAGGCCGGCTGCGTCAGGATCGCGCCGTCCGCCAGCCGGGCGATCGCCCCGGCTGCGCCGCGGGTCGCCACCAGCGCGTTGACGCCGCGGGCGAAGAGCGCCGCCGCGACCGACTCGGCGTCGAGATCGACCGCGACGCCAAGCGCAAGGGCGAGCGCCTCCGTCTCGACCGCGTTTGCGACGACGATGGAGCAGGTCGCGAGAATCTCGGGCGCCACGGGGCGGAACGGCGAGGGGTTGAGCACGGTGATTCGGTCCGCGCCGCGGGCGATCGCGAAGGCCTCGGCGATCGCGGCGTCGCCGATCTCGAACTGGGCGAGCGTCACCGCGGCCGCCTCGAGCGCCGGCCGTGCGTCCTCCGCGTCCTGCGCCGACAGCGACGCATTCGCGCCGGAGAACACCGCGATGGCGGTCTCGCCGTCTTCGGCGATGAAGCCGACGCCCGCGCCGGTCGCTCCCGGCCGGCGACGCAGCATGGCGGGGTCGAGATCGGCGTGCGCGAAGGCCGGCGTCGCGAGCGCGCCGAGCGCGTCGTCTCCGACCGCGAACAGGCCGTCGACCTCCGCGCCGAGCCGGCGCGCGGCGACCGCCTGGTTGAATCCCTTGCCGCCGGGCTCCAGCCGGAACCCCGACGCCGCGAGCGATTCGCCCGCCATGGGCAGCCGTGCAACACGTGTCGTGCACGCCGTCACGAAGCTCCCCATAATGAAAAGCTTCGCGCGCGCGCCGTTCTGGTTCATCATAAGTCACGCCCCCCCGACGCGACGTCGTTCCCGCCACCTGCGCCGAGGGCGCTTTAGCCGCTCCGCACACGATGCTGAAAGCGTTGCACGACACTCCGAGCTTACACAGTCGTCTGCGTTTGCGCGACGACACTGCGATGCCGCTGTACCGGCAACTGGAGCTGCAGATCGCCGCACTGATCGAGGGCGGCGAGATCGGCCCGGGAGCGACGCTGCCGGCCGAGCGGCAGCTCGCCTCCGAGCTGGGGGTCAGCCGCACCACGGTGCAGCACTGCTACGGCGCCCTGCGCCGGCGGCGGCTGGTGAGCGCGCACGGCCGCCTGGGATTCATCGTCGAAGGCCCCACGGAGAAGCTCCACCCCGGCATGGAGCGCCTCAAGGGCTTCACCGAGGAGATGCGCGAGCTCGGCCGCGCCGCGTCGTCGAAGGTGATCGAGCGCGTGATCACCCACGACCGCTCGCTCGCCTCGCTGTTCCAGCAGCCCTCGACCGCGCCGTTCCTGAAGCTCGTCCGGATTCGCTTCGGCGACGACGTGCCGCTGTCGCGGGAGGTCGCCTGGTACGACCTCGGCGTCGCGCCGGAGCTCGCCGACGCCGACCTGTCGGGGTCGGTTTACGACCGGCTGCGGGAGATCGGCTGCGCGCTGACGCGCTGCGAACAGACGATCGAGGCCGCGACCCCGGACGAGGACGAATGCGCCGTGTTCGGCTTCGAGGAGCCGCTGCCCTGCCTGCTGATCAAGCGCCGCTCCTTCGCGGGCGAACGCATGGTGGAGTACGTCGAGGGCCTGTTCCGCGGCGACGCCTACGCCTACCGGCTCACTCTCGGCGCGTGACCGCCTGACTTTCGGCGCGGGCGCGCTAGCTCGGCAGTGATGCCCCTCGCCGAGGAGACGCCGTCCATGCCGATGCGACTGACCCGCCGCGCCGCGATCGCCGGAGCCGCGGCCGCGATCGCGGCCGTCGGCCTGACGTTCCCCGCCCAGGCCGCGACCGTCACGCTGATCGTGCCGTTCCCCGCCGGCGGCGCCGTCGACATTCTGGGGCGGCTCGTCGCCGAGCGCCTGCAGGCGAAGCTCGGGGAGACCGTGATCGTCGACAACCGCGGCGGGGCCGGCGGCATGATCGGCACGGCGGCGGTGGCGAAGGCGGAGCCCGACGGCGCGACCCTCGGCGTCGCCTCGACGTCCCAGCTGATCGCGAACAAGTACCTTTACGGCTCCAGTCCCTACGATCCCGACGCCGATCTCGTTCCCATCAGCCGCGTCGCGACCGGCACCGTGCTGTGCGTGGCGAACGCGAAGATCGCGCAAGAACGGGGCTGGACGACCTTCCGGGACCTGATCGCCTGGTCCAAGGCCCATCCGGACGAGACCCGCATGGGCTCCTCCGGCCTCGGCCAGGTCTCGCACCTGATGATCGAGCTGGTGAAGGCGCGCACCGGGGCCAAGATCCTGCACGTGCCCTACAAGGGCGGCGGCCCGGCCATCCTCGACCTACTCGGCGGCACGATCGACATGATGTTCGACGTCATCCCCGCGCTGATGCCGCATGTGAAGGAGAAGGCCTTCCTTCCGCTCGCCGTCGGCAGCCGCGAGCGCATCCCGGCGCTGCCGGACACGCCCAGCATGAAGGACTTTTCGGACCTCAACCTCGCCGACGTCGACCTGCAGACCTGGTACGCGGTGATCGCGCCCAAGGGATATCCCGCCGACAAGCAGGCGGCCCTGTCCAAGGTCCTCGCGGAGATCATGGCGGACCCCGCCGTGAAGGCGAGGCTGGAGCCGATCGGCTTCTCGCCCGTGACAGACGCCTCGCCTGATGCGCTGAAGACGCGGATCGCCGAAGAGAATCCGATGTGGAAGGACATGGTGCGGTTGTCAGGCGCGAAACTCGATTAGCCGGCTTTGGCGCCGTTTGCAGATGTGCTGGCTCCCTCCCCGCGCCGGGCCGCCCCCAGGCGAAGTCCCTGCGCCCATCATCAGCCCCACGCGCGGATAGATATAAGCGCCGTGGTTATGGTTTCGGGAGACGCCCTTCCCCGCCGCCGGCTGGGGGTCGGAGCGTCCCCGGTCCTCCGCTCTGACGTCCGCGAAGGGGCGCTCCGCGCGGGGCGCCCCTTCCGTTTTGGGCCGAGGACCCCGATCTTGGGAGTAACGCGAGGCCCGGCGCGCGACGCGCGACGGCCTCTTTCTCCTGCGCGTCACGCGCGGGGGCCCGCCGGGCGACGCCGGCGCTCCCGGCCGCGGCGCCCGATCGGATGATCTTGATGATCCCGTTTTCCGTCCTCGATCTCGCGCCGATAGCCGAAGGCTCAACCGCGGCCGACGCCCTGCGCAACTCCGCGTCCTACGCGCAGGCCGCCGAACGGCTCGGCTTCCAACGGTTCTGGCTGGCGGAGCACCACAACATGACCGGCATCGCCAGCGCCGCCACGGCGGTGGTGATCGCCCATGTGGCAGCCGCGACCTCCTCGATCCGGGTCGGCTCCGGCGGGATCATGCTGCCGAACCATTCGCCGCTGGTGATCGCTGAGCAATTCGGCACGCTGGCCTCGCTCCATCCGGGCCGCATCGACCTCGGCCTCGGCCGCGCGCCGGGCACCGACATGCTGACCGCCCGCGCGCTCCGGCGCGACGTCAACGCGGCGGCCGAGCGCTTTCCCCAGGACGTGATCGAACTGCAGGCCTACTTCGCGCCGGCCGTCGAAGGACAGGCGATCCGCGCGGTGCCGGGCGCGGGCCTCGACGTGCCGCTCTGGCTGCTGGGCTCCAGCACCTTCTCCGCCCAGCTCGCGGCGATGCTCGGGCTGCCCTTCGCCTTCGCCGCCCACTTCGCGCCGGCGGACCTCGAAGCCGCCTTCGCGGTCTACCGCGAGCGCTTCCAGCCCTCGGAGACGCTTTCGAAGCCGCACGCGATGGTCGCGGTGAACGTGCTGACCGCGGAGACCGACGCCGAGGCCCAGCGGCTGTTCACCTCGCAGCAGCAGGCGTTCCTGAACCTGCGCCGCGGCCGTCCCGGCCCGCTGCCGCCGCCGGTAGACGACATCGGAACCGTCGCGTCGCCCGGCGAAGTGGCGAGCCTCGAGCAGATGCTGCGCTACGCCTTCGTGGGCTCGGTCGAGACGGTCGAGCGGGAGCTGGCGCGCTTCATCGCGCGGCTGCAGCCGGACGAGCTGATGGCGACCGGCCACATGTTCGATCCCGCGGCGCGCATCGCCTCGCTCGAGGGCGTCGCGCTCGTGCGCGACCGTCTCGCTGCGGCGGAACGCGTCGCGGCGTGACGCCGATGGCGTCAGACCACCCGGCGCAGGTCGTCGGCGTACTGCTTGATCGGCGCGAGCGCGCTCATCACGCGCGCCGCGGGGAAGGCGACGATGACCTCTGTGCCTTCCCGCAGCCGGCTCTTCAGCGAGAAGTGGCCGCCGTGGAGATCGACGAGCCCCTTCACGATCGGCAGGCCGAGCCCGGCGCCCTGCTCCGCGGTTTTGATGGCGAGGCTGCCCTGACCGAAGGAGGCGAGCACGGTCGGGATCTCGTTCTCAGGGATTCCGGGTCCCGAATCCGAGACCGACAGGTACTGGCCGCCGGAGGCCATCCAGCCCACCTTCAGCCGGATCTCGCCGCCCTGCGGGGTGAACTTGATCGCGTTCGACAGCAGGTTGAGCGTGATCTGGCGGAGCGCGCGCTCGTCCGCCCAGAGCGGCGGAAGGTTGGCCTCGTAGACCTCCCGGATCGCGATGCCGCGGTTCTTGGCGCGGAGCTTCAGCAGGCGGTGGCAGTCCTCCACCACATAAGGCAGGCTGACGCTCTCCTCGTGCAGCTCGTAGCGGCCGGCCTCGATCCGCGAAAGGTCGAGGATCTCGTTGATGAGCTGGAGCAGGTGCTGGCCGCTCTGGTGGATGTCGCCGGCGTACTCCTTGTAGGTCGGCACGGCGTGGGCGCCGAAGACCTCCGACTTCATCACCTCGGAGAAGCCGAGGATGGCGTTGAGGGGAGTGCGCAACTCGTGGCTCATGGTGGCGAGGAACCGCGACTTGGCGAGGTTCGCCTCCTCCGCCCGGCGGCGCGCCTCGTCGGAGTTGGCCTTGGCCTGCTCCAGCTCGCCGATCAGGGCGTCCTTCTCCGCCTGAAACTCCAGCGCGCCGAGCGCGTTGCGGTAGAGCTTGCGGGCGAGGAGCAGGAAATAGATCTCGACGCCCGCCGTCATGCCCGCGACCGCCGCGGAGCCTATGCCGCCCTTGGCGAGATAGGCGCTCACGACGACCACGGCGATCGGGATCGTCCCGGCGTAGACCGCCGCCGGCACGCTCGCGGCGAGCATGACCGGGACCGCGACGCCGACGAGCATCACGAACAGCGAGATCAGCTCGGCGGAGTCCTCGCCGCCGCTGAGCAAAGCGACGATCGATCCCCAGGCGAGGCCGTTGAGGCTTTCGGCGAAGACGAAGCGGGTCGTCCAGCGGC
Source organism: Methylopila sp. 73B (assembly GCF_000526315.1). Lineage (NCBI taxonomy): Bacteria > Pseudomonadati > Pseudomonadota > Alphaproteobacteria > Hyphomicrobiales > Methylopilaceae > Methylopila > Methylopila sp. 73B. Next base: position 3,500,334 of record NZ_JAFV01000001.1, on the reverse strand, counting down.
GCACGTCCAGCCCTTCGGACGGCTGGCGCATGAAACGCTTCACGAACAGCCCGATCAGGGCGTGGCCGGCGAACACCGTCGCGAACCAGGCGATCGCGAACTGCGGTTCGGCCCAGAGGGTCGCCACGCCCGCGATGACGGCGGCGAGCGTCAGGACCACGGCGAGGGCGGACAGGCGGTTCTGGGCGTAGATGCGCGCGAGTTCGACGTCGAACTCCGGACGGGTGCCCGTGGTGGAGGTCAGCCGCTCGCGTTCGGCGCGCACCTTCGCCGTCACCGTGCGCCGACGCTCGGTCGTCGTTTCGCCCGACCGGCCCTCGGCGTCCCGCATGGCCGGAAGATCGAACATGTCCACGTGGAGATCGCGTCCCGCCTCGCCCGGAGATCGTTTGGGGCGAGGATGACCGTCAAAGGCTTAAAAGGGTGCTGACGCGACCGATCAATTGCAGAATGAGCGCCGTGCAATCGAGACCCGACCTCGACGCCCTGCTGGCCGAGATCCGGCGCTGCCGGATCTGCCGCGACGCGCCGCGCGGGGCGCCGCTGCCGCACGAGCCGCGCCCGGTCATCCGGGCGCGGGCCTCGGCGCGCCTCGTCGTCAGCGGCCAGGCGCCGGGCACGCGGGTGCACGCCAGCGGGATGCCTTTCACGGACCCCTCGGGCGTGCGGCTGCGCGGCTGGATGGGCGTGACGGACGAGGAGTTCTACGACGAGACCCGGATCGCGGTGGCGCCCATGGGCTTCTGCTTCCCCGGCCAGGACGCCAAGGGCGGCGATCTGCCGCCGCGCAAGGAGTGCGCGCCAGCGTGGCGGGCCTCGGTGTTCGCCGCCCTGCCCGACGTCGAGCTGGTGCTCGCGGTCGGCCGCCCGGCGCAGCGCTGGCATCTGGGGGAAGACGCCGGAAGTTCGCTGACCGAAGCGGTGATGGACTGGCGCCGCGTCCTGAACCGCGCGGCAGCCCCGCGCGTTCTGCCGCTGCCGCACCCTTCGTGGCGCAACAACGCCTGGCTGAGGCGCAATCCCTGGTTCGACGCCGAGCTGGTTCCCGAACTGCGCCGGCTGGTCCGCAGCGCGCTCGCGACGTGAAAAGGCGCGCAGGGAGCGGTCCCGTCCCGCGTATCAGCCTTCGAAGGGGCCGTTGCTTTCACCCCCATTAAGGAGATCGCCATGATCCGCATCGCCGCCGCAGCTCTCGCCGCGACCGTCGCCCTCGCTCCGCTCGCAGCCTCCGCCGCCGCCGGCGACGGCGACGCCCGCCAGGACCGCCTGCAAAAGCGCGCCGAGATGATGTCGAAGCGCTTCGACAAGCTCGACAAGAACAAGGACGGCGCGGTCGACAAGGCCGAGATTGAGGCGACCTCCAAGCGCGCCTTCGACAAGGCCGACTCCAACAAGGACGGCGTGATCGACGAGGCCGAGGCCAAGGCGATCCGCGACCGCCTGGCGGAACGCCGCGGCGACCGTCCGGCGAAGGCCAACCGCAAGGACCGCCTCGCCCGGGCCGACGTCGACAAGGACGGCAAGATCACCCGCGACGAGTTCGCCGCGAGCGCGGCCCCCTGGCTCCTGCGCGCCGACTCCGACAAGGATGGCAAGGTGACGAAGACGGAGCTCGACGACTACGTCGGCACGCTGCAGAAGCGGGCGGAGAAGGCGGACGCCAAGCGCGTCGCCCAGTAAGGGAGGCTCGAGGCGGGGCTTGAGGGGTGGCGGGCGTCGGCCGCATGGCGAGCCTCGAACGCGTCGGGCGCGCCGTGTCCGAGCCTGAGCCCCCGCGGCCCGGCCCCGCCGAGGCGGACGAGGACGACGATCTGGTCGCCCGCGCCGCGGGCGGCGACCAGCGGGCCTTCGCCCGGCTCGTCGCCCGCCACGGCCCCCGCGCCCAGGCGCTCGCGCACCGCTTCACCGGCTCCGCCAGTGAGGCCGAGGACATCGTCCAGGAGGCGTTCTGGCGGGTCTGGCGGGCCGCCCACCGCTGGACGCCGGGCGTCGCCCGGTTCTCCACCTGGTTGCACCGCATCGTGGTCAACCTCTGCGTCGACCGCGCGCGGCGCGAGCGGCTGCGGCGGATGCTGCCGTTCGCGGACCATTTCGACCCGCCGTCCGAGGACCCCAGCCCTGAGCGCTCGCTCGGGGACCGCCATGCGGTCGACGCCGTCCGCCGCGACATCCTCGACCTGCCGGCCCGCCAGAGGGCCGCGATCCTGCTGGCCGCCGACGGCGAGCGCTCCAACGCCGAGATCGCCGCGGTGCTGGAGACGACGGAGAAGGCGGTGGAATCGATGCTCGTGCGCGCCCGGCGCACGTTGCGCGCCCGCCATCGCGGGCGTGAGGAGGCCTGAGATGACCAAAGGATCCGAGATCGACCTCTTCGCCGACCGGCTCGACGCCTACGGCCCGGACCTCGCGCGCTGGCCGGCGGACTTCGCCGGGTCGGCCGAGGCGCTGCTGGCGTGCTCGGCGGAGGCGCGGGCGCTCCAGAGCGATTCGCAGCGCTTCGCGCGGCTGCTCGCCTCCGCCGCAGAGGCGCCCGCGCCCAACGGTTTCGCGTTCCGGGTCGTCGGCGAGATTGCGGCGCGGCGCGAGGACCGCTGGTTCCGGCTGTTCGGCTCGCCCGGCCGCTTCGGCCTCGCAAGCGCCGGACTCTGCGCCGCGGCGGTCGTCATCGGCGTCAGCCTCGGCCTCGCCACCAGCCCGACCGGCGCGAGCTACGATCCCGGCGACGCCATCGACGTCGCGTTCAACGACGTGGACCTGTGATGGCGCGACGGCCCCACTGGGCGCTCTACGCCGCGCTCGCGCTCTCGGTCGCGCTCAACCTCGGCGGCGCCGGCTATCTGTTCGCGACCGCCGAGCGCGGACGCGGCCCCCGCACGATCGAAAACACGATCGAGACCGTCTCCGGCCGCTACCCCGGGGCCACCGGCGGGGCGATCCGCGCGGCGCTGGAGAAACGGCGCGACGAGCTGAAGGCGGCCTTCGACGACATCCGCACCGCCCGTCGCGCCACCCGCGTCGCGATGAAGGCCCAGCCCTACGATCCGGAGCGGCTCGAAGCCGCCTTCGCTGAGGCGCGCGCGAAGAGCTCCGCCCTTCAGGCGATCGTCCATGAGGCGATCGCCTCCGCCATTCCCGGCGCGCCGCCGGACGACCGCGCGAAGATCACCGACGACAAGGACTGAGCCGCGAGGCGCCGCTCAGTACTCGACGACGCCGTCGAGCGCGTAATGCTTGATCGTCTTGCGGTTCGCGATCAGCTCGTCGATCGTCGGCTCGTTGTTCATCGCGCGCTTGATGGCGAGCTTCATCGCCTCGTAGTTCGTGCGGTAGAGGTCGGGCTTGTCGAGGTTCGGGTCCTCCGCGCAGCGGAGATCGAGCCAGACGGTCACGATGATGCAGATGTCGTTGACGACGTCCTTGGGGATCACCCCGTCGATGACGCTGTCGAGCACCGCGTCCGCGATCGCGCCCTGGACGACGCCGCCGAGCAGGTCGACGTACTCCGCGCCCGGGATCGTCACCTTCGACGTCATCAGCGTGGCGGGCCGGACCAGCTGGTTGAGGTCGCGCACCGCGAACATGCGGGTGTGCCCGACGCTCTGGCCGAGCATCGAGGCGAAGGCCTGGCCGACCGGGCCGTTGACCGCCCCGATCAGAACCTCCGGCATCGCGTCGGTCGCCTGGCCCTCGACGGCCAGAACGGTCGCCTCGCCGGCGCGGAAGATGATGTCGGTCATCAGAAAGCTCCTATGAAGGTCGTCGTCATTCCGTCGGCACGTCGCACCACACGCCTCGGGCGTCGTCGCGACACCGGAGGCAGCCGTTGGCGACGCCGAAATGCATGGCGGAGATGGCGAGCGACCCGTCCTCGACCCGCTCGCGCACCCAGGGGAAGGTCATCAGGTTCGCGACGGTCACCTCGGCGCAGGCCTGCTCGGCCAGCCGCTCGCGCGCGTCCCAGTCGAGCGACGGGTCGACCTTGGCGCGCGCCTCCTCCGCGATGTCCATCCAGCTGACCACGAAGTCCGAGGCCTCGGCCGGCGCGCCCTGGAACAGCGCCTTCACGCCGCCGCAGCCGGCGTGGCCCAGCACGACGATGCGGTGAACCTGAAGCACCCGCACCGCGAACTCGACCGCGGCGCTCGCGCCGTGATGCGCCTGGTCGGGCGCGTAGGGCGGGACCAGCGCCGCGACGTTGCGCAGCACGAACAGCTGTCCCGGCGCCGCGCCCAGGATCTGCTGCGGATCCACGCGGCTGTCCGAGCAGCCGATCACCATCACCTTCGGCGACTGGCCTTGGGCGAGGCGCTCGAAACGGCGCTGCAGCTCGGGCCAAGCTTCGGCGCGAAACCGCCGGTAGCCGTCGAAAAGAGCGTCCAGCGACCCCGCCCGCCCGGGCGTCGTCGCGGGGCTGTGACCGTCGTTCATGAACCGCTGCCCCCTGTCGCCGCGTAAGGTCGAAACCGTGATTGCTGTGGCCGCACGGACCATGCCGGTCGGGCGCTCGTCAATCGCGCAGAGGGTCGCGGCCTCATCTTCGCGCGAGCCGTCTGGCCGAACGCCGCGGCGGGTCTATCTGGAACCGTTCGAGGGCGTGAGCAACGCCGCCTTTAGGATCGGACGCCGATGACCGCATCCGCCTCGCCCGAGGCTCTCGAGCCGAAGGACGACGCGCTGGACGCCGCAGCCTGGGCGGCCGTTCGGGCCGTGCGCCAGGGCGCGACGCCGCCCGCGCATCTTCGCGCCCACCCCCTGCTGCGGATGCTGGGGCCGGTCGCGCTGCCACGCGCCGCGGTGATCGCCCAGATCGGGCAGTCGCTCGACGGCCGCGTCGCCACCGTCACCGGCGCCTCGCACTACATCAACGGCCCCGGCGGCCTCGATCACCTGCACCGGCTGCGGGCGCTGGTCGACGCGGTCGTGGTCGGCGTCGGAACGGTCTGCGCCGACGACTGCCAGCTCACGGTGCGAAGGGTCGAGGGCGTCTCGCCGGCGCGCGTCGTGATCGACCCCGCGGGTCGCCTGCCGGCCGCCGCGCGCATGCTCGCGGACGACGGGACGCGGCGCATCGTGATCCGCGCGGAGGGCGCGCCCCATTGCGACGCGCCGGGCGTCGAGACGGTTCATCTCCCGGCCGCCGCGGGCCGCATCGAGCCGCGCGACGTCGTCGCCGCGCTCGGACGCCGCGGGCTGCGCCGGGTGCTGATCGAAGGCGGCGCCTCCACGGTGTCCGCCTTCATCGGGGCGGACATGGTCGACAGGCTGCATGTGATGGTCGCGCCGCTGCTGGTCGGCTCGGGGCGCGCGGGCCTCGCGCTTGCGCCGATCGACCGGCTCGACCTCGCGCGCCGGCCGGCCGCCGCGGCGTTTTCGCTCGGCGAAGACATCCTGTTTGACTGCGACATGCGGCGCTCGGCGGAGAACCGGCGCGCAGAGGGAGGGGTAAGCGATGACGTTGACGGCATCGACGATGACGCCCGCGGCCGGCGGCTACACGCCGACGGCTAAGGTTCTGCACTGGGTGGTGGCGATCTTCGTCATCTCGGAGATCATCGTCGGCCTGTCGCTGGACAGCATCCCCGACGGCCCGACCAAGGACACGATCTACGACCTGCACAAGTCGACCGGGATCGTCATCCTCACGCTGATGATCGTCCGGCTGGCGTGGCGCCTGACCAACCCGCCGCCGCCGTCGGAGCCCACGCTGGCGCGCTGGCAGATCGGCCTGTCGCACGCGGTGCACTGGACGCTCTACCTGATCCTGCTGGTGATGCCGATCCTGGGCTGGGCCGGCTCCAACGCCTTCGGCGCGCCGGTTCCGGTGTTCTGGCTGTTCGAAATGCCGAGGATCATGTCGGAGAACAAGGACCTGTCGAAGCAGATCCTGGCGGTGCACGGCACGCTGGGCTTCGTCGCCGGCGGCCTGATCCTGCTCCACGTCGCCGCGGCGCTCTATCACCGGTTCTTCCTGAAGGACGCGGTGCTGGCCCGCATGACCTGAGGCGGCCTAATCTACGCCCGCCGTCGCCCCGGGACTTCGCCCGGAATGACGGCGGGGTTCGCTGCGCCAACGAGACCCGAAACCCCATCACGTCCCGGCTCAAGGTGGGGGCACGGGGCGCGAACCCGTTCGGCTCGCGCCCACGCCGTCGTCCACGTCGAGCTCAGCCCGCGAGCGAGGCCTCGAAGTTGATCTTGGCGTTCAGCACCTTGGAGACCGGGCAGCCGTCCTTGGCCTTGGTCGCGATCTCCTTGAACTGCGCCTCGTCGATGCCCGGCACCTTGGCCGTGACCGAGAGGTCGATGAAGGTGATCTGGAAGCCGCCGCCTTGGCTCTCGATCGAGACCGCCGAGGAGGCGTTGATCTCGTCCGGCGTGAAGCCGGCTTCGCCCAGCATCAGCGACAGCGCCATCGAGAAGCACGAGGCGTGGGCCGCGCCGATCAGCTCTTCCGGGTTGGTGCCCTTCTCGTCGCCAAAGCGCTTCTTGAACGAATAGTTGAGGTCGGACAGGGCTCCGCTCTCGGTCGAGACCTTGCCCGAGCCTTCCTTGACGGAGCCGTTCCAAACGGCGCTACCGGTGCGCTTCATGCGTCGCTCTCCTTGGGTTCAGCCGCCGTTTCGGCGGCGTTGAGTGACGAACTAGGGCGCGGGCGGGGATCGTCAGGGGCGGACGCGCGCACGGCTCGCGTGCGAAGACGTGCGGGAACCCGTCATTCGGCGGGCTGCGCCGCGGCCGGGCCGCTCAGCTGCTTTCCCGCGAACTGCGCCTTGCGGCGGGCCGCGAGCGCGGCGTTGAACTCGGCCCCGAGGATGAACAGCGCGGCCGAGACGTTGAGGAACACGATCGCCGTCATGATGCCGGCGAGCCCGGCGTAGGTGGAGGCGTAGTTCGCGAAGCGCGCGAGGTAGATCGAGAAGCCGGTCGCGCCAGCGATCCAGAGCGCGACCGTGATGGCGACGCCCGGCAGCACGTCCCTGACCTTCCGGCGGCCGCCGGGGAGCCAGAGGTGGGTGAGGACGAGCCCGGTCGTCACCACCACGATCGTGAGCCCGTAGCGCGCGAGATTGCTGATGAACTCGAGGTTCACCAAAGCGACGGCGTACTCCGGGAAATAGTTCGAGACGTAGGTGAGCGCGAAGCCCCAGAGGATCGGCCACAGCACGATGAAGATCGCGACCACGACCAGCCCGAAGGCGCCCAGCAGCACGAACCAGATGCTCTGCAGCCGCGCGAGCCACACCGGCTTCGACGTGGGCGACGCGTAGGCGCGGCCGAGCGCGATCCTGAGCGACTCGACCGCGGAGGACGACACCCACAGCGTCAGCAGCACGCCGATGGTGAGGATGCCGCCGCGCGGCGTGGTCAGGACCTTCTGAACCTCGGTCGCAAGCGGCATGGCGACGCCCGACGGCCAGGTGTCGAAGATCAGGTGGACGATCGTCGAGGTCTCGGCGCCCGCGCCCAGAAACGCCGCGAGCGCGGTCACGAAAATCAGGAACGGAAAGATCGCCAGCAGGCCCGACAGCGCGACGTGGCTGGCGATCGCCCAGCCGTCGTCGCGCTCGAAACGCTGGAGCGCGTCCCAAACCAGCCAAACCACCGAAGCCGACGCGTCCCGCAGACCTTTGCGCATGTGGCGGGAATGTAGCGCCGCCGCGGCGGAAATGGAGTCCGTGCGGCCATGGCCGCCTGCGCGCCATCGCCGCGCGCGATGCAGCCATCAAGGATTTGCGCTTGAGCGCGGCGGCGAAGCGGTCGAGGAGACAGGGTCGCCCGGAGCTGGTCATGATTGCGCGCCTGACGCCCCTCGTCTTCATCCTGATCTGGTCGACCGGCTGGATCGTCGCCAAGCTCGCGGCCCCGCACGCCGATCCGTTCGCGTTCCTGATTGTCCGGTACGTCGGCGCGGCGGCGCTGCTCGCGCCGCTCGCCTTCGTGCTCGGCGCCCGCTGGCCGGCGACGTGGGGCGAATGGGGCCACGCGCTGCTGAACGGCGTGCTGCTCCACGCAGTCTATCTCGGCGGCGTGTGGTGGGCGGTGTCGCAGGGCGTGCCGGCCGGGGTCTCGGCGCTCATCGCGGCGCTGCAGCCGCTGTTCACGGCGCTCGCGGCCGGGCCGCTGCTCGGCGAACGGCTGGGGCCCCGTCGCTGGCTCGGCGTCGCGCTTGGCTTCGCCGGCGTCGCCGCCGTGGTCGCGCCGAAGCTCGCCGGCGGCGCGACGGAGGGCCTCGGCGGGCTCGGCCTGCCGATCGCCGCCAACGTGCTCGGCATGGCCGCCGTCGCCGCCGCGACCCTGCACCAGAAGCGCGCCCTCGCCGGCGCCGACCTGCGGACGCTCGCCCCGGCGCAGTACCTCGGCGCCCTCGCTGTCACCGCCCCTGTGGTCTGGGCGACCGGCGGCACCCGCATCGACTGGACCGGCGAGACGCTGTTCGCGATGGCGTGGTCGGTCCTGGTGCTCTCGATCGCGGCGATCATGCTGATGCTGGTGATGATCAAGCGCGGCGAGGTCTCGCGCGTCGCGGCGCTGATCTACCTGGTGCCCCCGACCGCCGCGGTTCAGGCCTATCTCTTGTTCGGCGAGACGCTCTCCCCGCTGCAGCTTGCGGGCATGGCGCTCGCCGCCGTCGGGGTCGGGCTTGCGGCGGGCGCGGCCTCCGGCGCGCCTGCGTCCGCCGAAGGGTGCATTGCGGCGAACGTTCCCGCCGGGGAGGATGCGGCCAAGAGATCGCGACCGCCGGCCTGATCGGCTGAGACGTCGTGCGCGCCATCGGAGCCTCCTGCATGACCGCCGTAGCAAAGCCCCTCGCCGCCGAGGCCGAAAGCCCCGCGGCCCGACTCGCGTCCGTCCTGCCGGCGCTCGACACGCTGCTTTCGGAAGCGACTCAGGCGGTCCGGGCGAAGGTTCTGAAGGGCGATCGGCTCGACGCGGGGCTGCTCGAGCGCGAGCAGCGGGCGACCCACGGCCTCGCCTGGCTCGCGACCTACCGCATGGCGCTGCGCGAGCTGCACCACTGGAGCGAGCGTCTCGCCCAGGAGGGCCGCTACGGCGCGATCGAGGAGGCGATCCTGCGGATCGGCGCGGCGGAGTACGTCGCGCAGCTCATCGGCGGCATCCCGATGAACCAGGGCGAGATCCTGCGCGCGACCGATCTCGGCCTCGACGCCGGCCGCCCGGCCGAGCTGCTGGGCGACGCCGGGCGCGAGCTGATCGCCGACGGCGGGACCGCGGAAGCGCGCGCCGTGCTGATCGACCTGATGCGCGAGGCCGACGGCCGCGCCGGCTTCGGCGACTCCGGCCTCGACGAGACCCACGGCCAGTTCCGCGACGAGATGCGCCGCTTCGCCGAGGCCGAAGTCGCCCCTTACGCCCACGCCTGGCACCTCGCCAACGCCTACATCCCGCTCGAGACCATCTCCAAGCTGTCCGAACTCGGGGTGTTCGGCCTGACGATCCCCGAGGAGTACGGCGGGCTCGGTCTCGGTAAGGAGGCCATGTGCGTGGTCTCCGAAGAGCTCAGCCGCGCCTACATCGGCGTCGGCTCGCTCGGCACCCGCTCCGAGATCGCGGCCGAGCTGATCATGGGCGGCGGCACCGAGGAGCAGAAGGCGCACTTCCTGCCGAAGCTCGCCGACGGCTCGATACTGCCGACCGCAGTGTTCACCGAGCCCAACACCGGCTCGGACCTCGCGAGCCTCAAGACCCGCGCCACCCGGGACGGCGAGGTCTACAAGGTCAACGGCGCCAAGACCTGGATCACCCATCCCGTCCGCGCCGACCTGATGACGCTGCTGGTGCGCACGGACCCGAACGAGCGCGGCCATCGCGGCCTCTCCATGCTGCTGGCCGAAAAGCCGCGCGGCACCGACGGCGACCCGTTCCCGGCGCCCGGCATGTCCGGCGGCGAGATCGAGGTGCTGGGCTATCGCGGCATGAAGGAGTTCGAGATCGGCTTCGACGGTTTTGAAGTCCCGGTCGCGAACCTGCTCGGCGGCGTCGAGGGCGAGGGCTTCAAGCAGCTCATGAAGACCTTCGAGAGCGCCCGTATCCAGACCGCGGCGCGCGCCGTGGGCGTGGCGCAGTCGGCGCTCGACATCGGCCTGCGCTACGCCGAGGAGCGCGCGCAGTTCGGCAAGGCGATCGTCGCCTTCCCGCGGGTCGCCGACAAGCTCGCGATGATGGCGGTCGAAGTCCAGATCGCGCGCCAGATCACCTATTTCGCGGCGCGCGAGAAGGACAAGGACCACCGCTGCGACCTCGAGGCCGGCATGGCGAAGCTGCTCGCCGCCCGCATCGCCTGGGCCGCCGCCGACAACGCCCTGCAGATCCACGGGGGCAACGGCTTCGCGCTCGAGTACCAGATCTCCCGCGTGCTCTGCGACGCCCGCATCCTCAACATCTTCGAGGGCGCGGCCGAGATCCAGGCCCAGGTCATCGCCCGCCGCCTGCTGGAGCAGGGGGCCTGAGGGCTCGAACCTGTGAGCCTGTCGGGTGAGTCCTAGAGCCTGATCCGCCCACGCCTTTGCGCGCGCCTTACGCGGAGCGCGTCGCTGGCGATCGCGCCGCAGGCATGGGAGGGTGGCCCTTCGCGACAAGCGAAGGGTCGGGTGGGGTCTCGGGCGTTGGATGCGCCCGCTGCCGCGACCCACCCCACCCGGCCGGGCTTCGCCCGTCCACCCTCCCCTGTCCCAGGGGAGGATCGCCCGCGTCTCGATTTCCAGCCGTGAGAAGCGGCGCGCGGGGATCCCTCCTCGCGCCGGAGGCGTGGGGAGGGTGGCCCCGGCGCAGCCGGGGTCGGGTGGGGCCTTGGGAACGCTTCGCCGGCGGTCCATCTGCTTCGGTCCCGGCGGCGGTGCGACCTTGCTGGAAAGCGTAGATGGCGGGCTTCTGGTCTACAAGATAAATCTGTGGATTAGGACAGGACTGCATCCCTGACTGGCGGACGCCATGCCGATCGCCGTTCGACTTGCCCTCGAGATCGAGACGAGAATTCTTTCCTATAAACAACAATAACCTAGACGCGCTTCACCCCACGCTTGAGATGGCGCATCTTGATCCCGAAGATTGCATTCGTGTGTCTAAATCGCGCAAAAATTGTCTAGGCGACTCCCTATCTCAGCGATTGACGCGGCTTAATTTTGGCATCATTCTGGTCATAAGCAGGCGATGATATGTCGAAGGCAAGCCCTTTGACGCAACAATTGGTCGCCTAAGGAGGTCCCGTCAGGGACGTGTCGGCGGAACGCGACGGCCAATCGGGGGATAGCCGTTGTGTTCCGCCACACATCGTTTCGCGCGTCGTCGACCCGCTCTTTCCGATCTGCAGATCCTATTTCGTGCCGTAGAGCCGATCGCCGGCGTCGCCAAGGCCCGGGACAATGTAGCCGAGCTCGTTCAGCCGCTCGTCGATCGCGGCGGTGAACAGCGGCACCCCCGGGCAGGCCTCGACGAACCGTTTCACGCCCTCGGGCGCGGCCAGCAGGCATAGCGCCCGGATGTCGCGCGCGCCCTTGCGGCGCATCAGCTCCACCGCCTCGACCATGGAGTTGCCGGTCGCGAGCATGGGGTCGACCACGATCACGAGCCGGTCCTGGAGGCCGGCGGGCGCCTTGAAGAAGTACTGGACAGGCTCGAGCGTGTCGTGGTCGCGGTAGAGGCCGACATGGGCGACGCGGGCCGCCGGCACGAGGTCGAGCATGCCGTCCACCAGCCCGTTGCCCGCGCGCAGCACCGAGGCGAACACCAGCTTCTTGCCGGAGATCTTCGGCGCGCGCATCGGCGCGACCGGCGTCTCGATGTCGACCAGCTCAATCGGCAGGTCGCGGGTCACCTCATAGGCGAGCAGCAGCGAGATCTCCCGCAGCAGCATGCGGAAGTCCGCGGTCGAGCGCTCCCTGTCCCGCATCAGGGTCAGCTTGTGCTGCACCAGCGGATGGTCGATCACCGTCACCTGCGCCATCGTCGCCCCCAAGCTCCCCGCATCTGGACTGTTCACGCGATCCGCTCCTGGATCAGCGGCCGTTCCGCGACCGCGCCGGCGCCGATCTCGTAGGCGCGCCGAACGGCGGCGGCGGCGCGGTCGGCCGCAGCCTCGTCACGCGCATGAACCCGCGCGAGCGGCCGCCCGGGCCCCACCTCGGCGCCCAGGGGCGCAAGCTGGTCGAGCCCGACCGCGGGATCGATCGTCTGGTCCGGCCGGGTGCGGCCGCCGCCGAGACCCACGACCGCGAGGCCGAGCGCCCGGACCTCGATCCGCACGACCCGCCCCGGGGTCTCCGGCGCGACCTCGACCACCACAGGGGCGGCCGCGAGATGCGCGTCCGGGCGCTCCATCAGGTCGGCCGGTCCGCCGAGCGCCGCGACCATCCGGGCGAAGCGTTCGGCCGCCGCGCCCGAGGCGAAGGCGCGCTCCAGCGTCGCGCGGCCGGCCTCGGCGTCGTCGGTCAGGCCCGCGAGCAGCAGCGCCTCGGCGCCGAGCGCCAAGGTCACCTCCATCAGCCGCGCGTCGCTGCGGCGGCCGGCGAGGATCGCGACGGCGTGCGCGGCCTCCAGCGCGTTGCCGGCGACGTGCGCCAGCGGCTGGTCCATGTCGGTGAGCAGCGCGACCGTGGGCAACCCCGCGCCCCGCGCCACCTCGACGAGGCTGACCGCCAGCCGCCGGGCGTCGTCGTGGTCCGGCAGGAAGGCGCCCGAGCCGGTCTTCACGTCCATGGCGAGGCCGCCGAGGCCCGCCGCGAGCTTCTTCGACAGGATCGACGAGGTCAGCAGCGGGATCGCCTCGACCGTGCCGGTCACGTCGCGGACGGCGTAAAGCCGGCCGTCGGCGGGCGCGAGGTCCGGGGTCTGGCCGACGATGGCGCAGCCGACGTCGCGCACCGTCGCGCAGAGGGCGTCGAGGCCGGGCCGCACGGCGTAGCCCGGGATGGCCTCCAGCTTGTCGACGGTGCCGCCGGTGTGGCCGAGGCCGCGGCCGGCGATCATCGGCACATAGGCGCCGCAGGCCGCGAGCGCCGGCGCCAGCAGCAGGCTCACCGTGTCGCCCACGCCGCCGGTCGAATGCTTGTCGACCACGGGGCCCGGCAGGTCGTCCCAGGTCAGGGTCCGGCCCGAGGCGGTCATGGCGCGCGTCAGCGCCACGGTCTCGTCGCGGTCGAGCCCGCGGAGAAAGGCCGCCATCGCGAAGGCGCCGACCTGCGCGTCGCTCAAGTCGCCCGAGGCGACGCCGGCGACCAGCGCGCCGATCTCCCCGGCCGAGAGCCGCGCGCCGTCGCGCTTGCGGCGCAGGATCTCCTGCGGCGGAAGGTCAGAGGCCATCCAGCCCCTCCACGAACCGCGTCAGCACGCGCGTCAGCGCCTCCGCGCCGCCGGCGGCCGCCGTCTTGGTCTCGGCGTGGCTCAGCCCCTGCGCGCCGAGCCCGGCCGCGAGGTTGGTGACGACCGAGATCGCGGCGAGCTCGAAGCCGAACCAGCGCGCCAGCACCGCCTCGGGCGCGAGCGACATCCCGACGAGGTCGGCGCCCAGCACCCGCGCCGCGCGGATCTCCGCCGGCGTTTCGAAGCTCGGGCCGGGGAAGAACATGTAGACCCCCTCCCCGAGCGGAACGCCCTCCGTGGCGGCGGCCGCCGCCAGCGCGCTGCGGAGCGGCGGCGAATAGGCGTCGACCATGTCGACGAAGCGCTCGTCGCCGGCCAGGCCGACCAGAGGGTTGAGGCCCGTCAGGTTGATGTGGTCGGAGATCGCGACCAGCGCGCCCGCTGGCGTCGCGGGGTCCAGCGAGCCGGCGGCGTTGGTCAGCACGATCCGGCGGACCCCAAGCGCTTTCAGAGTGGCGAAGGCCGGCCGCATCGCGGCGGCGTCGCCGGTCTCGTAGGGGTGCGCGCGACCCTCCAGCGCGACGACCCTTCTGCCAGCGAACGTCCCGATGACGACGCGCTTGGCGTGGCCGGAGACGGCGGTCGCGGGAAAGCCCTCAAGGTCGGCGAAGGCGATGCGGTGGGCGTCCTCGAACCGCTCGGTCACGACGCCGAGGCCCGTGCCGAGCACCAGCGCGGTCTCGACGGCGGCGTCGCCGATGAGCCCGCGGATCCGGTCGGCGGCGGAGGTCATGGCTGCGTCCCGAGGTTCGCGGGGCCGAAGGAGGCCGGCAGCAGCTCGCCCAAGGTGAAGCGGGCGCGCACGCCCTCGGGGCCCGCGACCAGCACGTACGTCTCGTCGGCCGCGAACTCGCGGAGGCGCTGGCGGCAGGCGCCGCAGGGCGCGCAGAGCGCGGGGCCGTCGCCGAGCACCAGGATCGCCGCGATCCGCCGGCCGCCGGCCGCGACCATCGCCGCGATCGCGCCGGCTTCGGCGCAGGTCCCCACGGGATAGGCGGCGTTCTCGACATTGCAGCCGGCGTGGATCGCGCCCTCGGGCGTCGCGAGCGCCGCGCCCACGCGGAACCGCGAGTAGGGCGCATAGGCCGCGGCCCGGGCCGCGACCGCGGCGTCGAACAGGGCGGCCACGGGCGGCGCGTCGGTCATGCGGTCGTTCGGTCCTGCGGCGGGGCGGGCAGCATAGACCGCCCCCGCGCGCCGGGGCCAGCCGGCCGCGCCGCTTATCCGCTGGCGCTGCTCGGACAGCGGTGGCACCTTGGTAGGTATCCGCCATGACGGGCTTCAGGGAGGCTTGGCTGCATGGGTGCGATCGCGGCGCATGCGCTCCGGGCGTCGATCCGGATAGTCCTTCCGCTTGCGGCGCTCGCGGGCTCCGCCGCGTTCGCCGCGCAGCCCGCGGAGACCGACGTCGACCTTGAGCTGGTGCTCGCCGTCGACATCTCCTACTCGATGGACACCGAAGAGCAGCAGGTGCAGCGCGAGGGCTACGGCGCGGCCATCGTGTCGAAGCCGGTGCTGGACGCCATCCGGGACGGCATGCTCGGCCGCATCGCGGTCACCTACGTCGAATGGGCCGGCTCCGAGGAGCAGGCGACGATCGTTCCCTGGCGCATCATCGACGGCCCCGAAAGCGCGCAGGCCTTCGCCGCGGCGCTCGCGGCGCAGCCGCTGCGGCGGGCCTACCGCACCTCGATCTCGGGCGCCCTCGCCTACGCCGCCCGCGCCTTCGAGGCGAGCGGCGCACGCGGCCTGCGCAAGGTGATCGACGTCTCCGGCGACGGGCCGAACAACCAGGGCGAGATGGTCGAGCGCGTGCGCGACGAGGTGCTGGAGCGCGGGGTGGTCATCAACGGCCTGCCGCTGATGCTCAAGCGGCCGAGCGCCGCCATGATGGATCTCGGCGACCTCGACGCCTACTACCGCGACTGCGTCATTGGCGGCCCCGGCGCCTTCGTGCTGCCGGTGCGCTCGGTCGACCAGTTTCCGGACGCGGTGCGCACGAAGCTGGTGATGGAGATCGCGGGGCTCCCGCCCGCGACGCCCGAACTCCCCGCGGAGCCGCGGCCGACGCCCGCCGCGGGGCTCGCCGGCCCGTCGTCCTGCACCGTCGGCGAGCAGCTCTGGCGCGACCGCTTCGGGAACTGAGGCGCGCGTCTTGACCTCCGGTTCACCATCCCGCGAGAGGACGCGCGCCGCTTAACCCCGCCCTCATCCCGGCGCCGGAGGCTCGATCGAGAGCCGCCGGTCCGGGAGAGGTTGCGCGTGATAAAGATGCTGGTCGTGACCGCCGGTCTGGTGGCCGGCGCCGCGTTCGTCGCGCCGCAGCTGCTGGAGCGCGCCCAGACGACGCCAACGGCGGCTTCCGCGCGCCCGGCGACGGCCAAGGCGCCCGACGTGGCGGACGGCGGCGTCCTCACGCTGCGCGCCGGCCCCGACGGGCACTACCGCACGGAGGCGCTGATCTCCGGCCGTCGCGTGCCCGTGCTGGTCGACACCGGGGCCAGCGTCGTCGCGCTGTCCTACGAGCAGGGCCAGGCGCTCGGGCTGGTGGCCGGCGGCGACCGGTTCGACGTGACCGCCTCGACCGCCAACGGCCAGGTCGGCGCCAAGCGCGTGGTGCTGCGCGACGTCCGGCTGGGGTCGATCATCGTGCGCGACGTGGCCGCGCTGGTGCTGACCCGCGGCGCCATGGACGGCGCCCTGCTGGGCATGAGCTTCCTCAGTCGCCTCCGCCGCATGGAGGCCAACGCCGGACGCCTGACGCTGGAGCGGTAGTCCGCGCGCGCCGGGAGCCGGCTGCGAGCAGCCTCGCCTCATCCCGCCCCGCCGGACTTTTTTCGCCGCCGCCGCGCCCGCGGCCCATTCGGTCCTATAACTCCCGCGCAACGAGAGCCCCGAACGACGCGGAGACGACGATGGCCGAGATCAGCGAACGCGCAGGCAAGCCGGCGGAGCCGTCCTGGCTGGTGAACGTCCCCAAGCTGATGACGGACTACTTCACCGGCGAACCGGACCTCGCCGTTCCGGCGCAGCGCATCGCCTTCGGCACCTCCGGCCACCGCGGCTCCTCGCTCGACGCGATCTTCACCGAGACCCACCTGCTGGCCGTCGCCCAGGCCATCTGCCTGTGGCGCGCCAAGGCCGGGATCGACGGCCCGCTCTACGTCGGCAAGGACACCCACGCGCTGTCCGAGGCGGCCTTCGCAAGCGCGGTCGAGGTTTTCGCCGCGAACGGCGTCGAGACCGTGGTGGACGAGGCGCTCGGCTACACCCCGACGCCCGTCGTGAGCCACGCCATCCTCGCCTACAACCGCGGGCGGACGGGAGGGCTCGCCGACGGCGTGGTGATCACGCCCTCGCACAATCCGCCGGAGGACGGCGGCTTCAAGTACAATCCGCCGAACGGGGGGCCGGCCGGCGGCGAGATCACCGGTTGGATCGAAAAGACCGCGAACGAGTTGATCGCCGGCGGCCTCAGGGACGTGAAGCGCATTCCGCTGCAGCGCGCGCTGCGCCTGCCGAACGTCTCCCGCCACGACTTCATCAGCCCTTACGTCGCCGACCTCCCGAACGTGGTCGACCTCGACGCCATCCGGGCGGCGGGCGTACGCATCGGCGTCGATCCGCTCGGCGGCGCGGGGCTGCCCTACTGGGCGCCGATCGCCGAGCGCCACCGGCTCGACCTCACCGTGGTCAACGACCGCGTCGACCCGACCTTCGGCTTCATGACGGCGGACTGGGACGGCAAGATCCGCATGGACTGCTCCAGCCCCTACGCCATGGCGTCGCTGATCGCGCTGAAGGACCGGTTCGACGTCGCCTTCGCCAACGACCCCGACGCCGACCGGCATGGGATCGTGACGCCCTCCGCCGGGCTGATGAACCCGAACCACTATCTCGCGACCTCGATCGCCTACCTCTACCGCCACCGGCCGGACTGGAAGGGCTCGCCCGCCATCGGCAAGACCCTGGTGTCGAGCTCGATCATCGACCGGGTCGCCGCCTCGCTCGGCCTGAAGCTCGTGGAGGTGCCGGTCGGCTTCAAATGGTTCGTGGACGGCCTGACCGACGGCTCGCTCGGCTTCGTCGGCGAGGAGAGCGCGGGCGGCACCTTCCTGAAGCGCGACGGCTCGGTCTGGACCACGGACAAGGACGGGCTGATCCTCGGCCTGCTCGCCGCCGAGATGACCGCGGTGACGGGCAAGGACCCCGGCGCGCTCTACGAGGACCTGACGCGCGAACTCGGCGCGCCGGTCTACGCCCGCGTCGACGCCGCCGCGACGCCCGAGCAGAAGGCGGTGCTGAAGAAGCTCTCGCCCGAGCAGATTCCGGGCGAAGAGCTCGCCGGCGAGCCGATCCTCGCCCGGCTGACGAACGCCCCCGGCAACGGCGAGGCTTTTGGGGGCGTGAAGGTGACGACCGAGAACGGCTGGTTCGCCGCGCGGCCTTCGGGCACGGAGAACGTCTACAAGATCTATGCGGAAAGCTTCATCGGCCCGGAGCATCTCGCCCGCATCCAGACCGAGGCGCGCGAGATCGTGACCAAGGTGCTGGGGGGCTGAGGGCGCGCGACTCGAACTCGCGCCCTGCGGCCGAGGCCACCCTCCCCACGCCTGCGGCGCGAGGAGGGATTCCCGCGCCGCGCTCCCCGCCGCTGGAAATCGAAACGCGGGCGGTCCCTCCCCTGGGACAGGGGAGGGTGGACGGGCGAAGCCCGGCCGGGTGGGGTGCGCTTCCGCAAAAGCCAATTCGTTCCGATGCGCCTGACGACCAAAGGGCCCCACCCGACCCCGGCCTGCGGCCGGGGCCACCCTCCCCACGCCTGCGGCGCGAGGAGGGATCCCCGCGTCCCATCGACAGGCCTTGCAGACCTTCGAGCTTCCTCAGGCGTCTGGGCGTTTCGCCCTCACCCCGCTCCGCTCGCGCGCACCAGGACCTTGCCCTTGGCCTCGCGGCGGGCGATGCGGCCGATGGCCTCGATCGTCTGGTCCAGCGGCAGGACGGCGTCCACCGGAGCCGAGATCTCGCCGTCGGCCGCCCACGCGAACAGGCGGGCGAGCTCCGCCCGGTGCGCCTCGGGCTCGCGCTCGACATGCGCGCCCCAGAACACGCCGCGGACGTCCGCGCCCTTCAGCATCGGCAGGTTGAGCGGCAGCTTGGGGATTTCGCCCGCCGCGAAGCCAATGACGAGCAGTCGCCCCCGCCAGGCGAGCGCCCGGACGGCGGCCTCGGTCGAGGCGCCGCCGACCGGATCGTAGACGACGTCGACGCCCTTGCCCCCGGTCAGCTCCTTCAGCCGCGTCTTCAGGTCCTCCGCCGCGTAGTCCAGCGTCTCGTCCGCGCCCCTCTCCCGCGCGAAGGCGAGCTTGTCGGCCGAGGAGGCGCAGGCGATCACCCGCGCGCCAAGCAGCTTGCCAATCTCGACCGCCGCGATCCCGACGCCGCCGCTCGCGCCCAGGACCGCGAGCGTCTCGCCGCGGCGGAGCTGCCCGCGGTCGGCCAGCGCGTGCAGCGTGGTGCCGTAGGTGATGATGAGACCGGCGGCCTTGGCGAGGTCGAGCTCGTCCGGGACCAGCGTCAGCGCGTCGGCTTGGACCGCGACCTGCTCCCGGCAGGCGCCGTAGCCAAGGTAGCCCGCGACCCGGTCGCCGACCGCAAGACCCTCCACCCGGTCGCCCACCGCCGCCACGACGCCCGCCATCTCGCCGCCGGGCGAGAACGGCAGAGCCGGCTTGGTCTGGTAGGCGCCCTTGGTGATGAGCGTGTCGAAGAAGTTGAGCGCGGCGTAGGCGACGTCGACCACGACCTCCTCGGGGCCGGGCGCGGGCGCGGGCAGGTCGACGAGGCTCAGGGCCTCATAGCCGGCGAGCTCGGTGCAGAGCACGGCCTTCATGCGGTTGGCTCCGTTCTGGGATGAGAAATCGGGATGAGGCGCGCGCTACTTGGCGTCGACGAGGCCGTCGCCTTCGAGGCGGCGGCGCAGGCGGCTGAACGCGAGCCGGATGCGCGACTTGACGGTGCCGAGCGGCAGACCTTCGGATTCGGCGATCTCGCTGTGGGAGCGGCCTTCGAAGAAGGCCAGGCGCACCAGCGTCAGCTGCTCCGGCGGCAAGGTCTCCATCGCCCGGCGCACGATGCCGTCGCGCTCGTTCGCCGCCATCGCAACGTCGGCCTGAGGCGCGTCGTCGATCGGGACGATCGCATCGTCAAGCTCGACTGTCGCGCCATGCGCCCGGCGCAGCAGGTCGATCCGCCGGTTGCGGGCGATTCGGTAGACCCAGGTCCCGACGGAGGATTTCGCGGGGTCGAACAGCGCGGCCTTGCGCCACAACGCCACCATCGCGTCCTGCGCGACCTCCTCGGCCAGCGCCGGGTCCGCGCCGAGACGTTGCAGGTAGGCGGCCAGGCGCGGCGCGTAATGGTCATAGAGCGCCGCGAAGGCCTCGCGGTCGCGGTCCTGCGCGACGCGAGCGACAAGATTCGCCATCGCCGTTGAGAGGTCGCCCGCCGAAGTCACCCGTCCGTCCGCCCGCTTCCTCGCCGCCGCATGGCGGCGCGCGCCGCCGAAACCGACGTCAACTCACTAAAGCATGACTTCTCGTAACCGGATAAGCGGCGGGGTTGGTCAAATTTTCTAAACTTTTGACGTAGCTTCATGGCAGTCACCACGAGCCGACGGCCGTGGGCGCGCGTTCGCGCGCTCCGCCGCCCTCTCCCGGGCCGCCCCGCAGCGCATCTTCCCCAGCGCCGCGGACCAGACTGAAAGACACGCCTATGCCTGTTCGCACCCGCCTCTCCCTCGCTTTTGCTCTCGGCGCCGCCGCGCTCGCGCCGGCCGCCCCGGCCTCAGCGCAGGGCGCGCCGGGCGCGCAGCCGATCGAACTCGGGAAGTACAACGCCTGGGGAGCCTATTCGGCCGCCGTGAAGGCGGGGAAAGTCTGCTACGCGTTGGCGCAGCCCGGCTCCCGCAAGCCGGGCGGGCTGACGCGCGACCCCGCCTACTTCTTCATCTCGAACCGGCCGAAGGACAGCGTGAGGAACGAGGTCAGCATCGTGGTCGGGTTCTCCACCAAGCCCGAGAGCGCGGTGCAGCTCGGCGTCGGCGGCCAGAACTTCTCGCTCTACACCCGCGCGGACGGCGCCTTCATGCAGTCGGCCGAGGAGGAGGCGAAGCTCATCCAGGCGATGAAGGGCGGCTCCGACATGACGGTGAAGGCGACCTCGCTCCGCGGCAACGTGACCACCGACACGTATTCGCTCGCCGGCATCTCCGCCGCGCTCGACCGCATCGACAAGGAATGCCGCTGAGCGTCTGAGCGGAGCCCTTGCCACGCGCCGGGCAGTGATGCTTCCTCCGCGGCCATGGCTGACCTTGCCCCGCTCCCGATCGACGAGGCGCTGCCGCGCCTGACGGCGGCGCTGGCCGAGCGGTCGTCGGCCGTGCTCGTGGCGCCGCCCGGCGCCGGCAAGACCACCCGCGTGCCGCTCGCCCTGCTCGCCGCCCCCTGGCGCGGCGACGGCAAGATCATCGTGCTGGAGCCCCGCCGCCTCGCCGCCCGCGCCGCCGCGGACCGCATGGCCTCGACGCTCGGCGAGCGCGTCGGCGAGACGGTCGGCCTGCGCGTCCGGCTCGGCTCCAAGATCGGGCCCCGCACCCGGATCGAGGTGGTGACCGAGGGGGTGTTCGCGCGGATGATCGTCGACGACCCGGAGCTGAAAGGCGTCGCCGCGGTCCTGTTCGACGAGTTCCACGAACGCTCGCTCGACGCCGACCTCGGCCTCGCCCTCGCGCTCGACGCCCAGTCCGGGCTGCGGGAGGACCTGCGGCTCGTGGTGATGTCGGCGACGCTCGACGGCGCGCGCGTCGCGGCGCTGATGGGTCGACCCGAGATCATCGAAAGCGCGGGCCGGGTTCACCCCGTGTTAACCCGCTATTCACCTCGCGACGCCCGGACGCGCGTCGAAGACGCCGCAGCCTCCGCCATCCGGCGCGCGCTCGCCGAAGAGCGCGGCGGCGCGCTGGTGTTCCTCCCCGGCCGCGCCGAGATCCGCCGCGTCGCCGAGCGCCTGGCCCAGGCGGACCTTGGGCCCGACGTCGACGTGGTCGAACTCCACGGCGGCCTCGACCCGCGGGAGCAGGACCGGGCGGTCGCGCCCGCCCCGCCCGGTCGCCGCAAGGTCGTGCTCGCGACCTCGATCGCCGAGACCTCCCTCACCCTGGAAGGCGTGCGGATCGTGATCGACAGCGGCCTCGCCCGCGTGCCCCGGCACGAAGCGGTTCTTGGGATCACGCGGCTCGAGACCACCCGCGTCTCGCGCGCCGCCGCCGACCAGCGCCGCGGCCGCGCCGGGCGCACCGAGCCCGGAGTCTGCTACCGGCTGTGGGAGGAGGCTGCGACCCAGAGCCTGCCCGCCTTCGCCGAGCCTGAGATATTGGCGAGCGATCTCACCGGCTTGATGCTGGACCTCGCAGCCTGGGGCGTGAGCGACCCGGCCGCGCTCGCCTTCCTCGACCCGCCGCCGAAGGCCGCCGTCGCCGAAGCGCGGGCGCTGCTCGCGGGCCTCGGCGCGCTCGACGCCGATGGCCGGCTGACCGCGCGCGGCCGAAGGCTCCGCGACATCCCGCTGCCGCCCCGGCTCGCGGCGCTGGTGGTGGACGCGGTCGCGGCCGGCGACGGGCCGACCGGCGCCGGCGTGGCCTTGCTTGCGGTCGAGCGCGGCCTCGCCGGCGACGGCGTCGACCTCGGCCGGCGGCTGGAGCGGCTGCCCCGCGAGCGCGGACCGCGGGCGGAGGGCGCGCGGCGCCTCGCCGACGGCTGGCTGAGGGCCGCCGGCGGCAAGCCGGGCGTCATCGACCCGGCGCGCGCCGGCCTTGTCGTCGCCCGCGCCTTCCCCGACCGCATCGCCAAGGCGCGCGGCGGCGGAAAGCCGGGCGCCTTCCTGCTGGCGAACGGCCGCGGCGCGGCGCTCGATCCGGCGGATTCGCTGTCGCGGGAAGGGTTTATCGCGGTCGTCGACCTCACCGGCCTGGCGCAGGAAGGCCGTATCCTGCTCGCAGCCAGCCTGAGCGAGGCCGAGGTGATCGAGGCCGCGGGCGGACGGATCGAGGAGCGCGTCGAAGTCGCCTTCGACGCCGAGGCCATGGCGGTGCGCGGCCGCGTCCGCCGCAAGCTCGGCGCTTTGACCCTCACCGAGCGCCCGACCTCGGTGCGTCCCGGACCCGCTACGGCGCAGGCGCTGGCGCAGGGGATCGCCGCGGCCGGCATCGACCGGCTGCCGTTGAGTCGAGGTCAGGCCGCTCTGCTGGAGCGCGTGCGCTTCGTCCGCCGGGCCGAGCCGGACGGCGACTGGCCGGATCTTTCGGACGAGATGCTGGCGGCGACCGCGGTCGATTGGCTCGCGCCCTTCCTCGGCCACGCCACCGCGCTGCGCGACATCCGCGACGACGATCTCGCCGCAGCGTTGGACGCCCTGCTGCCCTACGCGCTGCGCCGCCGGCTCGACGCCGAGGCGCCCACCCATTTCGACGCGCCGTCCGGCTCGCGCCTGCCGATCGACTACGCGGCGGAGGAGGGGCCTGCGCTCGACGTGCGCGTCCAGGAGCTGTTCGGGCTGACGCGCCATCCGGCGATCGCGGGCGGCCGCACGCCGTTGCTGCTTCGCCTGCTGTCGCCGGCGCACCGGCCGATCCAGGTGACGCGCGACCTTCCGGGCTTCTGGGCCGGCTCCTGGCGGGACGTCCGGATCGAGATGCGCGGCCGCTACCCGCGCCATGTCTGGCCGGAAGATCCGGCGAGCGCGGCGGCGACAAGCCGCGCGAAGCCGCGGGGAACGTGAGACACCTCAACGCAGCGGGCTCGGCGCGGGGATCCCTCCTCTAGCGAAGCTTGGGGAGGGTGGCCTCGGCGAAGCCGAGGTCGGGTGGGGTCTTGGGCGTAGGGCGTAGGGCGTTGCGGTCGCGTTGAACCTTATCCGGCGGCCACCCCACCCGGCCGGGCTTCGCCCGTCCACCCTCCCCTTCCGGGGGAGGGATATCGCGCGCTTGGCCGCCCTCAGGCCAGCTCGCTCTCGAGGAAGGCCAGCACCTTCTCGGGGTCGACGTCGCGCGCGACAAAGCTTTTGCCGACGCCGCGGGCGAGAATGAAAGTGAGCTTCCCACCCTCGACCTTCTTGTCCTGCCGCATGTGGCCGAGCAGCGTCGCGGCGTCGCTCACGCCGCCCGGGATGGCCTTCGGGCTGGTGGGCAGGCCCACCGTCGCGAGATGCGCGCCGACCCGCGCGGCGTCCTCCTGAGGCGCAAGCCCGAGCGCGGCGGAGAACCGGAAGGCCATCGCCATGCCGATCGCGACGCCCTCGCCATGCACCAGCCGCGCGCCGTCGTAGGCGACGTCCGCCTCGAGCGCGTGGCCGAAGGTGTGGCCGAGGTTGAGCAGCGCGCGGTCGCCGTGCTCGTGCTCGTCGCGCGCCACAACCGCGGCCTTGGCGCGACAGCTGGTGGCGATCGCGTGGGTGCGCTCGGGCCCCCCGGCGAACACCTGGCGCCAGCTTCGCTCCAGCCGGGCGAAGAACGCCGGGTCGTCGATCAGGCCGTACTTCGCGACCTCGGCGTAGCCGGCGCGGAACTCGCGTTCCGGCAGCGTGTCGAGCGCGTCGGCGTCGGCCAGCACCAGGCTCGGCTGGTGGAAGGCCCCGATCAGGTTCTTGCCGTGGCGCGAGTTCACGCCGGTCTTGCCGCCGACGGAGCTGTCGACCTGCGCCAGCAGGCTGGTCGGCGCCTGCAGGCAGCGCACGCCGCGGCGGAGCACGGCGGCGGCGAACCCGGCGAGATCGCCGACCACGCCGCCGCCGAGCGCCAGCACCAGATCCTTGCGCTCGATCCGAGCGGCCAGCAGCCCGTCGACCACGGTCGCCAGCCTGTCGAGGCTCTTGGAGCCTTCGCCCGCCGGCACGATGACGGAGGAGGCGTCGAGGCCTGCGGCTTCAAGCGACTTCAACACGCGCGGGAGATGGGCGACGGCGACGTTCTCGTCCGTCACCACGCCGACCTTGCGGGCGCCGAGCGCCTTGGCGCGGACGCCCGACTGCTCCAGCAGGCCGCGGCCGATCAGGATCTCGTAGGACCGGTCGCCGAGCGACACCGGGACCACTTCGGCCTCGTCGGCCAGGGCGCGGGCGGCGTCGGCCATCACATCTGCTCCTCGTTCGGGCGCGCGAGGTCCAGACGCCCGGACAGCGCCTGCACCACGTCCGCGATCACATGCTCATGCGGCGCGTCGCGCGAAATCACCGTGAGGTCGGCGGAGGCGTAGACGGGGTAGCGCGCCTCGACCAGCGCGCGAAGCGTCCCCTCAGGATCGGCGGAGGCGAGCAGCGGCCGATTCGAGCGCTTGCGCACCCGCTTCATCAGCACGTCGACCTCGGCCTTGAGCCAGATCGAGACGCCGGCCTCGCCGATGCGGGCCCGGGTCTCGGGGTTCAGCCAGGCGCCGCCGCCCGTGGCGATGACCTTCGGCCCCTCCTCCAGCAGACGCGCGACCACCCGCGCCTCACCGGCGCGGAAGTACGGCTCGCCGTGGGCGGCGAAGATCTCGGGAATGGTCATGCCCGCCGCCGCCTCGATCTCCGTGTCGGCGTCCACGAACGGCAGCTCCAGCGCCTGAGCCAGCCGGCGGCCGACGGAGGATTTGCCCGCGCCCATCATCCCGACAAGCACGATCGAACGGCGGCCGAGAGCGGAGCGGAGAGCGGCCGCATCCGTGGAGGCGCGCGGGCGCGCGCCACATCCCGATGCCGTCTCTTCCGCCGCGGTGGGCATGCTCACGTCGTCGTTTCCCTGCCGGCGGCCGAAGGCCGAAACGATCGCAACCTATTCCTAAAGGTCGCGCGCGCACAACTGAGGCTGTTGCGGTCGCCGAGGCCGCGTGCGACCGTTCCGCAGAGGGGCGTCGACGTCTGTGACCGGACGAGGCGGACAGTCATGCCAAGCTTGATGCGCTTTCTGACCGTGATCGCCGCGATGGCGGCGTTGGGTTTCGGCGCGGTCTTTGCGCTCGCGACGTTCGTCACGCCTCGCACCCGGGAAATCGTCGTCAACATCCCGACGACCAAGCTTCGTCCGCCCGCCGTCGCGCAGGACGGCGCCGATCGCTCCGCCGGCGCCCGCGCCGCCGCGACCGACGCCGTCGAGACGCGATGACCGCCCGGGACCGCCGCCACGTCGAGGCGTTCCTGGAAATGGCGAGCGCCGAGCGCGGCGCGGCGAAGAACACGCTCGAGGCCTATCGCCGCGATCTCGACGATTACAGCGAATTCCTCGGCGCCCGGGGCCGGGCCGTGACGACCGCGACCGCCGACGACGTCCGCGCCTATCTCGCCGATCTCTCGGATCGCGGCTTCAAGGCCTCGTCCGCCGCGCGCCGGCTCTCGGCGGTGCGCCAGCTGCACAAGTTTCTCTATGGCGACGCCCTCCGTGGCGACGACCCGACAGCGGCGCTCGAAGGCCCGCGGCGCGGCCGGCCGCTGCCCAAGATCCTCTCGGTCGACGAGATGGAGCGTCTGATCGTCGCCGCGGGCGACGCCGGCCCCGAGCCGACGCCGCGCGCGCGACTGGCCGCCGCCCGACTCGCCTGCCTGCTCGAGCTCGCCTACGCCACCGGCCTTCGCGTCTCGGAACTGGTCGGCCTGCCGCGCTCCGCCGCGCGTCCGGCGGCGCAGGCGATCGCGGTCAAGGGCAAGGGCGGCCGCGAGCGCCTCGTGCCGCTGACGCCGCTCGCGAAGGAGGCGATGACGTCCTATCTCGCCGCGCTTGGGGACATGGGCCGCGACGCCGGCGGTCCCTGGCTCTTCCCAGCGCCCGGCGAAAGCGGCCACCTCACCCGCCAGGTCTTCGCGCGCGAGCTCAAGGCCGCCGCCGCCAAGGCGGGGCTGTCCCCCGCCAAGGTCAGCCCGCACGTGCTGCGGCACGCCTTCGCGAGCCATCTCGTGCAGAACGGCGCGGATCTGCGCGCCGTGCAGCAGATGCTCGGCCACGCCGACATCGCGACGACCCAAATCTACACGCACGTTCTCGACGAACGCGCCCGCGCCATGGTGCGCGACCTGCACCCGCTGGGAGACGCCGAGGCCGTTTGACCGCCACGCCTTGACTTTCGTAGGCCTCGCAAACCAAGTTGCGCCCGCTCCGCAAGGACCAGCGCCCCCTTTGCCCCGGCGCCTGCGGCGCGGAGCGGAGCCTATGAAAAGCTATCTCGATTTCGAAAAGCCGGTCGCCGAGCTGCAGGCCAAGATCGCTGAACTCCGAACCCTCGGCGAGGGCGGCGACGCAGTCGCGATCGACGAGGAGATTTCCCGCCTCGAGGCCAAGTCGGTCGCGGCGCTGAAGGAGCTCTACGCGAACCTGACGCCATGGCAGAAGACCTTGGTGGCCCGGCATCCGAACCGGCCGCACTTCGTCGACTTCGTCCAGGGCCTCGTCGAGGACTTCACCCCGCTCGCGGGCGACCGGAAGTTCTCCGAGGACGAGGCGATCGTCGGCGGCGTCGGACGCTTCCGCGGCGAGGCCGTCATGGTCATCGGCCAGGAGAAGGGCGCGGACACGACCTCCCGCCTCAAGCACAACTTCGGCATGGCGAAGCCCGAAGGCTACCGCAAGGCTGTGCGTCTGATGGAGACGGCGGATCGCTTCGGCCTGCCCGTCATTGCCCTTGTGGACACCGCAGGGGCCTTCCCCGGCATCGAGGCGGAGGAGCGCGGCCAGGCCGAGGCGATTGCCCGCTCGACGGAGGCCTGCCTCAACCTGACCGTCCCGAACGTCGCGGTCGTCATCGGCGAAGGCGGCTCCGGCGGCGCGATCGCGATCGCCACCGCCAACGCCGTGCTGATGCTGGAGCATTCGATCTACAGCGTGATCTCGCCCGAGGGCGCGGCCTCGATCCTGTGGCGCGACGCGGCGAAGGCGCAGGACGCCGCGACCAACATGAAGATCACCTCGGCGGACCTGCTCCGGCTGGGCGTGATCGACGGCGTGGTGGCCGAGCCGCTCGGCGGCGCGCATCGGGCGCCGGACGTGGTGATCAAGGCCGCCGGCGACGCCATCGCCGACGCGCTGGCGCGCTTCTCCAACATGGCGCCCGAGCAGATCCGGAACGAGCGACGCCGGAAGTTCCTGGCGATCGGCCGCTCCCTCTGAGCGTCATTCGGGCGCCGTCAACGATTCGGTAAGCTTGCGGTAACCAGCGGGTAAGGGTATCGATCGTTAAGTTCGGGAACGCGTAAGCCGTCGTCCGCCGTCCTCGGGGCCCTCTCAATGTCCGTCGTTCGCTCAGCGTTCGCCGCCGTCGCAGCACTCGCCGCGTTCATCGTGGCGGGCTGCAAGGACGAGCAGGCGACCACCGCCCGCAGCATCCAATCCATCCCCGCGGCGACCGTGGCGTTGATGTCCGAAAAGGGCATGAAGCGCACGGACCCGATGCTCCTCCGCATCTACAAGGAGGAGTCGAAGGCCGAGGTCTGGAAGAAGCGCAGCGACGGCCGTTACGCGCTGTTGAAGAGCTACGACATCTGCCGCTGGTCGGGGACGCTTGGGCCCAAGATCAAGGAAGGCGACAAGCAGGCGCCCGAGGGCTTCTACTCCGTCAGCCCGGCGCAGATGAACCCGCGCTCGAACTACTATCTCTCGTTCAACATCGGCTTTCCCAACAAGTACGATCAGGCGCTGGGCCGCTCCGGCCGCCATCTGATGGTGCACGGCGACTGCCTCTCGGCGGGCTGCTACGCCATGACCGACGCCCAGATCGCCGAGATCTACGCCCTCGCCCGCGAGTCCTTCGCCGGCGGGCAGAAGGCGTTCCAGGTGCAGGCGCTGCCGTTCCGCATGACGGCCGAGAACATGGCGCGCCGCCGCAACAACCCGAACATCGCGTTCTGGCGGAACCTGAAGGAAGGCTCGGACAACTTCGAGGTGACGAAGCTCGAGCCGAAGGTGGACGCCTGCGGCAAGAAGTACGTCTTCAACGCCTCGGCGGGTCCGCTCTCGAGCTTCGAGCCGACCGCGGCCTGCCCGACCTACACGGTGCAGCCGGAGATCGCGAAGGCGGTCGCCGCCAAGAAGCGCGCCGACGACGCCGTGATCGCCGCCTTGACCAAGTCGATGGAGCCCGCGCCGGAGTATGTGGCGCAGAACGGCCGCATGCGCCGCTCGCTCGACCAGCCCATCATCCAAATCGCCGCCGTGACGCCGTCGGCCACGACCCCCGCCTCGTCGGCGCAGGCCTTCGGGCCCGACGCCGGGACGGCCCGCGCCCTCGGAACGCCGCTCGGCGCCACGGGCCCCGCCACGCAGCAGATCGCGACCGTCGCGCTCCACACGCCCGTGCCGCCGGCGAATCCTGACCGTGCGCCGGCGCCGCAGGCTGTCGCCGCGGCCGAGAAGCCCGGGCTCTTCACCCGTATGTTCCGCGGCGACGAACCCGCGACGACGGCGACCGTCGAGCCGGCCGCTGTTGCGCAGCCCCTGCCCGGCGCGGCGCCGGCCGCCGTCGCCCGGAAGCCTGCGCCGGGCCGCCGTGAGATCGCCGTCGAGCCCCCGGTGATGGCCTCGGCCGTGTCCCCGGCTCCCGCGCCCCGCGCCGAAGAGCCGCGCGGGTCCGGCATCGGCGGATGGGTGCGCAGCGTCGGCGGCCTGTTCGGCCGCGCCGAGGAGCCCGCGCCGCAGCCGGCTCAGGTCGTTCCGACCTCCGCGCCCGAGGCCGCGCCGAAGCCGCGCGAGCGTTCGGCCCGCGCCACGGACGCGTTCCAGCCGGCGTCGAAGCCCGACCCGCGGGTCACCCCGGCCTTCGCCGCCTTCCAGTAAGCCCAGCCGCGACGATCGCGTCCTGACGGACGCGTCGCCTCAGACGCTCGAGGCGCGTGCTATCGGCGTCGCGCCGAAGCGCGGCGGACGGTCGACCACGATCTCCGCCGACTGTCGCCAAAGCGCAGCGACCTTACGTCTCGAATTCGCCGGCCTTCGCGACCGGCGGCGTCGCCACGTGGGGCGGCTGCCCGAGGTCGACCCTCTGCGGCTTGAGCAGCGTTAGACGTCCGTCGGCGACCCCGAAGCGCTGGATCCAGAAATACGGCCGTCCCATCACCGGCGACGGCGCGGAGACGATGCGGAGGTCGCCGCAGCGGCCGGTCCAGTCGACGTGGCGGTGTCCGTGCATCACCACCACGCGGCGCGCCGCGGGCTTCAGCTGCCGAAGAAACCAGCTGCCGTTGATCAGCGCCGTGCCGATGCGCTCCGACAGCGACCGCGTCGGTCGGGGGTACTCCACCAGATGGTGGTGCAACGCCACCAGCCAGCTGGCCTCGGGATGGGCGCGGATGACGGCGGTCGTCCGGCGCTCCTGCTCCGCGGGGAGCATGCCGAGCGCGTTGGTGAAGGAGAAATGCGTGTCGGCGTTGGAGTTGAGCAGGATCACGCCGAGCCCGTCGGGCGTTTCGGGGAGGCGCACCATGGGAAACGCCTCGTCCCACAGCGTGCTGACGTCGCGCCCGCGCTTGCCGCGGCCCGTGC
The DNA here is from genome assembly GCF_000526315.1 of Methylopila sp. 73B. NCBI lineage: Bacteria > Pseudomonadati > Pseudomonadota > Alphaproteobacteria > Hyphomicrobiales > Methylopilaceae > Methylopila > Methylopila sp. 73B. The sequence continues at coordinate 3,470,402 of NZ_JAFV01000001.1, read as the reverse complement.
GCACGAAGGTCGCAAGCGCCTGCCCATGGGGCGCGAGCCACTCCGACAGGGTCGCGTCGAACGTGGCCTTGGCGCCGGCGACGACCACCCGCTCCGCCTGAAGGTCCGCGAGCAGGCCGAGCGCGCGGAGCTCGCGGAGCCGCTTGCCCGGCGAGAACGGCAGGTCGAGCCGGGCGGGGTTCGAGCGGTCCACCACGTTGACGTCATGGTTGCCGGGGATGAACAGCATGCGCTCGCGCAGCGCGGGGTCGAGCGTGTCGAGCGCCTCCAGGAACTCCGCCCATTCCGACGAGCGCCCCGCGTCGGTCATGTCGCCGGTGACCAGCACGAGGTCGAGCGGCTCCGCGGCGTGGGCCCGCGCCAAGGCCTCGAACGTGGCCGCCAGCCGCGCGTTGCCCTGAGGCCCTGCGCGACCGCTCTCGATGCGGAAACCGAAGCGCTCGCCGACGGCGTGCAGGTCGGACAGGTGCGCGACCCGCCAGACCTTTCCGCCGGCCTCGGGGTCGTGGCTCTCCAGCGTCCTCGGCTGCCCCATCGCGGCGTCGGCCGCGCCCCAGGCGAGGGATCCGCAGGCCACATAGGCGCCGAACAATACGACGCTGTTCGCGAAGGACGCGCCAAGCAGGGTGAGCGGGGACGCCAGATCGCCCCAGGAGCCGATCCAGCGGGAATGCGGCCAGGCCAGCCAGGCGGCGGCGCCGGCGAGACACGACATCAGGACCGCCGCCGCGACCGCTGTGACCTGGCCCACCCGCGCGCCGTCGCGCCGGAACCACAGCGACAGCCGCCGCCCCACGAAGTGGCGCATGGCCTCCCGGCACAGCACGAAGCTCGGCTGCACCGCGAGGGCGTTCAGGGACCAGAAGCTTCGTTCGGCCAATCGGAAGGCCGGGCGACCGCCGACGCCCGCGACGATCAAGGCCGCCGCAAGCGCCACGAAGGGCGCGACCCCGCTGAAGGCCTCCAGAGCGGTGCGCGAGACCGTCGACATCCAGGCCGTCGCCGCGAGCGGCGCGACGCCCAGCAACAGGCAGGGCAGCCCGACCAGCAACAGCCAGGACAGGAGCAGCTTAGGCAGGCTGATCTCGACCAGCACCCACCCCGCCAGCGAGGCGAGGGACCAGACCTTGGTGCTCGACGCGTCGTCCTCGACGTCGCCGCGGCGCGGATCGATGAGGGGCGGCATGGGCTCCCGTCGGTGACGGACGCAGGTTGCGCCCTGGGCCGGCCCCCCCCGCCCTCAGACGTCGAGGTTCGCGACGGTGAGGGCGTTGTCCTGGATGAACTCCCGGCGCGGTTCGACGATGTCGCCCATCAGCTTGGTGAAGATGTCGTCCGCCTCGTCGACTTCCTTCACCTTCACCTGCAGCAGCGAGCGGACGTTGATGTCGAGCGTGGTCTCCCACAGCTGGCTCGGGTTCATCTCGCCGAGACCCTTGTAGCGCTGCAGCGTCAGGCCCTTGCGGCCCACCGCGAGCACGCCGTCGACGAGCTCGGACGGCCCGTGCACCGCGTTGACCGCGTCCTTGCGCAGCAGCTGCGGGGTCTCGCCGAAGATCTCCCGCAGCCCCACGGCATGCTCGTCGAGCTTGCGGGCGTCGGCGCTGGCGATCAGCGCGGCGTCGATGATCGCGGCCTCCCGCACGCCGCGCACGGTGCGCGCGAAGGTGAAGCCGTCGTCGCTGACGGTCCCGACCCAGCCGCGCTCGGTCTCCTCGGCCAGCACGTCGAGACGGCCGGCGACGTCCTCGGCCACGCGCTGCGCGGTCGCGGGATCGTTCAGCACGTCCGGCGTCAGCGCGCCGGCGATGGCGGCCTGTTCGACGACCGAGCGGCGGTAGCGCGAGTGGAGGCCGCCCAGCAGCGCGCGGATCTGGCGGGCCTCGGTGATGACGGCGCGGAGATCGGCGCCCGCGCGCACCTCGCCGCTCGCGAGCTTCAGCGACACGCCTTCGAGACCGGAGTCGATCAGGTAGTCCTCAAGCGCGCGCTCGTCCTTCAGGTACTGCTCGGACTTGCCGCGCGTCACCTTGTAGAGCGGCGGCTGGGCGATGAAAATGTGGCCGCGGTTCAGGAGGTCCGGCATCTGGCGGTAGAAGAACGTCAGCAGCAGGGTGCGGATGTGGCTGCCGTCGACGTCGGCGTCCGTCATGATGATGATCTTGTGGTAGCGCAGCTTGTCGGCGTTGAACTCCTCGCGCCCGATGCCGGTGCCGAGCGCGGTGATCAGCGTGCCGATCTCCTGGCTCGACAGCATCTTGTCAAAGCGCGCGCGCTCCACGTTGAGGATCTTGCCCCGCAGCGGCAGCACCGCCTGGAAGGCGCGGTCGCGGCCCTGCTTGGCGGAGCCGCCTGCCGAGTCGCCCTCGACCAGGAACAGCTCGGACTTCGCCGGATCGCGCTCCTGGCAATCGGCGAGCTTGCCCGGAAGCGAGGCGATGTCGAGCGCGCCCTTGCGGCGGGTCAGCTCGCGCGCCTTCTTCGCGGCCTCGCGGGCGGCCGCGGCCTCGACCACCTTCTGCACGACGGTCTTGGCGTCGGCCGGGTGTTCTTCGAACCAGGTGTGCAGCGCCTCGTTGACGAGGTTCTCGACGGCGGGCCGCACTTCGGAGGAGACCAGCTTGTCCTTGGTCTGCGACGAGAACTTTGGGTCCGGCACCTTGACGGAAAGCACGCAGGTCAGCCCCTCGCGCGCGTCGTCGCCGGTGAGCGAGACCTTCTCCTTCTTGGTGACGCCCGAGGTCTCGGCGTAGCCGTTGACCTGCCGCGTCAGAGCCGCGCGGAAGCCGGCGAGATGGGTGCCGCCGTCGCGTTGGGGAATGTTGTTCGTGAAGACCAGCACGTTCTCGTGGTAGCTGTCGTTCCACCACATCGCGACCTCAACGCCGATGCCGTCCCGCTCCGAGCGCAGCACGATCGGCGTCTCGATCAGCGGGTGCTTGGCGCGGTCGAGGTAGCGCACGAAGGCCTCGACGCCGCCCTCGTAATAAAGCTCCTCGCGCCGCACGTCGGCGGAGCGCGCGTCGGTCAGCACGATCTTCACGCCGGAATTCAGGAAGGCCAGCTCGCGCAGGCGGTGCTCGAGCGTGGCGTAGTCGAACTCGGTGACGCCCTTGAAGGTCTCGCCGCTCGGCGTGAAGGTCACTTCGGTGCCGCGCCGACCGTTCGCCGGGCCCACCACGGCGAGCGGCGCGTCGGCCACGCCGTGGGTGAACGACATCTCGTGCTCTTTGTCGTTCTGCCAGATGCGCAGCTTGAGCTTGACCGAGAGCGCGTTCACGACCGAGACGCCGACGCCGTGCAGGCCGCCGGAGACCTTGTAGGAGTTCTGATCGAACTTACCGCCGGCGTGCAGCTGGGTCATGATGACCTCGGCGGCCGAGATGCCCTCCTCGGTGTGGATGCCGGTCGGGATGCCGCGGCCGTTGTCGGTGACGGTGCAGGAGCCGTCCGAGTTCAGCGTGACGGTGACCTCGTTCGCCCAGCCGGCCAGCGCCTCGTCGATGCCGTTGTCGATCACCTCGTAGACCATGTGGTGCAGGCCGGAGCCGTCGTCAGTGTCGCCGATGTACATCCCCGGTCGCTTACGCACGGCGTCGAGTCCCTTCAGGACGCGGATCGAGTCTGCGCCGTAGTCTTCGGCGCCGCCGTTCGAAGCAGTATCGGACATGTCAGGTCTCCTCGCGGTGGGCGTCCGCCGTGGGGGCCGCGTGCGCGGCGGGGGTGGGCGGACAGCGCTGGCGAGCGTCGGTAAAACTCGGCAGGAATCAGGCGTTTCGCACTCCCTATTCCTACCCTTTCGGAGCTGGAAAGGCGAGTTTCGAAGAGGCCGGTCGGCGGGGCCTGTCGATAACCCCGAAGCCTGCTCCAACTAACTGATCAGGATGGCTTTTTTGGGGTCGACCCACCGGGCTCGCGTCAGCTCGCGGCGACGCCCGCGGCGGCTGCGCCCATGGTCGCGCCCGAGATGCGGTTCAGCAGGCGCCGCCCCCGGGGCGAGACCAGCCAGGCGCGGGCGCGCGAGGCGAGCGCCGCATAGCCGCCGATGACGGCGACGAGGACAAGCGCGGTGGCCAGCGCGAGTTCAGCGAAGCCGAGCGCGTCGACCTGGCCGAGGTCGACGATCGCCGGCAGCAGGGCGAGATAGAACACCATGGCCTTGGGATTGCCGATCGTGACCGCGAGGCCGGCGAGGAAGCTGCGCGCCGCCAACATCGGCCGCGCCTCGGCGGCGACCGCGTCGGCCGAGGCCGGAGCGCGCCAGAGCTTCACCGCGAGGTAGAGCAGATAGGCCGCGCCGACATACTTCACGACCAGGAAGACGGTCCCGAAGGTGGCGGCGAGCACGGCGAGCCCGAAGGCGGCGCAGGCGAGCCAGACGACGTCGCCCAGGATGAGCCCCGCGACCATCGGCAAGGTCGCGCGCAGGCCGACGCCCAGCGCCCGCGCGACAATGGCGGCTACCCCGGGGCCGGGCGTGGCGGCGGCGACGAACAGGGCGGCCGAAAAGGTGAGCAGCGCGGCGAAGGTCATGGCGGCGAGATGAGATGTCGGCGTGCGCGCGCCGTCAAGCCGCGCCTGGTGGTCTCACGCCCTGCGTCGGACCTCTCCGTCCGCCACCGCAAACACCGTCGCCCGGCCCCCGAGGTCGGCGAAGGCGGCGGGGTCGGCTCCGGTGAGCCAGACCTGTGCGCCGAGGGCGTCGAGCGCGCCGTAGAGCGCCTCCCGGCGGGCAGGGTCGAGATGGGCCGCGACCTCGTCGAGCAGCACCACGGGCGCCCGGCCGTCGAGACGGGCGACGAGGCGGGCGTGCGCCAGCACGAGGCCCACAAGAAGCGCCTTCTGCTCGCCGGTGGAGCACTTCTCCGCCGGCATGTCCTTGGCGGCGTGGCGCACCAGAAGGTCGCTCAGATGCGGGCCTTCGAGGGTTCGCCCGGCTGCGCGATCGCGGGGACGACCGCGGCCCAGCCGCTCGCGGTAGGCGTCTTCGGCGGCGGTCGCGGAGAGATGGACGAGTTCGGCCTCCACCGACCCTTCGAGCGCGACGTCGGCGGTCGGGAATGGCGACGCCGGGTCTGCGGTCTCGGCGACGAGCGCCGCCAGCCGGGCGACGGTCTCCACCCGCGCGGCCGCCACGGCGACGGCGAGTTCCGCCAGTTCGCGTTCGACGGCGTCCACCCAGCGGGCGTCCGCGCGCGGATCCTCGAGCAGGCGGTTGCGGGAACGCAGCGCCCGCTCGAGCCCCGAGGCGCGGGCGGCGTGCGCGGGGTCCGCGGCGTTGACCAGCCGGTCGAGGAAGCGCCTGCGATCGCCGGCCGGCCCGCGGAACAGGCCGTCGAGGTCCGGCGTCAGCCAGACGAGGCGGAGATGCTCGGAGAACGCCCCGGCGCCCGAGACCGGCGCGCCGTCGATCCGGCAGCGGCGGCCGGGCGCGTCCTGCGCGGGCTCGACGCCCGTGCCGAGCCGGGTCGGGCCGTCCCCGTCGCTGGAGATTTCGGCCGCGACGGCCCAGGAACCGTCGCCCGGCGTGCGCGCGAACTCGCCGTGCGGCGCGCGGCGCAGGCCACGGCCGGGCGCGAGCAGCGAGATCGCCTCGAGGATGTTGGTCTTGCCGGCGCCGTTCGGCCCGACGAGCGCGACCGAGCCCTCGCCGCACGCCAGGTCGAGCGAGGGGTAGGAGCGGAAGTTGGTGAGGCGCAGGCGCGAGACGGCGGCGCGGCTGGGGGCGGTCATGAGAGCGACGGCGCGATAGGCGTTATGGGTCTGGACGCTCGCCACATGAAGCGCGTCATCCTCCGCCTTGATCGGAGGATCCATCTCGGGCGCAGAGCGCCACGTCGGACATGGGTCCTCCGGTCAAGCCGGAGGACGACGAAGCGCTTGAGAAACCGAACGATCGCCCCTCACACCCGCATGGGCATGAGCACGTAGAGCGCCGGGGCGTCGTCGCGGTCCTGCACCAGCGTCGGCGAGCCGGGATCGGCGAGCCGGATGAGCGCGGTGTCGCCTTCGAGCTGGTCGGCGATGTCGAGCAGATAACGGGAGTTGAAGCCGATATCGAGCGGCTCGGCCTCGTAGTCGACCTCGATCTCCTCCGTCGCGTTGCCCGAGTCCGGGTTGGTGACGGTGAGCACCAGCTTGCGGTCGGTGAGCGAGAGCTTCACGGCGCGGCCGCGCTCGGACGAGATGGTGGAGACGCGGTCGACCGCGCTCTTGAACTCGAGCCGATCGACCGTGAGGCGCTTGTCGTTTCCGGCGGGGATGACGCGACCGTAGTCCGGGAAGGTGCCGTCGATCAGCTTGGAGGTCAGCACCACCTGGCCGAAGGACACGCGGATCTTGGTGGGCGAGAGCTCGACCTTGACCTCGCCTTCCGGGTCCTCGACGAGGCGCTGGATCTCGGAGACGGTCTTGCGCGGCACGATCACGCCCGGCATCCCGACGGCGCCCGCCGGGGCCGGCATCTCGACCCGAGCGAGGCGATGGCCGTCGGTCGCGACCGCGCGCAGCAGCGACACGCCCGCGCTGTCGACCGCGTGCAGGTAGATGCCGTTGAGATAGTAGCGCGTCTCTTCGTTCGAGATCGCGAACTGGGTCTTGTCGATCAGGCGCTTCAGGTCGGCCGCGCCGATCGTGAAGCCGGTCGGAAGCTCGCCTGCGGCGAGGTCCGGGAAGTCGCTGTCCGGCAGGGTCTGCAGCGTAAAGCGCGAGCGCCCGGCGCGGATGACCAGCGTGCCGCGCTCGCCGCCCATCTCCAGCGAGACCTGGCTGCCGTCCGGCAGCTTGCGGACGATGTCGTAGAAGGTGTGCGCCGGCACCGTGGTCGCGCCGGGCTGCGCCACCTCGGCGGCCACCGTCTCCACCACCTCGAGGTCGAGGTCGGTCGCCTGAAGCCTGAGGCCGTCGGCTCCGGCGCGAAGCAGGACGTTCGCGAGGATCGGGATGGTGTTCCGCCGCTCGACGACGCGGTGGACATGGGCAAGGGCCTTCAGGAGGGCCGCTCGCTCGAGGGTCGCGCGCATGTGGGTCGTCCCGCTCCGGTGTCGTCGGTGGAGATCGCGCGACGGTCGCAGCGGGGGCGGCGTCGGCGATCGGGAGGCGGCGCGGCGTGGGGCCGCGCAGGGACTGGCGACATTGCCCATGGCCGCGCCTGAAGGCAAGAGCCTGCGCCTGCGACACGGGCCCGGGGGTTGCGCGAACAGGCGGCCGCGCTACGTCGGGGAAACGCCCGATAACCCGAGAACGGCCGACGCTGGCGTTGACGCGCGTCGCCCGCCGAAGACGTGAGGGGCCCGATGCCCAACGTGCCGATCGACTTCACCTTCCTGACCAACCTCGTAGTGGTCTACGGCTTCAACGTCGTGGGCGCGCTGGCGCTGGCGGTCGCCGGCTTCTGGATCGCCGGCGTGATCCACAACGGCGTCCACCGCGGGCTGCTCGCCTCCAAGCGGATGGACGTGACGGTCGCCTCCTTCCTCGCGAGCCTCGCGCAATACGCCACGCTCGCCGTGGCGCTGGTGGCGATCCTGCAGCTCGTCGGCATCCAGGCGACGAGCCTCATCGCGGTCCTGGGCGCCGCCTCCCTCGCCATCGGCCTCGCGCTGCAGGGCACGCTGTCGAACATGGCGGCGGGCGTGATGCTGCTGCTGTTCCGCCCGTTCAAGGTCGGCGACGCCATCGAGGTCGCCGGCAAGGCGGGGACGGTGCGCGACCTCAACCTGTTCTTCACGGAGCTCGCGAGCGGCGACAACGTGCAGGTGCTGATCCCGAACGCGCAGGTCTGGGGCACGGCGCTGACCAACAAGTCGAAATATCCGACCCGCCGCGTGGAGACGACGCTGACCGCGCCGGCCGACCAGGATTTCGAATCCGCCCGCGCTGAGATCGCCGCTTTCCTCCGTGACAACCCGCACACGCTGGCCTCGCCGGAGCCGATCGTGACGCCGACGAGCTACAGCGACGGCGGCGTCGAATACGCTGTGAAGGTCTGGACGCCGGCGAAGGACCTACAGGCGCTGCAGGCGGATCTGGTGCAGTACACCCGCGATCGGGCGCGCGCGCAAACGACCTTCGGCCAGGCCGCCGAGTAAGGCGAGCGTCGGTTAGAACTCGTAGGTCTTCTCGACCCGAGACAACCCTACGAGCGCCCGGGCGAAATCGTCAGGGTCGAACGGCTCGAGGTCGTCGAGGCCTTCGCCTACGCCGATGAAGTGCACCGGCAGACGGTACTTCTCCGCGACCGCGACCAGGATGCCGCCCCGGGCGGTGCCGTCGAGCTTGGTCATGACGAGGCCGGTGACGCCCGCGGTTTTGGCGAAAGCCTCCACCTGGCCGAGCGCGTTCTGGCCGGTGGTGGCGTCCAGCACCAGCAGGCAGGCGTGCGGCGCGTCGGCGTCGAACTTCTTCAGCACGCGCACGATCTTCTCGAGCTCCGCCATCAGCCCGGCCTTGTTCTGCAGCCGGCCGGCGGTGTCGACGATCAGCAGGTCCGCGTCGTCCGCCCGCGCCTTGGCGTAGGCCTCGTAGGCGAGCGCGGCGGCGTCGGCCCCGGTCTCCTTGGAGACGAAGGCGGCGCCGGTGCGCTGCGCCCAGACGGCGAGCTGCTCGACCGCCGCGGCGCGGAACGTGTCGCCCGCCGCCAGCACGACCTTCAAGCCTGCGGTGCGGTATGTCTCGGCCAACTTGCCGATGGTGGTGGTCTTGCCCGAGCCGTTGACCCCCACGACGAGGATCACCGCCGGGCGTGCGCTCTCGGGCGGATCGAGCGGCACGGCGACCGGCGCCAGCACGCGCGCTACCTCCTGCGCCACGATCGCGCGCACGCTCTCGCCGTCGAGCTGCCTGGCGTGCCGCGCCCGGCCCACGGCGGCCGTGACGCGCTCGGCCGTCGCGACGCCGAGGTCGGACTGGATCAGCAGGTCCTCGAGCTCGTCCAGCGTCGCCGCGTCCAGTTTCTCCTTGGTGAAGATCTCTGTGATGCCGCGGGTGAGCTGCGTCGAGGTCTTGGAGAGACCGTCGCGCAGGCGCGTGAACCAGCCTTTGGCCTCGGGAGCGTCGGTCATCGGCGCGAGACCCTGGAGACTGCGGAGACGCCATAGATGCTTCGAGACGCCCACTGAAGCGGGCTCCTCAGCATGAGGGACGACCAGGATGTCAAAACCAAAACCTCCTCATGCTGAGGAGCCATCCGCAGGATGGCGTCTCGAAGCACGCACCCATATCACTCGACCGCCGCAAGCAGCGCGCGGCCGTCGTGGCCCGCGACCGTCACATCCACAAACGCGCCCTTGGGCGCGTCCGTGGCTAGGCGAACCAGCGCGAAGTCCGCGGCGCGGGCGAGGCCCCGGCCCTCCGACAGCGCGGTGAGCCGCCGCCCCACATGGCCCGCGAGGTGGCGGGCGAGCAAGGCCTCTCCCGTCGCGCGCAGGGCCGCGGCGCGGATCTTGATGATTTCGCCGGCCACCTGCGGCATGCGGGCGGCGGGAACGCCGGGGCGCACGGAGTAGGGAAACACGTGCGCGTAGGCGATTCCGCAGTCCTCAAGCGCCGAGCGGGTGTTCTCGAACATCGCGTCAGTCTCGGTCGGGAATCCCGCGATCACGTCGCAGCCGAAGGCGACGTCGGGCCGCGCCCGCCGCATCCCGTCGCAGAACCGCACGGCGTCGGCGCGAGAATGCCGACGCCTCATGCGCTTCAGGATCATGTCGTCGCCGGACTGGAGTGAAAGGTGGAGATGCGGCGCGAGCCGATCCTCCTCCGCAAACGCCCGCACCAGCGCGTCGTCGATCTCGACCGCGTCAAGCGAGGACAGCCGCAGCCGCGGCAGCTCGGGCACGGCGGCGAGCACCGCGCGGACGAGATCGCCCAGCCGCTCGCCGGCGCCGAGATCGAGCCCCCAAGAGGTGAGGTCGACGCCCGTCAGCACCGCCTCTTGCGCCCCGCGGTCCAGCACCCGACGCACCTCTGCGATCACCTGCGCCGCCGGCGTGGAGCGCGAGGCGCCGCGGCCGAAGGGGATGACGCAAAAGGTGCAGCGATGGTCGCACCCGGTCTGGACCTGCACGAAGGCCCGCGGCGCGAGGATGGCGGCGTCCGCCGGCGGCGCGAGGAGCGCCGCGTCCGCGACCGGCGCCACGCGCTCATGTCCTGGAGCCCAGGTCTCGGGCCGGAGCTTGTCGGCCGCGCCGACCACCCGGACGACCTCGGGCATGCTTGAAAACGCCTGCGGCTCGATCTCGGCGCCGCAGCCGGTCACCACGATCTCCGCCCGGGGGTTGGCGCGCGCGGCGCGGCGCACCGCCTGGCGCGCCTGCCGGGTGGCTTCGGCGGTGACGGCGCAGGCGTTGACCACGACGAGATCGTCCCGCCCGCGCGCATGGGCGCGGATGGTCTCGCTGTCCACGGCGTTGAGCCGGCAGCCGAAGGTGATGACGTCGAGGCTCATGGCCCGCGATATGCCGCAGCCGGAGGCAAAAGGCCACCGCCGGGACACGGCTGCGTGCGGCGGACGCAGTCAATCCGCGCGAGCGCCCCATATGACGCAGGGAACACGCGCGCGGAACCACGCGCGCCAGAGCGCGGCGAACGCGCTTCGTCCCGAGGAGACGCTCCTATGTCCGTCCGCCCCATCGCCCTGGCCCTGTCGCTCGCCGTCCTGGCCAGCCCTGTCGCCGCCGCCGAGCCGCGGAAGCTTTGGGAGATCGGCGACCTCCGCCAGCCGGAGTCCGTGCTGCCGGCCAGCGACGGTTTCGTCTACGTCAGCCTTGTCGCCGGTTCGATGACGGAGAAGGACGGCGTCGGCTTCATCGCCAAGACGACGGTCGACGGGCGCATGATCGAGCCCGAATGGGTCAGCGGCCTGAACGCCCCGAAGGGCATGGCGCTGGTCGGGGGCAAGCTCTACGTGGCCGACATCGACGAACTCGTCGAGATCGACGTCGCTTCCGCCAAGGTGGCGAAGCGCTACCCGGCGGAGGGCGCCGGCTTCCTGAACGACGTGGTCGCGACCCCCGACGGCCGCGTCTTGGTTTCGGACACCGCGAAGAACGTCATCTTCGCACTGAAGGACGGCGCCATGACGCGGTTCGCGGAAGGCCTGGAGCTGAACGGACCCAACGGCCTCGCGATCGAAGGCGACCGGCTGATCATCGCCGGCTTCGGACCCTTCGTCGATGGCAAGCCCACCGGCGAGGGCCATCTCGTCGAGCTTCCGCTGGCCGGCGGAAAGGCGCAGCCGCTGGGGAGCGGAGCGCCGATCGGCGCCCTCGACGGCCTGGTCGTGCTGGGCGGCGGCGGGTACCTCGCGACCGACTACCTCAAGGGCCCGCTCTACCTGATCGATGCGAGCGGCAAGCACGAGCAGCTCCTGGCGCTCAGCCCCGGCTCGGCCGACCTCTCCTACGACGCGGCGTCCAAGACCGCCGTCCTGCCGCTGAACCACGAGGGCAAGCTCGTGGCCTACCGCCTCGACTAAAGAACCAGGGCGACCCACGGGAGGCAGCGTCCCGCCGCGTGCGCCTCGACATGTGAGCGTCTGAGCGCTTTAAGCGGCGGACCGCACGTGCACAGGTGGCCCGCCCCATGACCGTCATCGGACCCGACGCGCCCTCGCCCGCGAGCGGCGCGCCCGTCTCTCCGATCGCTTTCCGCCACCGCAATTACACGCTGTTCTGGATCGCCCGGCTCTGCGCCACCTTCGCCATCCAGATCGTGTCGGTCGCGGTCGGCTGGCAGGTCTATGACCTCACGCGCGACCCCTTCGACCTCGGGCTCGTCGGCCTCGTCCAGTTCCTCCCCGCCTTCGCGCTCGTGCTGGTGACGGGGCCCGCCGCCGACCGGTTCTCGCGGCGTCTGATCATGGGGATCTGCGTCGCGGTGGAGGCCGCAGGCGCGCTCGCGCTCGTCGCGCTCACCTTCGCCCACGAGATCTCGGTCGTCTCGATCTTCGCCGTGCTGTTCGTGTTCGGGGTCGCCCGGGCCTTCTTCGGCGCGGCCAGCACCTCGATCGTGCCGAACCTCGTGCCGAAAGAGGCGCTCGCCAACGCGATCACGTGGACCTCCTCCGCCTGGCAGTTCGCGAGCATCGTCGGCCCGGTCGCGGGCGGCCTGCTCTACGGGCTCGGCGGCGCGGTCGCCTACGCCGTGGCGGCGGCGCTGCTGGTCCTCGCGCTCGTTCTCGTCGCCGCGATCCGCGTGGTCCAGCCGCGCCGCGCCTTCCAGGCGAACTGGAGCACGCTGGTCGCGGGCTTCGACTATGTGTTCCGCGAGAAGGTCGTGCTGGGGGCCATCACGCTCGACCTCTTCGCCGTGCTTCTCGGCGGCGCCATGGCGCTGATGCCGGCGGTCGCCCGCGACGTGCTGGACGTCGGCCCCTGGGGCCTCGGCCTCCTGCGGGCCGCGCCCGGCGTCGGCGCGATCGCGGTCGCGGCCCTGCTTTCCGTCGTCCCGATCCGCGACCATGCCGGCCGCATCATGTTCGCCTGCGTCGGCCTGTTCGGCCTCGCGACCGTGGTCTTCGGCCTGTCGACGACGGTCTGGCTCTCGGTTGCGGCGCTTGCGGTGATGGGCGGCGCCGACATGGTGAGCGTCACGATCCGCGAGACGCTGCTGCAGCTCTGGACGCCCGACGAGGTGCGCGGCCGGGTCAACGCGGTCAACATGATGTTCGTCGGCGCCTCGAACGAGCTCGGCGAGTTCCGGGCGGGCGTCACCGCCACGTTCATCGGCGTGATGCCGGCGATCGTCGTCGGCGGCGCGGGCGCGATGGCGGTCGCGGCGATCTGGGCGTGGCGATTCCCGCAGCTCCGCACCGCCCGCGGGCTGGAGCGGCGGGAGGAGTGAGGCCAGCGCGTTTTTGCACGCCCTAAAGCCGCGTGACGAGCGTGGTCACTCCGCTGCGCGGAGCGTCTCGCGCGGCAGGGCGCGCGGGCCCGTCTCAGGTTCATCCTTCGGGCCGACGAAACGTCCGAAGATCCAGCCGAACAGGCGGCTGAGGTCGTCCATGATCGTGAAGACCGCCGGCACGAAGACCAGGCTGAGCAGGGTCGAGGCCAGCAGGCCGCCGATCACTGCGATCGCCATCGGCGCGCGGAAGGAGCCGCCCTCGCCGAGCGCAAGCGCCGAGGGGACCATGCCCGCCGCCATGGCGACGGTCGTCATCACGATCGGCCGGGCGCGCTTGCGGCCCGCGTCGATCAGCGCCGTCGTGCGATCGACGCCGCGGGCCACCTCCTCGATCGCGAAGTCGACGAGCAGGATCGCGTTCTTGGTCACGATGCCCATCAGCATCAGAAATCCGATGACGACCGGCAGGCTGACCGAGTTGTCGGTCAGCAGCAGCGCGACGAAGGCCCCGCCGATCGACAATGGGAGCGACATCAGGATGGTGATGGGCTGGGCGACGTCGGCGAACAGCAGCACGAGCACCGCGAACACCAGAAGCACGCCGGCGCCCATGGCGATCGCAAAGCCCGAGAACACCTCGTTCATGATCTCGACGTCGCCGAACTCCTTCAACGTCACCCCCTCGGGCAGGTTCTTCGCCGCGGGCAGCGCCTTGACCGCTTCGAGAGCCGTGCCGAGCGCGACGCCCGGAGCGAGGTCGCCCTCGATCGCGACGCGGCGGTCGCGGTCGTAGCGGTCGAGGCTCGTGGGACCCTTGCCGAAACTCACGTCGGCGACGGCGGATAGCGGCACGCTTCCGCCGGCGTCACGGCGCACGCGCAGGTTCTCGAAGGTCGCGACGTCGGCGCGCGCGGCCTCGTCCAGCTGGACGCGGATCGGCACCTGCCTGTCGCCCGCCGAAAACTTGGCGAGGTTCTGCTCGACGTCCCCGATGGTCGCGACGCGCACGGTCTCCGCGATCTGCGCGACCGAGACGCCGAGCTGGGCCGCCTCGTCGAGCTTGGGGACGATGCGGATTTCCGGCCGGTCGATCGCGGCCGTGGAGACGACGTTGAGCAGGCCCGGCACGGAGGCGCGCGTCTCCTTTTCGAGCGCCACCGCCGCCTTCTCCACGGCCGCGCCGTCCGAGCCGGAGACGATCAAAGTGAACTCGCGCTGGCCGCCGTCGTTGCCGAAGTTGCTGCGAATGTCCGGGATCGCCGCGAGCTGGCCGCGCACCTCGCCCTCGAACTGCTTCTGGCTCAAGGTCCGCTCGGAGCGCGGCTTGAGATTGATGATCAGGACGCCCTTGCGGACCTCGCCCGACGCCGCCATCGGCCCCGCCTGCGCGCCCGAACCGACGGAGGCGTAGACCGAGGCGACCTCGGGCCGCGCCAGCAGCAACCGGGTGATGCGCTGGCCGACCTCCTCGGACTGGTCGAGCGTCGAACCCGGCGGCAGCTCGATCTTCAGGATCGAGCGCGAGGTGTCGTTCTCGGGCAGGAAGCCCGAGGGGAGCAGACCCGCCAGCATGACGGAGCCTACGAACAGCGCGACGCCCGCGCCGACCGTGACGAAACGCCAGCGCACAGACCAGGCGAGAACGCGCGTGTAGCCGCGCATGATGACGCCGTCCCGCTCCTCATGGGCGCCATGGTCGCGCAGGAAGTAGGCGGTCAGCAGGGGGGTGATGAGCCGCGCCACCAGCAGCGAGAAGGCGACGGCGACCGCCACCGTGATGCCGAACTGCTTGAAGTACTGTCCCGCGATCCCGCCCATGAAGCTCACGGGCATGAACACCGCGATGATCGTGGCGGTGGTCGCGACCACCGCCAGACCGATCTCGTCCGCCGCCTCGATCGAAGCGCGGTAGGCTGACTTTCCCATGCGCATGTGGCGCACGATGTTCTCGATCTCGACGATGGCGTCGTCGACCAGGATGCCCGTGACCAGCGTGATCGCGAGCAGGCTGACGCCGTTGAGCGAAAAGCCGAGCGTGTCCATCACCCAGAACGTCGGCAGGATCGATAGCGGGATCGCGAGCGCCGAGATCAGCGTCGCCCGCACGTCGCGCAGGAACAGAAAGACCACGATCACCGCGAGCACCGCGCCCTCGATCAGCGTGTGCATCGCGCTTTCGTAATCCGCCTTGGTGTAGCGGACCGTGGTGTCGATCGGCGTGATCGTCACGTCGGGATAGCTCGCGGCGAGCTCGTCGAGCTTCGCTTTCGCCGCCTCCGCGACCACGACGTCCGAAAACCCCTTGGCGCGGTAGACGCCGAAGGCGACGATCGGCTTGCCGTCGAGGCGGGCGGCGGCGCGGGGCTCCGCCGAGCCATCGCGCACCGTGCCGAGGTCGGAGAGGCGCACCTCGCGCCCGCCCGGCAGGGAAATGCGCGCCTCCGCAAGACGCTCCACGGTGAGCGCGCCGGCGAGCGTGCGCACGGTCTGCTCCTGCGCGCCGACCTCGCCGCGGCCGCCCGCCAGGTCGACGTTTGTGGCGCGCAGCTGCGCGTTGACGTCCGCCGCGGTGACGCCCAGCGCCTGCAAGCGGGCGGGGTCCAGCGCGACGCGGATCTCGCGGTCGACGCCGCCCTCGCGCTTGACCTGCGCGACGCCGCGTACGCCCTGCAGCGCCCGGACGATGCGGTCGTCCACGAACCAGCTCAGCTCCTCCGGCGTCATCGCCGGGGCCGAGGCTGCGTAGGTCGAGATCGCCATGCCCTCGATGTCGATGCGCTGGATCAGCGGCTCTTCGATCGATTGCGGCAGGTCGGTGCGGATGCCGGTGACGGCGTCGCGCACGTCGTTGACCGCACGGTCGACCTGGGTCTCGAGCTGGAACTCGATGCTGGTGACGGACACGCCGTCGCCGATCGAGGAGGTGATGTGCTTGACGCCCGCGAGCCCCGCGACCGCGGTCTCGACGCGCTTCGTCACTTGCAACTCGAGCTCGCTCGGCGCCGCGCCGGTCTGGTTGATGGTGACCGAAACGAGCGGCAGGTCGATGTTCGGCATCCGCGTCACCGGCAGCGAGGCGAACGAGAACAGACCGATCGCCGTCAGCACCACGAACAGCACCAGCGGCGGGATCGGCTTGCGGATCGACCAGGCGGAGACGTTCAGGGCCATCGTTATCGGTCCCTCGCCGAAGCCGACACCGTCGGCGTCGTCACCGGCGCCACGCGGTCGCCGTCGCGCAGGAATCCGCCGGCGCGGGCGACGACCGCCTCCCCCGCCGCTATCCCCTCGAGAATTTCGACGCCGTCGGCGTCCTGCAGCCCGAGCGTCACACGCCGTTCGGACACGACGCCGTCCCTCACCACCTGCACGGTGACGCCCTCGGCGCCATAGAGGATCGCCGACTGCGGGACCGTCAGGCCCTCGCGGCGGGCGGTCTCGATCTGACCGCGCGCGAACAGGCCCGGCCGCAGCGCGCCGTCAGCCGGCAGCGCGATCCGCACGACGCCAAGCCGGGTGGTCGCGTCCACGGTGGGCTCCACCAGCCGAACCTGACCGTCGAACGGCTTCGGCACGCCGGCCGCCGTCACCCGCGCCGGCTGGCCGGCGGCGATGGAGTGCAGCCGGGTCTCGGTCGCCTCCGCCTTCAGCTCGATCTCGCCGTCCCGCACCAGCTGGAACAGCGGCTCCCCGGACATGCCGACGATCTGGCCTACCCGCGCCGTGCGGCTTGCGACCACGCCGGCGGAGGGAGCCCGGACCTCGGTGCGCGCGAGACGCAGCGCGATCTCGCGGCCCTGCGCTTCGGCCAGCGCCTTTTCGGCCTGGGCCACCTTGACGTTTTGGCCTTGCGCCCTCACCCGCGCGGCGGCGACCTGGGCCGCCGTCTGGCGGGCCTGAAGGGTCTCGCCGGTGACGTTGCCAGAGCCCTTGAGCTGTTCGGCGCGCTTCAGCGACGCCACCGCTTCGACCTGCGAAGCCTCGGCTTCGGCGATCGCAGCCTCGACCTGCGCGATGGCGGCCTCGGCCTTGGCGACCGAGGAGGCGTTCTGCAGCGCCTGGGTCTCCAGCATGTCGCGGTCGAGACGCGCGAGCACCTGGCCCTGAGCCACCCGGTCGCCGACGTCGACGAGGTATTCGTCGAGCCGAAGCCCGTCGATCTGCGCGCCGACCAGCACTTCGTCGCGGGCGACCAGCGTTCCGGTGACCTGCTCGACCTGCGCGATCTCACGTCGCGTCGCCGTCGCGACCGTGACCGAAATGGGCTTCGCCGCCGGAGCGGCGGATTCCGCCGCCTGCGACGGCGCCTCGCGTTCGGCGGCGTATCGGGCGACGTTGTCCTTGAACAGGAACGCGCCGGCGCCGAGCGCGGCGAGCGCGCAAAGAACCCAGGGCCAGCGACGGCGGCGACGGACGGGCGGCGTGGTTTCGGCGGGAGCCGCCACGTCCGGGCGGGTGCGCAAGGGAGCGTTCATAAGCGGGCCTCAGTCTGCGCGGCGCGCGGCGACTGCGGGGCCAGGAAGGCGCGGATCGCCCTCTCGTACATCGGCATCAAGCCGTCGAGCTTGGCGCCGGGCTCGATCAGGAGCCGCATCAGCACGCCGTCGGTCATCGCCATCAGCAGCCGCACGGCGTCGAGCGCGTCGAGCGCCGGGTCGATCTTGCCGAGCCTCATGCCGCGCTCCAGCACGCGGACGAGGATGTCGCGCATCTCGTCCTCACAGCGCTCCGAGATCGCTCGGACGGCGGGATTTCGCACGACCTCGGCGTTCAGCTCGGGGAAGATCACGAGGCTCTCCGGCATCAGGTTGCCGGTCATGAAGGCGCGGGCCGTGTCGATCAGCGCGCCGACCACGTCGTCGACCTCGAGCAGCGGCAGGAGCTGCGGCGCGATGTCGGCGCGGTCGCGCTCGACGATCGCTTCGATGATCGCCTCCTTGGAGGGAAAGTAACGGTAGAGCCCGCCCGGGCTCATGCCGGCCTCCGCGCAGATCGCCTGCATGCCGGTGGCGTGAAAGCCGCCGCGGGCGAAACAGGCGATCGCGGCGTCGAGGATCCGCCGCCTCTGGTCTTCCTGGCGCTGGGCCCGCAGTCCGAGCGGCGGGGTCATGTCGTTCATATGGCGGCCCGGAAAAGAGCGAACGTTCGTTCGCACTTTTTGGCACAGACCGGCCAAGAGGTAAAGCTTGGCCATGCCCAGCGCCGCGACGCGCCGAGCGTGGAGAGGTCAGCGTTGACCTGCGGGATTCGCGATCAGAGACGGCCGCGCGTCACGCGGCCGACCTTTCGGGCGCTTCGGATCAGCGCGCCTGGTCGACGTCGCGCACGGCGCCGCGGGCGGCGCTGGTGGTGAAGGCGGCGTAGGCCTTCAGCGCGGCGGAGACCTTGCGCTTGCGCGCCTTCGGCTTCCAGGCGTCGGCGCCGCGGGCGATCTCGGCCGCGCGGCGGGCCGCGATCACAGACGGCTCGACCGCAAGCCGGATCGACCGGCCGGGGATGTCGATCTCGACCATGTCGCCGTCCTCGACGAGCGCGATCAGGCCGCCCTCCGCCGCTTCCGGCGAGACATGGCCGATCGAGAGGCCGGACGAGCCGCCGGAGAAGCGGCCGTCGGTGACGAGCGCGCAGGCTTTGCCAAGGCCCTTCGATTTCAGGTAGCTCGTGGGGTAGAGCATCTCCTGCATGCCGGGGCCGCCGCGGGGGCCTTCGTAGCGGATGACGACCACCTCGCCGGCCACCACCTTGCCGGTGAGGATGCCGCTCACGGCGTCGTCCTGGCTCTCGAACACTTTGGCCGGGCCGGAGAACTTCAGGATCGACTCGTCGACGCCCGCGGTCTTCACGATGCAGCCGTCAAGCGCGAGGTCGCCGGAGAGCACGGCGAGACCGCCGTCCTTGGAGAAGGCGTGGTCGGCGCTGCGAATGACGCCGTTCTCGCGGTCGAGGTCGAGATCGTCGTAGCGGCGGCTCTGGCTGAACGCGGTCTGCGTCGGCACGCCGCCGGGGGCCGCGCGGAAGAAGGTCTTGACCGCCTCGCTTGTAGAGACCGCGACGTCCCAGCGTGCGAGCGCGTCGCCCAGCGTCGCGCTGTGGATCGTCGGCTCGTCGAGATGCAGCAGCCCGGCGCGGCCAAGCTCGCCGAGAATGCTCATGACGCCGCCAGCGCGGTGGACGTCCTCCATGTGCACGTCAGCCTTCGCCGGCGCGACCTTGCAGAGCACCGGCACGCGGCGCGACAGCCGGTCGATGTCCTCCATGGTGAAGCCGACCTCGCCCTCGTGGGAGGCCGCGAGCAGATGGAGCACGGTGTTGGTCGAGCCGCCCATGGCGATGTCGAGGCTCATGGCGTTCTCGAACGCGTTGAAGCTCGCGACCGAGCGCGGCAGCACGCTGGCGTCGTCGCTCTCGTAGTAGCGCTTGGCGATGTCGACGATCAGGTGGCCGGCCTCCACGAACAGGCGCTCGCGGTCGGCGTGGGTGGCGAGGGTCGAGCCGTTGCCCGGCAGCGAAAGGCCGAGCGCCTCGGTCAGGCAGTTCATGGAGTTCGCGGTGAACATGCCCGAGCACGAGCCGCAGGTCGGGCAGGCGGACCGCTCGATTTTCGCGACGTCCTCCTCCGCGACGCGGTCGTCGGCGGCCGCGACCATGGCGTCGACGAGGTCGAGCGCGACCTCCTTGCCCTTCAGCACGACCTTGCCGGCCTCCATCGGGCCGCCGGACACGAACACGGTGGGGATGTTGAGGCGGAGCGACGCCAGCAGCATGCCGGGCGTGATCTTGTCGCAGTTCGAGATGCAGACCATGGCGTCCGCGCAATGCGCGTTGACCATGTACTCGGCGCTGTCGGCGATCAGTTCGCGCGACGGCAGGCTGTAGAGCATGCCGTCGTGGCCCATCGCGATGCCGTCGTCGACGGCGATGGTGTTGAACTCCTTCGCGACGCCGCCCGCCTTCTCGATCTCGCGCGCGACCAGCTGGCCCAGGTCCTTGAGGTGGACGTGGCCGGGCACGAACTGCGTGAACGAGTTCACCACCGCGATGATCGGCTTGCCGAAGTCGCTGTCCTTCATGCCGGTGGCGCGCCAGAGCCCGCGGGCGCCGGCCATGTTGCGGCCATGGGTGGTGGTGCGGGAGCGGTAGGCGGGCATCTCGGCTGTCCTCGGAGGTCCGGTTCTTCTGGATCGTTCTCTTGGGGCAGGGATTTACGACCTCCGCGCCCCGCCGTCGAGCGTGCGGGCCTTGGGCCCTGCGTCCCGCGCGGCGCATGACGGGCGGCGGCCGGCGGGGCATGCTGGCCGAACCCGCGTCCGGAGAGCCTCGCCCCATGGCGGACCTGCGCAGCCTCGAGATCTTCTACTGGGTGGCGACGCTCGCGAGCTTTCGCCGCGCGGCCGAGCAGGTGAACACCACCCAGCCGGCCGTCTCCCAGCGCATCGCGGCGCTCGAGCAGGAGTACGGGCCGCTGCTCGAGCGGCGCGCCCGGGACGTCGCGCTCACCGACGCCGGCCGGCGGGTGCTGGCCTACGCCGAGCGCTTCCTCGCGCTGCGCGCCGAGATGACCGCCGACCTTGCGAGCCCCGAGACCATGACCGGCGCGCTGCGGCTCGGCGTGTCGGAGACCATCGTGCACCTCTGGCTGATTCCGTTCGTGGAGCGGCTGCGCGCGGTCTATCCCGGCGTCACGGTCGACATTTCGGTCGACATCTCCACCAACATGCAGGGCGCGCTGCTCGCCAACGAGATCGATCTCGCGCTCCTCGTCGGCCCGATCACCCTGCCGGACTTCGTGAACCGCCCGCTGTTCAGCACGCCCGTGGCGTGGATCGCCTCGCCGCAGCTCCTGGACTGCGACCGCACGCTCGCTCTCGACGACCTGCTGCGCCACCCGCTGATCACCTACCCGAAGAACACCAGCCCCTACGTGGAGCTCCGCGACCTGATCCTGCGCGCGAGCGGGCCGCCGCCCCAGATCCACACCAGCGCCTCGCTCGCCACAATCGTAAAGATGACGATGGAGCGGCTCGGGATCTGCGTGATCCCGCCGGCGATCGTGCGCAAGGAGATCGCGGCCGGCGAACTCGTGGTGGCGCCGACCGAGGTGCGGCTGTCGCCGATCGGCTTCACGGCGACCTACGCCAATCGCCCCGGTCAGCATCTGGCGGAGCAGGCCGCGCGGATCGCCCAGGAGGTCGCCGGCGCCTTCGCGGCGGCGCCTCCCGCGCCATAATGAGGGCTTATCGCCGCTGATCCGCAATCACGATTGGCGAAAATCGGGGCAGGCGATCACGCTGCTGCAATCCTGGGCAAGCGACAGACGCACTGGCCTGATGGCCGATCGTCCCGCACTCGCCCGACCGCCGCTGGGGAGGCGCGCCATGACCGAGACGCCGTCATCGGACGCCAACACGCCTCGCTTTCTCGACGCCGGAGAGGCCGCGCTTGTGGTCGAGTTCGGCGCGACGGTCGACCCGGCGGTCAACGACCGCGTGCTGTCGCTCGACGCCGCGCTGCGCGCGCGGACGCCGGAGGGCGTCACCGAAACCGTCCCGACCTATCGCTCGCTGATGATCCACTACGACCCGCTGAGGCTTGACCGCAGCGCGCTGGTGGAGGCGGTGAAGGATCTGAGCCGGGCCGACGCCGCCGAACGTGCGCCCGGCCGCGCCTGGATCGTGCCCTGCTGCTACGACCCCGCCTTCGGCGAGGACCTGGCCGAAGTCGCCGAGAAAATCGGGCTCGCGTCGGACAAGGTCGTGGCGCTGCATTCCGGCGCCGACTACCGCGTCTACATGTACGGCTTCGCGCCCGGCTTCGCCTATCTGGGCGGGCTGCCGCAGGCCCTCGGCCTGCCGCGCCGACCGACGCCGCGCCCGCCCCACCCCGAGGGCGCGTTGATGATCGGCGGCGGCCTCGCCGCGGTCGCCTCCTTCCCGATGCCGACGGGGTGGTACGTGCTCGCGCGCACGCCCGAGCGGCTGTTCTCGGCCCGGCGCGACCCGACCTTTCTGTTCGAGGCCGGCGACACGCTCCGCTTCGAGGCGGTCGACGCCGCGACCTTCGCCGAACTCGACGGCCGGGCCGGCGCCGGCGAGGTCGTCGCCCGTCGTGCGGAGCCCCGGCCATGACGACGGCGCGGCTGAAGATCCTGTCCGGCGCCGGAGCGACGCTGCAGGACGCGGGACGCCACGGCTACATGCGCTATGGCGTGACGCCGGCGGGGCCCATGGACCCGCTGGCGTTCGCGACCGCCAACCGGGCGCTCGGAAACGACCTCGGGGCCACCGCGGTCGAGGTCTCGGTCGGCGGGCTTTCCGTCGCGGCCGAGGGCCCGCTCGACGTGGCGATCGCGGGCGGCGGCTTCCGAATCGAACACGACGGCCGGGCGCTGCCGTCGAACGTCGCTCTGACGCTGAAACCCGACAGCGTCCTGACGCTGAAGGCCGGCGCGAACGGCGCTTGGGGATATCTCGCCGTCGGCGGCGGGATCGACGTCGCCCCGACCCTCGGCTCGGCCGCCACCCACACCCGCTCCGGCTTCGGCGGGCTCGACGGTCGCGCCCTGCGGGCCGGCGACGCGCTCACTCTCAAGGACGCCCGCGCGAGCGTCGGCGAGCCCGCTGCGATGACCGTCCCCTGGCTCGACCGCCGTCCGGACCGCATCCGGGTCGTGCTCGGCCCCCAGGCGGACGCCTTCGCCCCGGACGACATCGAGGCCTTTCTCAACGAGGGCTGGACCGTGACGGCGCGCGGCGACCGCATGGCGTGCTTCCTCAAGGGACGGCCGCTGCGCCATGCGGCGGGCCACGACATCGTCTCGGACGGGATCGCCATGGGCGCGATCCAGGTTCCAGGCGACGGGCTACCGATCGTGCTGATGGCGGACCGCCAGCCCACCGGCGGCTACCCCAAGATCGCGACCGTGATCGGCGCCGACCTCGGCCGCCTCGCCCAGGTCCAGGCCGGCGGCGTCGTGCGCTTCGCGGCGGTCTCCATCGAGGAGGCCGTCGCCGCCCGCCGCGCGGAGCGCGACGCGCTGGAGCCCGCCATCCGCCTCGATCCGGTCGTTCGCACCGCCTTCAGCTCCGAATTCCTGCTCGGCCTGAACCTCATCGACGGCGTCACCGCGTGACGCAATGGAGAGCCTCATGAACCAGCCCGTCGCTCACGCCAGCCTCGCCCCTGCGACGCCGTTTCGCACAGCGGCCGACGCCCGCCGCGCCATCCGCAGCGGCACCTGGACCGGGCACACCGTCGGCCTCGCCCCCGCCCATGTGCAGGGCAACCTGATGATCCTCCCCGCGGACCTCGCGGGCGACTTCCTGCGCTTCTGCCAGGCGAATCCCAAGCCCTGCCCGCTGCTCGGGGTGTCCGAACCGGGATCGCGGCGGCTTCCCGCCCTCGGACTCGATCTCGACCTCGCCACCGACGCGCCCGGGTATCGCGTGTTCGAGCATGGCGAACTGACCGCCGAGGTCGCCGATCTGGAGGCGATCTGGCGCGACGACTTCGTCACCTTCGTCATCGGCTGCTCGTTCTCGTTCGAGGACGCGCTGCTGGCCGCCGGCGTGCCGCTGCGGCACGTCGCGGAGGGCCGCAACGTCGCGATGTATAAGACCTCGATCCCCACGACGGCGGCCGGCCCGTTCCATGGACCTCTGGTCGTCTCGATGCGGCCGATGAAGGCCGCGGACGCCATCCGCGCGATCCAGATCACCGGCCGCCTTCCGGCGGTGCACGGCGCGCCGGTGCACATCGGCGATCCCTCGCTGATCGGGATCGCCGACATCGCCGCCCCCGACTTCGGCGATCCCGTCGCGATCCTGCCGGACGAGATGCCGGTGTTCTGGGCCTGCGGCGTCACTCCGCAGGCCGTCGCGATGGCGGCCAAGCCCGCGCTGTGCGTCACCCATGCCCCCGGCCTGATGCTGATCACGGATCTTCTGAACCGGGACCTCGCCTTCGTCTGATCTCACGCCGCGGTCCGGAGCGCCCGGACGCGACCCTCAAGGGAGAGCTTCGATGTGGCTGAAAGACACGAACGCCAGCGAGAGGCGCGTCCTGACGGCGGCCTTCGCGGGCTACGGCGTCGACGCGTTCGACTACATGATCTACACCTTCATGATCTCGACGCTCGCTATTGTGTGGGGTCTTTCGAAGACCGAGGCCGGCAACATCGCGACCGCCGCCCTGATAACCTCCGCCATCGGCGGTTGGGCCGCAGGCGTGCTGGCGGACCGCTTCGGCCGGGTCCGCGTCCTCCAGCTCACCGTCGCCTGGTTCTCGGTGTTCACGGTGCTGAGCGGGTTCACCAACTCCTACGAGCAGCTGCTGTTCACCCGCGCCATGCAGGGCTTCGGCTTCGGCGGCGAATGGTCGGTCGGATCGGTGCTGATCGCTGAGTCGATCCAGGCGCGCTACCGCGGCAAGGCGGTCGGCCTGGTGCAGAGCAGCTGGGCGGTCGGCTGGGCCTGCGCCGCGATCGCCTACTGGGCGGTGTTCGCTTTCGTGGAGCCCGAGCTCGCCTGGCGCATCCTGTTCTGGATGGGGGCGCTGCCCGCCGTCATCATCTTCTACATCCGCCGCAAGGTGCAGGACCCGCAGGTCTACACCGACACCAAGGCCCGCATGCTGGAGCGCGGCGAGACGGGCAACTTCCTCGAGATCTTCTCGCGTCCGCTGATCGTCCGCACCATGCTCGCCAGCCTGCTCGCGACCGGCATGCAGGGCGGCTACTACGCCGTCACCACGTGGCTGCCGACCTACCTCAAGACCGAGCGCAACCTCTCGGTGCTCAACACCAGCAGCTACCTGCTCGTGCTGATCCTCGGCTCCTTCATCGGCTATCTCACCAGCGCCTGGCTGTCAGACCGGATCGGCCGGCGCAAGGGCTTCATCCTGTTCGGCGTCTGCGCCGGCGTGCTGGTGTCGAGCTACATGCTGATCCCGATCAACGACACCGCAATGCTGTTCCTCGGCTTCCCGCTGGGCTTCTTCCTGTCCGGCGTGTTCTCCGGCATGGGCGCCTTCCTGAGCGAGCTGTTCCCGAGCCGGGTGCGAGGCTCGGCGCAAGGCTTCTGCTACAACTTCGGCCGCGCCGTCGGCGCGATCTGCCCCGCGCTCGTCGGTTACCTGAGTGGTTCGCTCACACTCGGCGTGGCGATCGGGGTGATGGCGGTGGGCGCCTACACGCTCGTGGTGATCGCGGCGCTGCTGCTGCCGGAGACCGCCGGCCGGGAGCTCGAAGCCGACGAGACCGCGAGCGACTTGAAGACCGCCGCGGCCCCGGCGGCCGCCGCGAGCTGACGTAAGGAGCCAGCCGATGCCGACCATCGACCTCAACGCCGACCTCGGCGAGGGCTTCGGGGCCTACGTTTGCGGTGACGACGGCGCGATGCTCGACGTCGTCACCTCGGCCAATGTCGCCTGCGGCCTTCACGCCGGCGACCCGGAGATCATGGCGAGCACCTTCGCCATGGCCAAGGCCAAGAGCGTCGCCGTCGGCGCCCACCCCGGCTTCCCCGACCTCTGGGGGTTCGGCCGCCGGCGGATGCCGTTCACGGCCGCCGAGATCGAGCGGCTGGTCGCCTACCAGGTCGGCGCGGCGCAGGCGCTCGCGGCCTACGCCGGCCACCGGATCACCTACGTGAAGGCGCACGGCGCGCTCGCGAACCTCGCCGCCGCCGAACGCGAGGTGGCGGACGCCGTGGCGAAAGCGGTGAAGGCGGTCGACCCGACGCTCGCGCTGCTCGCGATCGCCCTGACCGCGCAGGTCCCGGCCGGAGAGGCGGCGGGGCTCGCCGTGCACCAGGAAATCTTCGCCGACCGCGGGTACGACGAGGCCGGCCAACTGATCGCGCGCGGCCAGCCGGGGGCCCTGCTGCAGGACGCCGACGAGGCCGCGGACCGCGCCATCGCCATGGTCGAGGAGGGCGCGATCGTCACGACGTCGGGCGCGCGGCTGAAAACCCCGATCCGCTCGATCTGCGTCCACGGCGATTCCGATCACGCCGTGGCGATGGCGAGGGCCGTCCGCGAACGCCTGCGCGCGGCGGGCGTCGACTTGGCGGCGTTCGCAGCGGCCTGAGCGTTTCGACGGCCGGCCGAAAATGCAGCCCTTGGACTCAGCCCGCGGGCGCCGCCCGCTTCATCGCGAGGCCTGGCTTGCCAGCCCTCAACCCCTGCACCATCGCGAGGTTGGCCCGCACTTTTTCGTCCGCCCGCGGGCTCGCCGCCGCCTGCAGAAGGACCTGCTCGGCCTTGGGCAGGTCGCGGTTCAGCGCGTAGGACAGTCCGAGGTTCGAAAGGATGGCGGGTTCGCCGGGCGCGATCTTCAGGGCCGCCTCATAGTAGCCCCGCGCCTCCCCGCTGCGGCCGAGCTGGTCGAGGATCGCCGCCTGCGCGTTCAGGATGCGCCAGTCCGGGTTTTCCGGCGCATGGGCGCGGCCGAGCACGTTCAGCGCGTCCTCCAGCCGGCCGGCGTCGGCCAGCGAACGGCCGTAGGCGCCGAGGATCTGCTTCTGCGAGGGGTTCTTGATGCTCGCGCTTTCCAGCACGGCCAGCGCCTGGGCCTTCTGGCCGAGCGCGCGGAGCGTCGCCCCGTAAGCGTAAGCCGTCGCCGCGTCGTTCGGGTTCTTGGCGTAGGACGCGCCGTAGGACGCGGCCATCTTGCGCAGCTGCGCGTCCTTCGCCTCGGGCGTCGCGATCTCGCGCGAGGCGCTGGTCTTGAAGATGGAGCCCGTGACGTCGCCGTCCGTCTTGCAGCCGGCGAGCCCTACGGCGAACAGCGCGACCGCCGCGAACCGGCCAAACGCGAGCGTGGCGCTGGAGAGCATGATCGAGCCTCGAACAGCCGCGCCGTCCCGGAGGCGCCCCGTTTGAGGTCATAATCCGTTAACCCTAATGGGCGGTTAACAGATTGATCCAGGTTATGATCTGAGCATGCCCTTCCGGACGGCCCGCATGCGTTCGCTCTTGCGCCTCGCGCCCCTTCTCGCCGTGATCGCTGTCGCCCCCGCTGCGGCTCGCGACGCGACGCACGCCTCCGAGGGCGCGCCGCCCGAGATCGCGACGGGCTTCGCGCCCAAGCCGCTCGTGCGCGCGCAGCGCTTCATGGCGGCGACCGCGAACGGCCACGCCACCGCCGCGGCCGTCGCCATGCTGCGCGCCGGCGGCTCGGCAGCGGACGCCGTGATCGCCGCGCAGCTGACGCTCGGCCTCGTCGAACCGCAGTCCTCAGGCCTCGGCGGCGGCGCTTTCGCCCTGGTGTGGAGCGCCGCGGAGAAACGCCTCTCCACATTCGACGGCCGCGAGACGGCCCCGGCGGCGGCCACGCCGACGCTGTTCCAGGACGAGCGCGGCGAGCCGCTGTCGCGGCTGGACGCCGTCATCGGCGGCCGCTCGGTCGGGACGCCGGGAACGCCGCGGCTGCTGGAGCGCCTGCACCAGCGCTCGGGCCGCCTGCCCTGGGCGGAGCTCTTCAGTCCGGCGCTGCGTCTCGCCGAGGAGGGCTTCGCCGTCTCGCCCCGGCTCGCGGCGCAGATCGCCGACGACGCGGAGCGCCTCGCCCGGATCCCGGCGACGGCGGCCTATTTCCTCCCCGGCGGCCGGCCGCTCCGGGCGGGCGAGACCCTCCGCAACCCCGCCTACGCCGAGACCCTCAAGGCGCTCCGCGACGGCGGCGCCGACGCCTTCTACGAAGGACCGATCGCCGTCGACCTCGTGCAGGCCGTGCGTTTCGCGCCTACGAATCCCGGCCTGCTCGCCGCCGGCGATCTCGCGCGCTACCAGGTCGTCGAGCGCGCGGCGGTCTGCGCGCCCTACCGTTCTTACGAGGTCTGCGGCATGGGCCCGCCCTCGTCCGGCGGGATCGCGGTCGCGCAGATTCTGGGGATGATCGCACCCGCCGACATCGCGGGGCTCGGGCCTGCGAGCGCCGAGGCCTGGCGGCTGATCGGCGACGCCTCCCGCCTCGCCTTCGCCGACCGCGAGCGTTACGTCGCGGACCCCGCCTTCGTGCCGCAGCCGACCCGCGGCCTGCTCGCCCGCGACTATCTCGCCGATCGCGCCCGGCTGCTCTCCGGCCCCCGCGCGCTCGACGAGGCGCCTCCGGGACGGCCGAAGTTCTCGCACGCCTTCGTCGACGGCGCGGCGTTGGACCTGCCGGCGACCAGCCATCTGTCGACCGTCGACGCTGAGGGAAACGTGGTCTCCATGACCACCACCATCGAGGCGGGATTCGGCTCCCGGCTGATGGCGCGGGGCTTCCTGCTGAACAACGAGCTGACCGACTTCTCCTTCCGCAGCCACCGCGACGGGACGCCGGTCGCGAATCGCGTCGAGCCTGGCAAGCGCCCGCGCTCCACCATGGCGCCGACGATCGTGCTGAAGGACGGCCGGCCCCTGCTCGCGCTCGGTTCGCCCGGCGGATCGCAGATCGCGGGCTATGTGGCGAAGACGCTGGTGGCGCGGCTGGACTGGGGAATGGACATCGCCCAGGCGATCGCCCTGCCCAACCTCGTGAACCGCTTCGGGCCCTTCGAGCTGGAGGCGGGCACCTCCGCGGAAGCGCTAGCGCCCGCGCTGCAGGCGCTCGGCTTCCGGACAGTCGCGACCGACCTGACCTCGGGGACCCAAGCGATCGAGATCACGCACGACGGCCTGCTCGGCGCCGCGGACCCCCGCCGCGAGGGCGTGGCGAGCGGGGACTGAGCGCCTTTGAGGGTTTCACGTCAGGTGAACGCGACGGCGCGTCACGCACCGCCGTCGCCCCGGGCCTGTCCCGGGGCCCATAAGCCCGCCGGTCGAGGCTGCTCTCAACCGGCGGGCTTTATGGATTCCGGGACTTCGCCCGGAATGACGGCGTGGTTCATTGGGTCGACAAACTCGGACGGCTTTAGGGAGCCGCGCGCGACGACGTTTCAGAGCGCTCGGCCTCGAAATGTACGGCGAGCCAGACGGTCGGTTGGTCGGGGTCGGTGAAGGTGACCCGGTGCGCGACGCCGGCCGGGATCAGCATGTGATCTCCGGGCGACAGCGCGGTCTCGCCCGCGGTCGTCTCGATCCGGGCGGCGCCCGCCAGCACCAGCACCCACTCGTCGTGGCTTTGCCCGTAGGGCCGGTCCGCCGGCGTGGTCTGGCCTTGCGACACGATCCGCTCGATCCGGCAGCCCGGCCGCGTCAGGACGTCCGCGAACTGCTCCTCGGCGGAGGCGTCGGGAAGCGGGGTCAGGAGATTGCCGGGCGCCATCGATCTGTCCGAAAGCCGCGCGGCGGGCGACTGCGTTCCGCCGCGGTCAAAGGAAACGGCGCAGTCGGCCTCACGGCGTCAGCAGGCGCTCCAGGTAGTCGAGCTCGTCGCGCGAGCGCTCGTTCTCGCCCAGCCGCCGGCGGAGCTCTTCGAGCACGCGACGGGCGCGCTGGGCCTCGATCTCGCCCGGCACCTTGGTCGTCGTTCCGTCGCTCTCGCGGCGGCGGACGGGGCGGCCGAGCGGATCGTCGTCGCGGCCGCCCTCGCCTTCCCGCATGCCCTGCGCGCCCTCGCCCGGCTGCTGGCCCGGCTCGCCGCCCTGTTGGCCTTCCTGCATCTGGTTCGCGAGGTTCTGCGCGCCCTTGCGCAGGTTCTCCAGCGCCTTGCCCTGGTCGTCGAGCGCCTGGCCGGTCTCGCCCTGGCCGAGCGAGCCGCGGGCGTCGCCCATGCTCCGGCCGGCTTCGCCCAGCGCGTTCTCGCCCTCGCCCTGCTCGCCTTGGCCCTGCTGGCCTTGCTGACCCTGACCGGGCTGCCGGCCCTGGCCCTGCTGCCCGGGCTGGCGCCCCTGCTGCCCCGGCTGTTGACCCTGCTGCTGGCCGGGCCGCCGCTGGCCCTGCCGCTGCTGCTGGCCGTCCTGCATCTCCTTCATCAGCTGGTCGAGCTTGTCGCGCAGCGCCTGCTGCTGCTCGGCGAGCGCGCCCATCTGGTCCTGCTCGCCTTTGTGGCCTTGCTGGCCCGGCTGACGGCGGCCCTGCTGGCCACGCTGGTTGCGGTCGGCCCGCTCATTCTGGCGGAATTGCTGGAAGGTCTTGTCGCGCAGCTTGCTCTGGTCGCGGATCATGTCCTGCAGCTTGTCGAGCTGCTGCTGCTGCGCCTGGCTGTTCGGATCCTGCTGCTGGCGCTGGGCGGTCTGCAGGTTGTCGAGCATCTGGCGGAGCTCGTTCAGCGCCTGTCGGGCCGCGTCGCGCGCGCCGGACTTCGCCATCTGCTCCATCCGGTCGATCATTTTCTGCAGGTCTTGCGGCGTCACGGCCTGCGCGCCGTTCGGGCTCTTCTGCGCCTGGCTGTTCGGCTGCTGGGCCTTCTGCGCCAGCTCCTTCATGAACTGGTCGAGCGCCTTGCGCAGGTCCTCGGTGAGCTTGGCGATCTCCTGCTCGGAGGCGCCGTTCTCAAGCGCCTTGCGCAACGCCTCCTCGGCGGCGCGCAGGTTCTTCTCGGCCTCAGGCAGATCGCCGTCCTCGATCCGCAGCGCCATCTGCCAGAGGTAGTCCGCGACTTCGCGCAGCTGATCGTCGGCGTGGGCGAGTTCGAGCCGGCGGTAGGCGGTGCGCAGGCCGAGATAGATCGAAGCCTGCGGCGTGAACTCCTCCGGAAGCAGCATCAGCGCCTGCAGCGCCTGCGCCACCTTGGGCTTTGCGTTGGCGTCGAGCGCGAGGTCCCGGCGCTGCTCGACCAGCGCGCGGGCGAGCGGATTGGTGAAGGGCCGCGCCGGCAGACGCAGCGGCGTCGCGGCGCTCGCGCCCTCCTGTCCGGCCTCGTCGCGGGCGTGCAGCGTCATGACGACGTCGGCGCCGGCCCAAGGGTGCTCCATCAGGTCGAGCGGCGTCTGGGCCTGGCCCTCCCGCGCCCGGGCGCGAGGCAGGCCAAGCGCGACCTTCGGCGCGTCGTAGAGCGGGCGCTTCGCCACAGGCTCCTCGGTCGAGGCCTTTTGCCCGAACAGCGGTTTGGGCGCGGGCGTCGGCCGGAGGGCGAAGCGCGCCTCGGCGCCGGCCACGCCGTAGTCGTCCTTGACGTCGTAGGCGACCGTCAGCGTGCCGCGGGCGTTGCGCTGGGGCGGGCTCGCGAGCGCGATCGTCGGCGGCTGGTCGGGGATCACCGCGAAGCGCCAGACGCGCGGCTCGGCGCCCGCGGTCTCCACCGTCGCCTCGGCTTCACCCGTGAGCTTAAAGCGGCGCTCGACCACTCCGTCCGGCGTCTTTCCCGGCAGTTCGACCGGTTCGACGCCTCCGGTCGCCCGTATGTCCGCCGACCCGCCTGCGGCGCGCACGACGAGGATGGACCCGGTCGGCGCGCGAACCGCCTCGGCGGCCTGCGGCGCGTCGGGGGCCGCGGCGGCGCGTGGATCAGGCGCGGAGGCGGGGCGGCCGGCCGTCAGGTAGATCGGCGGGCGTCCGGTGTAGGCCGGCGGGGCGACCCAGGCGTCGATGCGGGCGGGCGTCGCCTCCGCCGCCGGCGCGGTCCAGTCGAAAGCGGTCAACACCCGGGCCGCGCGATCGCCGCCGGCGACCGAGAAGGCCACGACCAGCACGAGGCCGACGAGAAACCGCAGCGCGTAGGGGTCACGCGCGGCGAGCCGCGGCGCGGGCGCGGGCGCTTTCAAGCGCCGGGCCTCGGCCTCGACGCGGTCGCGATGGGCCTGCCAGAGCGCGCGGGTGAGCGGATCGTCGCCGGTGGTCGGCGCCAGCCGGTCGTCGAGGCTGGTGGCGGGCCGGTGCGCGACGCCGCTCGCGCGGTCGATGCGGGCGAGGAGGTCGCCGCGGCCCGGCGCGGCGATGCGGATCAGGGGCGCGAAAGCGGCGAGGCCGGCGAGCGCGAACAGCGCCACGCCCGTCATGCGGCCGAGCGGCGGCAGCGCGTCCCACAGGCCGAACCACGACAGGCTGAGGAACAGCGCGACCACGGTGAGGGCTGCGGCCAGCGCCGGCCAGACGCCTTCCCACACGAGCGCAAGCCGGGCGCGCCGCACCAGCCGGTCGATCAGGGCCCCGCGCGCGCCGCGCGGGTCAGGCTGGGTCTCGTTCAAACGCCGGTCTCCCGTGCGCGCCCGTCCCCAAGGCGTTCCGCACTCGAAGTCCGGAGACTAGCACGGCGTACGCACGGCGCTACCCCGCGGACCGCAGCGCGCGTCACGCCGCCGTGAGGGTCAGCCTGCGAGCCACTCGGGCAGGCGGTCCAGCGCGATCAATTCCTCGACCGAGGGCCGCGGGCGCACGACGGCGTAGGCCGCGCCGTTCACCAGCGCCTCCGGCACGAGGGGCCGCGAATTGTAGGTGGACGCCTGCACCGCCCCGTAGGCCCCGGCGGACATGATCGCCAGCAGGTCGCCGGCCGCAGGCCGCGCCATGTCGCGGCCGAGCGCCATGTAGTCGCCGGTCTCGCAGACCGGCCCCACGACGTCGGCCTTCACCCGGGGCGCGTCCGGATCGGGGCGGACGACCGGCCAGATCTCGTGATGAGCGTCGTAGAGCGTCGGGCGGATCAGGTCGTTCATGCCGGCGTCGACGATCACGAAGGGCTTCGCGGCCCCTTCCTTCACATAGATCACGCGGGTCAGCAGCACGCCGGCGTTGCCGACGATCAGCCGGCCCGGCTCGAAGATCAGCTTGGCCTCGAGGCCCTCGGTCAGGCGCTTCACCACGCCGGCGTAGGCGTCGGGGTGCGGCGGCGGCTCGTTGTCGTCACGGTAGGGAATGCCGAGCCCGCCGCCAAGGTCGACGTGGTCGATGCTGTGGCCGTCGGCGCGCAGCTCGCCGACGAAGGCCACAAGCCGCGAGATCGCGCTGTCGAAGGGGTCGAGCGCGGTGATCTGGCTGCCGATGTGCATGTCGACGCCCGCGACCGCGATCCCCGGGAGCCGCGCGGCCTCGGCGTAGACCCGCCGGGCCTCGGCGATCGGCACGCCGAACTTGGTTTCGGAGGAGCCGGTCGAGATCTTGGCGTGGCTCTTAGCGTCCACGTCGGGGTTCACCCGCAGCGCGATATGGGCGGTCGCGCCCTTCTGCACGGCGACCTGCGACAGCAGGCGCAGTTCCGGCTCGCTCTCCACGTTGAAGGCGAGGATCTTCGCGTCCAGCGCCGCCGACAGCTCCTCAGCGGTCTTTCCGACGCCCGAGAAGGTGATGCGCTCGCCGGGCACGCCGGCCGCGAGCGCGCGGGCGAGCTCGCCGCCCGAGACCACGTCCATCCCCACGCCGAGGCGGGCGAGCGTCGCCAGAACCGCCTGGTTCGAGTTCGCCTTGAGCGCGTAGCAGACGAGATGGTCGACGCCCTCGAACGCGGCCGAGAACACCCGGACGTGCCGCGTCAGCGTGGCCGTCGAATAGACGTAGACCGGCGTTCCGACCTCCGCGGCGATGCGGGCGAGCGGCACGTCCTCCGCATGGAGGGCGTCCTCGGCGTAAGCGAAATGATGCATTGGATCCGTCCGGCGCCGTTCAGGCCGCGCGTGTCAGTTCAGCAGGCCGTCGAGCACGAAGGGCCGAGACGGCTTGACGATCTTCTGCTCGGTCGTGCCGTCCGGTTTGGTGACCGTGGTCTTCGGCGCGTCCGGCGGCGGCTCGAGCGGACCCTTGCGCCCGCAGCCGCCGAGCGCGACGGCGGCGACGAGCAGGGCCAGGGCGGCGGCGGAGCGGATCGGGCTCGTCACGGGGCGGCTTCCTCGAAAGCGGCGATCGGGAGGAAAACCCTTAGAGACGGTTTGCCGCCCGCGCGCAACTGGCGCCGAGGTCCCGACGGCCGCTCCTGCCTTCACCTCTCCCCGGCCGTGGAGAGGTCGCGAGGCGAAGCCGAGCGGGTGAGGGGCTGGCGGTCTTCGGAGAGGTCTCACCCCCTCACCCGGCCCTGCGGGCCGACCTCTCCCCGCTGGGGAGAGGTAAGGCGCGCACCTCGTCGGAATGTTGAGCTCGATCCGCTCAGATCTCCTCGGCCGCGGTCTCCAGCTTGGCGATCTCCTTGCGGAGGATGCGGCGCCAGCGGCCGGCCTGCTCGCGCACGTTGTCGGGGGCCGCGCCGCCGTAGCTGGTGCGGCTCTTCACCGAGTTCCGCACGCCGAGGACCTCGAACACCTCCTCGGTGATGCGCGGCTCGACCGCCTGCATCTCCTCGATCGCGAGCTTCTCGAGCGGCGTGTCCGTCTCGGAGGCCTTGGCGACGATGCGTCCGGTGACGTGATGGGCCTCGCGGAACGGCATGCCGACGACGCGGACGAGCCAGTCCGCCAGATCGGTCGCGGTGGAGTAGCCCGAGCCCGCGGCGCGGCGCATCGTGGCCGGGTCCGGCGTCATGTCGACGACCATGCCGGCCGTCGCGGCGACGCAGAGGTCCAGCGTGTCGAGCGCGTCGAACAGCCCCTCCTTGTCCTCCTGCATGTCCTTGGAATAGGCGAGCGGCAGGCCCTTCATCACGGTCAGCATCGCAACCAGGGCGCCGGTCACCCGGCCCGACTTGCCGCGGACCAGCTCGGCCGCGTCGGGATTGCGCTTCTGCGGCATGATCGACGAGCCGGTCGAGAACCGGTCCGAGAGCTTGATGAAGCCGAATTGCGGCGTCGACCACAGCACGATCTCCTCCGCGAAGCGCGAGAGGTGGCCGGCGCAGATCGCCGCGATCGAGAGCGTCTCGAGCACGAAGTCGCGGTCGGAGACGGAGTCGATCGAATTCGCGGTCGGCCGGTCGAACCCGAGTCCGCGCGCCGTCATGGTGCGGTCGATCGGGAACGAGGTGCCGGCTAGCGCCGCCGCGCCGAGCGGGCACTCGTTCATGCGCTTGCGGGCGTCGGCGACGCGGCTGCGGTCGCGGCCGATCATCTCGACATAGGCCAGCAGGTGGTGGCCGAAGGTGACGGGCTGCGCGCTCTGGAGATGGGTGAAGCCCGGCATCACCGTCGCCGAGTGCTCGATCGCCTTGTCGACCAGCGCGGTCTGCAGCTGGGCGAGGCTGAGGTCGAGCGCGTCCAGCGCGTCGCGGACGAACAGCCGGAAGTCGGTCGCCACCTGGTCGTTGCGGGAGCGCGCAGTGTGCAGCCGCCCGGCGGCGGGACCGACGATCTCCGCCAAACGGCTCTCGATGTTCATGTGGATGTCTTCGAGCGCTCGCGAGAAGGTGAAGTCGCCCTTCTCGATCTCGGCCTGGACCTCGGTCAGACCCTTGAAGATCGCGGCCGCGTCCTCGCGCGCCACGATGCCGGTCGCGGCGAGCATCGCCACATGGACCTTGGAGGCGCGGATGTCCTGGGCGTAGAAGCGGCGGTCGAAATCGATCGAGGCGTTGATGGCCTCGAGAACCGCGTCCGGCGCGTCGGCAAACCGCCCGCCCCACATCGAGTTGCTCATCGCGATCAGGTCCCTTGCCGCCGCTCTTCGACATCATGCGGAGACGGCGCGCCGAAACGAAGGCGAGACGCCATGTCCGACCCCGCGGGCCGCCCGCGCTTTTCCGCTGTCCGCCTCGTGGCGCTCGCGCTGGTCGCCGGCGCCGCTCTAGGCGCGCTCGCCCTATACGGGATCGCCGCGCAGGACAAGGCCGAAGCCGCCTGCGCCGCCTCCCCTGCGACGCTCAAGGCCATGAAGGCGGCGGCCGTCGGAGAAGTGGCGGCGGTCGTCACGCCCGACGCGCCCCGCCCGCTGCCGCCGCTCGTGTTCCAGAACGAGGTGGGCGCCAACGGCGGGCTCGACCAGTATCGGGGCAAGGTCGTGGTGCTGAACCTCTGGGCGACCTGGTGCGCGCCCTGCCGCAAGGAGATGCCGGCGCTCGCGGAACTGGCCCGCGCGCGCGGCCGCGCCGACTTCGCGGTCGTGCCCGTCGCGCTCGACTTCGGCGGCGTTGAGAAGCCCAAGGCCTTCCTGAAGGAGATCGGCGTCACCGACCTGCCGTTCCACGCCGACCCGTCGAACAAGATGTTCCGCGACCTCCGCGCGGTCGGCCGCGGGGCCGGGCTGCCGACGACGCTGATCCTCGACAAGGCGGGCTGCGAGATCGGCTACCTGCCGGGCCCCGCCGAATGGGCGAGCCCCGACGCGCTCAAGCTGATCGACGCCGCGCTGGGACGCTGACGGCGACCGTCGGACCGAGGGCGTGCTGGAAGAGGGGCCTCGCTCGCTTGAAGCTCAGAGCCGCTGCTGATCCGGCTCCGGGGCGGGGTCGCGCGCGAGACTCTCCGCGAAGCGCTGCATCCGCTTCATGGCGCGTTCGAAGAAGCCGGCGATCTTGTCGATCTCCTCGTCGGTCGGCAGCCGCAGGGCTTGGTCGTCGCGGGTCAGCGGGCCGTCCTTGGCGGAGGGCTGGGGCGGCAGACCGTCCTCGAGCCGCTTCACCTTGGCCTCGAGCTCAGCCACGCGCGCCTCGAGCCGGGTCTCATGTCCGCCGGACCCGAGCGCCCTCTCTTCCTTGGTCGGTCGGCAGGCGTAGCCGTCGGCGGCGGTCGCGCAGAAGGCGGTCGCGCCGGTCTCGCGGTCGAGCCTGAGGAAGCCGCCGTCCGCGGGGGTCAAGGCGTAGCGGTCGACGCGGGGCGTGTCGGCTCCAGCGGGGCCGCCGCCCAGACCGGCGGCGACGCACAGCGCCGCGACGAGGGTCGCGGCGGCGATGGCGGACAGAGTGCGCATGGGTCGAGCCTCCTCGTCGCGTCTCGACGTCATTTGGGGCGCGGAGCGTGGCGGAACCGAGGCCATTTCAGAAGTCCGGCGCGTAAGCAACGCGGCCGCGCGTCAGCGCGTCGTCGAGCATGTCGAGCCGGTCCTGGCCCCAGAACACTTCGCCGTCGAGCACATAGGCAGGCGACCCGAACACGCCCGCGTCGGTCGCCTTCGCGCGGTTGACGGCGTAGGCCGCCGCGGTCTCCGGGCGGGCGGCCTCCGCCATCACGGCGTCGGCGTCGAAGCCCTGCTCGGCGAGCACGTCCGCGACCGTCTCGCGGGAGGCGAGGTCGCGCTCCTCCTCCCAGACGCCGCGCATGGCGGCGCCGAGATAGCCGGCGGGATCCTCGCCCCTGGCGATCAGCGCGAGCGCGGCGGCGTCGGCGAGCGTCGCGTCGAACGGCCAGTGCTTCGGACGCAGGACGATCGGCCGGCCGCGCGCCTCCGCCCAGCGCTGCAGCTCGACGAAGCGGTAGCGCTGGCGCTGGATGGCGCGCTGGGCGAGCGGGAGGCCGCCGGTCTCGGAGAACAGCCCCGGCAGGTGCACCGGGCGCCAAAGCGGGGCGAGCCCATGCCGCGCAGCGATCTCGAGGAACGGCGCGTGCCCCAGATGCGCCCAGGGCGACAGCACGGACAGATAGACGTCGATTGAGCGGGGCATGGTGAACTCCAGGGTACAAGAAGGTTACGCGGACGCGACACGCCGCGCGCCGGACGCCGCAGCTCAGCCGTCGAGCCGGCGGCGGCGCGGGCCGCCCGGCACGGCGCGACGGTAGAGCGTGCTGCGGCTGACCCCAAGCCGGCGCGCGGCCTCGGCGACATTGCCGTCCGCGGCCTCGATGGCCGCCCGCATGGCGGCGCGCGCAAGGCCCTCGAGCCCCTCTGGGGGGACAGGCGCCGCAGGCGCGGGCGTCACGTCGCGGATCGCCGCGGGCAGCAGCTCGGGGCCGATCCGCTCGCCCGGCTCCGACAGCGCCGCCATCGCCCGCATCGCGCCAACCGCCTCGCGGTGGTTGCCCGGCCAGTCGTAGGCGGCGAGGCGCGCGAGCGTCGCCGGCGCGAGCGTCCGCCCGTCCTGCGCGACGTTCTCCCACAGCGCGGCGAGAGCGCCGGCCCGGTCGGCCAGGGCGCGGAAGGCCGGCAGGGCGAAGCCGTACTGGGCGATGCGGTAGTAGAGATCGGGCCGGAACTCGCCGGCCTCGGTCATGGTCTTGAGGTCGCGGTGGGTGGCGGAGACGAGGCGCACGTCGATCGGGTGCGGCTTCCCGCCGCCGAGCGGCGTCACAGTGCGCTCCTGCACCGCCCTGAGCAGCCGGGCCTGCAGGGCAAGCGGCATGTCGCCGATCTCGTCCAGGAACAGCACGCCGCCGTCCGCCTCGCGCATCAGGCCCTTGGAGCCCGCGCGCCGGGCGCCGGTGAAGGCGCCCTCCTCGTAGCCGAACAGCTCCGCCTCGATCAGGCCCTCGGGCAGCGCCGCGCAGTTCACCGCCACGAACGGCCTGTCGGCGCGGCGGCTGAGCCGGTGGACCTCGCGGGCGAACACCTCCTTGCCCGAGCCGGTCTCGCCCTGGATCAGCACCGGCACGTCGCCGTCGACGAGACGGGCGGCGCGGGCGAGGTCGCGCTCGGTCTGCGCGTCGAACACCGGTCCCGACGCCCGGCGCGGCTGCGGCGCGGAGACGGGATACGGCGCAGGCGCGGGCGGAGCCTTCGGCCCGCCGCCGGGCGTCGCCGCCGGGGCGCGGCGCAGCCGGGCGTGGAAATCGCGGCCGTCGCGGCTGCGGAGCAGGCTGAGCTCGCCCTCTCCTTTGGGGCCGCCGTCGAACAGGTCGCCGAAGGAGCGGGCGCCGAGCGCGTTCCAGTCCAGCCCCATCAGCTTCAGGCCGTGGCGGTTGGCGGCGACGAGGCGCGAACCCTCGAACACCAGCACGCCCTCCTGCGCGACGCCGAGCCGCTCGGGGTCGGAGTGCAGGCGGATCACCTCGGCCTTCGGGAAGGCCTCGGCGAACATGCGGTGCTCGATCTGGTCGACGCAGGAGCGCACCAGCGTCAGCGCGCGGTCGTGCGGCAGCGCCGCCTGGCCGGTGAGGTCGAGCGCGCCGACCAGCGCGCCGTAGGGGTCGAGGATCGGCGCCGCGGCGCAGCTCAGGATGCGGTGCGGCTCGAAGTAATGCTCCGGCCCGCGCACCTGGACGGCGCGACGCTCCACCAGCGCCGCCCCGATCGCATTGGTGCCGGCGGTCGCCTCGCTCCAGGGCACGCCGGGGCGCAGCGCAACGTTCGCGGCCTTTCCGGCGAAGGCCGGGTCGCCCAGCGCGTCCAGCACGAAGCCCGCGCCGTCGGTGAGGATCACGATGCCGCCGCTCGCCGCCGCCTCGCGGGTCAGGCTTTCGAGTTCGGGACGCGACAGCCGGATCAGCCGCTCGTTGCGCTCCTTCAGCTCGCGCAGCTCGCTTGCGAGGCCGGGCTCCAGCCGCGGGCGCTCGTGGCTGTCGAAGCCGCGGGCCGCGCAGCGCTGCCACGAGCGCAGGATCGCGCCGGGAACGAGGCCCGTCGGCGCGGCGCCGAGGTCGAAGAAATCATGGCGCGCCTGGATCACGTCGGCGCGCGGCGGGTCTTGCCGCATGGCGTCCGTCCCTGTGCTGGCGTCGCACGCTGCGACAGCTGTCGCACCGGCGGCGCTTCTTTTGGCGACACTGTTTCACGGCGATCGGCGGTCCGTCCACCTCGTCGAAGGTCGGCGCCGCCGCCTTGAGGCTCATTCGCCCTGAAACCACAGCGCCCTCCGCGGCGCTGGCGGTCGTCAGAGCACCCGCACAACGGCGCTTGGCACGGCTGATGCCATGGGGGCGGCAGGCACAACGATGTCTCGGGAGGACATAACGATGAACAAGCCGGAACGCATGGAAGCCTTCACCAAGGCTCCGTTCAAGGAACGCTACGACAACTTCATCGGCGGCCGCTTCGTGGCCCCGGTCGGCGGCCGTTACTTCGAGAACACCAGCCCGATCAACGGCCAGAAGATCTGCGAGATCGCCCGCTCGCAGAAGGAAGACGTGGAGCTGGCGCTCGACGCCGCCCACAAGGCCAAGGACGCCTGGGGCCGCACCTCGGTCGCCGAACGCGCCGCGATGCTGCTCAAGATCGCCGACGTGATGGAGGACAACCTCGAGCTGATCGCGACCGCCGAGACCTGGGACAACGGCAAGCCGATCCGCGAGACCATGGCGGCGGACATTCCGCTGGCGATCGACCACTGGCGCTACTTCGCCGGCTGCGTCCGCGCGCAGGAAGGCGCGCTGTCCGAGATCGACCACGACACGGTCGCCTACCACTTCCACGAGCCGCTCGGCGTCGTCGGCCAGATCATCCCGTGGAACTTCCCCATCCTCATGGCGGTGTGGAAGCTCGCGCCCGCGCTCGCCGCCGGCAACTGCGTCGTGCTGAAGCCGGCCGAGCAGACGCCGGCCTCGATCATGGTGCTGATGGAGCTGATCGGCGACATCCTGCCCGAGGGCGTGCTGAACGTCGTCAACGGCTTCGGCCTCGAAGCCGGCAAGCCGCTGGCCTCCTCGAACCGGATCGCCAAGATCGCCTTCACCGGCGAGACCACGACCGGCCGCCTGATCATGCAGTACGCCAGCCAGAACCTGATCCCGGTGACGCTGGAGCTCGGCGGCAAGTCGCCGAACGTGTTCTTCGCCGACGTGGTGGCCGAGGACGACGACTTCTTCGACAAGGCGATCGAAGGCTTCGTGATGTTCGCGCTGAACCAGGGCGAGGTCTGCACCTGCCCGAGCCGCGCGCTCATCCAGGAGTCGATCTACGACCGCTTCATGGAGAAGGCGCTAAAACGGGTCGAGGCCATCAAGCTCGGCTCGCCGCTCGATCCCTCCACCATGGTCGGCGCCCAGGCCTCCTCGGAACAGCTCGAGAAGATCCTGAGCTACATCGACATCGGCAAGCAGGAAGGCGCGGAAGTGCTCGCCGGCGGCGGCCGCAACGAGCTCGAGGGCGAGTTCGGCGGCGGCTACTACGTCAAGCCGACGGTGTTCAAGGGCCACAACAAGATGCGGATCTTCCAGGAGGAGATCTTCGGCCCCGTGCTCTCGGTCGCGACCTTCAAGGACGACGAGGACGCGCTGTCCCAGGCCAACGACACGCTCTACGGCCTCGGCGCCGGCGTGTGGACCCGCGACGGCACCCGCGCCTACCGCTTCGGCCGCGGCATCCAGGCCGGCCGCGTCTGGACCAACTGCTACCACGCCTATCCCGCGCACGCGGCCTTCGGCGGCTACAAGCAGTCCGGCATCGGGCGCGAGACCCACAAGATGATGCTCGACCACTACCAGCAGACCAAGAACATGCTGGTCAGCTACTCCGCCAAGAAGCTCGGGTTCTTCTGAGCCTTAACGCGCGACGCGCATGCGAAGGGCGGCCTCCGGGCCGCCCTTTCTTTTTTACTCGCTCCGCAATCTTATAGGTCAACGAATGGATTTCCGGAGCGAACGATGCGCTCGCAGCTCACCAAGGGTCTCTCTCGGCGGGTGATGTACATTGAGAACAAGGATGGTCACATCGAGGGTGTGGCCGCCCGAATTGGGTGGGTCAGCTTCTCGAAGACCGGCCAGACGGTCTATTACCGTGACCGCGTCCTGCAGAAGTCTAAGGGAGGAGGCGTGCGCGGAAATTTCTTCGACGTCGAATCCGGAGAAGAATTCTGGGTCTCAGGCGTCAAGCAACGCGGCTCAAACGTCCACGTATCCGAAAACGGTGTGACAGTCGAAGTCGATGAGGACGCCGTCGACGAGTACCGGATCATTCGGCAGGACCTATAAAGTACTACGCGCGACCCG
Organism: Methylopila sp. 73B; assembly: GCF_000526315.1. NCBI lineage: Bacteria > Pseudomonadati > Pseudomonadota > Alphaproteobacteria > Hyphomicrobiales > Methylopilaceae > Methylopila > Methylopila sp. 73B. Next base: position 3,429,048 of record NZ_JAFV01000001.1, on the reverse strand, counting down.
GAGCTTAGGGCTCGGCTCCGCACCAACATCGCGCCGGCGAGGCGCGCAGCGTGGAGCCTCCGGCTCCTGATCAAGACCCTCGCCGCCGACGAGAGGGAGAGAGGCCTAGCTGGCCTTCACGAAATCCACGAACGCCCTGAGCGGGGCCGGCATGTGGCGCCGGCTCTGGTAGTAGAGCATGGGGCCGGAGAACTCCTGCCACCAGTCCTCGAGCACCGGGACCAGTGCGCCGCTCGCGAGATCGGCCGCCAGCGCCTCGCCGAAATGCCCGATGATCCCGAGCCCGGCGACCGCCGCCGCGATCTGCATCTCGAAGGTCGAGGCGGTCAGCGGCCCTTCCGGCGGCACTCGGATGATCTCCCCGTCACGCTCGAACTCCCAGATGGCGAGCGCCTTGCTGCCGAGGAAGCGGTGGCCGATCCGCGCGTGCCGCAGCAGATCGTGCGGATGCGCCGGGGCGCCGCGCTCCGCGATGTAGGACGGCGCGGCCGCGAGCACGAAGCGCTGCCGGCGCGGCCCGATCGGCGTCGCGATCATGTCGAGCGCCAGACGCTCCTCGTAGCGGATGCCGGCGTCGCAGCCCTCGGCCAGCACGTCGATGAAGCTGTCCTGCGCCGTCACGTCCATCCGCACGCCGGGATGACGCTTCAGGAACGCCGTGGCGATCGGCGGCAGCACATGCCGCGCCACGAAGGTCGGCACGTTGAGGCGCAGCGTGCCCGTCGGCCGATCGGAGTCGGACGACACGGCGTCGAGCGCGGCTGCGAGTTCGGCGAGCGCCGGACGCGCCCGGTCGATCAGCCGCGCGCCGGCTTCGGTCAGCGCGACGCTGCGCGTGGTTCGGTTGAGCAGCCGGGCGCCGAGCGCCTCCTCGAGCCGCCGCACGGCCTCGCTCAGGCCGGAGGCGGAATCGGTGCGGCGCTGGGCGGCCGCGCGGAAGCCGCCGGCCTCCGCCACGGTGACCAGGCGGGCGACGTCGTTGAGGTCGATCTGGCCCATTGTCCGCCTTTCCGCACGGTCCGTCCCACGACCACGGGATTATCGCACAGCCTGATCTGGTCCACATCGTCCTCGAGCGACCAACCCAGGAGGTTTCGATGACCACTCGCAAGCTTGGACGCACCGGACCGGAGACCTCGGTTCTCGGCCTCGGCTGCATGGGCATGTCCGGCGCCTACGGACCGTCCGATCGGGCGGAAGGCGTCGCCACGATCCACGCCGCGCTCGACGCCGGCGTGACGCTGCTCGACACCGGCGACTTCTACGGAATGGGCCACAACGAGCTGCTGATCGCCGAGGCGCTGAAGGGCCGGCCGCGCGACAGCTACCAGCTGAGCGTCAAGTTCGGCGCCTTGCGTGGTCCCGACGGGAGCTGGCTCGGCTTCGACGGCCGGCCCGAAGCGGTGAAGACCTTCCTCGCCTACTCCCTGCAACGGCTCGGCGTGGACCACATCGACGTCTACCGCCCGGCCCGCCTCGACCCCAAGGTTCCGATCGAGGACACGGTGGGCGCGATCGCCGACATGGTGAAGGCCGGCTACATCAGCCACATCGGGCTTTCCGAGATCGGCGCCGAGACCTTGCGGCGGGCCGCGGCGACCCATCCGATCGTCGACCTGCAGATCGAGTATTCGCTGATCTCGCGCGGCCCGGAGGACAAGGTGCTGCCCGCCGCCCGCGAGCTCGGCGTCGCGATCACGGCCTACGGCGTGCTGTCGCGCGGGCTCATCGGCGGGCGTTACGACCCGTCGAAGGTCGCGGCCGGCGATTTCCGCGCGATGAGCCCGCGTTTCCAGGCCGGCGCCGTCGAGACCAACCTGAAACTCGTGGAGGCGCTTCGCGCGATCGCCGAAGCGAAGGGCGTGAGCGTCGCGCAGATCGCGATCGCCTGGGTCCTGGCGCAGGGCGCGGACATCGTGCCGGTGATCGGCGCGCGCAGCCCGCGTCGGCTGGCCGAAGCGCTCGGCGCGATCGAAGTCGCGCTGACGCCCGACGACCTGGCCGCGATCGAGCGCGCCGTCCCGAAGGGCGCGGCGGCCGGCGAGCGCTACGCCGCCGCGCAGATGGCGCATCTCGACAGCGAGCGCTAGAGCCGTCGCGGGCCGGCGCGCTCTCCCCTCCCCCTTGCGGGGAGGGCTCGGGGGTGGGGGTGGTTCCGGATGGGACTCTCGGGTGAAATGGCGTCCGGGGCGCTCCGCATGTCCCGGCCGCCGCGCTTCGTTCTGCGCCACCCCACCCCTAACCCCTCCCCGCAAGGGGGAAGGGGACAAGGGCCGGCGCGCGATCAGGCTCTCGGTTCCGGGCCGACAGCCGAACGGAGCATCCGGCCGGGTCTTCGCCGCGGTGGGGACCCGGCCTATGTTGTTCCGCGGAGGAGTTCGACCCATGACACAGAACGTTCCGACCCGCGTCGTCGCCACCGAGCGGGCGCTCGATCTCATCCGGACGCTGCGGGCCGAGCACGGCGACGTGCTGTTCCACCAGTCCGGCGGCTGCTGCGACGGCTCCTCGCCCATGTGCTACGGCGTCGGCGACTACATCCTGTCCGACGATGACGTGAAGCTCGGCGAGGTCGGCGGCGCGGGGTTCTACATGAGCCCGTCGCAGTTCGAGTACTGGCGGCACACGGCGCTGACGCTCGACGTGGTGCCCGGACGCGGCGGCATGTTCAGCCTCGAGAACGGCCGCGAGGTCCGCTTCCACATCCGCTCGCGCATCTTCTCCGACGCCGAGGTGAAGGCGCTGGAGGAGGCCGAGGCGAAGGCCGCGGCCTGAGCGGACATGACGAGCGGAGCGCAACGCCCGCTGTTCGCGGCGCGCCCGCTCCCTAGCTGTCCCCGCAAACCCGCACCGCGAGGACGCCTCCCATGAAGATCGATCTCACGTCGAAGACCGCCGTCGTCACCGGCTCCACCGCCGGCATCGGCCACGCCATCGCCAAGGGCCTCGCCGAGGCCGGCGCGGCCGTGGTCGTCAACGGCCGCAAGGCGGCGGCGGTCGATAAGGCCGTCAAGGCCATCCGCGATGCGGTTCCGGGCTCCGAGGTCCGCGGCGTGGCCGCCGATCTCGGGACGGCGGAGGGCGCGAAGGCGCTGGTCGCGGCGGTCCCGTCGCCGGACATCCTCGTCAACAACGTCGGGATTTTCGGCCCGCAGGACTTCTTCGAGATCCCGGACGAGGAGTGGACCCGCTTCTTCGAGGTCAACGTCATGTCGGGCGTGAGGCTCTCCCGCGCCTACGCGCAGGGCATGGCGGAGCGCGGCTGGGGGCGGATCGTGTTCCTGTCGTCGGAGTCCGCCCTCAACATCCCGGCCGACATGATCCACTACGGCTTCACCAAGACCGCGGCGCTCTCGATCTCCCGCGGCCTCGCGAAGCGCCTCGCCGGCACGGGCGTCACGGTCAACGCCGTGCTGCCCGGCCCGACGCTGTCGGAGGGCGTCGCCGAGATGCTGAAGGACGAGGTCGCGAAGACCGGCCGCACGCTGGAGGAGGTGGGGGCGGCCTTCGTGAAGGCCAACCGGCCGACCTCGATCATCCAGCGCGCCGCCAGCGTCGAGGAGGTCGCGAACATGGTGGTCTACGTCTGCTCGGTCCAAGCCTCCGCCACCACCGGCGCCGCGCTGCGCGTGGACGGCGGCGTGGTCGACACCATCGCCTGACGGTTGCGGCGGGGCGATCCCGCTTCGGCGGATCGCTGGCGCGGCGGCGCGCGGCTGCTAAAAGGGCGGATCGGAACGGCGCTTCGCCGTTCATGCTCGCTCAGGAGACCGCGCACGTGACAGGACCGCACCGCGCCCCCATCGACGACGCCGCGCTCGACGCGCTGTTCCGCGCCGCGCGGACGCACAATTCGTTCAAGCCCGAGCCGGTCTCGGAGACGACCCTGCGCGCGCTGTTCGAACTCGTGAAGATGGGGCCGACCAGCGCCAACGGCCTCCCCGGACGCTTCGTGTTTGTCACCTCCCCCGAGGCCAAGGCGAAGCTGCTGCCGACCCTGTCGGCCAGCAACCGCGACAAGACCGCCGCCGCGCCGGTGACGGCGATCGTCGCCTACGACCTGCGCTGGATCGACAACCTGCTGCGCTTCTTCCCGCACGCCGACGCGAAGTCGTGGTTCGAAGGCAACGACGCCGCCATTGAAAGCGGCGCGCAGCTCAACGGCTCGCTGATGGGCGGCTACCTGATCCTCGCCGCCCGCGCGCTCGGCCTCGACACGGGGGCCATGGCGGGGTTCGACCGCAAGGCCGTCGACGAGGCCTTCTTCGCCGGCACCACCTTGCGCTCGAACTTCCTCGTGAACCTCGGCTACGGCGACGGCCAGAACATGTTCGACCGCCTGCCGCGGCCGGACTTCGACGAGTTCTGCAAGATCGTCTGACCGGCCTCCTCCCATGCGCGTGCTCGCCATTGACACGGCCCTCGGCGCCGCCTCCGTCGCGATCGTCGAGACCGACGACGACGCGGCGCCGGCGCACGTCGTCTCCGTCGCGATGGCGCGCGGCCACGCCGAGGCGCTGATGCCCCAGGTCCGCGATGCGCTCGCAGCCGCAGGCGGGCTTTCGACGGTGGCGCGCATCGCCGTCACCGTCGGTCCCGGCAGCTTCACGGGACTGCGCGTGGGGCTCGCCGCGGCCCGCGCCCTTGCGCTTGCGAGCGGCGTCCCGATCGTCGGCGTCACGACGCTGGCGGCGCTCGCCGCGCCCCAACTCGCGGCCGGCGACGGCCTGCCCGTGGCGGCCGCCGTCGACGCGCGGCACGGGCGCGTGTTCTTCCAGGCGTTCGATCCCGACGCCGCGCCGCTGGCGCCGGCGGGCCTTCTGTCGGCGGCGGACGCCGCGCTCGTCCTTGGCGAAGGCCCGGCGCTGGTGGTCGGCTCCGGCGCGGATCTCGTGATCGGCGCCTCGGTGCGCGGCCTGCTGCGAAAGGGGGAGGGTCCGCATGACGCGCCGGACCCGATCTGGCTCGCGCGGCTCGGCGGCGCGTGCGATCCTCAGTCCTCTCCGCCCCGGCCGCTGTACCTGAAGGCCGCCGACGCCCACCCGCAGGAGGGCGGCCGCATTCCGCGCCGCTGACGTCTCGATGTACTGGCTGTGGTTCTGGAACGCCTGGGCCTCGGGTCTGAGACGCTGGGCGATCGAACCGGCGGACGCCGGACACGCGGACGATCTCGCTGAAATCCACGCCTCCTGCTTCGCGCGCGGCTGGAGCATCGACGAGATGGACCAGCTGCTGCGCGACCGGTCGGTCCGGGCCTGCGCGCTCTATCGCGAAGGCCGGTCGCGGCCGGTGGGCTTCGCGGCCTCGCGCGTCGCGGTCGACGAAGCGGAGGTCCTGTCGATCGCCGTGCTCGAGCGCAGCCGCGGCGGCGGCGGCGGCCATGCGCTGCTCGCCCGCCATCTGGGCCGGCTCGCGGGCGAAGGCGTGCGGCGGGTGGTGCTCGAAGTGGACGAGGACAACGCGGCCGCGCTCACGCTCTACGCCCGCTTCGGCTTCGCCGAGGTGGGACGGCGGAAGGCCTATTACCGCCGCGCCGACGGGACGCGGGGCGCCGCAAGGATCCTCGCGCTCGACATGACGTGACGTCGGCGTCGTTTACGGCGGGCCGCGCGACTTTTATAAGCCTCTCGACGAGTCGCGCTGTTTCATGAGGAGCGCTGAGATTTGAGCGTCCTCAAGCCAGACACCATCGAGAGCCTCTGCGCCGCCAAGGGCATGCGCATGACCGAGCAGCGCCGCACGATCGCGCGCGTCGTGGCGGAGGCCGACGACCACCCCGACGTGGAGGAGCTGTACCGCCGCGCCTCGGGCGTCGACCCCCGCATTTCGATCTCGACCGTCTACCGCACGGTGAAGCTGTTCGAGGACGCGGGCATCATCGCCAAGGTCGATTTCCGCGACGGCCGCTCGCGCTACGAGCCGATTCCGGACGAGCACCACGACCATCTCATCGACCTGCGCTCCGGCAAGGTGATCGAATTCCGCGACGAGGAGATCGAGCGCCTGCAGGCGGAGATCGCCAAGCGGCTCGGCTACAAGCTCGTCGACCACAGGCTGGAGCTCTACGCCGTTCCGCTCGACGACCGGGAGGATTGAGCTTGGGGCTGGACGCGAAGGCCCTCCGAGCCGCCGCGACGGTGGCGGCGCTCGCGCCCGTGATCGCGATCGGCATTCCGCTGCAGACGCTCATCCTGAAGTTCCGACTCGGCGATCCGGCGCGCATTCCCGTGCTGTTCCACCGCTACGCCCTGCGCGCGATCGGCGTCACCACCCATGTCGTGGGCGCGCCGGCGAAGGCGCGGCCGTTGTTGATGACGTCGAACCACAGCTCGTGGCTCGACATCCTGGTTCTCGGGGCGATCACGCCGGTCTCCTTCGTGGCGAAGTCCGAGATCGCGTCCTGGCCGGTCTTCGGCTCGCTGGCGCGGCTCCAGCGCTCGATCTTCGTCGACCGCGCCCGCCGCACCGCGACCTCCGCCGTCAGCCGGGAGATGGCGCAGCGCATGCAGGCCGGCGACGCCGTCGTGCTGTTCGCCGAAGGCACCTCCAGCGACGGCAACCGGGTGCTGCCGTTCCGCTCCGCGCTGCTCGGCGCGGCCCAGCAGGCGATCGGCGGCGAGGGAGCGGGCGCGGTCTATGTGCAGCCGGTGTCGATCGCCTACGTCAAGCGCAACGGGCTGCCGCTCGGCCTCAGGACGCGCTCCGAGATCGCGTGGTACGGCGACATCGACTTCGTGCCGCACCTCTGGGCGGTGCTGAGGAACGGCGCCATCGACGTCACGGTCGCCTTCGGGACGCCCGTCCGGGTCGACGCCGCGGCCAACCGCAAGACGCTGACGCGCGAGCTCGAGCAGCAGGTCCGCCGCATGACGGCGACCGCCCTGCGCGGCGGGGCCCGCCCGGTCGCGATTTCTCCGGACGCGGCCGGGGGCGTGCCGGCGCCCGCGCCGGCGCTCGAGGGCTGACGCGATGATCGAGGCGGCGCTGCTCTCCGCGCGGCAGATGTTCACGCCGCCGTTCCGCGCCGTGCTGCTGAAGTCGCTCGGCCTCACCGCGCTGCTGCTGGTCGTCGGCTGGATCGGCCTTCAGGCGCTCGCCGACCATCTGATCACGCTCGAAAACCAGACGCTGACCCTGGTCGCGCGCGTGATCGCCGGGCTCGGCACGGCCTTCGGCATGCTGTTCCTGGTGGTCCCGGTCACGGCGCTGGTGGCCGGCCTGTTCCTGGACGACGTCGCCGAGGTGGTCGAGCGCGCGCACTACCCAAACGATCCGCCCGGCGTCGCCGTCCCGGTGGCGCGCGGGCTGTGGCTGTCGGCGCGTTTCGGCCTGCTCGTGCTCGGCCTCAACCTCGCGCTGCTGCTTCTCCTGCTGCTGCCGGGCGTCAACGTGCTGGCCTGGCTCGGGGTCAACGCCTATCTGCTCAGCCGCGAATACTTCTCGCTCGCCGCCATGCGGTTCCGCAGCGAGGGGGAGGCGACCGCGTTGCGCAGGCGCCACAGGCTGAGAGTGTTCTCAGGCGGCCTCGTGGTGGCGGCGCTGGCGCTGGTGCCCTTCGCGAACCTGCTGACCCCACTGTTTGCAACGTCCTTTTTCGTCCACCTGCACAAACGGGTCGCCGCGCGGGACGCAAAACGCTTGGGAACCGAGGAGTCGCGGCCGCGTTTGGGGCCCTAACGGTCCCTAAACCCGCCGCATTCAAAGTCCACCCCGGTGGACATGGGACGGCGCGTGACGGCGCCGCGGCGTGGATTCGTGACGAGGTGGGGCAGGCATGGCGTTCGGACGGCGCTCGGACAAGGACGAACGGCGGGAACCGCGGTTCGACGGGCGCGGCGCCGGCGGAGCCTTCGACCTCAGGCTGACGCCCGACGACCGGCCGACCGGCGACGGGCGGGGCGACCCGTTCAAGGAGCCGCGCCTGGACGAGCCGCGCGGCGACGGCCGGCGGGAGCCCCGGTTCGACGCGGGCGCGTCGGAGCCGGAACGCCCGGAGCGGGAAAAACTGTCTTACTGGGCCTGGGTCATGGGGCGTAAGGCGCCGAAGCGTCGCCGCGAGGGCGGCGGAGGTCGCGGCGGGCGTCCGCGGCGGAGCTGGCTCGGCCGCCTGCTCTCGCTCGTGGTGGTGCTCGGCCTGTTCGGCGCCGTCGGCGTCGGCGGGGTGATCGCCTATTACGCCTCGGGCCTGCCCTCGATCGACAAGCTCGAGATCCCGAAGCGCCCGCCGAACGTCGTCATCGCCGGCGCCGACGGCAAGCCGCTCGCGAACCGGGGCGAGACCGGCGGCGCGCAGGTGCCGCTGTCCGAGATTCCGCCCTTCGTGCCGCAGGCCTTCATCGCGATCGAGGACCGGAGGTTCTACGACCACTGGGGCGTCGACTTCATCGGCCTGGCGCGCGCCATGAAGACCAATCTCGAGCACGGCACCATGGTGCAGGGCGGCTCGACGCTGACGCAGCAGCTCGCCAAGAACCTGTTCCTGACGCCCGAGCGCTCGCTGGAGCGCAAGGTGCAGGAGGCGGTGCTGGCCTTCTGGCTCGAACGCAAGTTCGGCAAGAAGAAGATCCTCGAGATGTACCTCAACCGCGTCTACTTCGGCGCCGGCGCCTATGGCGTCGAGGCCGCGGCGCAGCGCTACTTCGGCAAGTCGATCCGCGCCGTGAACATCTCCGAGGCCTCGATCCTGGCGGGTCTCGTCAAGGCGCCGTCGCGGCTCGCGCCGACCCGCGACCCGGAGGGCGCCCGCGCCCGCGCCGACCTCGTGCTCGCCTCCATGGCGGACGAGGGCTACATCTCCCGCGATCTCGCCAACCGCGCCTTCCGCGTCTCCCCGCCCTCCCCCGCGCCCAAGCCCGAAGGCGCGATCGGCTATGTCGCGGACTGGGTGATGGACCAGCTCGACGGCCTCGTCGGCGTCTACGACGAGGACCTGACGGTCCAGACCACCATCGACCCCAAGCTCGAAGCCGAGGCGGAGAAGGACCTCGCGGAGGCGATCGCCAAGAAGGGGCCGGCGCTGAAGGTGAGCCAGGGCGCGCTCGTCGCGCTCGCGCCCGACGGCGCGGTCAAGGCGCTGGTGGGCGGCAAGTCCTACGCCGACAGCCAGTTCAACCGCGCAGTCGCGGCCAAGCGCCAGCCCGGCTCGTCGTTCAAGCCCTTCGTCTATCTCACCGGCCTGGAGCTCGGCCTGACCCCGGACGCCGTGCGGGTGGACGAACCGATCCGGCTGAAAGGCTGGAACCCGGAGAACTACTCGCGGCGCTACAACGGACCGATGACGCTGACGACCGCGCTGTCGCACTCGATCAACACCGTCGCGGTGCGGCTCGGCGTCGAGGTGGGCCCCGAGAACGTGGTGCTCACCGCCCAGCGGCTCGGCATCAGCTCCGAACTCGCCGCGAACCCCTCGGTCGCGCTTGGCACCTCTGAGGTCACGCCGATCGAGCTCGCCGGCGCCTACGCGCCCTTCGCCAACGGCGGCATGCTGGCGAGGCCCTATGTCGTCACCCGCGTCACCACCTCCGAGGGCGAGGTGCTGTACAACCGCCGGGCGGAGCCTCCGAAGGAGGTCGTCGACATCGATCGCGTCGGCATGATGAACGCCATGCTGACCGAGACGATCCGCTCCGGCACCGCGCGCGGCGCCTCGTTCCGCGCCTGGCCGGCGGCGGGCAAGACCGGCACCAGCCAGGATTTCCGAGACGCCTGGTTCGTGGGCTACACCTCCCACCTCGTCACCGCCGTCTGGCTCGGCAACGACGACAACTCCGTCACCAAGAAGGCCTCGGGCGGCGGACTGCCGGTCGAGATCTGGAGCCGCTTCATGGCGCGCGCCCATGACGGCGTCGCGGTCGCGGCGCTGCCGGGCGACTGGAACGCTCATGTGGCCGGCTACCAGGAGCCGGGCGACGTCTACCAGACCGGTCCCGGCGGCGGCGACGGCGGCGACATGCCCGACGGCCAGTGGGTCGACGAGACCCCGCGGCAGCGCCCGCGCGGGGGCGGCGACGGCGGGCCGCTGCGCGAGCCTCTCGGCTTCCTGAAACGGCTGTTCGGGGGCGGATGACGCCGGGCTGCGGCGCCGGCCGCGCGCGCTACGCCAGAGTGACGGCGGTGCCGGTCGCCGACACCATCAGCATCGAGCCCTTGTCGCCCACGGTCTCGTAGTCGAGGTCGACGCCGATCACGGCGTTGCCGCCGCGGGCGTGGGCTTCCGCCGTCATCTCCTCCAGCGCGATGTCGCGGGCGCGCTTGAGCTCCTTCTCATAGGCGCCGGAGCGGCCGCCGACGATGTCGCGCACCGCCGCGAACAGGTCGCGGAAGATGTTCGCGCCGAGGATGGCCTCGCCGGTGACGAGGCCGTGATAGGCCACGATGCGACGGCCTTCGACGGTCGGGGTGGTGGTGACGAGCATGGGACGCGGTCTCCTCGGGCGGACGCCGCGGGAGACATGGGGGCGGGCGGCCCCCAAGGAAAGACGCCGGCCGCTGAAGACGGCCGCCTTCGCGGCCGTTCGGCTTCAGGTCCGCTTTCGCCTTCAGGTCCGCTTGGCGACGTCGGCGACGGCGGGCGACGGCGCGAGCTTGCGGCCGAGCGTCTCGGCCAGGAAGGCGCCGACGCAGGCGTGGCCGATGTCGTTCATGTGCAGCCGGTCGGCCGAGAGCATGTCCGCCGCGCCCGACTTCGCAAGCGCGCGCATCGCGGCGTAGCGGTGGGCGACGGGCGCGCCGGTCTTGGCGGCCAGCGCCTCGAGCGCGCCGAGATAGGGCGCGTAGGCCGCCTCGTCCTGGGGCACGTACTGCGGGTCGAGCAGCGCGACGTCCACGCCGGCCTTGGCGATGCGGGCGAGCCCGCGCTCGGTGACCTGCTGGAAGGTCGCGAGATCGATCCGCCGCGCCGCGTCGTTGGTGCCGATCTGCCAGACGACGAGGTCGGGCTTCGCCGCCGCGATCTCCCTGTCGAGCCGCGCCTCGGCGCCCAGCGCCGTCTCGCCGCCGACGCCGCGCGCCACAACGTCCACGTCGACCCCGGGCAGCCGCTCCTCCAGCTCGGTTTCGAGCCGCTTCGTATAGGCCTTCTCCGGCGCCGTCGCGCCGACGCCCGCGGTCGAGGACGAGCCCACCACCAGCACCTTCAGCTCGTCGTCCTGCCGGACGTTCGCGGTGGCGCGGTCAAGCTTGCCGGACAGGCCGAGGTAGGCGTCGGCGATGCGGCAGGGACCGCGAAGGGCCTCGGCGTGGGCCGAAGCGGAGACCAGAGCGAGGACGCCGGCAAGCGCAGCGGAGCGGACGACGGGACGGAACGACGTCATGCGGTCAGGCCTCATGGGGCGGAGACGAAACGGTCGGACGAAGCGGAGGGGGTACCCTGTTGCTGCAACCGGCCATAGCACGCGTGTCGCGCCCGAGTCAGCTCCGGACAATCACGGATGGCTGAACTCGGCGTGAACCCCGCGCCATCGTCCGGCGTCAGTGGCGGAAGTGTCGCACGCCGGTGAACACCATGGCGAGTCCGGCCTCGTCCGCCCGGGCGATCACCTCGGCGTCGCGCATCGAGCCGCCCGGCTGGATGACGGCGGTCGCGCCCGCCTCGATCGCGGCGTCGAGACCGTCCGCGAAGGGGAAGAAGGCGTCGGAGGCCACCACCGCGCCGCGGGTCAGCGGCTCGCTCGCGCCCGCCGCCTCGGCCGCGTCCACGGCCTTGCGGGCGGCGATGCGGGCGCTGTCGACGCGGCTCATCTGGCCGGCCCCGACGCCGACCGTTGCGCCCCCGCGGGCGTAGACGATGGCGTTCGACTTCACATGCTTCGCCACGCGGAAGGCGAAGCGCAGGTCGGCGAGCTCGGCCTCGGTCGGCGCCCGCTTGGTCACCACCTTGAGTTCGAGATCGTCCACCACCGCGCTGTCGCGGTCCTGCGCCAGGAAGCCGCCGGCGATGGTCTTCACGCTGAGGCCCTTCGCCCGCGGGTCCGGCAGGGTTCCGGCGACGAGCAGGCGCAGGTTCTTCTTGCCCGCGACGATGGCCTTCGCCTCGTCGGTGGCGTCGGGGGCGATGATGACTTCGGTGAAGATCTTGACGATCTCGGCAGCGGCTTCGGCGTCGAGCGTGCGGTTCAGCGCCACGATGCCGCCGAAGGCCGAGACCGGGTCGCAGGCGAGCGCCGCGAGGTAGGCGTCCTTCAGGCTCGCGCCCTCCGCCACGCCGCAGGGGTTGGCGTGCTTGACGATGACGCAGGCGGCCGTCCGCGCCGGGTCGAACTCGCCCGCGAGCTCATAGGCGGCGTCGGTGTCGTTGAGGTTGTTGTAGCTGAGCTCCTTGCCCTGGAGCTGGACCGCCGTCGCGACGCCGGGACGGCTCTCGGCCGTCCGGTAGAACGCCGCCTGCTGGTGCGGGTTCTCGCCGTAGCGCAACCCCTGCGCCAGCGTGCCGCCGAGCGCCCGGAAGGCCGGCGTGGTCTCGCCGGCTTGGTCGGAAAGCCAGGTCCCGATCGCCGCGTCATAGGCTGCGGTGCGCGAAAACGCCTTGGCGGCCAGGCGCTTGCGCAGGGCGAGCGAGGTCGCGCCGCCGTTCGCCGCCATGTCGTCCAGCACCGCGCCGTAGTCCGCGACGTCGACCACGACCGCCACATGGGCGTGGTTCTTGGAGGCGCCGCGGATCATCGCCGGCCCGCCGACGTCGATGTTCTCGACCATGTCGTCGTAGTCCGCCTGCCGCGCGAGCGCCGCCTCGAACGGGTACAGGTTCACCACCAGCAGGTCGATCGGGAGAATGGCGTGCTCCGCCATCGAGGCCTCGTGGCCGGCGTCGCCGCGGATGGCGAGCAGGCCGCCGTGCACCTTGGGGTGCAAGGTCTTCACCCGGCCGTCCATCATCTCCGGAAAGCCGGTGAGATCGGACACGTCCTGCACGGGGAGCCCCGCCTCCGCGATCGCCTTCGCGGTCCCGCCCGTGGAGACCAGCGTGACGCCCTGCTGGACGAGCGCGCGGGCGAAGTCGAGCAGGCCGGTCTTGTCGGAAACCGACAGCAACGCGCGAGCGACGGGACGTTCGGACATGGGATCTTGGCCTTGGACGGTGCGGACGTCCGGGCGGGTAGCACTTTTCAGGCCGCGCGAGAACCGCGGCGCGCCGTGGTCCGCATTGCGGCGATGGCCTACAGGTCCTTCCCGTAGAGCCGCCAGGTCTTGGTATGCTTGGCGGGAAGGCTGGCGACGAGGTTTATGACCGAGCGGTTCTCCTCGAGCATCCAGCTCACCTCCATGCGCTGCACCTTGGCCGCCTGCGCCTTCTCCACGGCGTCGGCGAGCAGCGAGGCGGCGGCCATCGCGCCGACGCGGGTGCCGCGCCAGGCCCGGCGCACGCCGATGACGGGGACGCGCACGCGCTTGGTGCCGGCCACCTTCAGCCGCCACAGCATGCGGGCCCAGCCGAAGGGGAACAGCTTGCCCCCGAGCCCGTGGATCGCCTCGTTCACGTCCGGGGCCATGGCGAGCACGCCGATCGGCTCGTCCTTCCAGGTCACGATCGTCGTCCAGTCGCGCGGCAGCAGCGGCTGCGCCAGTTCGGCGAGAAAGCTCGCCTCGGCGTCGGAGACCGGCACGGCGCCCCAGTTGCCGGACCAGCCGTCGTTGTAGATGGCGTTTAGGGTGGCGACCGCCTCGCGGCCGATGGCGCTGCGAATGACGAGGTCCTTGGAGCCGGCCCAGCGCGCGCGGGCGCGCTTGACGCGCCCCGGCAGGGGGCTGCCGGCGACCGGGCCCTCGTAGCCGATAAGGTCCTTCAGCCCCGAGAAGCCGAGGCGCTCCAGCTGCCGGGCGTAGTAGCGCGGCGCGTAGTTGGTGTGGGTGGACGACGGCGTGTCGTGACCCGCCACCAGCAAGCCGCACTCGTGGTTGATCGAGGCGCTGAACGGGCCCGTCATCCGCGTCAGCCCGCGCTCGCGCAGGAAGGCGGCGGCGGTCGCGAACAGCGCGTCCCAGACAGCGTCGTCGTCGATCGCCTCCAGGAAGCCGAAATGCCCTGCGCCGTCCTTGTGGATCGCCAGATGGGCGTGGTCCTTGACCGCGTAGATCCGCCCGACCGGTCGCCCGTCGCGAAAGGCGGTCCAGGCGCGACCGTCGTTGTCGCGGGCGAACGGCGTGTTGCCCGGCGTAATGGTGAGGTTGAGCTCGTGCAGCAGCGGCGGCGTGAAGGCCGGATCGCGGCCTTGCGCGACGAGGCCCGCCCGCCAGAACGGCGGGACGTCGCGGCGCGTCTCGACCGGGCGGATTTCGATCGAGGGGCGATGGTCCGGGGCGTGGGTCACGACGATCAGGCCGGTCGCGTCGCCTTGGCGAGCGCCGCCGCCATCTTGATGCCGAAGCCGGCCTCCGCGAGCTTGGCGTGCTCGTCGGCGGTCACGGCGACGGCCTCGTCGATGTGGGCGGGCTCATGCTCGCTGGTGAAGAAGAAGCGAAGCCGGGCGGAACGCTCGGGCACGGCGGGATGGATGATCGGCAGCGCGTTCACGCCGCGCTCCAGCAGGCGGTTCGCCAGATGCACCGCGCGCAGGCTGTCGCCCACCATGACTGGCGAGATCGCGAAGCCGGCGCTGGCGCCGACGTCGAGGCCCGCGGCCTTTGCCTTCTCCACGAAGCGCTGGCCGATCGCGCGCAGCTTCGCCACCCGCTCGGGCTCGCGCTCCAGCACGTCGAGCGACGCGATGGCGGCGCCGGCGACCGGCGGCGGCATGCCGACCGAATAGACGAAGCCGGGCGCGGAGAACTTGAGATAGTCGCAGAGCGCGGCGGAGCCGGCGATGTAGCCGCCGCAGCCCGAGAGCGTCTTGGACAGGGTGCCCATCCAGATGTCGATCTCGTTGGGATCGACGCCGGCCTCTTCCGCGATGCCGCGGCCGGTCTTGCCCAGCACGCCGAGCGAATGGGCCTCGTCCACCATCAGCCAGAAGCCGAAGCGTTCGCGCAGGGCGACGAGGCGCTTCAGGTCCGGAAAGTCGCCGTCCATGCTGTAGAGACCCTCGACGACGACGAGCACCCGCGCGTGGCCATGGGCGTGGGCGATCAGCATTTCCTCGAGCGCGTCGAGATCGTTGTGGGGGAACAGCCGCCGGGTCGCGCCCGAGAGCGTCGCGCCGACCACGATCGAGTTGTGCGCGAGGCTGTCGTAGAGCACCAAGTCGCCCTGGCGCATGAGGTGACCGATCGCCGAGACGTTGGTGGCGTGGCCGCTGACGAAGCACACCGCCGCCTCGACGCCGATGAAGCGCGCGATGCGGCCTTCGAGCTCCTGGTGGATGGGCCGTTCGCCGGCGACGAGCCGGCTCGCGGAGACCGACGTGCCGTAGCGGTCGATCGCGGCCTTGGCGGCGGCGCTGACCTCGGGATGGCCGTTCAGGCCGAGGTAGTTGTAGGAGGCGAAGTTCAGGATGGTGCGGCCGTCGATGTGGGTGGTCGCGCCCGCCCGGTCGTCGTGCACGCGGAAGAACGGCGTGCCGACGCCGATCAGCTCCGCCACCGCCTGCTGGGTGCGGATGTCCTTCAGCTCCGGCAGGTCCTGGAACCGAAGCTGCGCCTTCCGCGCCCGTTTCGCCCGCGGCGCCGGAGCCTCCGCGGAGCCGTCCTTCTTCGGGGCGGACTGCCTCAGCGCGCTGAGCAGTCCGTCCTTCGCCGAGCGCGACAGCGCGCCCACGCCACGCCGCTCGCTCATCCGGTCACCCGGCCGATCGCCGACCGGCGCTCCTCCACAGCCGCGCCGAAGGCCGCGAGGTCTTCGACCGCGACGTCGTCGGAGAGGTGGCGGTTGACGAGGTCCGCGTTCACCGCCGCGTTTTCGGCGCCGCCGTCCGGCTCGTGGATGCGCGAGACGATCGACTGGGCGATCGTCGTCAGGGTCGTCGAGTCGCCGATCGCGACGAGCGGCAGTTCGATGTCGAAGCGTCGCTCGACGCTCATGCGCAGCTCGAGGCCCATCAGCGAGTCCATTCCAAGCTCGGCCAGCGGGCGCTGGGCCGAGATTTCCTTCGCCGGCAGCTTCAGGATGCGGGCCACCTCGCCGGCGAGGATCTCCGACACGACGTCGCGCGCCTCGCGGGCGTCCTTGCCGCGCACGAGCGCCGCAAGATCGATCTGCTCCACCGTGTCCTGCGGCCCAAGCTCGGCGCCAGCCAGCACTTCGGCGAAGGTCGGCGCCGCGAGGAAGGCGAGGTCGCGCCGCGCCGCCGCCCAGTCGATCGGGGCGATGGCGACGACCGCCGTCTCCGGACGCGGGTCGTTGCGCGCCAGCACGGTCCCGAGCCCTTCGAGCGCCTCCGCGCCGGAGAGCGTGGCGTGGCCGAGCCGCCGCTGGATCTTCTCCTTCACCTCGCCGGTGCGGGCGAGGTAGCCGACGTCGCCGAGCGCGCCCCAGGCGATCGCGAGCCCGGGCCTGCCCGCCGCCCGGCGCCGGCGCACCAGCGCCTCGAGCCAGGCGTTGGCCGCGACGTAGTTGGCCTGACCGGGATTGCCGATCACGGTGGTGGCGGAGGAGTAGACCACGAACTGGCCGAGCGGATCGTTCGCCGTCAGCCGGTCGAGCGCCGCGGCGCCGTCGATCTTGGGCCGTAGCACGGCCTCGAAGCGCGTGGCGTCGAGGTTCGCGAGCAGCGAATCCTCCAGCACCATGGCGACGTGCCAGGCGCCGCCGATGGGCCCGAGCGCCGCGCGGGTTTCGTCGAGCGCCGTCGCGAGGGCCGCCTCGTCGGCCGCGTCGCAGGCGAACACCTTCACCTCCGCGCCCGCCGCCTTCAGCCGCGCGACGCCGGCCTTGGCGTGCTCACCCCTAGCGCCGGACCGGCCGATCAGCGCGAGCTTGGTCGCGCCCTTGGCCACCAGCCACTCCGCGGTGGCGAGACCGAAGCCGCCGAGGCCGCCCACCAGCACATGCGCGCCCTCGGCCGCCTGGAACGACGCGGTCTCCGGGACGCTCAGCGCCTCGGGCACCTGCGGCCGCACCACGATCTTCCCGATGTGCCCGGACTGCTGCATCAGCCGGAACGCGTCGCGCACCTCCGTCGCCCCGAAGGCGCGGTAGGGCAGCGGCGAGAACACGCCCTTCGCGAACAGCTTCAGCACGTCGCGGAACAGTTTCTGGCCGAGATCCTTGCGGTGGACCAGCAGCTGGTCGGCGTCGATGCCGAAGTAGGCGATGTTGCGCCGGAACGGACGCAGGCCGACGCGGCTGTTGGCGTAGTAGTCGCGCTTGCCGAGCTCGAGGAAGCGGCCGAAGGGCTTCAGCGTCTGGAGGCTGCGCTCCATCGCCTCGCCGAACAGCGAGTTCAGCACCACGTCGACGCCCTCGCCGCCGGTGAGGCGCCGGGCCTCGTCGACGAAGTCGAGGTTGCGGCTGGACAGCACATGGCGGGCGCCGAGCGCGCGCAGCAGGTCGCGCTTCTCGTCGGAGCCGGCGGTCGCGATGACCTTGGCCCCGCGCCAGAGCGCGATCTGGAGAGCGGCGAGGCCGACGCCGCCGGCGCCGCCGTGGATCAGCACCCACTCGCCGCGCTTGATGCGGGCGAGTTCGACCAGTGCGTAGTAGGCGGTGAGGAAGCAGACCGGGATGGTCGCGCCTTCCTCGAAGGCCAGCCCCTCGGGCAGCGGCGCGACCGCGATCTCGGGCACGGTAACATGGCTCGCGAAGGCGCCGGAGGCGAAGGTGACCACGCGGTCGCCGGCCGCGAAGGCGGTGACGCCCGCGCCGACGGAGGTGACGACGCCCGAGCACTCGATGCCGAGGCCGGGGCCGGCGAAGCCGTCCTCGAGCGCCTCTTCGGGCAGCAGGCCGAGCGCCCACATCACGTCGCGGAAGTTCAGGCCGACCGCGGCGACGTCGATCGCGACCTCGCCGGCCTGGGGCGCCATGACGGGCGCGGGGCGCCACGCGACGTCGTCCAGGCCGCCTTCGCGGCCGGTGTCGAGCTGCGCGCGGACGGACGTCGCGCTCGCAGCCCTGACGGGCGCGGGCGGAAGGCCGTGGCGCAGCCGGGGCGCGCGCACGCCGCCCGCCGAGATCTCGATCTCGACGTCGGCGCGGGGGGCGGCGATCTCGGCGGCGACGGCGCGCGCCGCGGTTTCGTCGCCAAGCGCCGGATCGACGTCGATCAGCCGGATGTCCTGTCCCCGGAACTCGTTGCGCACGACGCGCAGGAAGCCGGCGAGCGCCGCCTGATCCGTACGGCCGCCGCTGTCCAGCGTCCAGCCGAGCGCGCCCGGCGCGACGATCCACAGCCGCGCTTCGGCTGCGGCCGCGGCGCGGACGAGACCGAGCAGGCGGCCGGAGCGCGTCGTCGCGGTCGCGGAGTCGTCCGGGCCGGCGGCGTCGAACACGGCGACGAGGTCGGGCTTCGGCGCTGACTTGGGCGCCTTGCCGAGGCCGAGGTCGAGGGCGTCGCCCCAGTCGGCGCCAGGCTCGCCCGCGATCCGCGCGACCTTGCGGCCGGCGCCCGCGAGCGCCTCCGACAGGCCCGCGGCCAAAGCGCCGTCGGCGGTCTCGGCGAACAGGACGACCGGGCCGGCGGCGACGGTCTCGTCCGCCTCCGCGGCGCGGGGCGCGCGGGTGGCGACGGCGAGCGTGGTGGGCGCGCGGGCGCCGGCGACGGGCGCGAAGGCATGGTCGGTCAGCCGGGCGTCCGCGAAGTCCGCCGCCCAGTCCTCCGGCGCGCGGGCCGCGCCCACCGGGAAGGCGTCGGCGGCCGACCGGTCGAACCACGAGGGGTCGAGGCCGAGCGTGACGTCGAGGAACGGAGCCGGTTCGACCGCCGCCAGCAGCAGGCGTCCGCCGTCGGCCAGCGCCGCCGCGAGGCGGCGGACCGCGTCGTGGTCATGCAGCGCGGTTCCCCAGCCGACAGCGCCGACGACGAGGTCGAACCGGCCCGGGGCTTCCGCGTCGGAACCGGGATCGAAGGCGGCGACGGTGACGCCGGGCGCGCCGGCGAAGGCGAAGCGCAGGCGCTCCGCGGCGGTGGCGTCGGGATCGGTCACGGCGAGGGTCACGCGCGGGTCGCCGCCGAGCGGCAGCAGGCGGCGGGTCAGCGCGCCGGCGCCGGCGCCGAGCTCGAGGATGCGGAGCGGCCGGTCGGCCGGCCAGCCCGCGAGCGTGTCGGCTGCAAGCGCCGCGACAGCCTCGACGCCCGCCGCGACGAGCGGCGCGCCGCCGGCGAGATGCGCGAGGGTGGAGGCGCCGAACGGCGCGCCGGCGCCCGGGCCCTGCTTCAGCGTCTTCGGCAGCAGGGAGAGCGCGCGGGTGGCGAGCGTCACCTCCGCGCTGCGGTCGGGATGATCGGCCAGCACCGTGCGGGCGATGTCGACTGCCGAGGGCAGGCCGGTGGCGGCGGCGAGCGTCCAGGTCTCGCCGTCGAGCGAGGCGTGGCCGCGCTCCTCAAGGATCGCGAGCAGACGGTTGGCGAGGCGGACCGACCCCGCGGCCAATCGCTTGCGCGCGACCAGCGCGGCGACGGCGCCGCTGCGGGCGCGGCCGAAGAGCGTGACCAGAGCCTCGTGGGCGAGCGCCACGGCGAAGGCTTCCAGCAGCAGGTCGTCGTCCGCCCGGTCGTCCGCGTCGCCGGCGAGGCCGAGCGCCTTGGCGCGGGCGACGATGGCCGCGGCCTCGGGCGCCGGCGGCGTCTCCCCGTCGAGCGGCGCGCCGATCAGCGCCGGGGCCGGATGGTACGACAGCCGCTCGAGAGGCGTGCGCCGCGCGAGCGTGACAGCCCGGAAGCGGGCGTCGGTCAGTGTCGCGACGATCTCGCCGTCGACGCCGAACACGGTGAAAGTCGCGTCGATCGAACGCGGGCTGAAGCGGCGGATGCGAATCTCAGCGGCGCCGATCGCGGCGCCCGGCTTCATCAGCCGCAGCGCGCCGAAGCGCATCGGCAGGTAGGTCACGTCCGGCCGGTCGCCGTGCTCGCCGAACAGAGTCAGCAGCCCGTGGAAGCAGGCGTCGAAGTCAGCCGGGTGCAGGCCGTAGCGGTCGTCCCGCGCGCCGGCCCGCTCGGCCTCCGGCTTCAGCGTGACGCGGATCGCATGCGGCGCGGGCCGGTCGACCCGCTCGACCGCGCGGAAAGCCGGGCCGAAGCCGAGGCCGTGGATCTCGGAGCGGGCGTAGATCTCGGCCGAGGTGAAGCTCGGACCGTCGCCGGAGACGGGCTCCGGGGTCGGGATCACCTTGGTCGGCGTCGGCGCGACGCGCCCGCTGGCGTGCAGGATCCAGTCGTCGGAGCGCAGGCGCGGACGGCTGAGGATCTCGACGGTGCGGCTCTCCGGCGAAATGCGGGTCCGCACCTCCGTCAACGAGTCGGAATCGAGCGTCAGCGCATGCGGAATCTCGAAATCCGAAAGCTCCACGGTCGGCGTCTTCAGCCAGGCGCGGCCGGCGGCGAGCGCCATCTCGGCGAGCGCTGCGGCCGGCACCACCACGCGGCCGCCGACCTTGTGGTCGGCGAGCAGCGGCGCGACCAGCGGGTCGAGGTGGGTGGTCCACTGGTCGCTGTCGACCTTAAGCCGCGCGCCGATCAGCGGATGCTGGTCGTAGCCGTGGTAGATGCCCTGCCCTTCGCCGGTGACGGAGACCGCGAAGCGCGCGTTCTGCCAGGGGTAGGTCGGCAGCTTCGCGGCGGGGCCGCCGAGCCGTCCGAAGGCGAGGTCGCGGTCGACGCGGCCGCCCTTGGCGATCACGCGCGAGAGCGTGCGGCGCACCGGGTCGTGATCGCCGGGGCCATGGTCGTCGCAGGACAGCGCGCCGCCCTGGACCTCTTCCGCCGCGAGCACGTCGGAGATGTAGGTCTGCAACACCGGCCGGGGGCCGATCTCGACGAAGATCCGGGCGCCGAGCGCCGCGGCGGCCGTGACGGCGTCGGAAAACAGCACTGGCTGGCGGACGTTGTCCCACCAATAGTCGGCGACGAGGGCCGAGCCCTCGACCGCCGCGCCGGTCACGCTCGACACGAAGGCGCGCCGCGTCGCGCGCGGCTTCAGACCCTTGAGGTCGGCCAGCAGCGGCGCGCGCACGCCCTCGATCAGGCCGGTATGGAAGGGGTAGTCGATGTCCAACACGCGCACCGCGATGCGCTTGCCCTTGGCGAAGCGCTGCAGCTCGCGGATCTCGGCCTCCGGGCCGGAGACGGTGATCGAGCGGGCGCTGTTGACGGCGGCGATCTCGACGCCCTCGAAGCCGCCCTCGTCGAGCAGCGCCTGGACCTCGTCGGCAGGCGACAGCACGGCCGCCATGGCGCCGGCCTTCCAGGCGATCTCCTGGTGCAGGCTGCGCGAATGCACGACCTCCGCCGCCTGCTCCAGCGTCAGAGCGCCGGACGCGTAGGCCGCGGCGACCTCGCCGACGGAATGACCGAGCACCACGTCGGGCGTCACGCCGACGGCGCCCAGCGCCGCGGTGGTCGCCACCTGCACGGCGAACAGCAGCGGCTGGGCGAACTCGGCCCGGCGCAGCTTGTCCGCGAGATCCTCGGCGAACAGCGCCTCGCGCAGCGACCAGCCGGCGACCTTGCCGAACGCCGCGTCGACCTCGGCGAGGCTGGTGCGGAAGGCGCGATCCTGGGCGTGGAGCTTCCGCCCCATGCCGGCCCATTGCGAGCCGTTGCCCGAGAAGGCGAAGGCGACGGGCGCCTCGCGGCCGACCGCCTGGTCCGCCGCGGCGCCTGCGACCTCGCCGGTCTCGGCGAAGGCGGCGAGCGTCGCGGCCCAGCTCTGGGCGTCGTCGCTTTCGAGCACGAGGCGGCGGGGCAGAAGATCGCGCGTCGCCGCCACGCTGGTGGCGATGCGCCGGGCTTCGGCAGCGTCCGCGCCGTCGAGCGACTTGGCGTAGGCGCCGGCGAGCGCCGACAGCGCCTCCCGCGACCGGGCGGAGAGCGCCAGCACCGGCGCGGTCGCCGAGGTCTGCGCGGGCCGCGGCCCGGCGTGGCCGAGACGGTCCTCGGGCGTCGGGTCGTAGACCACGACGTGCGCGTTGGTGCCGCCGAAGCCGAAGGAGTTCACGCCGGAGTACCGCGCCAGGGCGCCGCGCGGCAGCGGCGTCAGCTCGGTCGCGACCGTGAGGTTGAGCTCGTCGAACGGGATGTCGGGGTTCAGCTCCTCGAGGTGGAGCGAGGCCGGGAGCAGGTCGTTCTCGAGCGCGAGATCGACCTTAAGCAGCCCGACGAGGCCCGAGGCCGGCTCGAGATGGCCGACGTTGGTCTTGACCGAGCCGATCGGCAACGGCCCGACGGTGCGGCCCTTGAAGGCGCGGCCGACGGCGCTCGCCTCGGCCGGGTCGCCGACGCGGGTGCCGGTGCCGTGCGCCTCGATGAAGGCGAGGCGGTCGGGGTGAACGCCGGCGTCGGAGTACAGCCGCTCGAGCAGCGCCACCTGGGCGTCGGACGACGGCAGCGACATGCCGACGGTGCGGCCGTCGGAGTTCACGCCGGAGGCCGCGATCATCAGGCGCATCGGGCGATGAGCGGCGCGGGCGACGTCGGCGCGCTCGATCACCAGAGCGACGCCGCCTTCGGCCCGCACGTAGCCGTCCGCGCCGGCGTCGAAGGCGCGGCAGCGGCCGCGCGGCGACAGCATGGTCGCCTGGGCGAAGGAGATGAACGGGAACGGGCTGCCGAGAATGCTGACGCCGAGCACCACCGCCCGCTCGATCCGGCCGGAGCGCAGGGCGACGATCGCTTCGTTCAGCGCGACCAGCGACGACGAGCAGGCCGTGTCGATGGTGAAGCTCGGCCCATGCAGGTCATAGACGTAGGAAATGCGGTTCGAGACGATCGACAGCGTGTTGCCGGTCGCGAAATAGGGGTCGGCCGAGGCGGTGTCGAAAATGACGCGGTTGCCGTAGTCGAGCGCGGAGGCGCCGACGAACACGCCGGTCTCGCTGCCGGCGATGCTCGAGGGCGGAATCCCGGCGTCCTCGAGCGCCTCCCAGACCAGCTGCAGGCCGATGCGCTGCTGCGGGTCCATCTGCTCGGCCTCGCGTGGCGAGATGCCGAAGGCGGCCGGATCGAAGCCGAACACGTCGTCCAGCACGCCGGCCGCGAAGGTGTAGCTCTTGCCCGGCTCGCCCTTGCGGGGATGCAGATAGCGCGCGTGGCTCCAGCGATCCTCGCCGATCTCCGTGACGGCGCAACGACCTTCGGCCAGAAGATTCCAGAACGACGGAACGTCGTTGGCGCCCGGAAGACGACACGACCGTCCGACGACGGCGAGCGACAAGGGAGCTTTCATGACAGGGCCTGCGCGCGAGCGTCACGAAAACGCCGTCGAGGGACGCTCGGCCGTGACGAAACCGTCACAGGGCCGTGCGGACGGCGCGTCGTGGAATGGGGCGGAAGCATGGAAACGGCGCGGGCGATGTGAAGCAAATCAGGTCCGATATGAGCGGTGAACGTGGCTGCAAGGGTCATGACGCGGTGCAACATAACCCTTAGCGAGACGATCGCCCAACCCTTGTTCCAGCGCCGCGTGGCCGTCTTGGCCGCATCGGTGGTCCTGAATGCGTGTTGCGCAGGCGTTCCCCGCCCCATGCGTCCTCTCGCGGTGTCGCGCCGTCGTTCACGGTGTCGTGCCGAAGCGGACCCTACACGACTTTCGACGCGTTCGCCTATGGCCTCGTCGCGGATCGCGACGGCATTGCGGTCAGGCGTCCTGTCTATGCCCATTGGTGTATCGTGGCCTTTGCCGCCATGCGGGCCTGGAGGCCACGGACCGCCGAGGCCTCGTGCGGCGCTGTCAGAGGCCCTTGCGCGAAAGCCGCCGGGCGTTGGCGCGCACCATGCGTGACGCCGGCCGCATCGCCGCCTCGCTGGCCGCGACCATCAGGCCGGCCGCGGCGATCGGATCCTGCGCGCCGGCCATCGCGGTCATGACCTTCGTCGCCGCCAGGCCGCCTTCGAAGGCGGCGGACAGCTTCTCGGCGACCATGCGCTGCGCCTCGGCCAAACCGGCCGCGGAAGGCGATCCCGCCTCCTGCACCATCTGCGTTACCCTGTGGGCCATCACGACGCCGGCGAAGGGGCCCATGGCGGCGAAGCCGCCAGCGAGCGCCGCCTGCCTGCGCCACAACTCGAAAAGCTTGGAGGTCATGAACTGCACCGGGTCACGCGAGCGCCGGGAGCGGCCAGGGGTTGGCCGGCTCGTCGCTGAGGGTAAGAACATTAGTATGCGTTCCGAACAGGTCCATGCGTCTTTCGGTTCCATGCCTTGGCGGGGGTCTGCCTCCACCCTCGCGCGCGCCGCGGCGCATTGACCGTCCGGCGAGCGCGGGCGATACGCGAAGCCCCTGAGAAACAATGGCGCGGAGGCGCGAGACGTGAGCGCTTCCGGACCGACGGGTCTCCGGCCGTTCGACCGGCCCTATCTGCTGCTGTCGCTGGCGTCGCTGTTCTGGGCCGGGAACATCGTCCTCGGGCGATTCATCGCAGACCAGATTCCACCTGTGGCGCTGACCTGGACGCGGTGGGTCGGCGCCTTCGTCCTGCTCGCGCTGATAGCGCGCCGCGATCTCGCACGGGACCTGCCGGCGCTGCGCAGCCGTTGGCGCCAGCTGGTCGGGCTGTCGGCGCTCGGCGTCGCCGGCTACACCGTGCTCGCGTACTGGGCGCTGCATTACACCCAGGCGCTGAACGCGCTTCTGGCCCAGTCCGTCACGCCGCTGGTGATCGCGGTCTGGAGCTTCGCGCTGTACCGCGACGCGCTGACGCCGCGGCAAGCCGTCGGCGTCGTCGTCTCGCTCGCGGGCGTCGCGACGATCGTGACGCGCGGCGACCTTGGGGCGCTGGCGCGGATCGACGTCAACCTCGGCGACCTGATCTTCATGGTCGCGATCGCGCTCTACGCTCTCTATTCGACGCTTCTGCGCGACAAGCCCAAGGTCGCCCAGACCTCGCTCCTCACCGCCCTGATGGGTCTCGCCGCCATCCTGCTGACGCCGGCGTTCCTGTGGGAGATCGCGCAGGGGCGGACGATGTCGTTCGACGCGCTTTCCGCGGCCTCGCTGGCCTACGTCATCGTCTTCCCCTCGACGCTCGGCTACCTCTTCTACAACCGCGGCGTGGAGCTGATCGGCGCGAATCGGGCCGGTCCGTTCTTCCACCTCATCCCGCTGTTCGGGGCCGCGCTCGCCATCCTGCTGCTGGGCGAACGCCCGCAGGCCTATCATGCGATCGGCTTCGCGCTGGTGCTCGCCGGCGTGTGGGCGGCGGCGCGGAGCACGGCCGCCGCCCGTCAAGCTGAGGACGCCAGACCCTTCAGGGGGCGGCCGCGCAAATGAAAAAACCCCGGCGATCGCGCTCGATCGCCGGGGTTTTTGCTGGTCCGGGTGGCGCCCGACCCGCGGCCGAGCGTCAGGCGATGCCGTCGATCACGCCGTCGTCGAGCAGGCGCATGTTGACCGAGGCCGGGACCTTCGGCAGGCCCGGCATGGTCATGAGCTCGCCGCAGATCACCACGATGAAGCCGGCGCCTGCGGACAGCCGCACCTCGCGGATCGGCAGCGTGTGGCCGGTCGGCGCGCCGATCGCGGTCGGATCGGACGAGAACGAGCTCTGGGTCTTCGCCATGCAGACCGGGAAGGAGCCGTAGCCGGCGGTCTCCCACTCCTTGAGCTGCTTCTTGATGGCCGCGCTCGCGGTCACCTTGTCGGCCCGGTAGAGCTTCTTGGCGATGGTCTCGACCTTCTCCAGCAGCGGCAGCTCGTCGCCGTAGAGGAACTCGAAGTTCGCCTTCTCGCGCTCGACCAGATCAACCAGCGTGCGCGCGAGCTCCTCGGCGCCCGCGCCGCCCTCCGCCCAGTGCTTGCAGAGCACGGCGTCGACGCCGAAGTCCGCCTTCACGCGACGCTTCAGCGTCTCGACCTCGGCCTCGGTGTCGGAGACGAAGTGGTTGATCGCCACCACGACCGGCAGGCCGAAGCCCTTCATGTTCTCGATGTGGCGGCCGAGGTTGGCGAGGCCGGCCTCGAGCGCCGGGACGTTCTCGGAGGTGAGCTCCGCCTTCGCCACGCCGCCGTGCATCTTGAGCGCGCGGATGGTGGCGACGATCACCACCGCGTCCGGCGAGACGCCGGACTTGCGGCATTTGATGTCGAGGAACTTCTCGGCGCCCAGGTCCGCGCCGAAGCCGGCCTCCGTCACCGTCCAGTCGGCGAGCGCAAGGCCCGTGGTGGTGGCGATGACCGAGTTGCAGCCGTGGGCGATGTTGGCGAAGGGGCCGCCGTGGATGAAGGCGGGCGTGCCCTCGATCGACTGCACCAGATTCGGCCGCAGCGCGTCGCGCAGCAGCACGCAGATCGCGCCTTCGGCGGCGACGTCCTTGGCGGTGATCGGCTTCTTGTCCGGCGTGTAGGCCACGACGATCCGGCCGATCCGCTCCTCGAGGTCCTTCAGGTCGTTCGCCAGGCAGAAGATCGCCATGATCTCGGAGGCGACCGTGATGTCGAAGCCGGCCTCGCGGGTGTAGCCGTTGGTCGGCGCCCCGACGCCGGAGATGATGCTGCGCAGCGTGCGGTCGTTCATGTCGAGCACGCGGCGGAAGACGATGCGGCGCGGGTCGATGTTGAGCGGGTTGCCCCAGTAGAGCGAGTTGTCGACCAGTGCGGCGAGCAGGTTGTTCGCCGAGGTGATGGCGTGGAAGTCGCCGGTGAAGTGCAGGTTGATCTGCTCCATCGGCAGCACCTGGGCCCAGCCGCCGCCGGCGGCGCCGCCCTTCACGCCGAACACCGGGCCGAGCGAGGGCTCGCGCAGGCACACCACGGCCTTCTGGCCGATGCGGTTCAGCGCGTCGCCGAGGCCGACGGTGGTCGTGGTCTTGCCTTCGCCCGCAGGCGTCGGGTTGATCGCGGTGACCAGCACCAACTTGGCGCCGGGCTTCTTCGGCAGGCCCGCGATGAAGCGATCGTCGATCTTGGCGATCGTCTTGCCGTGCAGATGCAGGGCGTCTTCCGGAATGCCGACCTTGGCCGCGATCTCGACGATCGGCTTGAGTTCGACGGAACGGGCGATCTCGATGTCGGTCGGCATAGCGGCTCCGGCTGACGTGGCAGGAAGGAGACCGGCCGCCAAGCCGAGCCCCTTGAGGATGGGGCGCTTTTGTCACCTTTCGGGGCGTGGTTCGCAACCGTGTCGGAGAACCGCAGACGAAGGTCTTATGCAGGCTTGACGACAGGTCAGCCGCCGCCGACGAGCCGCGCCAAGCCGCCGGCCACGGCGACGAAGGCGCTCTCCAGCATTGCGAGCGTCAAGGCGAGCAGGGGCAGCGCCAAATCGGGCGTCTTTGCGCGCCGGAAATGGCGCAACGCGCGTTCCGTCCCGCGACCACGGCCGTGAGTTCTAGCGGCGTCCGCGGGCAGGATCGCGGTCATCCCGAGAGGATCGCGCCGCGTTCCGGCCGCAAGCCGTCCATCGAGGCGCGGTAAGCTTCGCCAGAGCTTGACCGGACCGCCCAAAGACGTGGTCAATCCGCCTTTTCGCCGACCGACAGACCGGAGCGCTGACCGATCTGCTTCGCCGTCGTAGAAAAGTTGTCGGGGTCATCGCCAACCGCAAGCACAGGCTCGCAGCGCGGGGTGCAGGCGAGGCTTTCGCGCTTGCCGCCGCGCTGGACCACGATCGTGCCATCGGACGCGCGCCCGACGTGCACCAGCGTCTCGCTCAGCAACGTTCCCGCGCCATCAAGAAGCATGATGTTGGTCGTCCCGAAGCTCTTGCCGGTGATGACCAGCACACCGTTCCGCTGGCTGGTGGCGTCGGCGATCAGCGGGTTGCCGACGATCACGGTGGCGGTGCCTTCCGGCGACCGGATCACGCTGGCGCGGTCAACGGTGACGTTTATCGAGTCGGTCGCGGCGCCCGCCGGCGCGGCGACGAGCATAAGACCGCAGACAGCGGCGATGCGGCGGGCGGCCATCCGGGCGCTCATGACGTCGTTTCCCCAACCTTTGGTGGCGTCAGGAAAGCGGAATTGGGTGAACGAAGTCCTAACCTGCTCCCAGGCGACGCCGTTTGCCGCCGCATGTCAGCCGCCTCAATATCTAATCTTATCCGTTTCGCACGGCGCTGCTGTCCTCCCGCCGCGCGGGAAGGCCCGCCCAACCGTCGGCGGCAAGGTTATCTTTTGATTTTCATCTGGCGTTAATTACGATCTTTCATGCAACGATGCTTTAACCGTGAGTGAGTTCAATTTGATTCACCTCGAAGTTGCTTTCGCGATTAACTCAATCGCAACTCACGGGTGGTTTTATGAGGATGTTCCAGCGGGCCGGCGACGACACGAGGACGCGGGACAGGAACAGTCGCAACCTCCGTAGACCAGGAGTCTTCGCCATGAACATCTTCAAGCGTTTCGCCAAGGACGAGTCCGGCGCCACCGCCATTGAGTACGGTCTGATCGCGGTGGGGATCGCGGTAGCGATCATCACGATGGCAAACTTGGTTGGCACCAATCTTTCTAACACGTTTAGCAATATTGCTGGCAAGTTGGTGACCAACTAAGATTGGCTAAGTGGCCGTCTCGGCCATCGTAGAAACCGCCGCCCGCATTAAGCCGGGTGGCGGGTTCGTCGTTTGGGAGACCGGGATCGGCTCTAGTGGATCACGCGTCATACCAGGCGTCGCTGGATCGTTCGCAAAACCGGGGGCGGTCCTCAGCCCTCGTCATTCCCCGGTTCGTCCGGGGAATCCAGGCCGGGTCGTCGAGCGCGAGCCGTGAAATGCCTGGATTCCCCCGGACGAACCGGGGAATCCAGGCGCGCTTTTTTTACCGGGTCGGAACTCCAGACGGGCTCTTCCGAAGCCATGCGGATTTCGCCATCGGCCTCCAGCCACCGCTTCCCTAAGGGACCTCCCCCCGATGCTCGAGACGATGGTGATCGTGGTCCTGCCGGCGCTAATCGCCGTCGCGGCGGTGTCCGACCTCATGACGCTGACCATCCCGAACCGGCTCGTGATGGCGCTGGTCGCGGCCTTCGCCGTGGCGGCGCCGCTCGGCCACCTCGGCCTGCAGGACGTCGGTCTGCATCTCGCCGCGGGCGCGCTGACGCTCGCGATCGGGATGGCGCTGTTCATTCCCGGCTGGATCGGCGGCGGCGACGCCAAGCTCGCGGCGGCGGTCGCGCTCTGGCTCGGCTTCGATCCGCTGCTGTCGTGGTTCGTCTCGTTCGCGCTGTTCGGCGGGGCGCTGACCATGGCCCTGCTGGCCTACCGCCGCGCGCCGATGCCTCTCGCGTTCGAACGGGTCGGCTTTCTCAACCGCCTGCACTCGCCCCTCGAAGGCGCGCCCTACGGGATCGCGCTGGCGGCGGGCGCGCTCACCCTGCTTCCGAGCACGGCGTGGTTCGCCGCCCTCGGCTGAGCGTCAAATGCGGCGATATTAACCTGGCTCAGCAGGCTGGAGACCCTTCGTTAACCACGAATTGACGAATGGCTGGTTGAATCCCCGAGAACGACGCTCGCCCCGCGATCAGCGGCATCGGGCCGCTCATGGGGATCGCCTGATGAAAGCCGCTCGCCTTGTGGTGCTTGGCATCGCGCTCGTCGCCGGGCTCGGAGCCGCGATGCTCGCCGGCGGCGGCGGGGACGCGCCTCAGGCGCCGGTCGCAGACACCCCGCCGATGAACACCGTGGACGTCCTGGTCGCGGCGGCCGACATCCCGCTCGGGTCCGTCGTGAAGGCGGAAGACGTGCGCTGGCAGGCCTGGCCCCAGGACGCGGCCAACGCGCAGTTCCTGCAGAAGCCGGCGACGCCGCAGGCGATCGAGACCACGGCGGGCTCGATCGCGCGCTCGCCCTTCGTCGCCGGCGAGCCGATCCGCGCCGACAAGCTGATCAAGGGCAACGGCTCCGGCTACATGGCCGCGATCCTGCCGGCCGGCATGCGCGCGATCTCCATCGAGATTTCGCCCGAGACCGGCGCCGGCGGCTTCATCCTCCCGAACGACCGAGTCGACGTGATCCTCACCCGCCGCCAGCAGGGCGCGAACGGCCGGGACGAGACCTATTCCGAGACGATCGGCGCCAACGTCCGCGTCCTGGCGATCGACCAGGCCGTGGAGGACAAGGACGGCCAGCGCGTGGTGGTCGGCAAGACCGCGACGCTCGAGCTCAGCCCTGTCCAGACCGAACAGCTCGCGCTCAGCCGCCAGCTCGGCACGCTCTCGCTCGCCCTGCGCTCGCTCGCCGACTCCGGCCCGAGCCCCAGCGACGGCGCCGCCTCCGAGCTCAACAAGCGCGGCGGCGGCCTGACGATTGTCCGCTTCGGCGTCGCGAGCCAAGGCGGCGCCCGGTGATCGACCGTCGCCCGCCGCAGCGTCCGCTGCTCTTGAGCCTTCCGTCGCGCGTAGGCGACGCCACCCCTCCCAGCGCCAGGATTCGACGCGCCATGACCGCCAGCGTGCTGAGCGTCCTTCTCTCGACCACGGTTCGGCTTCGCCGGGGTCTTCGCGCTACGCTCGTCGCGACCGCGGCCCTCTCCCTCGCCACGGGTCCGGCAGCCCTCGCCGCCGATCCCGGCTACTACGCCGAGGCCCAGCCGGGCGGTCAGGGCGACCGCGTCGATCTCGGCATCGGCAAGTCCTACGTCGTCACCCTGCCGCGCGACGCCAAGGAGGTGTTCGTGGCCGACCCCTCGGTCGCGAACGCCGTCGTCCGTTCGGCCCGCAAGGCCTACCTGATCGGGGCCGGCCCCGGGCAGACCGACGTGATGTTCCTCGACGCCGAAGGCCGCGAGATCGCGGCGTACGAGGTCTCGGTGTCGCGCGACGTCGGGTCCATCCGCTCCTCGATCGGCCGCTCGCTCGGCGGCGCGGGGAACATCCGGGTCGAAGGCGTCGGCGACGGCGTCGTGGTGACGGGTTCGGTGAAGTCCGCGCAGGAGGCGCAGACCGCCGTCGACATCGCCGCCGGCTACATGGCGGATCCGAAGAAGGTCGTGAACGCGCTCAAGATCGAGGGACAGGACCAGGTCCTGCTCAAGGTCAAGATCGTCGAGATGCAACGCGAGGTGCTGAAGCAGCTCGGCGTGGACTACTCTTTGAATAATTTTTCGGTCGGAGGCGTCGTCCTGGACGCCGCGACGAGCTTTCCGTTCTCCGCAAGCAGCACCTCGCCGGCGTCGTCTGCGGCCATCGCCGGCACCGTCACTAAAGGGTCAGGGTCGGCGACCGCACAGTTGCAGGCGCTGGAGCGCAACGGCGTCTCCCGCACGCTGGCCGAACCGAACCTGACCGCGATCTCGGGCGAAAGCGCCAAGTTCCTCGTGGGCGGCGAGTTCCCGATCATCACGGGCGTCGACGCAGATACGCGCACCGCGACCGTCGCCTTCAAGGAGTTCGGCGTCGGACTGAACTTCACGCCGGTGGTGCTGTCCGCTGGCCGCATCAGCCTCAAGATCAGCACCGAGGTCAGCGAGATCGACAACAGCAACGCGGTCATCCTCAGCGGGACGACCATCCCTGGCCTGAAAACCCGGCGCGCGGACTCCACGGTCGAGATCCCTTCCGGCGGGTCGCTGGTCATGGCGGGCCTCATCCAGCAGCAGACCAAGCGCGCCGTGAACGGCCTTCCGGGCCTCATGAAACTGCCCGTGCTCGGCCAGCTGTTCCGGTCCAACGACTTCCAGAAGAACGAGACGGAGCTGGCGATCTTCGTGACGCCCTACATCGCCAAACCCACTTCGGCGGCGAAGCTCGCCGCGCCCGACGACGGGTTCGCCGAACCGACCGACCAGTCCAACCTCCTCCTCGGCCGGCTGAACCGCCTTTACGGGATTCCCGGCAGGATCGACCCCTCCACTGTGGGCCACCGCCGCAGCGGCTTCATCATCGATTGAGCGTGAGTCGCGCAACGGAGCGCAGCAGATGACCTTTTCCCACGCTTTCCTGTTCCGCGCCGCGAGGCTCGCCTGCCTCGGCGCCGCGGCCGCGGCGCTCGCCGGCTGCCATGCCGACCGGATCGTCGGCGACGACTACCCTCAGAGCTACCAGCAGCGGCATCCCATCGTGCTCGCGGAGGGCGAGGCCAAGCTCGACCTGCCGGTCGGCGCCACGCGGGAGGGCCTGACCCAGCGCCAGAAGGAGGACATTCGCGCCTTCGCCGCGGACTGGCGCAGGAACGGACGCGGCCCGATCGCGATCCTTTCGCCGCGCGGCGGAGCGAGCGACGCGGCCGCGGCCTATGCTCTTCCCGCCGTGCGCACCACCCTGGCGTCGGCCGGCGTGCCGGCGACGGCCGTGCTCAGCCAGCGCTACACCGCCGAGGCGCCGGATCACTTCGCGCCGCTCAGGCTGGGCTACGTGAAGCTGAAGGCGGAGGTGCCGCACCCCTGCGGCTTGTGGCCTGAAGATCTTGGACATGGCGGCGGCGACGTCTACGGCGCGACCCAAAACCGCGACTATTGGAACTTCGGCTGCGCCACGCAGCAGAACCTCGCCGCGCAGGTCGCCGATCCTGAAGATCTGGCGCGTCCGCGCGCCGAGACTCCCGTCTATGCGGCGCGTCGCCAGACCGTGATCCAGAAGCATCGCGCCGGCGAGGACACAACGACGACCTACAAGCAGGAAGAGGCGGACATCAGCGACGTTGGAGGCTCGAAATGATGACCAAGTTCGCCTCGCATCCTGGTTCCCTGGTCGACGAACCCTCAGCGGCGACCGTCGACATCATCGCGCCGCTTCCGCGCGTCTCGATCCAGGCGTTCTGCGAAACGCCCGAGATCGCGCGCCTCGTCGAGCACGCCGCGACCGACCGGCGGATGGAGAAGGCGCACGTCAAGGTGCAGATGGGCGGCGGCCTCGCCGCGGCCGAAGCCTACAAGAACGCGCCCACGCCCAACGTCATCGTCATCGAGGGCGACGCCCACCGCGAACGCCTGCTCGACATCCTCCACCGCCTGTCCGACGTGTGCGACCCCGGCACCAAGGTGGTCGTGATCGGGCAGGTCAACGACGTGCTGCTCTACCGCGAGCTCATGCGGCAGGGCGTCAGCGACTATCTCGTGCCGCCGTTCGACGTGGTCGACCTCGTGCGCTCGCTGTCGGAAATCTTCCGCGCGCCGGGCGCCGACCCGGTCGGCCGCACCGTGGCCTTCGTGGGGGCGAAGGGCGGCGTCGGCTCCTCGACCATCGCGCACAACGTGTCCTGGGCGATCGCGCGCCAGATCAAGCTCGACAGCGTCGTGGTCGATCTCGACCTGGCCTTCGGCACCGCGGGACTGAACTTCAATCAGGACCCGCCCCAGGGCGTCGCCGAGGTGGTGTTCGCCCCGGACCGGCTCGACGCGGCGCTGGTCGACCGCCTGCTGTCGAAATGCACCGAGCAGCTGTCGCTGCTCGCGGCGCCGGCGACGCTCGACCGGGTCTATGACTTCCACGAGGACGTGTTCGACCCGCTGCTCGACATTCTCAGGGCCAACGTGCCCTGCGCCGTGCTCGACGTGCCGCATGTCTGGACCGCCTGGTCGAAGCGCGCCCTGATCGCGGCCGACGAAGTGGCGATCGTGGCGACGCCGGACCTCGCGAACCTGCGCAACGCGAAGAACCTGATCGATCTGCTGAAGGCCGCGAGGCCGAACGACGGTCCGCCGCGGCTGATCCTCAACCAAGTGGGGGTTCCGAAGCGCGCGGAGATCAAGCCGCAGGACTTCGCGAAGGCGCTCGACCTCGAGCCGGCGGCGATCGTGCCCTTCGATCCGCAGCTGTTCGGCACGGCCGCGAACAACGGCCAGATGCTCGCCGAGACCGCGGCGGGCCACAAGACCAACGAGATGTTCGTCGAGCTCGCGAAGCGCCTGACGGGCCGGACGGAGGCCCGAAAGGCCAACCGGTCGCTGCTGGAGCCGTTGATGGCCCGGATCAATCGGAAGAAAGCCGGCTGAGCCGGGGGATCGGACGAGGAGAAGCGCCACGATGTTCGGAAAACGCGGAACGCCGGCCACGCCGGCCACGACGGCCGGCTTCACGCGCCAGTCCTCCGCCGCGAGCGAGTTCGGCGCGCCGCTGATCGCCGTGGCGCCGATCGGCGCTCCGGCCTCGGCGCCGCAGTCCGACCCTCGTCCGGTCGCGCCGCCCCCGATCGACACCCGCCGCAACGACGAGTACTTCCAGACCAAGAGCCGGATCTTCGGCGCCCTGATCGAGGCGATCGACCTCGCGCAGCTCGCCCGCCTCGACACCGAGAGCGCGCGCGAGGAAATCCGCGACATCGTCAACGAGATCATCGCGATCCGGAACGTCGTGATGTCGATCGCCGAGCAGGAGGAGCTGCTCGACGACATCTGCAACGACGTCCTCGGCTACGGTCCGCTCGAACCGCTGCTGGCGCGGGACGACATCGCCGACATCATGGTCAACGGCGCCGAGCGGACCTACATCGAGGTCGCCGGCAAGGTGCAGCAGACCCCGATCCGCTTCCGGGACAACGCACAGCTTCTCAACATCTGCCAGCGCATCGTCAGCCAGGTCGGCCGCCGCGTCGACGAGAGCTCGCCGATCTGCGACGCGCGCCTTCCCGACGGCTCGCGCGTCAACGTCATCGTCGCGCCGCTGGCGCTCGACGGCCCGACGCTGACCATCCGCAAGTTCAAGAAGGACAAGCTGACTCTCGACCAGCTGGTCAAATTCGGTTCGATCAGCCCCGAGGGCGCCGAGATCCTCAAGATCATCGGCCGCGTCCGCTGCAACGTGCTGATCTCCGGCGGCACGGGCTCCGGCAAGACGACGCTGCTCAACTGCCTCACGCGCTACATCGACGAGGACGAGCGCATCATCACCTGCGAGGACGCGGCCGAACTGCAGCTGCAGCAGCCGCACGTCGTGCGCCTCGAGACGCGTCCGCCGAACCTCGAAGGCGAGGGCACGGTGACCATGCGCGACCTGGTCAAGAACTGCCTGCGCATGCGCCCCGAGCGGATCATCGTCGGCGAGGTCCGCGGACCAGAGGCCTTCGACCTGCTCCAGGCGATGAACACCGGCCACGACGGCTCGATGGGCACGCTGCACGCGAACTCGCCGCGCGAGGCCCTGTCCCGTCTGGAGTCGATGATCACGATGGGCGGCTTCACCCTGCCGTCGAAGACCATCAAGGAGATGGTCTGCACCTCGGTCGACGTCATCGTGCAGGCGTCGCGCCTGCGCGACGGCTCCCGCCGCATCACGCACATCACCGAGGTGATGGGGATGGAGGGCGACGTCGTCATCACGCAGGACATCTTCCTCTACGACATCCTCGGGGAGGACGCGAACAAGCGCCTGATCGGACGCCACCGCTCGACGGGCATCGGCCGCCCCCGCTTCTGGGAGCGGGCCCGCTACTTCGGCGAGGAGAACCGGCTCGCGGCCGCGCTCGACGCCGCGGAGAGCAACAACGAAAGCCGCGTCGCGTGACCCCGGCGAGCGGAGACCGCGCATGATCGACATGGACCGGCTCCCCGTCATCCTGCTCGCGACCGTCGCGGCCGGCGGCGCGGCCTACGCGCTGCTTTACCCGCTGCTCTCGGGCGAAATGCGCGCGGAGGAGCGGAAGAAGCTCGCCGGCGTCGGCCTCGATCGCCGGCGCGTGGTCGCCCAGGCGGCGCAGGAGACCCTGAGGCGCGGGCATGTCGCCGACAGCCTGAAGGCGCTCGACGAGCGGCAGAAGCGCATCAATCGCCCGTCGCTCAGCATGCGGATCGAGCAGGCCGGGCTGAGCTGGTCAAAGGAGCGCTTCTACGCCATCAGCGCCGCCGTCGCGGCCGCCCTCGGCTTCGCCGCGCTCGTCCTGAGCGGCGACATGCGGATCGGCCTGCTCGCCGCGTTCGTCGGCGGGCTCGGCCTGCCGCGCTGGGCGCTCGCCTTCCTGCGGAAGCGCCGCATCGCCCGGTTCCTCAACGAGCTTCCGAACGCGGTGGAGGTCATCCTGCGCGGCCTCAAGGCCGGTCTTCCGCTCGGCGATTGCATCCGCATCGTCGCCAACGAGACCCAGGAGCCGGTGAAGTCGGAGTTCCGCACGATCGTCGAGGAGCAGACCGTCGGCATTCCGCTCTCCGAAGCCGTCGCCAAGCTCTACGAGCGGATGCCGGTGACGGAAGCGAACTTCCTCGGCATCGTCATCGCCATCCAGTCCAAGGCCGGCGGCAGCCTGTCCGACGCCCTCGGCAACCTCGCCCGGGTGCTGCGCGACCGCAAGAAAATGAAGGCGAAGATCCAGGCGATGAGCATGGAGGCCAAGGCGTCGGCCGCCATCATCGGCTCCCTTCCGATCATCACGATCGGGATCATCTCGGTGACGAGCCCCGATTACATGTCGCTGATGTGGACCACGGACTTAGGCCGCGTCCTCCTCTTCGGCGGCGGGTGCCTGATGCTGACGGGCGTGCTGGTCATGAAGAAGATGATCAGCTTCGACTTCTAAAGACGGGAACGTCGCGTGATCGACCAGATCTTTCGGACCATCAACGATCCGCACGCCATGGCGATGCTGCTCGCCGCGATCGCGGCCGTCGCGACCGTCGTGACCTTCGCCATGCCGCTGCTGGCGGGCGATCAGCTCGAGAAACGCATGAAGTCGGTCGCGATCGAGCGGTCGCGGATCCGCGCCCGAGAGCGCGAGCGGCTCGCGCGCAGCGATCGAAGAGGCCTGAAGCGCGAGCCCAGGGCCTACATGCAGAACATCGTCAGCCAGTTCAATCTGGCCAAGCATTTCGGCACCGCCGACGCCAAGGAGCGCCTGCTGCAGGCGGGCTACCGCGGCCCGGGCGCCATGACGGCGTTTCTGTTCTTTCGACTCGTCGCGCCGCTCGCCTTCATGGCGGTGTCGCTCGGCTATCTCTTTCTGATCAACGATCTCGGCAAGCCGCCGCTGATGCGGCTCGCCGCCGTGGTGTTCGCCACCTACCTCGGCATCAAGGCGCCGGAGCTGTTCCTCCGAAACCAGACGCAGAAGCGCCAGCTCTCGATGAAGCGCGCGTTTCCCGACGCGCTCGATCTGATGCTGATCTGCGTCGAGGCCGGCATGTCGGTCGAGGCCGCCTTCCGCAAGGTGGCGGACGAGATCGGCGCCCAGTCCATCCCGCTCGCCGAGGAGCTGACGCTCACGATGGCGGAGATGTCCTACCTGCAGGATCGCCGCCTGGCCTACGAGAACTTCGGCATGCGCACCGGGCTGGAATCGGTGAGGTCGGTGGCGACCGCGCTGATTCAGGCGGACAAGTACGGCACGCCCGTAAGCCAGGCGCTGCGGGTGCTCGGGCAAGAAAGCCGCGACATGCGGATGGCGGACGCGGAGAAGAAGGCCGCGGCCCTGCCCCCGAAGCTGACGGTGCCGATGATCGTGTTCTTCCTGCCGGTGATCTTCATCGTGATCCTCGGCCCGGCCATCATCCAGGTGATGGCCGTCAAATAGCGTTCGGCGACGCGCCCATTGACATGAGGCGGCGTCGGCGCTTCACCTCGCCGCCGGACAAAAAGCCTACGCCTCGAGAGGATTGCTTGGGCGGAACCATGGAGCGGACGACGAACGAGGCGGCGCGGTCGGAAGCCGACGCGCCCCACAGCCTCGTCGCGCGCATCGCGCCGCCGCTGACGCTCGAGTCCGGCAAGGCGCTGGCGCCGCTCAACATCGCCTACCAGACCTACGGCGAACTGAACGCCGACCGGTCCAACGCCGTGCTCGTCTGCCACGCGCTGACAGGCGACCAGCACGTCGCCAACGTCCATCCCGTGACAGGCAAGCCCGGCTGGTGGTCGACCATGGTCGGTCCCGGGCGGCCGGTCGACACTGACCGCTTCTTCGTCATCTGCTCGAACGTCGTGGGCGGTTGCCTCGGCACCACCGGCCCCGCGTCCACCAATCCGGCGACCGGCGAGCCCTACGGCCTCGACCTTCCGCTCGTCACCATCCGCGACATGGTGGCCGCCCAGGCCATGCTGATCGACCACCTCGGGATCCCTGACCTGTTCGCGGTGGTCGGCGGCTCCATGGGGGGCATGCAGGTGCTGGAATGGGCCGCGAGCTATCCCGACCGGGTGTTCGCCGCGCTGCCGATCGCGACCGCGGCCAAGCATTCGGCCCAGAACATCGCCTTCCACGAGGTCGGCCGGCAGGCCATCACCGCCGACCCCGACTGGCGGAACGGGCGCTACCTGATGGAGGGCGCGGTGCCTCGCAAGGGATTGGCGGTGGCGCGCATGGCCGCGCACATCACCTATCTGTCGGAGCCGGCGCTCCAGACCAAGTTCGGCCGCAACCTGCAGGACCGCGACGCGCGGACCTTCGGCTTCGACGCCGACTTCCAGATCGAGAGCTACCTCCGCCACCAGGGCGCGAGCTTCGTCGAGCGCTTCGACGCCAACAGCTACCTCTATGTAACGCGCGCGATGGACTATTTCGACCTGGCGGCGGACCACGGCGGCGTGCTGGCGAAGGCGTTCCAGGGCACCAGGACCCGGTTCTGCGTGGCGTCCTTCACGTCGGACTGGCTGTTCCCGACCGAGGGGGCGCGCCAGATCGTGCATGCGCTGAACGCCGCGGCGGCGAACGTCAGCTTCGTCGAGATCGCGACCGACAAGGGCCACGACGCCTTCCTGCTCGACGTGCCGGAATTGTTCGCCACCACGCGGGGCTTCATCGACGCCGCCGCGAAGGTGCGTGGGCTGCCGTCTCCTTAAAATGCAACCGGAAGGCGTTTCTTCCGCCTTGATCCCGCCGCGGGGCGGAGGCAGAGCTTAAGCCATGACGTCGCAACCGCCGAAATCGGCCCCCAAGGCCGTCAATCCCTTCCTCAAGCTCGGGCTCGAGCTCGGGCCGCTCGTGGTGTTCTTCATCGCGAACAACCGGACCGACCTGTTCACCGCCACCGCCGCCTTCATGGTCGCGACGGTCGTATCGCTGGTCCTGTCCTGGACGCTGATGCGCCGGCTGCCGATCATGCCGCTGGTGTCGGGCGCCGTGGTGCTGATCTTCGGCGGCCTCACGCTGTTCCTCCAGGACGAGCTGTTCATCAAGCTGAAGCCGACGATCGTGAACCTGCTGTTCGCGGGCGCGCTGTTCGCAGGTCTCGCCATGGGCAAGCCGCTGCTCGCCATCGTGTTCGATCAGGCCTTCCGCCTGACGCACGAGGGCTGGACCAAGCTGACCTGGCGCTGGGCGTTCTTCTTCGTGGTCCTCGCGGTGATCAACGAGGTGGTGTGGCGGACCCAGACGACGGATTTCTGGGTCGCCTTCAAGGTCTGGGGCGTCATGCCGCTGACCATGGTCTTCGCGGTCGCCCAGACGCCGCTGCTACAGCGCTACGCCACGACCGACGCGCCAGCGGAATAAAAAAGGGCGCCACAAACGGCGCCCTCTTTCGTCTGCTGCGACAGCCGTCAGCCCGCCGCCTTCTCCGCAGCCCTGAGCGCGGCCGCCTCGCCGCCGTCCAGGCGGAAGGGCGACATCGGGGGAGCGTAGCGCGCGGCGACGAGGTCGTCGCTGACGGCGCGCACCTCCA
Source organism: Methylopila sp. 73B (assembly GCF_000526315.1). NCBI lineage: Bacteria > Pseudomonadati > Pseudomonadota > Alphaproteobacteria > Hyphomicrobiales > Methylopilaceae > Methylopila > Methylopila sp. 73B. The sequence goes on along the minus strand of NZ_JAFV01000001.1, from coordinate 3,389,571 downwards.
GCGGCGGGCGCACCTCCTCCGGCGTCGCGCCGAGGCCCGCGCGGGCGGTGAGCGCGCCGAGCGTCTCCGTCGAGGTCAGCACCGTGAAGGGAATGGCCAGCAGGAAGCTCGCGAGAACCGGCGCCGCCCAGAACAGCACGTAAGGGGCGGAGACGGCGAAGGCGACGGTGAGCCCCGCGCCGAACAGGGTGGCCGGCCACAGCTTGCGCGTCGCCTCGCCCCAGCCGATGCGGTGGGCGTCGCGGTCCTGCGCCTCCCAGCCGACCGACTTGCCGAAGACGAACAGCACGAACAGGAAGGTCGTCACCGAGAAGCTGATGAGCGGCGCCAGCAGGAAGCCGAACAGCACTTCGGCCAGCGCGCCGAGGGTGAACAGTTGCGGCCCGCCGTAGCGGTCCATCTCGTTCCGCTGCAGAGCGACGTCGAGGTAGCCCATCAGCTTTGGCGTGAAGGTGATGGTCAGCATCGTCATGAGCAGGCCGATGGAGAGCCCGACGGGAAAGGAGCCGGGCGGGTCGAGCTCGCCGATGACGGACGGCGGCATGAAGGCCTGCGCCGCGCCCGCGATCATGAAGCCGATCCAGGCGGGAGCGCCGACGTACATCAGGATCGCAAGCAGCAGTTGCACCCGGCTGATGAGCTTGACGCCGGGCATGCCAAGCAGCTTCACGTACTGCATGTTGCCCTGGCACCAGCGCAGGTTACGCCGCATGAACTCCGGCAGCGACGGCGGGTTGTCCTCCCACGAGCCGCCTTCTTCCGGCAGCACGCAGACTTCGTAACCGGCGCGGCGCACGAGCACGGCCTCGACTTGGTCGTGGCTGAGGATGACCCCGCCGAGCGGGGGCTTGCCAGACAGCGTCGGCAGTTCGGCGTGGTCGCGGAAGGGCGCCACGCGGATCGCGGCGTTGTGGCCCCAGTAGGGCCCGCAGTCGCCGCTCCACCAGGCTGCGCCCATGGTGTAGCTGCGCATGCCGGCGCGCATGCCGAACTGGAAGATGCGCGCGAAGGCGGTGCGGGCGGGAAGCCCGACCACGAGGCTCTGCAGGATGCCCAGCTTCGGGTTCGCCTGCATGATGCGGACGAGGCGCAGGATGGTCTCGCCGGACATCACGCTGTCGGCGTCGAGCGTAATCATCAGCTCGTAGTCGTCGCCGCGCTCCATCAGGAACTCGCGGATGTTTCCCGCCTTGAAGCCGGCGTTGACGGCGCGGCGGCGGTAGACGACGCGGTCCGGGTCCGCGAGGCGCGCGCGCCAGGTCTCGATCGTCGCGCGCTCCTCGGCCGCCAGGTCGTCCTGCGTCGAGTCGCTCAGGATGAAGAGGTCGAACGCCCGGCCCTCGCGGGTTGCGTCGACGCTGCGCAGGACGGCGTCGAGGCGGCGCACGACGCGCTCGGGGTTTTCATGGCGGATGCACATGACGATCGCGGTCCGGACGACGATCGGGTCGGCGGCGCCGGCGTAGGCCGCGCAGGGAACCACAATGTCGAGCGGATCGCGCGCGACCCGCAGCAGCAGCAGGCCGATCACCCCGTTCCAGAAACCGATCACGATCCAGGGCAGCGAGACGACGAAGCAGAGGTACATGACCATCTCGGGGATCGACCACCCGTCGACCGCCATCACCGTCCAGAAAGCCCAGCTCAGGCCCACCATCGTGCCCAGCACGAGACCCGCCATCGTCATCCTTCGGGCGGCGAGCGCCGCGGTCGACTGTGCGCCGGTCGGCGTGGTCCCCCGGAACAGGCCCCGCAGCCAGGAGGGACGGGAGGCGGCGACCGGGGAGCTGTCGATCGTGGAACTCATGTGACGCTTTCGATGACGGGGACGCGGCGGCGGGCTGGTCGTCCGCGCGCAGCCGGATATAACTTCCGTCGCGGGCGAACGTCCGCATCCTCTGGAACGAACTGGCGGGCAATTAGGGTCGATGCGGCGAGCCGACAACTCCCCCGCCGCGGACCGGCCGAGAGCGCTGTGGTATCTCGGCGACGGCCGGATCGAGATTCGCGAGGCCGCGGCGCCGCCTCCCCCGCCTAGCGGAGAGGCGCTGGTGCGCGCAAGCTTCTCCGGCGTCAGCCGCGGCACGGAGCGACTGGTTTTCCAAGGCCGCGTGCCCGAAAGCGAATGGGAGAGGATGCGCGCGCCGCGGCAGGAGGGCGCCTTTCCCGGTCCGGTGAAGTACGGCTACTGCGCGGTCGGAATGGTGGCGGACGGCCCCGAGGACCTGATCGGCCGCGCGGTGTTTTGCCTGAACCCCCACGAAAGTCTGTTCCTTGCGCCGGTCGGGATGCTCACGCTCCTGCCCGCCGCCCTGCCGCCGAAACGTGCGACCCTGGCGGCCAACATGGAGACGGCGCTGAACGCCATCTGGGATTCCGGCGCGGGCCCCTGCGACCGGATCGTGGTTGTCGGCGCCGGCGTCGTCGGCCTGCTGGTCGCCGCCCTCGCCGCGCGGCTGCCGGGGGCGGAGGTCACGGCGGTGGACATTGACCCCAGGCGCCGTCTCGTCGCGGAAGCGCTCGGAGCCCGATTCGCGACGCCGAATGACGCGCCGGGCGAGGCCGACGTGGTGCTGCACGCCAGCGCGACGGCCGACGGCCTCAACCTCGCGCTGTCGCTCGCCGGCGACGAGGCGACGGTGGTGGAGATGAGCTGGCACGGCGCGGGCGAGACGCCGGTCGCGCTCGGCGGCGCATTCCATGCGCGGCGGCTGAAGCTGGTCTCCTCGCAGGTGGGCCGGGTCTCGCCGGAGCGGCGGCCGCGCTGGAGCCACGCGCGCCGGCTGGCTGCGGCGCTGGAGCTGCTTGCGAACGACGAGCGGTTCGATCTCCTGATCGACCGCGAGATCGCCTTCGAGGACGCGCCCCGGCTGCTGCCGTACATCTTCGCGCCCGGCGCGGACGCCCTCGGCGTCGCGCTGGCTTACGCCTGACCCCGCTTCTGGAGCGCCCCGCATGTACGCCGTCGAAGTCCGCGACCACATCATGATCGCCCACAGCCTGAAGGGCGAGACCTTCGGGCCGGCCCAGGCGCTGCACGGGGCGACCTTCGTGGTCGACGTCGCCTTCTTCCGCGAGGAATTGGACGCCGACGACATCGTGGTCGACATCGGCCGGGCGACGGAGACGCTGAAGGCCGCACTCGCGCCGATCAACTACGCCAACCTCGACGAGGCGCTTCCGGGCAAGCGCACCACCACCGAATTTCTCGCGAAGCACATCTTCGACGCCATGGCGGAGGCCGCGCGCACCGGCGCGCTCGGACCGAACGCCGCCGGCCTCACGAAGATCCGCGTCACACTGAACGAGAGCCATGTGGCCCGTGCCTGGTACGAAGGCGCGCTCGGCCATGGCTGACATCGTCCTCGCGGTTCCGGGCGACCTGCAGATCCGCACCGGCGGCTACGTCTACGACTCACACGTGCTCGCGGAGCTCGCCGGCCGCCGCCGGGGCGCCGTCGCGCTCGGTCTTCCGGCGGCGCTGCCCTTCGGCTCCGACGCCGACCTCACGGAGGCCCTGCGGCGCCTGGCGGCCGTGCCGAAGGACTCGGCGCTGTTCGTGGACGGGCTCGCCTACGCCGTGCTGCCGCCGGAGCGCATCCGTTCGCTTGAGCGGCCGGTGATCGCGCTCTGTCACCACCCGCTGGCGCTCGAGGGCAATCTGGCGGACGACGTCGCGGCCCGGCTTGAAGCCTCCGAGCGCGCCGCGCTGACCGCCGTGGCCCACGTCGTGGCGACCAGCGAGACCACCGCCGCCACCCTGCGCGACCGCTTCGGCGTCTCGGCCGAACGGCTCTCGGTCGCCGAGCCCGGCGTCGCCCCCGCGGAGCGCGCGCGCGGAGCGGAGAACAGCCCGCCGACCCTGCTCACCGTCGCGACCGTCACCCCCCGCAAGAACCACATCGCCGTCGCCCGCGCGCTCGCGCGCATGACCGATCTCGACTGGCGTTGGCGGATCGCCGGAAGCGTCGCGCGGGACGTCGCGACGGTGGAGGCGCTGACGGCCGAGATCGCGGCGTCCGGGATCGGCGACCGCGTCGAGCTGCTGGGCGAGCTGTCGCATGAGGCGATCGATCGAGAGTACGCCGGCGCGGACGTCTTCGTGCTGGCCTCGCGCTACGAGGGCTATGGCATGGCCTACACCGAGGCGCTCGCGCGCGGCCTGCCGGTGATCGCCGGCCGCGGCGGGGCCTCGGAGACGACCGTGCCGGCGGACGCCGGCGCGATCGTCGATCCGGAGGACGTGGCGGGCCTCGAGGCCGCGCTCCGCCGCCTCGTCGGCGACGCCGACGCTCGACGGACCGCCGCCGACGCGACCTGGGCCCATGCCGAGCGCTTGCCGCGCTGGTCGGATACGGCGGACGTGTTCGAGCGCGTCGCGGCGCTTGTGCGGTGAGCGGCTTCGATCCCGTCTGGCTCGACCTGCGCGAGCCCGCCGATCACGCCGCCCGCTCGGCCGAGGTTCTGGCGGCCGTCGCCTTGGATTTCGCCGGCCCGGAAGAGGTCGTCATCGCCGATCTCGGCTGCGGGTCCGGCTCGACGCTGCGCGCGCTCGCGCCGCATCTGGGGCCGCGGCAGCGCTGGCGGCTGATCGATCACGACCCCGCCCTGCTGGCGCACGCCCGCGCCCGGCTGTCCGCCTGGGCGGACATGGCGACGGACGACGGCGGCCTGCTGCGTTTGGCCCGTGGGGGACAGGAGATCGCGATCGAGACCTTCGCTCTCGATCTCTCCGCCGACCCGCTGCCGGAGGCCGCGCGCGCCGCCGACCTCGTCACGGCGTCCGCCCTGTTCGATCTGGTCGGCGACGGCTGGCTTCGCGAGTTCGTCGGCGCGCTGGCTGCGACGCGCCGGCCGCTCTACGCCGCGCTGAGCTACGACGGCGCGACTCGGTTCACCCCGGCGCATCCGAGCGACCTCGCCGTCGTGGCGGCCTTCAATCGCCACCAGCAGACCGACAAGGGCTTCGGGCCTGCGCTCGGGCCCGCGGCCGCCGAGACGCTGACGCGGCTTCTGCAGGCGCGGGGGCGCGAAACCGTGGTTGAGGCGAGCCCGTGGCGGCTCGGCTGGGGCGAGACCGAGCTCACGAGCGAGCTCGTGGCGGGCATGGCCCGCGCGGTCGCGGAACTCCCCGACGCGCCCGCCGGCCTCGACGGATGGCTCGCCTTTCGGACCGAGTTCGCGGGCGTGCGCGCCGAGGTCGGACATCTCGATCTCTACGCCCGGCCGCCTCGGTGAGGGCGATCGGCGAAGTCGCCGGGCGGCCGTGTGAGGCGCTCGGACAAAAGCCTGATCGTTGAGTTGGAGCGCCTACAGTCCCGAAAGCTCACCGTCGCCGAGCCGCGCTCTCTCCCCTCCCCGCAAGGGGGAGGGGGACAAAAGCGGGCGCGTCTGTTTGAAACGATCAGCCTCTCAGAACGAGACCTTCGGGGGCGCCTGGTTTTCCGGCGTCGCGGTGAAGGTCGCCATGGGTTTGGCGTCGGGATAGAGCCAGCCGGCGATCCAGCGGCCGGGCACGGTGCGCAGCTCGGTGTTGTAGGCCTGGACGGACTCGATGTAGTCGCGCCGCGCGACCGCGATCCGGTTCTCGGTGCCTTCGAGCTGGGACTGGAGCGCCAGGAAGTTCTGGTTCGACTTGAGGTCGGGGTAGCGCTCGGACACCGCGAGCAGCCGGCCGAGCGCTCCCGAGAGTTGGGCCTGCGCATCCTGGAAGGCCTTCACGGCCGCGGGGTCGGTGAGCTTGCTGGCGTCGATCATGACCTGCGTCGCCTTGGCGCGCGCCTCGACGACGGCGGTCAGCACCTCCTGCTCCTGCCGCGCGAAGCCCTTCACGGTCTCTACGAGGTTGGGGATCAGATCGGCGCGGCGCTGGTACTGGTTCTGCACCTCGCTCCAGCTGGCCTTGGCCTTCTCCTCGAGCGTCGGCACATTGTTGACGCCGCAGCCGACAAGGGTGACGGCGAGCGCGAGAACGGCGGCGGCGCGGCCGATGGCGGCGACGAGCGTGCGGGCCATCGCGGGCTCCTTCGAACATGGGTCCTGCGAGCACGAAGTCGCGACGGCGGGCCCCGAGTCAAGCCGGCGTGCGACGGCGAACGCCGAAGAGGTGTCGAGATATGGAGCGACCGTCAGGCGGAAACGTCGAGCACCGTTCCGACGCCGGCTTCGGTCAGCGCCTTGCTGTCCGCGGCGGTCTGGGCGACGAGGTCCGCCATCGCCTGCTGCTGCTCGTTCGCGATCTTGAGCGCGGCTATGGTGAAGCCGTCGCGGGTCTGCTGCGCCTGGGTGGCCACGGCGCCCGCCGCCAGCGAACCGATGTCCATGGGCGATCTCCCCGCATGGTGCAAAAGACCACCATGGCGGAGCGACTTTAACGGACGATTAAACCGGCCGGCCGCAGGCGGTCAACGCGTGGGGACCGGGTGTTCGCCGCGGTAGTCGTAGAAGCCGCGCTGGGTCTTGCGGCCGAGCCAGCCCGCCTCGACGTACTTCACCAGCAGCGGGCAGGGGCGGTACTTCGAGTCCGCCAGCCCCTCGTAGAGCACCTGCATGATGGACAGGCAGGTGTCGAGGCCGATGAAGTCCGCGAGCTGCAGCGGCCCCATCGGGTGGTTGGCGCCGAGCTTCATGGCGGTGTCGATGGCGTCGACCGAGCCCACGCCCTCGTAGAGCGTGTAGATCGCCTCGTTGATCATCGGCAGCAGGATGCGGTTGACCATGAAGGCCGGGAAGTCCTCGGAGACCGCGACGGTCTTGCCGAGCCGGTCGATCAGCGCCTTGGAGCTCTCGAAGGTCTCGTCTTCGGTGGCGATGCCGCGGATCAGCTCCACGAGCTGCATCAGCGGGACCGGGTTCATGAAGTGGATGCCGATGAACCGCTCCGGCCGATCGGTGGAGGCGGCGAGCCGCGTGATCGAGATCGACGAGGTGTTGCTCGCCACCATCGTGCCCGGCTGCAGCTGCGGGCAGAGTTCCGAGAAGATCTTGCGCTTGACCTGTTCGTCCTCGGTCGCGGCCTCGATCACGAGATCGCAGTCGGCGAGGCCGGCGTAGCTGTCGACGGGCCGAATGCGCGACAGGCCCTCGACCCGATCGGTCTCCGCGATGGCCCCCTTGACCACCTGGCGCTGCATATTGCCGTCGATGCGGCCGATCGCGGCCGTGAGCCGGTCGGACGAGATGTCGTTGAAGGCGACGTCCAGTCCGGCGAGCGCGCAGACGTGAGCGATGCCGCTGCCCATCTGGCCTGCGCCGATCACGCCGATCTTGCGAATGTCCACCGCCATCGAACCTGCCTGGCCAGTCTGCTGCGCCGCCGTCCCGGGAAGGGACACTGTCGCGGCGGACTATAATTGGTGCGCCGCACAATGCCAGCGCGCATGCTCATTTTAAGCAGAACGGCGCGCCGGCGACCATCGCCTGCGCGCCGAAGCGTCATTTCGACTTGGCGAGCTCCGCCTGAAGCTCCGGCGCCGCGACGAACAGGTCCGCCACCAAGCCGTAGTCCGCGACCTGGAAGATCGGCGCCTCGTCGTCCTTGTTGATCGCGACGATGACCTTCGAGTCCTTCATGCCGGCGAGATGCTGGATCGCGCCGGAGATGCCGAGGGCGACGTAAAGGTCCGGCGCCACGATCTTGCCGGTCTGGCCGACCTGCTGGTCGTTCGGGGCGTAGCCGGCGTCGACCGCGGCCCGGCTCGCGCCGATCGCGGCCCCGAAGGCGTCGGCGAGCGGCTCGATCACCTGCTCGAACTTCTCGCGGGAGCCCAGCGCGCGCCCGCCGGAGACGATGACCTTGGCGGAGCCGAGCTCCGGCCGGTCGGACTGGGTGAGGTCCTCGCCGACGAAGCTCGACAGCGCGGGGTCGGCGGCCGCGGCGACGTCCTCGATCGCGGCGGAGCCGCCCTCGCCGGTCGCGGCGAAGGCCGCGGTGCGCACCGTGATGATCTTCTTCGGATCCGAGCTCGTGACCGTCTGCAGCGCGTTGCCGGCGTAGATCGGCCGCTCGAAGGTGTCCGGGCTCTCGACCTTCACGATGTCGGAGATCTGCATGACGTCGAGCTTGGCGGCGACGCGCGGGAGCACGTTCTTGCCCGTCGTCGAGGACGAGGCGACCAGCGCGTCGTAGTTCGCCATCAGGCCGACGATGAGCTCCGCGAAGGGCTCGGCCAGGCCATGAGCGTAGATCTCGGCGCTTACGACCAGCACCTTCTCGACGCCGTCGAGCTTCGCAGCGGCTTCGGCCGCGCCCTTTGGCGACTGGCCGGCGACCAGCACGTGCACTGGGGCGCCGAGCGCCTTGGCGGCGGTGAGCGCCTTGGCGGTGGCGTCGCCGAGGCTGTCTTCGTGATGGTCGGCGAGAAGCAGGGTCGCCATGATCAGATCACTCCCGCTTCGGTCTTGAGCTTCTGGACGAGCTCCGCGACGGAGCCGACCTTCACGCCGGCCTGGCGCTTCGGCGGCTCGGAGGTCTTCACCACCTGGAGGCGCGGCGTGACGTCGACGCCGAGATCGGCCGCCGACTTTTCGTCGATCGGCTTCTTCTTCGCCTTCATGATGTTCGGCAGCGAGGCGTAGCGCGGCTCGTTGAGGCGCAGGTCGGTCGTCACGATGGCGGGGAGCTTCAGCCGCACCGTCTGGAGGCCGCCGTCGACCTCGCGGGTGACCGACACGCCGTCGGCGTCGGGCGCGACTTTGGAGGCGAAGGTGCCCTGGGGCCAGCCGAGCAGCGCGGCCAGCATCTGGCCGGTCTGGTTGCAGTCGTCGTCGATCGCCTGCTTGCCCATGATCACAAGGCCCGGCTGCTCCTGCTCGACGAGCTTGACCAGGATCTTCGCGACGGCGAGCGGCTCCACCGGGCCATCGACCTTCACGAGGACGCCGCGGTCGCCGCCCATGGCGAGACCGGTACGGATCGTCTCGGCGGCCTGGGCGGGTCCGATCGAGACCACCACGACCTCGGTCGCGGTCCCGGCTTCCTTGAGGCGAAGCGCTTCCTCGACCGCGATCTCGTCGAAGGGGTTCATCGACATCTTGACGTTGGCGAGCTCGACGCCCGACCCATCCGGCTTCACCCGGATCTTCACGTTGTAGTCGACCACTCTCTTGACGGGAACGAGAACCTTCATCGCGGCGGTCACCTCAAGGGTTCGCGGCGGGCCCCGGGCGATCGCCTCGGGCCGAGCGGCGCGGCAAGACTTGGCGCGCCGGCAGGCAGATCCGGTCGCGAGCGGGGCGGACAGTAGGGTTGCCGCAGGCGCGAAGTCAACGCTCGCAGGGGCCGCTCGCGCCCGTCAAAAGTCTAGGGTCGGGGCCCTGCGCCGCAGGGGTTTGCGCCCACGCCGGATCACTCCAGGAGCATGCGCCGGATCAGTTCGATCTCGTCGGAGAGGGTCTGGTCGCGCTTCGCCAGGTCGTCGATCTTGCGCACCGCGTGGAGCACCGTGGTGTGGTCGCGCCCGCCGAAACGGCGGCCGATTTCAGGCAGCGACCGCAGGGTCATCTGCTTCGACAGATACATCGCCACCTGGCGCGGCCGAACCACCGTCTGAGTCCGGCGGGACGACAGCACGTCGGCGCGGCTGACGTTGTAGTGCTTCGCGACGATGCGCTGGATGTCCTCGATCTTGACGCGCTTCGGCTCGACCTGGCGCACGAGGTCGCGCAGCGCCGTCTCCGCCATCTCGACCGTGATCGGCGCGCCCGTCAGCGTGTTGTGCGCCAGCAGGCGGTTCACCGCGCCGTCGAGATCGCGGCCGTTCGCCGTGATGATCTTCGCCACATAGGCGATCACCTCGGACGGCACGTCGAACTTCACATGCACGGCGCGGGCGGCGGCGATCCGCTCCACCAAGATCTTGGCGCGCAGCTCTTCGTCGAGCGAGCCTATCTCCAGCGTCAGGCCGCCGGCGAGACGCGAGCGCAGCCGCTCGTCGACGCCCTCGAGCTCGGACGGCGCGCGGTCGGCGGCGACGATCACCTGCTGGCGGCCGTCGAGCAGGGCGTTCAGCGTGTGGCCGAACTCCTGCTGCACCACCTTGCCCTGCAGGAACTGCAGGTCGTCGATCACCAGCAGGTCGATCGCGCGCAGCTTCTCCTTGAAGGCGAGCGCGGTCTGCCCCTTCAGCGACGCGACGAAGTCGAACATGAACTTCTCGGCGGTGAGGTACATGACGCGCCGGCCGGAGGCCTCGACGGCGTGCGCCGTCGCCTGCAGCAGGTGGGTCTTGCCGAGTCCGACGGCCGCGTGGATCACCAGCGGGTTGAAGGTCACGGGGTCGCCGGCCTTGGCGTTCGCAACCTGCAGCGCAGCCGCGTAGGCGAGCTGGTTGGCGCGGCCGACGAGGAAGGTGTCGAAGGTCAGCCGCCGGTCGAGCGGCGAGCCGGGAAGGCGCTGGTGCTCCGATGGGCGGCTGGAGCCGGACTGCGACGCGGGAGCCGCGCCGGCCTGGGCGGCGCGGTCGAAGAAGGGCTCGCGCGGGGCGGGCGACGTCACCACGTCGCCGCCGTTGGTCGCAAGCTTCGGCGCCGCGACACGGAGGCCAAGGGCGATGCGGGTGACGTCCGACCGCTCCTCGCCGAACACCGCCGCGATGCGGTCGGCGTAGTGCGACTGAATCCAGCTCTTCAGGAAGCGCGTCGGCACCGTCAGATGGGCCACGCCGTCCTCGATCCGGTCGAGCACCAGGCGGGCGAACCAGCTCGCGTAGACGTCGTCCCCGAACTCGGCGCGCAGCCTTTCGCTGGCCTTCCGCCACGCGGCCTCCCCCTCGGTCATCTCGCCGACCGCCGGAGTCGCAGGGAAACGTCGTTCGGGTTGCGCTGAAGGCATAGGGACCACTCCGGGGGAAGCTGATGCGGCGGTCGAAAAGATTGGCGGAGACGGATCAGCTCTGGATCCAGGGAAGGCCGTCGGCCTTCCAGCCGGCGGCGGCGCCGCGGTGGCGGTCCTGATCGAGAGGGCCTTCGAAGCCGCCGGCGACATTGTAGCAGCGGGTCCAGCCCGCCGCGGCCATCGCGGCCGCCGCAGCCTGGCTCCGCGCGCCGCTGCGGCAGAGAAAGAACACGGGAACGTCCTTGCTCGCTCCGGCGGCGGCGAGCGCGCCCTCCACCTTCGCGGGGAACTCGGGATCGACCTGCATGGTCGGAAAGGTCTGCCATTCCTGCAGCACCGCGCGCTTCGACAGCGGCGAGAGATCGGGAACGCCGACGAAGGTCCACTCGACGCTGGTCCGCACGTCGACCATCGCCGCCGCGCCGTCGCTCCCGAGCGCCGCCCAAGCCTCGGTGGGCGTCACGTCGCCAGCGTAGGGATGCCCTTTCGTCTGAGACATAGACTAGCCTTCGCCGGACTCGCCCGACGCTCCCATTTCACGTTGTCACGACTGGCCGTGCGGCGAGGCTCCCTGGTTGGGAACGTCTCGCCGGGCCACGGCTTTAAATATCCTGGAACACTAACTCAGGTGATAAGCAGCCAGCGCACACAAAAAATACTTTGAACGACTGGAGGTTATCTCCGGATGATCCGCTTTTATGTTTCTGTGGAAGAAAGATATTTGCGGCGTCTCCATGGGTTCAGACGATACACAGCGGTCTAAAACGGCGCAATGCCGACTCCCAAACGAATCGATTCATATCGCCGCAGCGTCAGCCGACCGAAGCGCCCAGACCTCCGCAAAACCTTGGGTAGCCAGCAAAATCACAGCGTCCCGGAAGGTCCTCCAAAAGCGACTCCAAGGTGTCGAATCTTGTCCTCCGGACCCATGCGACTACCCCGTGACGGGGCGGATTCCGGGTCCCTTTCGAGGTCTTGCCCCTAAGGCATTGAGATACATCGATTTTTCCTGCTCGCCTAGGCCGGATGGACTCGATCTGTTGCGAATCCTTCACAAATCGGAGTCAAGCGCGGAATCCGGGCAGCGGCGCGTTCATGGAGCCCGTCGCGCAGGCGCCACAAACGAAAAAACCCGGCCGCGAGGCCGGGTTTCGACGCGTCCTGAAACCGTCGTTCAGGCGCTGAGGGCGCGCACGCGAGCGGCGAGGCGCGAGACCTTCCGCGAGGCGGTGTTCTTGTGCAGCACCCCCTTCTGGGCGGCGCGCATGATCTCCGGCTCGGCGGCGCGGAGAGCGTTGCGGGCGTCGTCCGCCTGGCCGGAGGCCAGCGCCTCTTCGACCTTGCGGAGGAAGGTGCGCACGCGGCTGCGACGGGCGCCGTTCACGAGCGTGCGGCGAGCGATCTTACGGGCGGCCTTTTTGGCCGACGGCGTGTTGGCCATGGGCGTCTCGTTCCTTGATCCGATGCGCCGCGAGCGTCGAGCGCAGGGGCGGCGATAAAATGACGAGCGGCGAGCTCAGGCCCGCCGCGAGTGGCGGTCTCCTAGCAACGAAGCGCCCGCGCGTCAACGCCGGAGCTCATGTCCACGGCGCGGATCAGCCGAACAGGCCGCGCTCCTGAGCTTCGAAACGCCCGCGCGGCCAGGCGACGCGCACCACCGCCCCCTCCTCCGGCGCCGCGGCGTTGCCGATCTCGATCGTCGCACCCGACCGCTCCAGCAGGGTCTTGGCGATGAAGACGCCGAGCCCGAGGCCGCCGGCCTCCTGGTCGTGGCCGCGGTCGTCCGAGCGGGTGGAGACATAGGGTTCGCCCACCTTGGCGAGGATCTCGGGCGCGAAGCCCGGGCCGTCGTCCGCGATCTCCAACGTGACCCGCGCCGCATCCCAGCCGGCGGTCACGCGCACGCTCGACCGGGCGAAGTCGACCGCATTCTCCACGATGTTGCCGAGGCCATACAAAACGCTCGGGTTGCGGCGCCAGTGCGGCTCGGTCGCCCGGTCGCCGATCAGCGCGACCCGCAGCGCCACGCCGAAATTGCGGTGCGGCTCGACGACGTCTTCGATCAGGTGGCCCATGGCCATGATGTCGAAAGGCGCGCCGTGCTCGTCGAGCGACGTCAGCTTCTTGAGGATGTCGCGGCAGCGGTCGACCTGCTCGCGCAGCAGCACGATGTCGTCGCGCTGGGGGCCGGCCTCCATCCCCCGCTCGAGCTCCTTGGCGACGAGCGCGATGGTGGCGAGCGGCGTTCCAAGTTCGTGGGCGGCCGCTGCGGCGAGGCCGTCGAGCGCGGACAGGTGCTGCTCGCGTGCGAGCACCAGTTCGGTCGCCGCCAGCGCCTGTCCGAGCTCCCGACTCTCGGCCGCGACGCGCCACGCGTAGACGCCGATGAAGCAAAGCGCCAGCAGCAGAGCGCACCAGATGCCCGCCACATAAAGGAACGGCATGTCGACGGGCTCGGCGCCCGACCAGGGCAGCGGGCGATGGACCAGGCCGAGCAGGGTCGCGCAGGCGACCACGAGCGCCGCGAGCGACAACGTGGCCTTCGGCGGCAGCGCCGTCGCCGAGATCATGACCGGCGCGAGGAACAGGACGGAGAAGGGGTTCTCCAGCCCGCCCGTGAGGTAGAGCAGGGCCGCAAGCTGCAGCACGTCGTAGCCGAGCAGCGCCGCCGCCGCCTGCGGCGCGAGCCGGTGCGTCACCGGAAACCGCAGGCGCAGCAGAACGTTCAACCCGGCGGAAAGCGCGATGACGAGGAAGCACGCGGCGAGCGGCAGCGGAAAGCCGAGCGCCGCGTGGACCAGCACCACCGCCGCGCTCTGACCCGCGACAGCGAGCCAGCGCAAGCGCACGAGCGTGTCGAGCCGAAGGCGGTGCTGGACGAAGAACAGGCGCTCGCGGGCGTGGGAGATGTCGAGGGTCACGGCGACCACCTTACACGCGCTTCGCCCCCGGCGGAGAGCCGGCGCCATCGGATGGATTGACGGCGCGGCCGAAGCGCGGAATCGTCTGGCAGGTTGTGCGACGCAACATATCCGGAAGGATGAGCGATGCCGAGAGACATCAAGAGCGCGGGTATCGGCGAGTTTGGCGGGGCGCCCGCCACCGCCGACTGGGGCGGCTCGCTGACGACCATGCCGTTGTACTGGATGTACGAGGCGGCGCAATCCTCGCTGGGGCCGGCCCGAGCGCTGGCGGACGCCGGTCGGCTCTACTTCAAGAACCCCGCGAACCCGGCCTCCCACACCGACTGGGGTCGGAAGATGGGGGCGATGTGCGAGGTGTTCGAGCGCGCGACGCGCCGCTACGGCAAGCCCGAGTTCGGCCTCGCCACGACGCTCGTCAACGGCGAACGGCTGGCGGTGACCGAGAAGGCGGTCTGGAGCCGACCGTTCTGCAACCTCGTCCATTTCGAGCGCGCGATGCGGCCGGGCGCCCGCAAGCAGCCGAAGCTGCTGATCGTCGCGCCGATGTCCGGTCACTACGCCACGCTGCTGCGCGGCACCGTCGAGGCCATGCTGCCGGACCACGACCTCTTCATCACCGACTGGACCGACGCCCGCCTTGTCCCGGTCACCGACGGGTCCTTCGACCTCGACGACTACATCGACTACCTCATCTCGATGTTCCGCTTCATGAAGGGCGACGTGCACGTGATGGCGGTGTGTCAGCCCGCCGTGCCGGTGCTCGCCGCTGTCGCGCGCATGGAAGCCGACAACGACCCCTTCGTGCCGCATTCCATGACCTTGATGGGCGGCCCGATCGACACACGCGAGAACCCGACCGCCGTCAACCAGGTCGCGATCGACCGCGGCACCGAGTGGTTCCAGCGCAACGTGGTGACCATGGTGCCGTGGCCGCACCCCGGCGCCATGCGTCAGGTCTACCCCGGCTTCCTGCAGCTGACGGGCTTCGTGTCGATGAACCTCGACCGGCACGTCGAGGCCCACAAGGAGTTCTTCAACCACCTCGTGGACGGCGACGGCGACAGCGCCGAGAAACACCGCGAGTTCTACGACGAGTACCTTGCGGTGATGGACCTCACCGCGGAGTTCTACCTCCAGACGGTCGACACCGTGTTCGTGCGGCAGTCGCTGCCGAAGGGCGAGATGACCCACCGCGGCAAGCCGGTGGACTGCTCGAAGATCACCCGCTGCGCTCTGATGACGGTGGAGGGCGAGCGCGACGACATCTCGGGCGTCGGCCAGACCAAGGCGGCGCATACGCTCTGCTCCAGCCTCTCCGACGACAAGCGCGTCCACTATCTGCAGGACAAGGTCGGCCACTACGGCGTGTTCAACGGTTCGCGATTCCGGTCGCAGATCGCCCCGCGCATCCATGACTTCATCCTGTCGAACCAGCCGCGCGCCGCGTCGCCGTCGAAGCCCGCTGCGCCCGCCGAGGCACCTCAGAAGGCGGAGCCCGCCGACGTCGGCGCCGAGGCGAAGGCCTCGACGGGCGCGGACGCCGCCGTCAAGGTTCGCGCCACGGCCAAGCGCGCGAGGTCGAACGGCGCGACCCGGCTCGCCGAGCCGCAGGGCCCGGCCGACGACCTCACCCGGATCACCGGTGTCGGGCCGAAGCTGCAGGCCGTGCTCAACGAGGCCGGGATCTTCCATTACTGGCAGATCGCGCGGATGACCGAGGACGAGCGCGTGTCGCTGGACGCCAAGATGACGCCGCCCGGCCGTATCGCGCGCGACAAATGGGTGGAGCAAGCGGCGCGCCTCGTCGAGGCGGGCTGACTTCAGCGGCTTTTTGCGCGTCGGCTCTGGTCGACACTTATAAAACGCTTATAAGGAGCCCATGCAGCGTGGTTCCGCAAGGTTTGTTGTTGCGCGCGGAGTCACCGCTGCCGATTGCTCCGTTTAAGCTTATTATTATCAGGAAAACACCATGAGCGTGATCACTCATCGTCTTGGCGCCGCCGCAGCGGCGCTTGTCCTCGTGGCGGCTCCCCTCGTGGCGCAGGCCGCGACGACCATGACCGGCGCGGAAGTTCTGGCGAAGTACAACAAGGACGGCGATCAGACCATCGAGCTGCCCGAGGCTCTGATGCTCGCCGCCGACACCTATCAGGCGATCAATCCGGACGGCGACAAGACCCTCGAGCCGAACGAGACCGAAGGCCGCCTGACGGCGAAGGACTGGGAGCGCGCCAACAAGGACGGCGACAAGACGCTCGAGCTCGACGAGTGGCTCAGCATCGCGCGCAAGCGCTTTAAGGGCGCCGACGCCGACAAGGACGGAAAGCTCACCGCCGCCGAGCTCGACTCCAAGCGCGGCCAGCTGTTCGTCGCGATGATCGCGCACTGATCCGAAGGATCGACGGGCCGCATGCGCCGGCCTGTCCTTGACGCTTCGACGGCCCGCGGGGAGACCCCTCGCGGGCCGTTCGCGTTTCCGCATCGCGAACCGCGCACGGCGCGTTATGTCTTCGATCGTGTCCGTTCGTCTTTCGTAGAGCCCGCCATGGTCGCCGTCACCGTCCTGCGCCATGAGTGGCGTCCCGCCATCCGTCCCGCGCCGCCGGGGGTCGCGATCGCGGCCGTCGGCGACGTCCATGGCCAGATCGACCTGTTCGCGGCCCTGCGCGACGTGCTGGAGGAAGAGATCGCGTCGGCGCCGGAGCGGATCTTCGTCAGCGTCGGCGACCTGGTGGACCGCGGGCCGGGAAGCCTCGCCGCGCTACGGCTCGCGCGCGCCGCGCCGCAAGGCGCGACCGCGATCACCTTGAGGGGCAATCACGAGGACGTCCTGCTTGACGTGCTGGCCGAGCCTCGACCCGAGGTCGTCGCGCACTGGCTGGAGTTCGGAGGCGGGGAGGTGGCGGACGAGGCGGGCGTGCGCGTCGGCGAGAGCGGCTGGACGGACGCCCTGAAGGAGGCGATCGGCCCGGACCTGCTGGAATGGCTCGACGCGCGGCCGACGCTGTGGCGGATCGGCGATCTGGTCTTCGTTCACGCCGGGCTGGACCCGCAGACGTCGCTCGCGGCGCAGACCGACCGGACCCTGATGTGGATCCGCCGGCCCTGGCTGGAGAGCGCGGGCCCCTACGCCGAGAACGTCGCCGTGATCCACGGCCACACGCCCCAGCGCGGCGTGGATCTCGACCATCCGCACCGGATCAACCTGGACACCGGCGCCTACCGCTCGGGCCTGCTGTCGGGGCTCGTGATCCTCGGAGACAGGATGCGCCTGGTGCAGGCGGCACGATGAAAAAAGGGCGGCTCGCCCGGCTCATGGAGCCCGGACGACGCCGCCTTTCGTCAAGCCTTACGCGACTTCGGCTTCGCCCTTGCGGCTGTCGCGCTTGCGGGCGTTCGGATCGAGCAGGCGCTTGCGCAGCCGGATCGACTTCGGGGTCACCTCGACCAGCTCGTCGTCCTGGATCCAGGCGAGCGAGCGCTCTAGCGTCATCCGGATCGGAGGCGTGAGGCGCACGGCCTCGTCCTTCGACTGGGTGCGGATGTTGGTGAGCTTCTTGCCCTTGAGGACGTTGACCTCGAGGTCGTTGTCGCGCGAGTGGATGCCGATCAGCATGCCCTGATAGACCTTCCAGCCCGGCTCGATGATCATCGGGCCGCGGTCTTCGAGGTTCCAGAGCGCGTAGGCCACCGCCTCGCCGGCCTCGTTCGCGATCAGCACGCCGTTGTTGCGGCCGGCGATCTCGCCCTTGAACGGGCCGTAGGAGTGGAATAGGCGGTTCATGATCGCCGTGCCCTTGGTGTCCGTCAGCAGCTCGCCCTGGTAGCCGATGAGGCCGCGGGTCGGCGCGTGGAACATCAGGCGCAGGCGGTTGCCGCCGGACGGGCGCATCTCGAGCATGTCGGCCTTGCGCTCCGACATCTTCTGCACGACGACGCCGGAATGCTCCTCGTCGACGTCGATCACGACCTCTTCGATCGGCTCGACGATCTCGCCGGTCGCCTCGTCGCGCTGCAGCACGACGCGCGGACGCGACACGCCGATCTCGAAGCCCTCACGGCGCATCTGCTCGATCAGGATCGCAAGCTGGAGTTCGCCACGGCCGGACACGATGAACGAGTCCTTGTCGGCGGCTTCCTCGACCTTGAGCGCGACGTTGCCCTCGGCCTCCTTCAGCAGCCGGTCGCGGATGACGCGGCTCGTGACTTTGTCGCCTTCGGTGCCGGCGAGCGGGCTATCGTTGACGAGGAAGCTCATCGACACGGTGGGGGGGTCGATCGGCTGCGCCTGGATCGGCTCGGTCACCTGCGGATCGCAGAACGTGTCGGCGACGGACGCCTTCACAAGGCCTGCGATCGAGACGATGTCGCCAGCCTCGCCGACGTCGATCGCCGTGCGCTCGATGCCGCGGAAGGCCAGGATCTTGGAGACGCGGCCGTTCTCGACCAGCTGGCCGTCGCGCGACAGCACCTTGACCGTCTGGTTCGGCCGGACCTGGCCGGAGATGATGCGGCCAGTGATGATGCGGCCGAGGAACTGGTTCGCCTCGAGCAGCGTCCCGAGCATGCGGAACGGGCCGGGCTCGGTCTTGGCCTCCGGCACGTGCTTGAGGATCAGGTCGAACAGCGGCGCGAGGCCCTCGTCCTTGGGACCGTCGGGCGAGGCCGCGAGCCAGCCGTCGCGGCCGGATCCGTAGAGGATCGGGAAGTCGAGCTGCTCGTCGGTGGCGTCAAGCGCCGCGAACAGGTCGAACACCTCGTTGATCACTTCCGAGGCGCGGGCGTCGGGACGGTCGACCTTGTTGATCGCGACGATCGGGCGAAGCCCGATCTTCAGCGCCTTCGACACCACGAACTTGGTCTGCGGCATCGGGCCTTCGGCCGCGTCTACCAGCACGATCACGCCGTCGACCATCGACAGGATGCGCTCGACCTCGCCGCCGAAGTCGGCGTGGCCCGGCGTGTCCACGATGTTGATGCGGGTGTCCTTCCACACGATCGACGTCGCCTTGGCGAGAATCGTGATGCCGCGTTCCTTCTCGAGGTCGTTCGAGTCCATCACGCGCTCGGCGACGCGCTGGTTCTCGCGGAACGATCCGGACTGGGACAGCATCTTGTCGACCAGCGTGGTCTTGCCGTGGTCGACGTGCGCGATGATCGCGACATTGTGGAGTATCATGGGCTCTCGCTTCAGGGCCGCCCGCGCGGCCCCGCCTGTTCGCTTCTTCTATCTCGTGTGCGGCGCACACATGCGCGAAATATGCTCGAAACGCAAGGGCGCGCCGGCCGCGCGGCCGCGCGCCCTCCCAGACGACCCTCGGTCCCGGCCTAAAACGCGCGCCGAAACCCGCTCGGGTTCGCGCGCGTCCCGAGGACCCGTCGCTCAGCTTTCCGCTCGGTTCTTCCGGGCGGCGAGCGTCCGCAGGCGCAGGGCGTTGAGCTTGATAAAGCCCGCGGCGTCGCGGTGATCGTAGGCGACCGCGCCGTCCTCGAAGGTCACGAGCTCCTGATTGTAGAGCGAGTTCGGGCTCTCGCGGCCGGTGACGATGACGTTGCCCTTGTAGAGTTTCAACCGGACGCGGCCGGAGACCTCCTTCTGGGACAGGTCGATCGCCGCCTGCAGCATCTCGCGCTCCGGCGAGAACCAGAAGCCGTTGTAGATGAGCTCCGCGTAGCGCGGCATCAGCTCGTCCTTGAGGTGGGCGGCGCCGCGGTCGAGCGTGATCGACTCGATCGCGCGGTGGGCGGCGAGGAGGATCGTGCCGCCGGGCGTCTCGTAGACGCCGCGCGACTTCATGCCAACGAAGCGGTTTTCGACGAGGTCGAGGCGGCCGATGCCGTTAGCCTTGCCCAGCTCGTTGAGCCTGGTCAGGATCGACGCCGGCGACAGCGCCTCGCCGTCGATCGCGACCGCGTCACCCTTCTCGAAGTCGATCGACATCAGCGTCGGCTGGTCCGGCGCCTCTTCGGGCGAGATCGTGCGCATGTGCACGTCCTCGGGGGCCGCGAGGCTCGGGTCCTCGAGCACTTTTCCTTCCGAGGAGGAGTGCAGGAGGTTGGCGTCAACCGAGAAAGGGGCCTCGCCGCGCTTGTCCTTCGAGATCGGGATCTGGTGCTGCTCGGCGAACTCGATCAGCCGGGTGCGGGAGGTCAGGTCCCACTCCCGCCACGGCGCGATGACCTTCACCTCGGGCTCCAGCGCGTAGTAGGCGAGCTCGAAGCGGACCTGGTCGTTGCCCTTGCCGGTCGCACCGTGGCAGACGGCGTCCGCCCCCGTCGCGCGCAGGATGTCGATCTGGCGCTTGGCGATCAGCGGCCGTGCGATCGAGGTGCCGAGCAGGTACTGCCCCTCATAGACCGCGTTCGCCCGGAACATCGGGAACACGAAGTCGCGCACGAACTCCTCGCGCAGGTCCTCGATGAAGATGTTGTCGGGCTTGATGCCGAGCAGCTCCGCCTTTTTGCGCGCGGGCTCCAGCTCCTCGCCCTGGCCGAGGTCGGCGGTGAAGGTCACCACTTCGCAGCCGTAGGTGGTCTGCAGCCACTTGAGGATCACGGAGGTGTCGAGGCCGCCGGAGTAGGCGAGAACGACCTTCTTCACGGAGGCGGCGTCTGACATGCGAAAGGGTCCTGAGGGTCTTGGAGCGCAAGGGTCTTGGAGCGCGGCGCACTCTAGCCATCGGCGCGCGCGGCGCAACCCGTGAGCGGCAAGGCCGCGCCCTGAGGCGGGAGGCCGCTAGTCCCGCGCGTCGGGCACCCGGACGGCGCCGAGCAGCGCCGCCCCGCCGAGGAAGAAGGCGATCAGCACCGACACGCCGACCCGCTGGCTGTCGGTCAGCGCGGTCACGGCCGCCACCGCGAACGGCCCGAGGAAGGACGTGACCTTCCCCGACAGCGCGAACAGGCCGAACGCCTGCGTGAGCTTTTCCTTCGGAGCGAGGCGCACCAGCAGCGAGCGGGAGGACGCCTGGAGCGGGCCAGAGGCCGCGCCGAGCACCAGGGCGAGGCCGATGAACAGCCGCTCGGGGGCGGACGAGAACAGCGCGTCGTCCGGCACCGGGGGCGTCACCGGCACCACAAACAGGATGCGCGCGCGGTCGATCGAGGCGATCGCCACCGCGGCGGCCGTCAGCAGCCCGAGCGACCACGCAACCACGCGCTCCGGCCCCAGGCGGTCGTCGAGCCAGCCGCCGACCAGCGATCCGCCGATCCCCGAGACGATAACGAGCACCCCGAAGACGCCGGTTTCGATCGGCCCCCAGCCGAGGGCGCCCGCCCCGTAGATTCCGCCGAAGGCGAACAGGGCAGTGAGCCCGTCCACGTAGAGCATGTGAGCGGCCAGGAAGAGCGCGAGGTCCGGCGATCGTCGCAGGCTCTTCAGCGTCCGCCAAAGGTCGCTCAAGCCCGCCTTGACCGCGCCGCGCGGAGATCCGGCCGCCACGTCGGGCGTGAACAGGAACAGCGGGGCGGCGAAGACGAGGTACCAGAGCGCCGAGAAGGGGCCCGCCGCGCGATCCCCTGCGGAGGTTGCGGGATCGAGCCCGAGGATCGGCGCGATCCCGGCGAGCGTCAGCCCGTCCTCCAGATCGGCGGAGAACAGCAGCAGCGCGATCGCCAAGGCGATCAGGCCGCCGACGTAGCCGGTCGCCCAGCCCAGGCCGGACAGACGGCCGATCCGCTCCGGCGGCGCCAGCGTCGGCATCATGGCGTTGGTGAACGCCGTGGCGCATTCCGCCCCGATGGTCGCGATCACGAACCCGCCGAGCGCGATCGGAACCGCGTAGGCCGAGCCGGGGACCGCGAACCACAGAGCCGAGGCGCCGAGGACGATCAGGAGCGAGAACCCCGCGATCCACAGCTTGCGGCCGCCGGTTCGGTCCGCGATCGCGCCGAGCGGCGGCGTGGCGAGGCCCACGATCAGTCCCGCGGTTCCCGCCGCGACGCCCCACAGCGCCTGCCCTTCCGCGGGATCGTCCATCAGCCGCGACACGAAGAACGGCGCGAACACGAAGGTCGCGAGCAAGGTGAACACGGGCTGCGTCGCCGCATCGTAGAGCGCCCACGCGGCGACCGCGCGGCGGGAGACGGTTCGGTGCTGGGGCATGGGGCTCGCGTAACGCAGGCGTGGCGGGACGCGCAGTCTACGCCACGTCCCGCGCCAAATCTCCGAGCAGGCTGGAGGCCACCGTCAGCCGCGCGAGCGTGAGCCCGCCGCCGGCGATCTCGCCGACCGCGCGGCGCACGCGGGCGACGTCGGGAGCGTTCTCGGCCCACGCCGACACCGCCGGCCACCCGTCGAGGCCGGGCTGGGCCACGAGCGCCGCGACCGCCATGGCCCGCGCGGCGAAGCCGATCTGGTCCAGCCCGCGGTCGAGCGCGAGGCGGTCGTAATAGTCCGCCACGCCGATCGCCTGCGCCGACCGCACCATCCGGGCGAGCTGGAACTCGTCGGCGACCGCGAACAGCGCCGCCGCGGCGACGTCGATCGGCCGGCCGGTCCTTTCGGCGATCAGCACCGCGTCGGTCGCCCCCTCCATGGCGAGCAGAGCCGAGAACCGCACCGCGAGCGGGCCCGGCAGGCCCGCGCGCACGAGCTCGGTCGCCCGGGCGGACCGGCGGGCCGCCGCGTCAGGCCCGAGCGCGTCGTCGAGCCCGGCGGCCACCGCGTCCACCCCGGCCCGGAAGCGGGCGACGACGCTGTCAAGGCCGCCGTCGAGATCGACGTTGCGGAGGAACCAGACCATGCGGTGGAGCAGCAGTTCGCGCATGCCGGCGTAGAGATCGAGCTGGAGAGCGCCGGGGATCTTGGCGTCCAGCGCGTCGATCTCGTCGTGCACCTCGTCCATGCGGAACGCGTCGCGCGCCACCGCGAAGGCGGCGGCGATGCGGGACGGCGGCGCCCCGGTCTGGTCCATCAGCCGGACCACGAGCGCCGGCCCACCGCGGTTGATCATGGCGTTCGCGAGCATGGTCGCGATGATCTCCCGCCGCAGCCGGTGGCCGGCGATCGCCTCCGCGAAGCGCTCGCGCATCAGCGTCGGGAAATAGCGGACCAGCTCCTTCGCGAGGTAGGGATCGTCCGGCGTGCCGGAGGCGAGCAGGTCGTCGTAGAGCGCGATCTTGGACCAGGCCAACAGCACCGCGATCTCGGGCCGCTCCAGCGGATCGCCGGCGCGCACGCGCTCGGCGAGCGTGGCGTCGTCCGGCAGGGTCTCGACCGCGCGATCGAGCAGGCCGCGGGCCTCGAGCGCCTGCATCAGCCGCGACTGGAAGCCCGCCTCGTCGACGCCGGCGCGCTGGCTGAGCGAGATCGCCAGCGTCTGGTCGTAGTTGTTGGCGAGGACGAGCCCCGCGACCTCGTCGGTCATCTCGCTGAGGATGCGGTTGCGCTCCTCGAGCGCCAGCGCGCCGTCGCGCACGGGGCCGGCGAAGGCGATCTTGATGTTCACCTCCACGTCCGAGGTGTTGACCCCCGCGGAGTTGTCGATGGCGTCGGAGTTGATCCGCACGCCCTTGGCCGCCGCCTCGATGCGGGCCTTCTGGGTGACGCCGAGGTTGGCGCCCTCGCCCACCACCTTCACCCGGAGGTCCGGCGCGACGACGCGGATGGCGTCGTTGGCGCGGTCGCCGGCCTGCTCGTCGGTCTCGCTCGTCGCCCGCACATAGGTGCCTATGCCGCCGAACCAGAGCAGGTCCGCGGGCGCCTTGAGGATCGCGCTCATCAGCTCCTGCGGCGTGGCGCTCGCCGTGTCGAAGCCGAGCGCGGCGCGGACGGGCTCCGACAGCGGGATCGTCTTCAGGCTGCGGGCGAAGACGCCGCCTCCGGCCGAGATCTTAGCGGCGTCGTAGTCCTTCCAGCTCGAGCGCGGCAGCGCGAACAGGCGCTTGCGCTCCGCGAACGAGACGGCGGGGTCCGGATCGGGGTCGAGGAAGATGTCGCGGTGGTCGAAGGCTGCGAGGAGCTTGATCGCAGGCGACAGCAGCATGCCGTTGCCGAAGACGTCGCCCGACATGTCGCCGACGCCCACCACCGTGAAGGGCGTGGTCTGGATGTCGACGTCCATCTCGCGGAAATGCCGCTTCACCGCCTCCCACGCGCCCCGCGCGGTGATGCCCATGGCCTTGTGGTCGTAGCCGACGGAGCCGCCCGAGGCGAAGGCGTCGCCGAGCCAGAAGCCGCGGGCCTCGGCGATGCCGTTCGCGGTGTCGGAGAAGGTGGCGGTGCCCTTGTCCGCGGCCACCACGAGGTAGGGGTCGTCGCCGTCGTGGCGGACGACCGCCTCGGGCGGAACCAGCTCGTCGCCCTTCAGGTCGTCCGTGACGTCCAGCAGCGCGTTGATGAAGATCTTGTAGGCCTCGGTTCCTTCCGCGAACCAGGCGTCACGAGGCGCCGCGGGCAGCTGCTTCGGCACGAAGCCGCCCTTGGCGCCCACCGGCACGATGACCGCGTTCTTCACCTGCTGGGCCTTCACGAGCCCCAGCACCTCGGTGCGGAAATCCTGCGGCCGATCGGACCAGCGCAGGCCGCCGCGCGCGACCTTGCCGAAGCGGAGATGCACGCCCTCCACGCGCGGCGAATAGACCGAGATTTCGTAGAGCGGCCGCGGGGCGGGCAGGCCGTCGACCCTGGCGCTCTCCAGCTTGAAGGCGAAGGTGCGCTTCAGCCCTCCCGCGGCGTCGTCCTGGAAGAAGTTGGTGCGCTGGCAGGCCTGCACGAAGTTCTCGAACCGGCGCAGGATGCGGTCTTCGTCCAGGCTGTCGACGGCGGCGAGCGCCTCCTCGATGCGGGCGACAATCGCGGCCTCGCGCGCGGCCCGGTCGCCGGGCGCGCCCGGCGTAAAGCGGACGTGGAACAGCTCGACGATCATCGCGGCGACGCCCGCGTGCTTCGTCAGAGTGGTCCACATGTAGTCCTGGTCGTAGGGGACCCGCGCCTGCCGGAGGTAGCGCGAGAGCGCCCGCACCAGCGCGATGTCCCGCCAGCCGAGACCGCCTTCGAGCGCCAGCGCGTTGTACCCGTCGCTTTCCGCGTCGCCGTTCAGCACCGCGATGAGCAGCGCCTCGAGCTGGGCGTCGAGCGCGGGCGTCAGCTCGAACGCGCCCCCGCTGGCGCGCTCCAGCGCCATGTCGTGGATAAAGACATGGGCCTCCGCCCCGAGACCCGCGGGCTCCGCGCGGTAGCTGCGCTCCTCGATCACCCGGAATCCCATGTTCTCGAGCATGGGGACGCGGCGCGACAGCGGGATCGGCGCCCCGCGCGAAAACACCTTCAGGCGGATCTCCGGCTCGCCGTCGCGGCGAAAGAAGTCGATCGCGAAACCGGCTTCGGCCGGCAGGCGCTCGATGTGGCCAAGATCGACCACAGCCTCCGCCGGCGAGGTGCGCGACTCGTAGGCGCGGCCGAACGCGTGGCCGTAGCGCTGCGCCAGCCGGCGTGCCTCGGCGCCTGTGCGGCTGGCCGAAAGCGCGGTCCGCAGCAGGTCGCCCCAGGTCGCCGCCTGCCGCGCGACGTCCTCGTCGAGCGCGGCGGGATCGATCTGCGGGGGCGGGCCGTCGAGCTCGACCACAAACTGGACGCGGGCGAGCGGACCCTCGGGGAAAGCGGGATAATAGGCGCTCAGGCGCCCGCAGAGACGCTCGGCCAGCCGCTGACCGATGCGCGCGCGCACGGCGGAGTCGTAGCGCTCGCGCGGCACGTAGACGAGCGCCGAGGCGAAGCGTTCGAACCGGTCGACCCGAAGCAGCGCCTTCACGCGCGGGCGTTCGTAGAGCGCGAGAATCTCCATCGCGGTGTCGAACAGCGCGTCGGCGTCGACCTGAAACAGCTCGTCGCGCGGGTGGGTCTCCAGCACGGTCGCCAGCGCCTTGCCGGAGTGGCTGTCCGGATCGAAGCCCGCGCGGCGGATGACCTGATCGATCTTGCGGCGGACCACCGGCAGGCTGCGGGCCGGCCGGGTGTAGGCCGAGGCGGTGAACAGGCCCACGATGCGGAGCTCGCCGACGAGGCGGCCGTCGCCGTCGAACCGCTTCACGCCGACGTAGTCCATGTGCCGCCGCCGAAAGACCTTTGCGTGCACGCTCGCCTTGGTGACGATCAGCGGCTTCGGCTCGTGCAGGAAGGCCCGTATCTCGGGCGTGAGGTTGACCAGCTGGCCGCCGCGACGGAGCACGCGGGCGGCGGGATCGCGCAGCGCGCCGAGGCCCGTTTCGGACAGCTGCTCCAGCCGCTCGTCGTCGCCCTCCCCCTTCAGCGCGTACTCGCGGGCGCCGAGGAAAATGAACTCGTCGCCGTCGAGCCATTGCAGGAACTGGATCGCCTCCGCGATCTCGCCGACGTCGAGCGGCGGCGGCGTCTCCTTGAAGGCGGCGACCTGCGCCTGCACGAGCGTTCGCATGGCCTCGTAGTCCTCGGTCGCCTTTCGGACCTCGGCCAGCACGTCCTCAAGCGCCGCGACCAGATCGGCGCGGGCGGCCTCGTCGTCGATCCGGTCGACGTGCAGGTGGATCAGGCTCTCGCGCGGCGTGTCCTCCACCTCCGCGCGGTTGGCGTCGCCGAGGAAGCGGGCGAGCCTGCCGTCGGCGTCGCGCTCCACCGCGATGATGGGATGGGCCACGAGCCCCGCCGTCATGGCGCGCTCGCCGAGCTCGGCCAGCACGCTGTCGAGCAGGAACGGCATGTCGTCGTTGACGATCTCGATGACGGTCGTCTCGGCGCGGCCCCCGAGTTCGGGGTCGATCAGCCGAATATCGGCCTTCCCCGGGGCCCGGCGCGCCAGATGCCGCCACGCGTCGCTGGCGAGGGTCGCGAGCGCGTCCGGCTGAAGGGGTTCGAGATCGTCCAGCGCGGCGCGGGAGAACAGGGCCTCGACAAAGGCCGCCGGCGGTCCGTCCGCTTGGCTGGCCCGCTCCGCCGCGTCGCCGATGAGCCTGGTGCGGATGGCCTCGCCCTGCAGCATGATCGTCTCCTGGCATGCGCGGCGGCGGCCTCGACGGCCGGCCGTCAGAGCTGAACCTAGGTCGCAAAGCGCGACGGGTCGATAACGCTTCTGCGACGAGGCCCGCTCAGGCCGCCCCGACCGCGCGCAGGACGTCCTCGCGCGACCACCCCTCCGCCCGCAGCGACCGCAACGACGGCGAGCCGCGGCTCTTCGACAGCTTCCCGCCGTCGGGCGCCAGCAGGATCGGATGGTGGCGGTAGGCGGGCTCCGGCAGATCGAGCAGGCGCTGGAGCAGCCGGTGAACGGCGGTCGCCTCGTAGAGGTCGCGGCCGCGCACGACGTGGGTGACGCCCTGCGCCGCGTCGTCCACGACCACGGCGAGATGGTAGCTCGTCGGCGTCTCCTTGCGCGCGAGTACGACGTCGCCCCAGAACTCGGGCCGGGCCTCGATCGCGCCGACGCCCTCCTCCCGCCAGAAAAGGCGCTCGTCGCCGAGCGCCCCCAGCGCCTTCGCCATATTCAGACGATGCGCGGCGGGGCCGTCCGGATCGGCTGGACGGGCGCCCCCGAGCGGCAGGCGCACGGCGCCGTCCGGATCGCGCGCAGCGGCCGGCGGCGCGGCGGCCGCGATGTCCGCCCGGGAAAGTCGGCAGGGATACAGCAGCCCCTTCGCGTCGAGGCGAGACAGGGCCGCGGCGTAGAAGTCGAAGCGCTCGGACTGGCGAACGACCGGGCCGTCCCAGCGGAAGCCGAGCCACGCCAGATCCTCCTCGATCGCCGTGGCGAACTTGGCCTTCGACCGCTGCGGATCGATGTCCTCGATCCGCAGCAGAACGCGTCCCCCAATGGCCTCCGCGGCGCGCCAGACCGCAGAGGCCGACGCCGCGTGGCCGAGATGGAGCAGCCCCGTCGGCGACGGGGCGAAGCGAAAGACGGGCGTCATGTCAGATGGTCATGCCGGACCAATGTCAGCATGACCATCCCAAAGCCGGCGGGACGCGGAAGCCGCCGCTCTCAGAGGCCCTCGAACAGCGCGGTCGAGAGATAGCGCTCGGCGAAGCTCGGGATGATGATCACGATGTTCTTGCCGGCGGCCTCGGGCCGGGCGCCGATCTCCAGCGCGGCGGCGATCGCGGCTCCCGAGGAGATGCCGACGGGGACGCCTTCGAGGCGGGCGACGAGGCGCGCCGTCTCGAACGAGGTCTGGTTGCCGACGGTCACGACCTCGTCGATCACCGAGCGATCGAGCACGCCCGGCACGAAGCCGGCGCCGATGCCCTGGATCTTGTGCGGTCCGGGCTGTCCGCCGGAAAGCACGGGCGAGTCCTCGGGCTCCACCGCGACGATCTTCAGCGTGCTCTTGCGCGGCTTAAGCGCGGAGCCGACGCCGGTGATGGTGCCGCCGGTGCCGACGCCGGACACGATGTAGTCGACCTCGCCGTGCGTGTCGTTCCAGATCTCCTCCGCTGTGGTGCGGCGGTGGATGTCCGGGTTGGCCGGGTTCTCGAACTGCTGCGGGATGATCGCGTTCGGGATCTCCTGCACCAGCTCCTGGGCGCGGGCGACGGCGCCCTTCATGCCTTTCGGACCCTCGGTCAGCACCAGCTCCGCGCCGAGCAGCGCCAGCATCTTGCGGCGCTCGATCGACATGGTCTCGGGCATCACGAGGATCAGACGGTAGCCACGCGCCGCCGCCGTAAAGGCGAGCGCGATGCCGGTGTTGCCGGAGGTCGGCTCCACGAGCACGCTGTCGGGCTTCAGCACGCCGTCGCGCTCCAGCGCGTCGATCATGGCGACGCCGATGCGGTCCTTCACGCTCGCGATCGGGTTGAAGAACTCCAGCTTCGCCAGCAGGTTGGCCTTCACGCCCTTGTGCTTGGCGAGGCGGTCCAGCCGGACGAGCGGGGTATCGCCGATCGTGTCGGTGATGCTGTCGTAGATGCGGCCCCGGCCCGGGGCGCGCTCGGGGGCCGCTTCCGTCTTGAACGCAGGCTGGCTCATGGGACCTCTCCTAGGAGACCTGTTTCTCGGGCCCTTCGCCTCTGCGCGTCGGGCCATGTTCTAGTCTGAGCCTACCAAACCCACAGAACATTGTCGATAAAATCGATATTATGCGTCGCTATATTGTGAAATCGTAGGTCTGCCGGCTGTCGCCGAACACGCGACGGCGTTCGGCCTCCTGGCACAGGTCCTCGACGTTGATCTCGTCGAGCCGTTCGAGAAAGCTCTCGGAGGCGGAGCGGATCATCGGCTTGACCACCTCCGCTACCAGCAGGGAGCCCCCCTCGCGGACCTCGCGCGCAGCGAGCGCGTCGACGTCCTCCTCCTCGCCCATGGCGGCACGAACGATGTCCGCGATCGAGATGCGCCGGCGCTCGCGCGCGAGCTCATATCCGCCGCGAGGTCCGCGGACGCCCTTGAGGATGCCGGTGCGCACGAGAACCTGCAGCAGCGTCTCGAGATGCCGCGGGGGCAGGCCATGGCGGGCGGCGAGGATCTTGGCGGCGATCGGCGTGGGACGCGCGTGGTAGGCGATGTCCACGACCGCCGCCACGGCGAGCAGGCTGCGGCGCGGCAGCAAATTCATGACCTCTCCTTCCGACCTCACCGTCCCGTGGAGCCGAAGCCGCCCTCCCCGCGCCCGCTGGGATCGACCGCCTCCGCTTCGACGACCATGGCGCGCGCGACCGACGCCAGCACCAGCTGGGCGATCCGCGCTCCACGCGTCACCGCGAAGGGTTCGTCCCCGTGATTCACGAGAAGAACCTTCAACTCGCCGCGATAGTCCGCGTCGATCGTCCCGGGAGCGTTCAGCACCGTCACCCCGTGACGAAGCGCGAGGCCCGAACGCGGTCTGACCTGGGCTTCGAACCCCGTGGGGAACTGGAGCACCAGCCCTGTCGGGACAAGAGCGCGCGCGCCCGGCGCGATCACGATCGGCGCATCCGCCGGCACGGCCGCAGGCAGATCGAGGCCGGCGGCCGCCGAGGTCTCGTAAGCCGGGGTCGGAAGCCCCTCGCCGTGGGGGAGACGCAGGATGCGGAGTTCGGTCATGGCCGCGGCCTCAGGGCGGCTGCGAAGCGCGCGACGAGCGCCTCGGCGACGGCTTCCTTGGTCATTGTCTCCCAGGATTCGACGCCGCCGCTCCCGACGAGATGCACGGTGTTGCGCGCGCCGCCCATGACGCCGCCGCCCCCGGCCGAAACGTCGTTCGCCACGATCAGGTCGCAGCCCTTGCGGGCGAGCTTGGCGCGCGCGTTGTCCAGCACGTTCTCGGTCTCCGCCGCGAAGCCCACCACCAACTCCGGCCGCCCCTCGGTCCTGCGGGCGACGCTCGCCAGGATGTCGGGGTTCTCGACCAGCGTCAGCGTCGGAGGGCCGCCTGCGCCCTTTTTGATCTTCTGGACGGCGTCCTCGGCCACCCGCCAGTCGGCCACGGCGGCGGCGAACACCGCCACGTCCGCCGGCGGCGCGGCCTCCACGGCGGCCAGCATCTCCCGGGCGCTCTCCACATGGACCGTCGTCACGCCGGCGGGATCGGGCAGCGCCACGGGGCCGGACACCAGCGTGACCTCCGCGCCCGCCCGCGCGGCGGCGGCGGCGATGGCGTGGCCCTGGCGGCCGGACGAGCGGTTCGCCAGCACGCGCACGGGATCGATCGGCTCATGCGTCGGGCCCGACGTCACCAGCACCCGCCGGCCCGCCAGCCCGCCGGCGGTCGGCCGCAGCCGCGCTTCGACGGCGGCCACGATCGCGAGCGGCTCGCTCATCCGGCCGAGCCCGCTCTCGCCGCGCTCGGCCATAAGGCCCTCCTCGGGGCCGACGAACGCGACGCCCTGCGCCTCGAGCCAGGCCACGTTTCGACGCGTGGCGGGGTGCGCCCACATCGTCGGGTTCATGGCGGGGACCGCGAGCACTGGCGCGGTGGTGGCCAACAGCGTGGTCGAGGCGAGGTCGTTGGCGAGCCCGTTCGCCATCTTGGCGAGCAGGTCGGCCGTCGCCGGCGCCGCCACCACCAGATCGGCGTCGCGGGCGAGCCGGATGTGGCCCACGTCCTGCTCCTGCGTCAGGTCGAACAGCTCCTGGAACACCGGCTCCGCCGTGAGCGTCCCGACCGACAGCGGGGTCACGAACTCCGCCGCGGCTTTGGTCAGGATCGCGCGGACGGAGAAGCCGCGCTCCTTCAGACGGCGGATCAGGTCGAGCGTCTTGTAGGCGGCGATGCCGCCGCCGATGACGAGCAGGATGCGGGAGGAGCTCATGCGCTGACGCCGTACGTTGAGGACGAGGGGACCAATGGATGCCGATCCAGGCGCCGCGTCCGAGCCTCGCTTAGCGGAAGACGTATACCAGCAGCCCGACCGCAATCGCGATCAAGGCCAGATTGCTCCACAGCGCCGCGCGGCGGACGCCGCCGACGATCGCCTGGATGCTTTCCTCCGAATAGCTCAGGCCG
This sequence comes from Methylopila sp. 73B, assembly GCF_000526315.1. Taxonomy (NCBI): domain Bacteria; kingdom Pseudomonadati; phylum Pseudomonadota; class Alphaproteobacteria; order Hyphomicrobiales; family Methylopilaceae; genus Methylopila; species Methylopila sp. 73B. The sequence goes on along the minus strand of NZ_JAFV01000001.1, from coordinate 3,358,419 downwards.
CCGCGCACGACCTCCTCGAACTCGATCGAGGTGCGTTCGATCCGCAGCAGAAGCTCCGGCACGGCGCCGAGGCCCCGCACGAGCTGACGGAGCTCTTCGGCCGCCGTCTCGGCGATTCCGATCGGCCCGAGGTTGCGCTCGAGCCATTCGCGGACGACGGGGGCCGCCGTCGCCCACATGTCGAGCTTCGGGTCGAGCGACCGCGCGACGCCCTCCACCACCACCATGGTCTTCTGCAGCATCAGCAGCTCGGGCCGCGTCTGCATCTGGAACAGCTCCGTCACCTCGAACAGCAGCGTGAGCAGCTTGGCCATCGAGATCTGGTCGGCGGTGCGGGAATGGATCGGCTCGCCGATGGCGCGGAGCGCGCGGGCGAACTCGTCGACCGACTGGTCAGCCGGAACATAGCCGGCTTCAAAATGCACCTCGGCGATTCGCTTGTAGTCGCGGGTGATGAAACCGTGAAGGATTTCGGCGAGGAAGCGCCGCTCCTTCTTGCCGAGCCGGCCGGTCAGGCCGAAGTCGACCGCGATCAGGCCGCCGCCCGCGTCCACGAACAGGTTTCCCGGGTGCATGTCGGCGTGAAAGAAGCCGTCGCGCATGGCGTGCCGCAGGAAGGTCTGCATCACCAGCTGGCCCAGCGCCGGTAGGTCGAGCCCCGCGGCCACCAAGCCCTCGCGGTCCGAGAGCTTGATCGCCGCGATCCACTCCATGGTGAGCACGCCGCGCGCGGTGCGCTCCCAGTCCACCTCGGGCACGCGGAAACCGGGGTCTGCGGCGGTGTTCTCCGCGATCTCCGAGAGGGCGGCGGCTTCGAGGCGCAGGTCCATCTCGATCGCGACCGAGCGCGCCAGCGTCTCCACCACCACGACGGGCTTCAAACGCCGGGCCTTCGGGACCCAGCGCTCGATCATGCGCGCGATGGCGAGGAAGGCCTCGAGATCCCGCCCGATCCGATGCGCGACGCCGGGGCGCAGCACCTTGACCGCGACCACGCGCTCGCCGAAGGCGTCGCGCACCGTCGCCTGATGCACCTGGGCGATCGAGGCCGCCGCCACCGCAGGCCCGAGCGCGACGAAACGGGCCGCGAGCGGCGCCGCCAGCGCCTCTTCGATCGCGGCCTCGGCCTGGTCCTGGGGGAAGGGGTCGACGCGGTCCTGCAGACGTTCCAGGTCGCGCGCCGTCCGCAGGCCCACCACGTCGGGCCGGGTGGCGAGGAACTGGCCCAGCTTGACGTAGGACGGTCCAAGGCGCTGCAGCGCGCGGGCGAGGCCGTCGGCGCCGTCGGTCGCGCCGCGGCGCTCGATCAGGCGGCCGAGCCGGATCAGCGTACGAATGTGCGGCGGCAGGTCGATCGGATCCGCGAGCCGGAGCGCGCCCTCGCGCGCCATCACGAAGCCGCCGCGCGCGAGACGCAGCAGGTTCGGCGCGACGCTCAGTACGGACATGACGCCGCCGGCGCAGGTCGGCCGCCGGCGGGCGCGGCGGGGGCGTGCGGGATCGACGGTCCGCTCAAATTCGGAAGCCCAGATGCAGCGCGGCGACGCCGCCGGTCATGGGCGTCGCGGTCACCTGCTCGAAGCCCGCCTCGCGCATCATCTCGGCGAAGGTCGCCGCGTCGGGGAAGCGGCGGATCGACTCGACCAGATACTGGTAGGGCTCCGCGTCGCCGGCCACGAGCTTGCCGAGCTGGGGGATCACCCGGAACGAGAACGCGTCGTAGACCTTGTCGAGGCCGGGGACGTCGACGGTCGAGAACTCCAGCACCAGCGCCCGCCCTCCCGGCTTGAGCACGCGCCGCATCTCCTTCAGCGCCTTGGGGATGCGCGGAACGTTGCGGATGCCGAAGGCGATCGTGACCGCGTCGAAGGAGCGGTCCGGGAACGGCAGCTCCTCGGCGTTGCCCTGCACGAACTCGACCCGTTGGCCCAGCCGGCGCGCAGCCGCGCGCTCCTTGCCGACGGCGAGCATGGCGCCGTTGATGTCGAGCACCGTCACGTCGACGCCGGCGCCGCCCTGCTTCAGCGCGCGGAAGGCGATGTCGCCGGTGCCCCCGGCCACGTCCAGCATCTTGAACGGCCGTGCCGCTTTCGGGAGAGCGATCGCCGTCACCATCGCCGCTTTCCAGGCGCGGTGCAGGCCGCCGGACATCAGGTCGTTCATCAGGTCGTAGCGCGAGGCGACCTTGTGGAAGACGTCGTCGACCAGCCCCTGCTTCTCGGTCGTGCGCACGTCGGAAAAGCCGAAATGCGTGTCTTCGTCGTGCGTTGGGTCAGGTCGGTCCATGGCGTCCTCGGGAGGCGGAACGCTCCGCCTCGGGCGGCTGGACCCTACCGCGGCGGCCCGCGCCGCGCCAGATCAGAACAGGGGCGGCGACCGCCAGAGCTTCACGGGACCGATGGAGAGCCGCCCGTTCGCGATCCGGACGGGGTAAGCGGTGGCGGGCCGGTCGTCGAGGGTGGCCGGCGACCCCAGCATCTTGGCGCCGGCGCCGAGCAGCGACGACAGCAGGTCCTTCTTGCCGTCGCTCTCCTCGCCCGCCCCGAACAGGGTCTGGACGAGTTGGTCGACCCCGCGGGCGGTAAGGGTGAGCTTGCCCTCGGGCCGGCCTTCGATGTTCAGCGCGAGGTCGCCCTTGGCCTCGGCCGCCACGTCGCCGCGGGTAACGCGCGCCAGCGCGACATGCAGGCGACCGCCGGCCTCGGCGAAGGCCCGCAGCCGTTCGGAGGTCGGTTGCGGCGCGAGGTCGCCCACCCCACGCGCCTCGATCTGCAGTTCGCCCGACAGCGGCCCGGCGCCCACGGGCACCAGCGCGAGCGCCGGCGAGGTCGCCTGCTCGACGCGCACGGCCAGGTCGTAGACGCCGTCGGCTCCGTCCGGCGCGCGCCGGAGATGAAGCTCGAGATGCTTCGCCGCGCCGATCTCGTCGGCGCCCGCCACCAGCCGCGGCGCCGTCAGCGCGATCGAGGTGCGCTCGAACCGGCGGTCCGAAGAAACCGCGACGCTCGCCTGCGCGGTCGCGAACGACAGGGTGGCGTTGCGGCCGCTCCCGTCCGTTACCTCGATCGGCCCGCGGACGTCGCCGATCAGCCGGCGCGGATCGTAGATCTGGGCGACCGCGACGAAGCGCGGAGCGGTCGCAACGACCGGGCCGCCGTCCGCCGGCAGGCTCGCCGTCGCGCCGTTGCAGGACAGCTCGATCCGGAACGGAAACCCCGACGTGTCGCGTTCGGCGCAGGCGTAGGTCCGTCCGCGCTTGGCTTCGCGCGCGATCCAGGCGTCCGCGGCTTCGGTCGCCTTGCCCGCCGCCACGAACCAGAAGACGGACCAGCCCGCCGCCAGCGCGACGAGAAGCGCCACGGGCAGGAACACGCCCCAGCGCGACAAGCCGCGGGAGGGCGGCGGCGCCTCAGGAGAGCGGGTCGGGGGCGGCGACATCGGGGACGTCATGGGCGGATCTCATTCTCTGCGCGAGCAGGACGCGACGCGCCGTCGTCTTGCCGCGACGGCGCAGGGCTGGTACCGGAAACGGACGCCGCTTCTCCTGTCAATCGCTAGGGCCGGTCCTCGACCGCGACGGGATGATTCCGACCGACGTCGACCTGTGGGTGTTCGCCTACGGCTCCCTCATGTGGCGGCCGGGCTTCGCGTTCGTCGAGCAATCGCCGGCGACCGTCGACGGCTATCATCGCGCGCTCTGCATCGCCTCCCATCGCCACCGCGGCACCCCGGAGCGCCCGGGGCTCGTGCTCGGCCTCGACGAAGGCGGCTCATGCCAGGGCATCGCCTTCCGGGTCGACGCCGCGCATGTGCCGGGCGCCCTCGCCTATTTGCGCGAGCGCGAACTCGTGACCCACGTCTACCGCGAGACGCTGCTGCCGACGCGTCTCGACGGAGACCGCACCGTGCAGGCGCTCGCCTATGTCGTGGACCAGGAGCATCCCCAGTATGTGGGACTCCTGCCTCCGGAAGAGACCCTCGCGCGCGTCCGCTGCAGCGTCGGCGCGGCGGGCCCGAATCCCGATTACGTCCTGAACACCGTGCGGGAGTTGGAGCGGCTCGGCGTGACGGACCCGACGCTCGCCTGGCTCGCATCGGCGCTCACGCTCAGCACCGACGAGTAGGACTGCGCGCCGTCCGCGAGGTCGTCGATCGCGGCCTGCCGCTTCTCCGCGCTGAGCGCGATCAGATGCACGTGAGCCTCGACGCGCAGGCCCGGCTCGAGCCGAAGGCCGGGAAGCCTCGCCCCGCTCTCGCCGGCCCAGACGACGCGGCGCGAACCGTCCGCTTCGACCGCAACCACGAGCACGACGCCGTTCTCGATGCGGATCGCCTCGCCGAGCGGCATCACGGTCACGAGATAGCGCGCGCCGGACCGACCACGCCACACCCGGTAGCGGTCGTCGAACGAGCCTTCCTGCGCGACGCGCGCCAAACCCTGGTCGGCGGCGGTGGTGGTCGCCTCCGACGACATGGCGGCCGCGATTCGCGCAATGACGTCCGCAGCACGTTCGGCCGAATCAGTCATGAAAATCCTCCGCCGAAACCCTACCATGGTAAGGGTTTCGGCGTAGAGCCCGGCAGACTCGTCAACCGATAATTTATGGACGGAGAGGATCGCCCCCGGTATCCACAGGAGGCGCCCACGCAACGCCGAGCGATTCCGCCGCAAGCGCCGCGCTTCGGCCCTCGATGCGCTCCTGCAGAACGCGTTCGAAGGTCGCGCGGTCGAGACCGGGCGGTATCGGCTCGAGAAACTCGATGACCGTCCGGCCGGGCCGTCTCCGCCACGTTCCCCGCGGCCAGAACGCGCCTGTGTCCATCGCGACCGGCGTCACGGGAAGGTCGAGCTGGCGATAGAGATGGGACACCCCGTGCTTGTAGCGCGGGGGGGCGCCGATCAGGCGACGGGTGCCTTCGGGAAAGATGATGATTTGGCGATCTTCCGCGGCGACGATCTTCGCCTGCGCCAAGATCTGCGCCAGCGCGTCGGAGCCTGCCGATCGGTTGATCGCGATCATGCGCAGCCGCATCAGGAACCAGCCGAAGAACGGGATCCAGGTCAGTTCCCGCTTCAGAACGAACAGGGGATCGCGGATCGCCGGCACCATGGCGAAGGTCTCGAGCTCCGACTGGTGCTTCGCGGCGATGATGGCGGCGCCGGTCGGGATGTGCTCGCGGCCGCGGATCTCGACCTCGATGCCGAGGATCGCGTGGGTGAGCGCGACGCTGCGCCGGCACCAGAACTTCGCGACGGCGAGGACATGGCGTCGCGGCAGGAACAGCACGATCGGCAGGCTCACCGCCGCGATCGCGAAGGTCTGGAGCGTGAAGGCTACGGTGAAGCCGACGGAGCGCCAGAACACGGCGGCGCCGGCGCGGCGCGGGAGATGAGGCTCGGTCACGGGCAGGCGGTCGCGGCCGTCAGGAGCAGCAGGCCGCGGGCGACGGGCGCCCCTTGGCGGCCGTCTCGGTCTCGGCCAGGCGCGGCGCGAGGCGGACGCGCACGAGGGCGGCCACGTATTTCACGTATTCGCCGGCCAACAGCTTCGTCGTCGCCCAATCGCCCCACCACGGTTCTTCGCGCAGGCGCTCGGTGACGACGGCGTAGGGGATCAGTTCGATGTTCGGCATCTGCCGCGCGAGCTCCATCATCGTGCGTGGCATGTGATAGCCCGAGGTGACGACGACGAGCGAGCGAAACCCGTGGCGTTCGGCCCACCGCCGCGTCTCGATGGCGTTGCCCGCGGTGTTGAGCGCGCGGCGGCCGAGATCGACGCAGCAGCGCGCGAACTGGGCGTAATCCGGCTGGGCGCGCGCCAGCTCCTGCTCGGTGGTCGACGGATGAACCCCGGAGATCAGCAGACGGCGTCCGCTGCCGGAGGACAACAGGCGGAGGGCGTCGGCGAGGCGCTCAGCCCCTCCGGTCAGCGCCACGATGCCGTCGCCGCGGACCGAGGCCGGTGGTTCGTCCCGCGGCACGAGCGTGAGGAAGACGGCGAATCCGGCCCCGGCGATCGCGCCGGCGGTCAGCGAGACGACGAGCAGCGTGCGGGCGGCGCGCCAGAAGGCGCCGCCCGGCGGCGTCGCCGCTCCGCTGGTTCGCACCTGCGCCTGCCCGTCCATGCTGGTCACGCCGTCCTCATCATCCAAAGTGCGCCTCGGCGCGCGCCCTCGCAAGCCGCCCCGTCAATCCAGGGCGCGCAGCGTCCGGAACACGGTGACGCGCGAGGTCACGGCGGTGAGGACCGAGATCAGCACGACGATGGCCACGACGCCGGCGTAGGCGGTGGGTCCGACCTGAAACCTGCCGAACAGGGCGTCCATCTGGTCGACGGCGGCGCTGCCGACGCCCTGCTCGGCCGTCAGTTCGGCGAGCAGGAAGGTCGCGATCGCGGCGAGGCCGCCCGCAAGCCCTCCCTTGAGGCCGAGCCTCAGGAAGCGGCGCTGGAACTGGCCGGCGATGTAGCCGTCCTTGGCGCCGACGAAATGCAGCACCTGAACGATGTCGCGATTTCCGGCCATCGCCCCCCGCGTGGCGAAGACGACCGACAGCACCGTCGCGGCCAGCACCAGCGCGAGCACGCCGAGGCCGAGCGCGACCAGCGTGCGCGCCATGGCGACGAGACGATCGAGGAAGCGCCGGTGGTCGTCGAGCGAGGCGCCCGGCGCCTCCCGCTCGAGCGCCGCCTTCAGCGCGGCGGGATCGAAGCGACCGTCGTCCGACAGACGCAGCACCACGAGCCGCGGGATCGGCAGATCCGAGAACGACAGGCCGGCGCCGAGCCAGGGCTCCAGCAGACGGGCGGTCTCGGCCTCGCTGTAGGGCCGCACTTCGACGACGCCGGGCGCGGCGCGAGCGATCTCGGCGACGCGCGCTACCGCCGCGTTCATGTCGCGGCCGTCGGCGGGGCGGATCTGGACGGTCGTCTCGCGCACGATGTCCCGCTCCCAACCCGCCGCGGTGGCGCGCACGAGATCGACCGCGCCCGCGGTCAGGGCCGCGAGATAGGTCATGATCGCGATGACCATCACGAGGGTGTGGCCCGAGACGGAGGACGCGGGAACGATCGGCCCCTGCCGCCGCGCTTTGGGTGCGTTCGCGGTCTTCGTCTTCGGCTTGGGGCCGGTCTTCGGGGCCGGACGGCCCTTGGGCTCCGGCGCGGCGGCGGCGTTGGCGCTCATTCGTAGATATGGAGCCGGCCGTCGTGGAGCACGAGGCGGCGCGCGTCGTAGAGATCCATGAGGGCGATGTCGTGGGTGGCGATCACGACCGAGGTTCCGGATTTGTGAAGCTCGACGAAGAGCCGGAGGATGCGGCGCGCGAGCTGCGGGTCGACGTTGCCGGTGGGCTCGTCGGCGAGCAGCAGCTCGGGCCGCGCGACCAGCGCCCGGGCGATGGCCGCGCGCTGCTTTTCGCCGCCCGAGAGCACGGGCGGCAGGGCGTCGAGACGCTCCCCGAGTCCGACCCAGCCGAGCAGCTCGACGACTTCGGCACGATACGAGCTCTCGTCGCGGCCCGCCACCCTGAGCGGCAGCGCGACGTTCTCATAGGTCGTCATGTGGTCGAGCAGCCGGAAGTCCTGAAACACGACGCCGATCCGCCGGCGCAGGCCCGGCAGGTCCTTCTTCGGGAGCGTGGCCATGTCCCGGCCGAAGATGTTGACGAGGCCGCGCGTCGGCTTCAGCGCCAGGAACAGAAGGCGCAGCAGCGAGGTCTTGCCCGCTCCCGACGGCCCGGTCAGGAACTGGAACGAGTTCGATTCGATCTCGAACGTCAGGTCGCGCAGCACCTCGGGCCCGGGCCCGTAGCGCAGACCGACGTTTTCGAAACGCAGCATAGGCGGGAAATCCTGGTCCTTCGGGGCGGAATTCGGAGCCGGACTCCGTTGTCGCGCCGCACGTTTTAACGATCCATTAACGATAAAGTGGCGAGGTCGTGGTGAGACCCGGCGCCTCGACGCCGCGCCCGGTGCGCGGCCGCGGGCGGCCGGGGCGTCTGGACCCGCGATGCTGATCGTCTGCCCCGCCTGCTCAGCTTCCTATCGGCTCGCTCCGCAAGCGCTGGGCGCCGGCCGCAAGGTGCGTTGCGCGCGCTGCCGGACGGAGTGGTACGCCGACGCGCCGCTGGACGCCAAGCCCCCCCTCAAAGCCGAAGGCCTTCCCCGAGCCGGCGATCCATTCGCCGCGTGGGACGACCAGCGGAGCGTCGAACCGCAGCCGGACGAGCCGGAGTGGACGCTGGCGATCGACGAGCCTGAGCGAGAGACATCGCCGGACCTTCCGTCGATTTCCGGCTTCGATGAGGCCGACCCCGTCGACATGATGGGCGACGCGCCGATTGATCCCGAGCCCGACGCCCTCGCCGGCCGACGCCGCGCAGGCGCGCGGCAGCCCCGCGCCGGCCGCCCTGGAGCGCCGCCGCGGCGCCGGGCGCTCGTCAACGCCCTCGCGAAGCGCCCCGCCCTCGCCGCCGCGGCGTTGGGCGTCGGCGCCCTGTTCGTGGCGATCCTGATGCGCGCCGATCTGGTCGAGGCGGCGCCGTCTCTGGCCTCGCTCTACGCTCGCATCGGGATGCCGGTGAACGTGCGCGGTCTCGAGATCTCCGGCGTGCGCTCCGTCGAGGAGATGGAGGAAGGCGCGCCCATGCTGCTCGTGACCGGCACGATCGCGAACGTCGCGCGGGGGCCGCGCGACGTTCCGCGCCTGCGGCTCGCCGTCGTCGCCGACGACGGACGCGAAGTCTACTCCTGGACGACCGTCGCCGGGCGCACGAAGATCGGCGTCGGCGAGACCACCCAGTTCAAAGCGCGCCTGGCCTCCCCGCCCGCCGAGGGGCGGCGGATCGTCGTGCGCTTCCTCGCTCGGCAAGACCTCGCGACGCACCCGCGCTAGACACCCGGGCGCCTCTCGAAAGGAACGACATGATCCGTCGCCTGAACGTCCTGTTCGACGCCTCCACGATCGCCGAGCGCAACGCGGAGCTCGCCGCCGCGATCGCCGCGGCGGGAACCGAGCGGCTGCTCGTGATCGCCGTGCTGAAGGGCAGCTTCGTCTTCGCGGCGGATCTGATCCGCGCCCTGCACGCGGCGGGCCTCGCGCCCGAGGTCGAGTTCATCTCGCTGTCGAGCTACCGCGAGGCCACCGTCTCGTCCGGAGCGGTGAAGATCGTCCACGACATCGAGAGCGAGGTCGCCGGCCGCGACGTGCTGCTGGTGGACGACATCCTGGAATCGGGCCGCACCCTCGCCTACGCCAAGGACCTGATGGCGGCGCGCGGCGCGCGGCGGGTGCTCACCTGCGTGCTGCTCGAGAAGCCGCACAAGCGCGCGGTGGTGATCGACGCCGATTTCGTCGGCTTCAAATGTCCCGACCATTTCGTGGTGGGCTACGGCATGGACGTGGCCCACGCCTACCGGGAGCTTCCATTCGTCGGCGTCGTCGAGGTCGACGCCGACGACGGTCCGACCTGAGGAGACCCGTCATGGCCCGCATCCTGCTGACCGACGACGAAGAGGCCGTGCGCGGCTTCGTGCAGCGCGCGCTCGAGATGGACGGCCACGACGTGGCGCAGGCCTTCGACGGCGCCGACGCGCTGGAGAAGCTCGGCGCCGCGGCCGAGGGCTTCGACCTGCTGCTGACCGACATCCGGATGCCGATGATGGACGGCATCGCACTTGCGCTCGCGGCCGCGCGCGATCACCCCGACACCATGATCCTGCTGATGACCGGCTACGCCGACCAGCGCGAGCGGGCGACCGGCCTCGAGGCGTTGATCCACGACGTGGTCACGAAGCCGTTCTCGCTGGCGCAGATCCGCTCGGTGGTGGCCGACGCGCTGGCCGCCCGCGACGCGCAGCGGCTGTCGTCCTGACGTCTCAGCCGAGCGCGGCCAGGGCCGCGCGGAAGGCGACCGCGTTGGCGGCCACGCGCTCCGCAGTCATGCCGGGCGCATAGAGCGCGGAGCCGAGACCGAACCCCCGCGCGCCGGCGGCCCAGTAGCCCGCGAGGCTCTGGGGCGTGACGCCCCCGACGGGAAGGAGCGTCGCCGCCGGCGGCAGCACCGCGCGCCAGGCCTTGACCACGGCCGGCGGCATCATCTCGGCCGGAAACAGCTTGAGCGCCGTCGCGCCGTTCGCAAGCGCCGCGAAGCCTTCCGTCGGCGTCGCCACCCCAGGCACGCAGGCGAGACCGAGCGAGGCCGCCCGGCGCACCACGGCGGGGTCGCTGTGCGGCATGAGGAGCAGTTCGCCGCCGGCGTCGCGGATGCGGTCGACGTCGGCGGGATCGAGCACGGTGCCCGCGCCGATCATGACGTCCGGGAAGCGCCGCGCCAGCCGCGTCACGCTGTCGAGCGGCTCCGGCGAGTTCATCGGGATCTCGACGATCCCGAAGCCGGCCTCGACCAGCGCCTCGGCGACGCTCTCGACCTCGTCCGGCCGGACCCCGCGCAAAATCGCGATCAGCGGAAACGTCGTCAGGCGGTCGTGGAAGCTCATCGCTCGTCCTCCATGCGCGTCAAAGCCCCGGCGAGGGCGTGCAGCCCCCGGAAGGCCAGGTCCTCGCCCGCAGAGACCGTCTCGATCCCGGACAGGCCAAGCGCCAAGGCGTAGCGCTCCGCGAGATCGCCTCGGCCGACGAGCCGCGCGGCACCGGAGGGCGCGCCCATCAGCGCGAGCGCCTCGCGCGCCTCCTGGCCGATCAGCAGACCCGACATGTAGCTCGGCAGGGCCTCGGCTGCGAGCCGATCGAACAGGCCGTGGGTGCGGACCGCGAACAGTTCGTGCAGCGGCGCGCCCGAGCGCCGCGCAGCCGCGCAGCCCTGCGCGAAGGCGTCGGCGTCGAGCCCGGTCTCCTCGCCCTCCTCGGGCATCAGCCGGCCGAGGATCGAATGGCGGCGCAGCACGCCGTAGAGCTCGCCCGTCATGAAGGTGTGGAAGCCGACGATCCGGCCGCCGACCACGCGCGCCCATTTGCTGTGGGTGCCGGGCAGCACGAACACAGCGTCCGAGATGCCGGCGGAGGCGATCGCGCCGAAGATCTCGGTCTCCTCCCCGCGCATGACGTCCGCCGTCCCATGGGCGTGTTCAGCCCGGACGCCGGGCGCGAAGCCCACGCGGACGCCCTGCGCCGTGGTCGTCCACGCCATCGCCTGGGCGAGGTCGGCGAAGCCCGCCGGGCAGGCGGCGTAGGGCGCTTCGACCCAGCCCTGCCGGCTGCCGATCATGCCCGACGCGAGCACGCGGGTCCCCGGCCGGCGCGCGAGCCAGGGCGAGATCAGCGCCTCGAACATGCCGTCGAAGCTGCGGCCGTTCGCGAACATGATCCCGTCCGGCGACGACAGCCGCTCCTCGATCGTTCCGTCCGGCGCGATCAGCGCGGCGCGCAGGGAAGAGGTGCCCCAGTCGAGGGCGATGAGGCTGCGATCGGCGGTCATGCGGCGTTCCGGGTCCGGCGCGTGGGCGCCGTTCCGAGCTAGACGAGCCGGACGACGAAGGACAGGCCTTTCTGACGCCGCACCGGCTGCCTATGGATGGGCGCGACCAAGATCGCCGGAGACAGTCCCTTGACCGACGCCCCCGCCCGCGACGTCCACGCGCCCTCGAACGCCGCCTTCGACTGGTCCGATCCGTTCGACCTCGAGTCCCAGCTGTCCGAGGAGGAGAGGCTCGTGCGGGACACCGCGCGGGATTACGCGCAGGAGCGGCTGTTTCCGCGGGTTCGCGACGCCTACCGCACCGAGACCTTCGATCGCGCGATCATGACGGAGATGGGCGCCCTCGGGCTCCTGGGCCCGACCCTCCCGGAGGCCTACGGCGGCGCGGGCCTCGGCTACGTCGCCTATGGGCTCGCCGCGCGCGAGATCGAGCGGGTGGACTCCGGCTACCGCTCGGCGATGAGCGTCCAGTCGTCGCTCGTGATGCATCCGATCTGGGCCTACGGTTCGGAGGAGCAGCGCCGGCGGTTTCTCCCGCGGCTCGCCCGCGGCGAGGCCATCGGCTGCTTCGGGCTCACCGAGCCGGACGCAGGCTCCGACCCAGCCGCGATGCGGACGCGCGCGACGCGCATCGACGGCGGCTACCGGCTCTCCGGCGCGAAGACCTGGATCACCAACGCGCCGATCGCCGACCTCTTCGTGGTCTGGGCCAAATCCGACGCGCATGACGGCGAGATCCGCGGGTTCCTGCTCGAGAAGGGCGCCAAGGGCCTGTCCGCGCCGAAGATCGAGGGCAAGCTCTCGCTTCGCGCCTCCGTCACCGGCGAGATCGTGATGGACGCCGTCGAGGTCGAGGAAGACGCGCTGCTGCCCAACGTCTCCGGCCTCAAGGGTCCGTTCGGCTGCCTCAACCGCGCCCGCTACGGGATCGCTTGGGGCGCGATTGGCGCGGCGGAGTTCTGCTGGCGCGCCGCGCGGCAATACGCGATCGACCGCGTGCAGTTCGGCCGCCCCCTCGCCCAAACCCAGCTCGTGCAGAAGAAGCTCGCCGATATGCAGACCGAGATCGCGCTCGGTCTCCAGATCGCGCTCCGCGCCGGCCGCCTGTTCGACGAAGGCCGGCTCGCGCCGGAGGCGATCTCGCTGATCAAGCGTAACGCCTGCGGCAAAGCGCTCGAGATCGCCCGGCTGGCGCGCGACATCCACGGCGGCAACGGGGTGTCCGACGAGTACCACGTCATGCGCGTCTCCCAGAACCTCGAGGCGGTGAACACCTACGAGGGCGCCCACGACGTCCACGCTCTCATTCTGGGACGCGCCCAGACCGGGCTGCAGGCGTTTTTCTGACAAAGGGCCGTTCGTCTTGAACCTTCGGCGTAGGCATGCGACCGTTCAGTGGGGACAATCAAAAAACAACAATGGCTGCGTCAAAGGAGCTCGCGTCGATGGCACGCGCGCGATCATTGGTTGTTCGGGGTTACTATGGCAACGGCAACTGCGGCGATGAGGCGCTGCTTGCAACGCTACTCCAGTACTTCTCGCCGGCTTACAGGTTCATCGTTTCGGTCAACGACGCTGGGCGCGTCGCCGCAAACCTGAAGAAGAAAAAGATCGGCGCCTACGCCGACGTCAAAGTGGTGTGGAGCCTGGACCGCGGCGTCGTAACGAGGGGCGATGTGGCGGGCTTCCTGCTCGGGGGCGGAGGGCTTGGATTGGGTTTCGGTTGGGACCAGTACATGTTCGCCTGGCGCAAGGGAAAGAAGATCATCCACGCGGGAGTCCACGTCACCGAAGAGTACGTCTCGCCGACGCCGGACGCCTTCAACGACGTGACCCGCGCTTTGCTGGGGTCGGCGCATTTCTTCAGCGTGCGACACCGCCTTTCCGTGGAGACCGCCGCGCGGCTCGGCGTCCGGGCCGCCTATGTTCCCGACTGGGCGTTCGCGCTCAAAACGGAGCCGGGTCCGACGCCCGGCCGTGACTACGTCGTCGTCACGATCCGGGCTGACGCCCACCAGCGCAATCCGCACACGCTCCGCTGCCTGCAGAGCATCGCCGCCTACGCCGAAGCCGAAGGCCTCGACATCGTGCTGCTGCCCTTCGACATCAGCGATCAGCGGCTGACCAAACGGCTGAAGGTCGCGGGCCAGATGCTTGGCGGGCTGTTCTATCGGCCCGCCTACGTGAAACACCTGATTGCGCACGCAAAGGTTGCGTTCTCTCTTGGCCGTTATCACCCGATCGTCTTCGCCATGGCGTCGGACGTGCCGATCTTCAGCGTGGACGCGGTGCGGCGCGGCCGTTCGGACGACAAGACATGCCTGCAGCTCATCGAGGAAGGCCTCGACGACTTCCATTTTCCGATTGATCGTCTCGACGACTTTACGCCGGCGGAGATCGGGCGCCTCGTGCGCCGCTACGCCGTCTCCGGAACGTATTCAAAGAGCTTTATGAACAACGCCGCTCTCGTGGACGCCGCAGCGGGGCGGATCCACGAGATCCTCAAATCCTGATCGAAGTCTTGGTACGGTGGCACGATGAACGTCATTCAGCTCTGCGGTTCGTTCGGCGAACGGTGCGGCATCGCGCGGTACACGCAGTATGTCGCGGACACCCTGTCGCTCCTCGGGGTGAACAACCGCATCGTCCGCTCCTGCGGACAGCTCGACGCGCTGCTGCGCGCCGACGAGTCCGCGGGCCGGACCGAGCCGACGCTCGTGCTGGTGCAGCACGAGTACGGCATCTACGACATGCTAGGCGAGCTCTCCTCGGGCGACTCGACCGGCAACATCATCGCGACGCTGACGGAGCTTTCGACGCGCGGCCGCATCCGCGCCGCGGCCTTCATCATGCACACCATCGTCGCGCGCGACCACGTGCTGAGCTTCGCGAACAAGCAGCTGTTCACCAGCCGCTTCCCGGTGTTCCACCTGAACCGCCTCGGCGCGGCCCAGGGCGGCGTCGAGTTTCTGGAGCACGGCGTCTACCGCATGCCCGGCTCCAACCTCGACCGGATGCTCAAGGGCGAGATGGACGTGGACGCCTTCGCCGAGCGTCAGCTCGCGACGAAGTCGGTCGGCACCTTCGGTCTGCTGTCTCCCAACAAGATGCCGCGGCGGATCATCGAGCTTGCCGGCGCCCACAACCTCGAGCTCAAGGCCAACTTCGCGAGCCGCTCCAAGGTCGACCCCAAGCGGCTGCTCCGGTTCCTCGACGAGGCGCACGTCACCGGCACGATCGGCTTCGACTTCCTCTCGGAGGAGGACCTTCTCAGGACGATCGAGACGGCCAGCTTCGTCGGCAGCTTCCAGGAGGACTTCAACCACTACGCGACCAGCGGCTCCACCCGTTTCCTGCTGAACTCCGGCGTGCCGCTGATCGTGAACAGCGTCACCTGTTTCATGGATCTCAGCGAAGTCGCGGTGTTCGTGGACGACTCCCGCAGCGAACTGCTCGCGCGGATGATGGTCGACCGGGACCTCTACAAGTCGAAGATCGACGACGTGGTGCGCTTCAGCCGCGACAACACGATGGAGCGGGTCTACGAGCGCCTGCTGAACGACGCCGTCTATCACTTCGACCAGAAGAAGGACGGCAAGCAGCGCTACGTCTACTACCACCAGAACCTCATGAGCACGCCGTCGCTGAAGGACGCCGTGCGCTTTTTCGGCATCGACGAGCCGGAGATGACGGCGACGGGCCTCGTGAACGCCGTCAACCGCCGGTTCAGCGCCGTGGCGCCGAAGGCGGTCTGGGAGAGCTACCTCGACACCTCCAAGAGCATTTCGGATCCCGAACTGCTCGAGGAGTTCGATCCGAAGTTCGACCCGAAGGCGCAGCCCGTCTGGGAGCGGGAGAGCGACGAGCCGCAGCCGGCTGACGCCACCGCCGCCTTGCGCGCCGCGAACAGCGCCCTGACCGCCTGGACGCCGCCGACGCTCAGCCGTCTCGCCATGATCCCGCCCTCGCGCTGGCGGGACTACCTGAGCCGGGCGGGCGGCGTCGCCGACCAGAACGCCCTGCAGACCATCGACGCGATCGACCCCGGCGCGACGGTCGGCGAGCGCCTGCGCATCACGGCGGAGGCCCTCGCCGGGCAACAAATGCGCACACCGGGCCATGGCGCGCACCTCATCGACGACGCCCTCGCGCGCACCGTGTTCTACTCCTCCGAGATCGACTCGTTGCCGAGCGCCGAGCGCGCCTATTGCGTCGCCCTGATGCTCGACCGGCAGCCGCCGGACGAAGGCCGCCTCAAGCTTTTCAAGCACCTATTCGACAACGGCGCCTCGATCGCCGATTTCGTGGGGACCTCGGAGTTTGAGAACGCGCTGATCGACCTCGCCGACGGCGGCGCGAGCACGCGCTTCGGCAAGGCCACTTTCGGGCCAGCCTTCACCGCGACGCTCGAAGGCCGGTCCTCGCGCGTGGCGTTCTGGCGGCAGTTCATCCGGCGCCGGTTCAACCTCCCCGCCTCGGCGGGCGAGTTCGACGTCCACGATGCCGGCGACATCCTGGACGTGCGCCCGGGCGAGCCCGATCGCACGGGCTGGACCGAGTTCGCCACGGCGATGCGCAGCCAGCGGTTCCGTTTCCCCGTCGCCGCCATGGAGCCCTTCGCCGGGCTCGCGGGCGATCGTCCGTGGTTCGAGATCGCGCTCTACGCGCTCTCGCTCAAGAACGCGCGCATCGTGACCTCTCACAAAGAGTTCATCTCCTCCTGGACGCGGGCGCAGCAGGTCTTCAGCCAGGACGAGGAGCTTCCCGACTTCGACTTCTTCCTCCTGCACAAGGACGCGGCTCGCGCCTTCATTCCTTTGCTCGAGCGCCGGCAACCGACGCCCTGCCTCGCCTTCGCGAACGAGGTGTTCTTCGTGGTCTCCGACCTTAGCAAGATCGCGCGCTCTTACGACGGCCGCCACGGCGGCGGCTTCATCGCCCCGCCGCGCGATCCGATCCCGGCGCCTCTGCCGACCGTGGCCGCGCCCCCGCCCTCGGCCGAAGTGGACCCGGCCACCGCCGCAGCGGTGGCGGCGCATCCCCAGCCCTGGGAAGTGTGATGAGCCGCGCCTGACGCGGTTCGGCGACTGGCGGAAGCCAGTTTGCGGAGGGACGGCTCACCGAAGCGGGCCTTCCCCGCCGCAACTGCCATGGCTGACCGCGCCGGGACGACTTCGAAAGGCGGACGGACGCAGCCTGAGGCGAGGGCGGGGGCCTCGGCTCAGCCGATCGGGCCGAGGGAGGCCGTGGTGCGGGTGGTCGGACTCGAACCGACACTCTGTCGCCAGAAACGGATTTTGAGTCCGTCGCGTCTACCGGTTCCGCCACACCCGCACGAGGGCCTTCGCCGAAGCGGCGCCACGATGTCGACAGAGCGCCGCACTGTCAATTCATCCTGTTACGCCAATAAGGCCCTTCCGCTCTTGCGGCCGTCGCCGACAGCTTCTACGGGAAATGCATCCGCCGACGCACCGGCGCCAAAGGCTCCCCATGCTGAGACGCCTCTACGACTGGATGCTCTCCCTCGCCGCCGGTCCGCGGGCAAAGCTCGCGCTGTTCGGGGTCTCCTTCGCCGAAGCCTCGTTCTTCCCGCTGCCGCCGGACATCCTGCTGGTGCCGATGACGATCGCGCGCCCGCACGACGCCTACAGGCTCGCGCTGCTGACGGGCCTCGGCTCGACGCTCGGCGGCGCGCTCGGCTACGCCATCGGATCGCTGCTCTACGACAGCGTCGGGCTCTGGATCATCCATCTCTATGGCTACGGCGATAAGATGGACGCCTTCCGGGAGACCTACGCCCATTACGGGTTGTGGATCATCCTGCTGAAGGGCCTGACGCCGATCCCCTACAAGCTGGTGACCATCACCTCGGGGTTCGCGGGCTACAATTTCTTCCTCTTCATGCTCCTGACCGTCATCTCGCGCACGCTGCGGTTCCTGGCGGTGGCATGGATCCTCAAACGCTATGGCGAGCCGGTGCGGGAGTTCATCGAGCGGAAGCTGGCGCTGTCCGCGTTCATATTGCTGTTCTTCGTGGTCGGCGGCTTCGTGCTGGTGAAGTACGTGGTGTGACGGCTATGGCGGCCTCCCCTCTCCGCTCCCCCGCGACCGCCGGCTTCTTCATCGCGGTCGTCGCGGCCGCGACCGTCGGCGGCGCGCTCGTGTTCGAGCACGGCTTTGGCTACGTCCCCTGCATGCTGTGCCTGTGGGAGCGCTGGCCCTATTACCTCGGCGCGCCGCTCGCGCTGCTCGCCGCCCTGCTCGCGCTGCGCGGCCACGCCGCGGCGAAGCTTCCGTTCGCCGCCCTCGCCCTGCTGTTCCTGGGCGGAGCCGTCCTCGGCGCCTACCACGCCGGCGTCGAGTGGGGGTTCTGGCCGGGCCCGACCAGCTGCGCCGGCGCGAACGCCGCTCCGACCTCGGCCGGCGGCCTGCTCGCCCAGATGAAGACGACGCGGATCGTCCCCTGCGACCGCGCGGCCTGGCGCCTCTTGGGAGTCTCCTTGGCGGGCTACAGCGCGCTGATCTCGCTGGGTTGCGCCGCGCTCGCCGGGCGCGCGGCGCAGCGCGCCTGAGGCTGCGCTACAGGGTACGGCCGTCGAATGGCGTGGTCTCAAGCGTGAACGCCTCCGCGGCGGCGAAGGCGAGGTTCAGTCCCTTTATCGCGCAGATCGGGCAGTTCCACGCCGTCACCATGGCGAGGTCGGTCTCGACATCGAAACGCACGGCCCAGCGGTGGCAGGCGCCGGAATAGCGCTTGGTTTCGGGCATCGACGTCGCCTCCGTGCCGCAGGCGGACCGATCGCGGCCGCCGTCCCCTCGGCGCTACGGCTCGAGCTCGCTGTCCCAGTAGAGGTAGTCGAGCCAGCTGTCGTGCAGGTAGTTCGGCGGAAAGGCGCGGCCGTTCTGGTGCAGGTCGTGCACCGAGGGCTGGAACGGCGTTTGGGCCGGGTACATCCCGCAGTCCGCCGGCATCTGGCCGCCCTTCCGGAGGTTGCAGGGCGAGCAGGCCGCGCAGACGTTCTCCCAGGTGGTCTGGCCGCCGCGGGAGCGCGGGATCACGTGGTCGAAGGTCAGGTCTTCGCGCGTGCCGCAGTACTGGCAGGAGAAGCGGTCGCGCAGGAATACGTTGAACCGAGTGAACGCAGGGTTGCGCGCCGGCTTCACGTAGGTCTTCAGGCACACCACCGAGGGCAGCTTCATCTCGAAGCTGGGGCTGTGCACTTCGCGGTCGTAGTGGGAGATCACGTTCACGCGGTCCAGGAAGATCGCCTTGATGGCGTCCTGCCAGGACCACAGCGACAACGGATAGTAGCTGAGCGGACGGTAGTCCGCGTTCAACACCAAGGCCGGGCACGCGTCAGGTGAAACGGCGACCGTCACCGAGCACTCCTTGCATGAGCGCCGGCGCGCCGGCCGACGCTGGGCGATACTCTACAGGTCGTGTGTCAGCCTTGTGAAGCCATACGAGCGAATGTTTTTCGAGGAGCGAAGGCGCTCGCCAGGAAGGCTGCGCCCTGGCGCAGGCCCTCGCCGTCGATGCCGTGCCCGAGGCCGGGCGAGAGATGCCATTCGCAGGGAATTTCCGCGGCCCCGAGGCCGTCCGTCGCGGCGAACAGGGCGTCGATCGGGATGACCTCGTCGCGGTCGCCGTGGATCAGAAGGATCGGCGGCTTGCCCGTCGCCTCGTCCTTCAGGACCTCCGGCGAGACCAGCATCCCGGAGTATCCGAGGATCGCCGCCGGCGGGACCCTGCGGCGCAGGCCGACGTGCAGCGCCATCATCGTGCCTTGGCTGAAACCGACCAGCGCCAGCCTGTCGGGCGCGACGCCGGTGCGGGCGAGTTCGGCGTCGAGGAAGGCGTCGAGATCGGGGCGGGCGGCGACCACGCCGCGGCGGCGCTCGTCCGGATCGCGGAACGTGAGCGGGAACCACTGCCGGCCCATCGGCGAGCCTGGGAGCAGCGAGGGCGCATGCGGCGCGACGAAGGCCGCGTCCGGCAGCAGCTGCCGCCACTCCCGGCCGATCGCGATCAGGTCATTTCCGTCCGCGCCATAGCCGTGCAGGAAGACGACGAGCGCTTTGGCCTGGCCGGAAGCGGGGGCGAGGCGGGGTCCGTCGATCGCGGTCATCGAAGCTCCTCGGCAGTCTCGGGTCGGTGCGGGGCCGGCGCGTCGTCGCGGCCGCCGCGGCGCTTCAGGTAATAGGCCCAGAGCAGTTGCGCCGCCACTCCCCGCAGCGGCCGCCAGCCCGCGGCCAGCGCCTCGGCGGCCCGCAGGTCTGGCCGCGCGGGCAGGCCGAACGCCTGCTTCAGCGCGGCCTGCACCGCGATGTCGCCGCCGGGGAAGGCGTCGGGACGGCCGTGGGCGAACAGGAGAAAGACGTCCGCCGTCCAGGGGCCGACGCCGGACACGCGAAGCAGCGCCGCGCGCGCCTCCGCCTCGTCCATCAGCTTCAAGGCCTCGAGGTCGAGGCCGTTCTCGACCGCCGAGCAAAGGGCCCGAACGGTCCTCAGCTTCGGCCGCGAGAGGCCTGCGGCGCGAAAGACATCGTCGGGCGCGGCGGAGAGCGTTGCGAGGTCGAGCCGCCCGAGCGCGGCCTCCAGCCGCCCATGGATCGCCTTTGCGGCCGCGACCGAGATGAGCTGCGAGTTGACGATCCAGACCAGTCCCGCGAGATCGGGCGTCAGCGTCCGGAGCGGCGGCGGGTCGCAGACGGCGCGGATCGCGCCCAGCCGCGGGTCGAGCGCACAGAGCCGGTCCAGCGCGGCGTCGAGCTGCGGTCGTGTGAGGATGCGGTCAGGAGCGATCAGATCTTCCGCAGCCGGACTTCGTCGATCCGGTGGCTGCGGCCCTTCTTCAGGATCAGGTCGGCGCGCGGCCGGGTGGGGCGGATGTTCTCGCGCAGGTTCGGCAGGTTGATGTCGGCCCAGAGCTTTTCCGCCTGCTCCATCGCCTCGGTCTTCGACACCTGGGCGTACTTGCGGAAGTAGGACTGCGGGTCGCGGAACGCGGTTTCGCGCAGCCGCATGAAGCGCTCGACGTACCAGCGATGCAGCAACGGCTCGTCGGCGTCGAGGAAGATGCCGAAGTCGATGAAGTCGGACACAAAGGGCGTGACGCGGCCGTTCTGCGGCTTGTCGCCGGTCTGGAGGACGTTCAGCCCCTCGATGATGACGATGTCCGGGCGGTCGATGACCAGCTGCTCGCCGCGCACCACGTCGTAGACCAGATGGCTGTAGACCGGCGCGGTGACCTCGCGCTTGCCGGCCTTGATGTCGGAGATGAAGCGGATCAGCGCCTGGACGTCGTAGCTTTCCGGAAAGCCCTTGCGGTTCATCAGGCCTTCGCGCTGCAGCACCGCGTTGGGCAGAAGGAAACCGTCGGTGGTGACGAGGTCGACCTTCGGCGTCGCCGGCCAGCGGGCGAGCAGCGCGCGCAGCACGCGGGCGGTCGTGGATTTGCCCACGGCGACTGACCCAGCCACCGCGATCACGTAGGGCACCCGCGTCTCGCCGTGGCCCAGGAAGCGCTGGGTGGCGCGAAACAGCTGCTGGCGCGCGGTGACGTAGAACGCGAGCAGGCGCGAGATCGGCAGGTAGATCTGCTCGACCTCGTCCACGTCGATCGGGTCGTTGAGCGAGCTCAGCCGATCGAGGTCGGCGGCGTCCAGCGTCAGCGGGGTGTCGGCGCGGAGCTTCGCCCAGTCCTGCCGGGTGAAGGTGGCGTAGGGCGAGGGATTTCGGATCCGCGGCCGGTCGTCCATCAGCGCTCCCGGGAGGCCTTTTCCGCGTGGCCCGACTGCACGGTGCGGCGCTCAAGTTCGGCCATGACCTCGGCGAGGTCGACCTCTCGTACCCTGAGAGCCACCAACAGGTGGTAAAGCACGTCCGCAGCCTCGGCCACGAGTTCGACCTTCGTTCCCGAGGCGGTGGCGAGCGCCACCTCGACGCCCTCCTCCCCCAGCTTCTTGGCGCAGCGGGCGGGGCCCGCCTCCACCAGCGAGCGGGTGTAGGATTTTTCGGCCGTGGAGGCGTCGGCGCGCTGGGCGACGATGCGTGCGAGGTCGTCGAGGGTGAAGCCGGTCACTGGACGCTCGCTTGAAGACGGCGGAACGCAGCGCGTCCCCGCCACCCTTGCGGGGCAGGAAAACCAATCGGTCCTGGCTCTGCGGTCCGGGATGATCCGGGACATGCTGGTCTCCCCTCCCCCTTGCGGGGAGGGGTAAGGGGTGGGGGTAGCGCCGCAGATGTCGCGACGCTTCCACGTCGCGCTTCTGCAAGCGCGCCGGCCCGGGGCGATGCGGAGAGAAGGCCCGATCCGTCGAACGGGGCCGTATCCGAGGGTGACGTTTTATCCTGCGCCACCCCCACCCCCGGCCCCTCTCCGCAGGGGGGAGGGGAGAAGGACGAAGCCGGACGTGAGTTCGTCATCATTTCGTCCTTACGCCGCCGGATCGAGCCGGACCGGCAGGCCGGCGGCGGCCATGGCGGCCTTGGTCTCGCCGATCGTGTATTCGCCGAAGTGGAAGATCGACGCGGCCAGCACGGCGCTCGCCCCGCCCTTGATGACGCCCTCGACCATGTGCGCCGGCGTGCCGACGCCGCCGGAGGCCACCACCGGCACCGGCACCGCGTCCACAACCGCGCGCACCAGCGGGAGGTCGTAGCCGTGCTTGGCGCCGTCCTGGTCCATCGAGGTCAGCAGGATCTCGCCAGCGCCGAGGCTCGCGACCTCGGCCGCGTAGGCCACGGCGTCGAGGCCGGTCGGGCGGCGGCCGCCGTGGGTGAAGACCTCCCAGCGGTCGGCCTCGCCCGCCTGCGAGACCTTCTTGGCGTCGACCGCGACCACGATCGCCTGCGCGCCGAACTTTTCGGCGGCCCGCGCCACGACGGAACGGTCGTTCACCGCGGCGGACATGATCGAGACCTTGTCGGCGCCGGCCAGCATCAGCGCGCGCACGTCCGCCACCGAGCGCACGCCGCCGCCGACCGTCACCGGCATGAAGCAGTTTTCCGCCGTGCGGGCGACGACGTCGAGCAGGATCGCCCTCTCCTCGTGGCTCGCTGTGATGTCGAGGAAGCAGAGCTCGTCGGCGCCCGCGGCGTCATAGGCGATCGCGGCCTCCACCGGATCCCCGGCGTCGCGCAGGTCGACGAACTGGACGCCCTTGACCACGCGGCCGTCCTTGACGTCGAGGCAGGGGATGACGCGGATTTTTAACATGCTTTAACGCTTTGCACGGGAGCTTGTGCTCTTACGAGTTCGGGAGACCAAGCGGTGGCGCAGGCCTTTGGACTTCTTTCTCTCGCAACAGCCGTAATCGCTTTGGTCTACGGGTTCTGGATCTTCTCATACAGACTTTGGCCGACAATCGCCGGCGAGAAGACCGTTGGCCCGAAGGTTTCTGCCGCTCTGCTGGGCGCCCGAAAGCACCTTGCTGCGTTGGCTTGTCTATTCGCGCTCACTCTATCGCTAATGATCACGAGCGGCGTGGCCCAGCGTATCGCCTCGATGGCGGCGCACTGACTGGCGCACACGGCTCCTCATGCTGTCATATCACGACCAAAGCCTCGCGCCCGCGTGATACCGCGTCAGGCGCCAAGCGGCGGTCGAGCGTCACAAACCGACCGCCGTTCTTGACCGCAAGCGCCAGGAGATAGGTGTCGGTGACTCGACGATGCGACGACAATTGCAGAACGTCCACCCGATCGTCGGCGAGCAGGCTGACGTCGTCCGCCCAGAACCGGTGGCCGGGCATGGCGAAGAAAGTCCTGAGAAGCGTCGCCACGATCGCCGGAGATCCGGGCGAGTTGAGGTAGCTCGGCTGGCTCACGATCCGCAGGACGCCGTTTTCGACGATGGGGCACGTGGCCCAATCGTGTCGGCCTTCGGCGGCGAACCAATCGTGCGCAAGCTGGCTCTCAGCGTGCGCGGAGTCGATCAGCGCGATCAAGACGCTGACGTCGAGCAGGAAGCTCACGGCAGTTCATCTTCCAACCGCTTCACAAGTTCAGTCGTGATGACGACCCCGGGCCGAGATATCGGCAGTTGCGGAATTCCGTTCCGGGTCTTCGAAATGGGCACGTCCGACAAGGACCGGCGCGCAAGGTCGGAGAGCACCGCTCCAAGGCTCCGCCGCTCCCGTTCCGCAAGCGCTCGCGCGGCGGACAGAATGTCGTCGTCGATCGTCACCGTGGTGCGCATGCGGAAATCTCTATCGCATCGATCATCACGCATCAACCAAGCGCTATGTTCCCGCCTGCGCCGTCCGTGGGAACCGCCTCCCAGCGCGTCGCGACGGACGGTCGGCCGTTCAGTTGCCGGCGAGAAGCGCGGCGACCGGCGCGGCCAGCGTCACGACCACGCCCTCGGGCCGGTAGTCGATCTTCGCCTCGCCGCTGAGATAGCCCGACAGCGCCCGCTCGATGACGTGCGAGCCGAAGCCGCGCCGCGTCGGGGGCGAAACCTTCGGCCCGCCCTCCTCGCGCCATTCGAAATGGAGCAGGCCGTCGGCGAAGCCCCAGCTGAGGTTGACGCGCCCGCCGTCCGCAGACAGGGCGCCGTACTTGACGGCGTTGGTCGCCAGTTCGTGCACCGCCAGAGCGAAGGCCATCGCCGCGCGGTCGGCGAGCCGCACGGGTGGGCCATCCACGCGGACGCGCTCCTCCAGCCCATGGGGCTTGAGCACGCTGCGCACCAAGGCGTCGAGGTCCGCCTCGGCGGACGTCGTCTTCATGAGGCTGTCCTGGGCCTTGGCGAGCGCGACCAGCCGCTCCGAGATCTGCGCGTGGAACGAGCGCGCGACGTCGCCGCCCGCCCGCAGGGTCTGGCCCACGATCGCCTGCACCAGCGTCAGCAGGTTCTTGATGCGGTGATTGAGTTCGGCGGCCAGCAGCTTGTGCCGCTCTTCGCTGTCCTTGAGCGTAGTGATGTCGCGCGAGACCGACAGGATCGACTCCGGGCGGCCGTCGCGGCCGATGATCGGGCTCACCTGCACGTCCCAATGGCGGGGATTGCCCCTGCCCGTGTTGGCGATGTCCTGGAACCGGTAGCTGCGGCCGTCGATCGCCGCCGCGATCGCGGCCTTGGCGTGAAGGTTTCCGGAGCCGGTCCAAAGGTCCGGCCAGTTGCAGCCGGCGAGAGCGCTGAAGTCGTCGATCTCCATCACCCGCTGGCCGCCCTCGCTCATGAAGACGAGGCGCCCCTCAAGATCGATGATCTTGATGCAGTCGTCCGAGGCGGCGAGGACGCTGCGCATGAAGCGCGCGTCGCGCTCGGCTGCCGTAGTCATATGATTACATTCCATCGCGCGGGACGCACGACAACCTTTCTACAAGAGCGCCGTCAGCTACGCTTGACTTTTAGCGGCTGCGCCGCGCTTTCGCGAAGGTACCTTTATTACGTCGCCGTCTTCGCCGCGCGCACGAAGGCGAGCGCCTCGCGTCCGTTCAGCCGGCCGTCGTAGAGCGCACGGCCTGTGATCGCGCCCGCGACGGCGGCGTTTTCCGGCGCGAGCAGGCGGCGGACGTCCTCGATGTCGGCGAGGCCGCCGGAGGCGATCACCGGAATCGCGACGGCCTCGGCCAGCTCGCGGGTGGACTCGAGGTTGAGGCCGCCGAGCAAGCCGTCGCGCGCGATGTCGGTGTAGATGATCGCGGCGACGCCGGCGTCCTCGAACCGGCGGGCGAGGTCGAGCGCCGTGATGTCCGACAGCTCGGCCCAGCCCTGCACCGCCACGCGCCCGTCGCGGGCGTCGACCCCCACCGCGACCTTGCCCGGATGGGCCCGGGCCGCCGCCTTCACGAACTCCGGGTCGCGCACCGCCGCGGTGCCGATGATGACGCGGGCGACGCCGCGCTTCAGCCAGGCGTCGACCGCCTTCATGTCGCGGATGCCGCCCCCGAGCTGCACGGGAACCCGGGCCTGGTCGAGAATGGAGTCGACGGCCGCGGCGTTGACGCTGGCGCCGGCGAAGGCCCCGTCGAGATCGACCACGTGGATCCACGCGAAGCCCTCGGCGGCGAAAGCCTTGGCCTGGCCGCCAGGGTCGCGGCCGTAGACCGTCGCCTGGTCCATGTCGCCCTGGCGCAGCCGGACGACCGAGCCGCCCTTGAGGTCGATCGCGGGGTAAAGGATCACGGACGCCACCTGACGAAGTTCGCGAGCAAAGCGAGGCCGAGGGTCTGGCTCTTCTCGGGATGGAACTGGACGCCGGCGACGTTGCCGCGCGCCACCAGCGCCGTCACCTCGCCGCCGTAGGTCGCGGAGGCGACGACGTCGTCCGGGTCGTTCGGCGTGAGGTGGTAGGCGTGCAGAAAGTAAGCGTGCAGGCCGCCCTGCCCCAGCGCCAGCCCGTCGAGCAGGGCGTGATCGCGGTGCGGGTTGAGCGTGTTCCAGCCCATGTGCGGCACCTTCAGCCGCGCGTCGCCGGGCTCGATCCGGCGGACCCGGCCGGGAATCCAGTCGAGGCCCGGCGTCTCCTCATACTCCTCGCCTGTGGTGGCGAGCAGCTGCATGCCGATGCAGATGCCGAGAAAAGGCCGCCCGCGGCGCGTCACGACCTCGTCCAGCGCCTCACCGAGGCCGGAGGCCTGGCCGAGCGCCGTGCGGCAGTCCGGGAAGGCGCCGTCGCCGGGCAGGACCACGCGGTCGGCGGAGGCCACCTGCGTGGGATCGCTCGTCACGACCACGCCCTCGCCTCCGGCCCGGATCAGAGCCTTCTCGACCGAGCGGAGATTGCCGGCGCCGTAGTCGACGACCGCGATCGTCACCGCGCCGCTCCGGGCTGCGGAAAGAAGCTGAACGCCGGCTGCGCCGGGCGATAGGGCGTCCCGGACGGCCGCGGCCGCGCGGTCTCGCGCGGTTGGTCGGCGAGCCAATCAGTGAAGAAGTGCGCCTCCGCCTCCTCCCGGCCGCGGGCGAACACGCTGGCGACGTAGGAATAGCCGCGACGCTCCAGAGCGCGGGCGCGGAGCCACGACGCCTCGAAGCCGACCGCGAGGTTGGGCAGCAGCGCGAAGACGAGCGCCGATCCGCCGCGCAGTTCGAGCCCGCGCGCGACCAGCGCCAGCGCGACCTCGGCGGCGACATACAGCGCGAAGGCCATCCAGCAGCGCCGGTAGAGCAGCCAGATCGCAGGCGCGAGGAAGGCGAGCTTGTGGAAGCCCTCGCGCACGACGACGAAGCGTTCGGCGTCGTCGAGCGTGCGCGCGGCGCCGCCGGGGGGTTCGTAGATCAGCCAGGTCTGCAATGTGGGTCAGCCTTTGAAAGACGTCAGTCGCCGATGCGGCCCTTGGTGGAGGGCAGCCGGTCGCCGGCGCGCGGATCGAGCGCGAACGCCGTCTTCAGAACGCGCGCGAGCCCCTTGAAGCAGGACTCGGCGATGTGATGGGAGTTCGCGCCATAGAGCGTCTCGACGTGCAGTGTCACGGCCGCATGGGTCGCGAACGCCTGGAAGAACTCCCGCACCAGCTCGGTGTCGAACTCGCCGACCTTCTGGGTCGGAAACGCCGTGCGCCAGACCAGAAACGGCCGTCCCGAAACGTCGATCGCGACGCGGGTCAGGGTCTCGTCCATCGGCATGTGCACGTCGGCATAGCGGGTGAGGCCCTTCATCTCGCCGAGCGCCTTGCGCACGGCTTGGCCCAGCGCGATGCCGACGTCTTCCGTGACGTGGTGGAAGTCGACGTGCACGTCGCCCTTCGCCTTGATCTCCATGTCGATCATGGCGTGGCGCGACAGCAGCTCCAGCATGTGGTCCAGGAAGCCGACGCCGGTCGAAATCGTCGACGCGCCTGAACCGTCGAGATCGACGGAGAGCGCGATGTCGGTTTCGGCAGTCGTCCGGATCACCTCGGCGCGGCGCATGGAAGCCTCTTGAACGCCGCGAACGCAGTCGCGGATCTGTCATGGGAACGCGGGGTCGATAGCACGCCGGCGCGCCCAAGGCCAACGGACGCCTCCCACAAGACGGCATAGCGCATCTGCGGCGCCCGCGGGCGCATATCGACGGCGTCGACTTGCCCTCTACTTGGACCCTCACCGGCGCTTCGTCCGGTTTCATCCCGAGGTGACTGCCATGGCCAAGAAACCCACCGAAGAGGTCCGGGCGCGCAAGAAGGCGGCGCTCGCAACTCCGACCGACCTAGGATCAAACGCGATCCGCGATCTCGAGGGGGCGCTGAACGCCGTCCTCGCCGACACCTATGCGCTCTACCTGAAGACCAAGAATTTCCATTGGCACATGAGTGGGCCGCACTTCCGCGACTATCACCTGCTGCTCGACGAGCAGGCCGCCGAGATCCTGGCGACGACCGACGACATCGCCGAGCGAGTGCGGAAGATCGGCGGCACCACGCTGCGCTCGATCGGACACATCTCGCGCCTCCAGCGCGTCAAGGACAACGACGCCGACTTCGTGACGCCGCAAGACATGCTGGCGGAGCTTCGGGACGACAACCGCGACCACGTCAAACGGCTGCGCGAAGCTCATGATCTCGCCGACGAACACGAGGACGTCGCGACGGCGAGCCTGATCGAGAACTGGATCGACGAGACGGAGAAACGCGCCTGGTTCCTGTTCGAGACCAGCCGCGGCGCCTGACGCCGGCGCAAGCAGCGGAGGCGCCGCCCTTTTCGCCGCCGCGAGGAATGCCTACCTGTGCTCCCACGACAGTCCTGCGGGAGCCTCCATGTCCGAGATCATTCTTCACGGGACGACGATCGTGCTCGTCCGCAAGGGCGGGCGCGTCGTCATCGGGGGCGACGGCCAGGTCAGCCTCGGCCAGACGGTGATGAAGGCGACCGCCAAGAAGGTCCGGCGCATCGCCAAGGGGCAGGTCATCGCCGGCTTCGCGGGCGCGACCGCCGACGCCTTCACGCTGTTCGAGCGGCTCGAGGCCAAGCTCGAGCAACATCCCGGCCAGCTGTTGCGCGCGGCGGTGGAGCTCGCCAAGGACTGGCGCCTCGATCGTTACCTCCGCCGGCTCGAGGCGATGATGCTGGTCGCCGACAAGAACGTGGCGCTCGTCATCACGGGAACCGGCGACGTGCTGGAGCCGGAGGACGGGATCGCCGCGATCGGCTCCGGCGGCAACTACGCGCTCGCAGCGGCGCGCGCGCTGTCCGACACCGACGCGGACGCCGAGGCGATCGTGCGCAAGGCGATGAAGATCGCGGCCGAGATCTGCGTCTACACCAACGGCAACGTGACGGTTGAGAGTCTTGAGACCGTCGGCTGACGACCTCGCCGCGGCGGTCGCGGCGGACGTCATCGACCAGGCCGCGGCCGACCGGCTGCGCGCCTTTCTGACGCGCGACGACGAGGGGCCCTCCCCGCTCGGCGCGGCCGACCGAGAGGACGTGCGCTTCGTGCGCGGCTTCCACGACGTGTTCATGAGCTTCGGGCTGGCGGCGGTGCTGATCGGCTTCCGGCTGGCGGTCATGGCCGTGATCCCCGAGGGCGCGCAGGCCGCCGCCTTCGCGCTGGGCGCGGGCGCGATCTGGGCGCTCTCCGAGATCTTCGCCCGCCGGCAGCGGCTGGTGCTTCCGAGCATCGTACTCGCGCTCGGCTTCGTCACCTACGCCGTGACTGCGGCCGCCTTCGCGCTGGGCGCCTTGGCCGAAGCGCCGGGCGGCGCGACGTTCTTCGCCGTGGCCGGCGTGGGGCTTGCGGCCGCCGTCGCGTTCCGGCTGCGCTTCCGCCTGCCGTTCTCGAGCCTGCTGATCGCAGGCGGCGCGATCGGTCTCGGGCTCGCCGCGCTCGAGACCGTCGCGCCAGGCGCCGTGGAAGCCCATTGGGACGGCCTGTTGCTCGCATTGGGGCTGGCGGTGTTCGCCGTCGCCATGCGGTACGACCTGAAGGACCCAGGCCGGGTGACGCTCGCGGCGGACCACGCCTTCTGGCTCCACCTCCTCGCCGCCCCCATGATCGTGCACGCGCTGCTCGCCTTCGCGGTCGCGACGCCGAGCGCGCCCACCGGTCCCGAGGCCGGCCTCGTCGTCGCGATCATGCTCGCGCTCGCCCTGCTCGCGCTCGCGATAGACCGGCGCGCCCTGCTGATGTCCGGGCTGATCTACTTCGGCGCCGCGATCGGCGTGCTCGTCGCGCAGACCGACATCGACCCCGGCGCGATCTTCGCGCTGACCCTTGTGCTTCTTGGCGGCTTCGTCGTCACGCTCGGGGCGGGCTGGCGCCCGGCGCGCCGCCTCGTGCTCGCAGGCGTTCCCTCCCCCGCCCGCCGCGCCCTTCCACCCGTTCGGTAGAGTTTCCGAGGCCCGCCATGACCGACCTCTCCCCCCGCGAAATCGTCTCCGAGCTCGACCGGCACATCGTCGGCCAGCGCGACGCCAAGCGCGCGGTCGCGATCGCGCTCCGGAACCGCTGGCGCCGCCTGCAGCTCACCGGCCACCTGCGCGAGGAGGTGCAGCCGAAGAACATCCTGATGATCGGGCCGACCGGCGTGGGCAAGACCGAAATCTCGCGCCGGCTGGCGCGGCTCGCCAACGCCCCGTTCCTGAAGGTCGAGGCCACCAAGTTCACCGAGGTCGGCTACGTCGGCCGCGACGTGGAGCAGATCATCCGCGACTTGGTCGAGGTCGCGATCGGCCTGACGCGCGAGACCAAGCGCAAGGACGTCTCCGCCAAGGCCCACATGGCGGCGGAGGAGCGGGTGGTCACCGCGCTGGTCGGCGCAACTGCGAGCCCGGCGACCCGCGAGAGCTTCCGCAAGAAGCTGCGCGACGGCGAGATGGACGAGAAGGAGATCGAGATCGAGGTGGCCTCGTCGGGCGCTCCGATGATGGAGATCCCGGGGATGCCCGGTCAGGTCGGCATGATCTCGCTGGGCGACATCTTCGGGAAAGGCATGCCCGGCCAGAAGAAAACCCGCCGTGTGCTGGTCAAGGACAGCCACGAGGCGCTGATCGCCGAGGAGTCCGACAAGCTGCTCGACCAGGAGCAACTCGTCGCCGAGGCCATCAAGGCGGTCGAGAACGCTGGCATCGTGTTCCTGGACGAGATCGACAAGATCTGCGCCCGCGAGGGCCGCGCCGGGGACGTCTCGCGCGAGGGCGTGCAGCGAGACCTGCTGCCGCTGATCGAGGGCACCACCGTCGCGACCAAGCACGGGCCGGTGAAGACCGACCACATCCTGTTCATCGCCTCGGGCGCGTTCCATGTGGCGAAGCCCTCGGACCTGCTGCCGGAGCTGCAAGGCCGCCTCCCGATCCGCGTCGAGCTCTCGGCGCTCGACCGGGAGGACTTCGTGCGCATCCTCACCGACACCGAGGCGAGCCTCGTCAAACAGTACGTGGCGCTGCTCGCGACCGAGAACGTGACCCTGGATATCACCGCGGACGGCGTCGACGCGCTGGCGGACATCGCCGTCGAGGTGAACTCCAGCGTCGAGAACATCGGCGCGCGGCGGCTGCAGACGGTGATGGAGCGGGTGCTCGACGAGATCAGCTTCACCGCCGCCGACCGCAGCGGCGAGACGGTGACCGTCGACGGCGACTACGTGCGCAAGTTCGTCGGCGACCTCGCGAAGAACGCGGACCTGAGCCAGTTCATTCTTTAAGGCGCGCGTCGCAGCGTTTTCGCCAATGTGCGCGGGACATCCCTCCTCACGCGCAGCGTGGGGAGGGTGGCCTCGGCGAAGCCGAGGTCGGGTGGGGTCTTAGGCGTCGAGCACGATGGCGTAGAACGGGCGAAACGGGCGGAGCCCGTACGGCCGCCACCCCGCCCGGCCGGGCTACAGCCCGTCCACCCTCCCCTCTATCGAGGGGGGGATTCCTGCGCTTCGTTCGTCAGGCGCAGCTCTGCCCGCGCCTCAGCGCGGGGCGCGCTTGGCGAGGATCCGCTGAAGCGTGCGGCGATGCATGTTGAGGCGGCGCGCGGTCTCCGAGACGTTCCGGCCGCAGAGCTCGTAGACCCGCTGGATATGCTCCCAGCGCACCCGGTCGGCCGACATCGGGTTTTCCGGCGGCTCCGGCTTATGGTCGCCGGCGCTCAGCGCGCTGTGGATCTCGTCGGCGTCGGCGGGCTTCGCGAGGTAGTCGACCGCGCCCATCTTCACCGCGGTGACCGCTGTCGCGATGTTGCCGTAGCCAGTGAGCACCACGCCGCGGGCGTCCGCCCGGCGCGACTTCAGCGCCGATATGACGTCGAGGCCGGACCCGTCGCCGAGCCGCATGTCGACCACCGCGAAGGCCGGGGGCGCGCGTTCGACCGCGTCGAGACCTTCGCGGACGCTCTCCGCGACCGTGACTGCGTAACCGCGGGCTTCCATGGCGCGGCCGAGCCGCTGCACGAAGGACTTGTCGTCGTCCACGATGAGCAGCGTCATCTCGGACGCAGCTCCCACGCGAGCGTCCGCTCCGCTCGCAGCTTCGGCCGTCATCTGCATCGACATTCCAGACTTGCTCACATCGCCGCGACCTCTGCCGCGACCGATCGAAGCACTATAGCCGATGACACGGCTCCGCAACCACCGTTCACGTGAAGCGGAGCTCGTTCATCTTTGCTGAACGTTGAGCGCAGAAAGCCTTTGGCGCCGGAGGCGCCGCGCGGGATCAGCGCGGCGCGAGCACCATCGTCATCTGCCGGCCTTCGAGCGACGGATCGCTCTCGACCTTGGCGATCGGGGAAACCTCCTCGCGCACCTTGATCAGCAGCTTCAGGCCCAGGTCCTGATGCGCCATCTCGCGGCCGCGGAACCGCAGGGTCACCTTGACCTTGTCGCCTTCCTCGAAGAACCGGCGCATCGCCTTCATCTTCACCTCGTAGTCATGATCATCGATGTTGGGACGCATCTTGATCTCTTTGACTTCGACGATCTTCTGATTCTTGCGAGCCTCGGCGGCCTTCTTCTGCGACTGGTACTTGTACTTGCCGTAGTCAAGCAGCTTACAGACAGGCGGAACAGAGTTCGGCGCGATCTCGACGAGATCGAGCCCCGAATCCTCCGCGGCCTGGAGCGCGTCATTGATCTTCGTAGGGCCGAGATTCTGCCCGCTCGCGTCGATGAGCTGAACCTCGAGGACGCGGATCTCCTTGTTGACGCGGGGTCCGTCTTTTTGAACCGGCGCGACTGGCCTCATGGGACGACGAATGGCTGCAATCTCCTCTTAACATTACGGTGCGCCGTCATCTGCTCCAACGCGGAAAGCCCCGTGTTCTGACACGAGGCGCGCGCCAAAGCGGCGAACGTCGCCGACGGCGAGCCAAAGATCGTGACAAAGGACCGGGAAGTCAACGCCCGGCGTCGTCGAGCAGGCTGACGTAGGCCTCGAGCGTCGTGCGCGTCATCGCCTCGAGGCCGTAATGCGCCGCCACGTGCGCCCGGCCGCGGGAGGCGAGGGCAGCGCGGTCGTCGGGACCGAGCGCAAGCGCCGCCGCCAGACCTTCGGCGAGCGCATCGGGATCTCCGGGCGCCACGAGCCATCCCGTGCGGGCGTCGTCCCTCGCCGCCGGCGGCGCGAGCACCGTCTCCGCCACGGCGCCGTGGGCGGAGGCCACGACGGGGACGCCCATGGCCTGCGCCTCCGTCGCGCCGCGTCCGAAGGCCTCGGGCTCGGTCGAAGGCACGGCCGCCACGTCCGCCGCAAGCAGCGCCGCGGGCACGTCAGCGACGTGGCCGGGCAGACGCAGGCGGTCGGCGATCCCGAGCCCCTCGGCCTGCGCGATCAGCCCGTCGCGGTAACGCTCCCGCCCTTGCGCCTCGCCGGCGAGAACAACGACAACGTCGTCGCGTCCGAGCCTTTCTACGGCGTCGAGCAGAACCGACTGTCCCTTCCACGACGTGAGCCGGGCGGCGAGCAGCACCACTTTCGCCGCCTCGGGGATCGCCCAGGCGGCGCGCAGGGCGGCCACACGGGCGGTGTCCACCGCCGCCGGGTCGAAGGCCGCGAGATCGACGCCGCGGGGGATGACCGCCAGCCGCCCCTTCGGAGCGCCATGCTGTCGGGCAATGTGCGACGCGGTGAAGCCGGAATTCGCGATCACCAGGTCGCCGCGCGCCATCACCGAATTGTAGAACCGCTTCGGGGCGGAGTTTCCGGAATGGATGCCGGCCGCGGTCGTGACGAAGGGAACGCCGGCCAGCCGCGCCGCGCCGAGCGCGCTCCAGGCCGGGGCGCGGGAACGGGCGTGGAGTATGTCGGCCCCCTCGGCGCGGACGAGCCGCGCGAGCCGTCCGACGTTCGCCGCCATCGTGAGTGGATTCTTGCTGGCCGCGGGAAAGACCACGTGGCGCGCCCCGGCCGCCTCCAGCGCCGCGACCCCACGGCCGCCTTCGCTCGCGACCACCGCCCGCGCGCCGACGGCGACCAGCGCCTGCGCGACGTCGATGGCCGTGCGCTCCACGCCGCCAGCGTCCAGCGCGGGCAGGATCTGGAGCACGGTGCGGCCGACGAGGGGATGCACGGGAGCGGTTCAGCCTTGCGCGAGGGGGACGGCGCGGCTCTCCCGCGCGGGCTCGCGCCGTGGTACCTCAACGACGATGCCGTCGCCAGAGATCCGCCTGCGTCCCGCCGTCTTCATCGACGCCGACGCCTGCCCCGTCAAAGACGAGATCTACAAGGTCGCCGCCCGGCATGGGCTGGACGTCACCGTGGTCGCGAACCGCTTCATGGTCACGCCGCGGGAGGCCTTCGTCCGCCTTCAGGTCGTGCCCGAAGGCCCGGACGTCGCCGATGACTGGATCGCGGAGCACTGCGTCGCCCACGACATCGTGGTGACGGCGGACATCCCGCTCGCCGCCCGCTGCCTCGCCAAGGGCGCGGCCGCCATCGGCACGACGGGCAAGCCCTTCACCGAGAGCTCGATCGGCTCGGCGCTCGCGACCCGCGAGCTGATGAGCCACCTCCGCGAGATCGGCGAGATCACAGGCGGCCCCCGCCCCTTCGCGGCGCGGGACCGCTCGAACTTCCTTCAGGCGCTGGAGCTCGCCGTGACCCGCTCGAAACGCGCGCTCGCCGAGGCCGCCCGTCCGTGACGCGCCGCGGCGTGATCAGGCTCGGCGCCCTGCTTGCGGCGAGCGCCGCGGCCGGCGGCTGGTCCTGGCTGGCGTCCGTTCGGGACAAGAACCCCTATTACGCGGGCGCGCCGACCGACCACTTCGACGGCGTCCGCTTCTTCAACCCCGATCATCAGTGGTCGAAGTCGTTCGGCGAGGCGCTGCGCGGCGTCTGGTTCGCGGACAAGGCGACATGGCCGGAGAGCTTCCCGAGCCCGTTCGATGCCCGACCGCCCGCCAAGGTCGAGGGCGACCGTCTCCGCGTCACCCTCGTCGGCCACGCCACGCACCTGATCCAGACGCAGGGATTGAACATCCTGATCGATCCGGTCTGGTCCAAGCGGTGCTCGCCGGTCTCCTTCGCCGGGCCGAAGCGGGTCAACCCGCCGGGGGTCGCCTTCGACGCGCTGCCCAAGATCGACGCGGTGCTGATCACCCACAACCACTACGACCATCTCGATCTCGACACCCTTTCGCGGCTCGCCGCCCGGGACCGGCCGCGGGTGATCGTGCCGCTCGGCAACGACGCGATCCTCAAGGCGCACGATCCGGCGATCCGGCGGGAGGCCTACGACTGGCGCGCGCGGGTCCCCCTCTCTGAGACGGTCGTCGTCAACCTCGTGCCGTCCTACCACTGGTCGGCGCGCGGCGTGTTCGACCGGCGCAAGGCGCTGTGGTGCGGCTTCGTGATCGACGCGGGCGGCGCCGGCAAGCTCTACGCCGCGGGCGACACCGCGCTCGGGCCGCGCACCATCTTCCCGGCGATCCGAGCCGCCCACGGCCCATTCAAGCTCGCAATCCTGCCGATCGGCGCTTACGAGCCGCGCTGGTTCATGAAGGACCAGCACGCCAACGCGGCCGAAGCGGTCGAGATCATGGGCCTGGTCGGCGCCGAGAACGCCGTGGGCTGCCACTGGGGCACGTTCCAGCTGACCTCCGAGGCGATCGAAGCCCCGGCCGAGGCCTTGGCCGCGGCGCTGGCGGAGCAGAGTATTCCTGCGGATCGCTTCCGGGCGCTCCGCCCCGGCGAGGTGTGGGAAGGCTGACGCCTCACTCCGCCGGCTGCGACCGGGCGCCCCGCGCCTGGACGCGGCGCTCGGCCCACTCCACCTTGCGATAGTCGAAGCCGCGGACGAGCGCCGGCTTCACGATCTCGAAGTAGGGCGAGATGTCGAAGTCGCGCGGCATGTAGAGCGAGTCGTGGCGGATGTGCAGGATCTCATGCCGCTCGCCGTGATCGGCGATGGTCTCGACCCGCGGCAGGATGGGGTAGCGCACCCGCTCGAAGGCGCGGGCGATCAGCGACGAGCAGATCGCCCGCGTCGGCAGGCCCGAACCGAGCGACAGCATCCGCCGACGCAGGCGCGCCGACACCAGCGGGATCGGCGTGCAGTAGCGCAGCAGGTCGAGCACGTTCTTGACGTCGTACTCATAGCCCAGACGCAGGATGCAGAACCGCGCGACCTGCTCGCGTTCGCACAGGTCGAGATCGAACGGGCGGCAGATGCGGATATGCTCTGTCGCGTATTTCGACAGCGGCGCCGAGGCGCAGCCGATTCCGAGCTCCATCTCCACCAGCGTGTGGCGCTCGCCGTCCGCCGCGTGGACGTCGAGCATATCCCCGACGTAGAGCACGGCGTGCGACCACACCGACGAGGTCATGCGGCGGATCACGCCGGAGACGCGGCTGCGGCCGGCGATCAGGATCACGTCGCCGATCTCCAGCGTCTCGCGCAGGCGCGCCGGATCATAGGCCGTCTCGGGCCGGCCCCGGATCTCCTCCGTGAGATAGGTCACCAGACGCCGGCCGACGGCGTTGCCGATCCAATCCATGACGCGGCCCCCCCGTCGACGACGGGCCGCGCTCGTCGGCGCGGCCTGCTCGAACCTCCAGTCTCGCCGCAGACGCTCGCCCAAGACTGAAGGCTTGCGGCCTCCGCCGCGGTTTCGGCTTTTATGGTTAATGAAACCTTTCCGGTCAAGGCAGTGCTACCCGTGACTGCGGAACGAATCAGGAAGTCCATTGAAGTCTTCGATTCGTTCTCCGTGAACGAATCGCGATTTACTGACCAATCTCGATTCGTTCTTTGGGGTCGAACATCATCCTGCCGATCTATTATGCTTAACAGACCGTTTAAGACACCCAATTTGATCGCGGGATCGTTACGATCTGACCGTAAAGTGCGATAATTTGTTTACCCTAACCGAGGATGGTGACGAGGCGTCGGCGTGTCCGGCGACTTACGAAGAGAGGGCCCCGTGGCTCACACCTCGCTTAAGGCGGCGACCGTCATCGCCCTCGCGCTCGTGGCTCACACCTCGCTTAAGGCGGCGACCGTCATCGCCCTCGCGCTCGTGGCGACCGCCGCGCAGGCGGCGGAGCGCGACGCGATCGCCGGCATGATCGCGCAAAACTCCGCGGTCGAGCCGCCGCTTGCCGCTCCCGTCGTGGAGCCCTCGGCGCCCGCCGTCGCGCCCGCGGCGCGACCCGCCGCGCCCCGCGCCGCCGCGACCCCGATCGACAGCTACCCGGTGGACCTGCTGATCGCGCTCGCGAACGACGCGGTGTTCACGAGCGATCCCTACCCGCGCGGCCAGCACTCCGATCCGCGGATGATCAAGCTGCAGGTGCTGCTCGACCGCGCGCACGCCTCCCCCGGCGTCATCGACGGCATCAACGGCGGCAACGTCGCCAAGGCGATCGCCGCCTTCGAGATGATGGTGGGGCATCCCATTGACGGGGTGATGGACGCCGAGCTCTGGGCGAAGCTCGAGGCCACCTCGACCGAACCCGTGCTGGTTCCCTACGTCATCACCGAGAAGGACGTCGCCGGCCCGTTCGTGCCGGTGATGCCGGACGATTACGCCGAGCAGGCGCTGCTCCCCGGCTCGTCCTATCGCGACCCGACCGAGATGCTCGCCGAGCGCTTCCACATGGACGAGAGTTTCCTTCGCCGGCTAAATCCAGATGTCGACTTCTTCGCGGTCGGGTCGGAGATCATGGTGGCGAACCCCGGCCGCAAGCAGACCGTGAAGGTCGCGAGCATCGTCGCCGACAAGGGCCGCAAGCAACTGTTCGGTTTCGACGCCGCCGGCAAGATCGTCGTGGCTTACCCCGCCACGATCGGCAGCTCGGATCTGCCCTCGCCGACCGGCGTTCACGCCGTGAAGGCGATCGCGATCAATCCCGAGTACTGGTACCGGCCCAAGGTCAACTTTCAGCAGGGCAACAACACTAAGGCGCTGCGCCTGCCGCCCGGCCCGAACGCGCCCGTCGGCGCGGTCTGGATCGGCCTGGACAAGCCGACCTACGGCCTGCATGGCACGCCGGAGCCCTCCCGCATCGACAAGACCAACAGCCACGGCTGCGTGCGCCTGACCAACTGGGACGCCGACGAGCTCGCCCATCTGGTCGCGCCGGGCGTGGTGGTGGACTTCCGCGAGCCCGAGCTTGCGCCGGCCCAGACGGCGGAAACGGAGCCGCTGACGACCGGCAGCGCGCCGGCGCGGACCATGCCGTACTGAGCGAGCGCTCGTCCCGGCCGTAAAGCCGGGACCCACCATGCTTGCCTCAGGCGACGCGAAGACCGACGCGCCAAGCTTCCAACGCATAGGTTTTGGGTCCCGGCTCGAGGCCGGGACAAGAACGTTGCGGCCGATTCCCAATGGGCGTTGACCCCGCGCGCAGCTCCCGCGACAACTTCGGGATGGTCGCCATCAAAGCCTCGGGCGTCGACGCCTTTCTCGCCAAGCCGCCGGCGGACGTGTTCGCCGTGCTGATCTACGGCCCCGACGCCGGCCTTGTGGCGGAGCGCGCGGAGCGGCTGGCCTCGCGCGTGCTTGAAGGCTCCGACGACCCGTTCGGCCTGGTGCGTCTCGACGGCGACGAACTCGCCTCCGATCCCGGCCGGCTCGCGGACGAGGCGCGCACCATCGCGCTCTTCGGCGGCCAGCGCGCGATCCGCGTCAAGGTCGGGGGGAGGGCGATCGTGACCGCGGTCGAGGCTCTGCTCGGAGGGCCGGCGCCGGAGTCGCTCACCGTCATCGAGGCGGGCGACCTCAAGAAGAACGCCCCCTTGCGGACGCTGTGCGAGAAGAGCCCCCGCGCTGCGGCGCTGCCCTGCTACCCCGACGAGGCCGGCGCGCGCGATCGTCTGATCGACGAGGAGACCCGCCTGTCCGGCCTTTCGATCACGCCGGACGCGCGGGCGCTGCTGAGCGCGTCGCTGGGGCCCGACCGGCTCGCGGCCCGCGGCGAGGTGCAGAAGCTCTGCCTCTACGCCCATGGTCGCGGCCGCATCAACGTCGACGACGTGACGGCCGTGATCGCCGACGCCGGCGACGTCGGCATGGACGTGGCGGTCGATGCGGCGTTTGCCGGCAAAGCAGGGGAGGCGGCCTCCGCGCTTCGGTCCTTGCGCTTCAGCGGCACGCCGGCGTCCGTTGTCGTCGGCGCGGCTCTCCGTCACGCCATCACGCTGCATCGGCTGCGCGGCGACGTCGACGCCGGCCGCAGCGCGCGGGCCGTGATGGAGTCCAACGGCTTCCTCTTCCACTTCCGCCGCAAGGACTCCGTCGAGCGCGCGCTCGGCGCCTGGAGCGGGGCGCGGCTCACCGAGATCGTGGCGAAGCTCGCCGAGGCGGTCGCGACGGGGCGCAGGGCCGCGGGCGTGGGAGAGGCCGTCGCCGAGCGCGCCCTGCTCGCCATCGCGATCGAAGCGGCGCGACGGGCCCGTTGAGCGCACGTTCGCGCTTTAGTTGTGATCGACTAAGAAATTCGCGACTCAATAGGAGAGTCACTGGCGGCGTTTTTAGATGCGGCTGGGGTGATTGGATGCCCGAGACGCGCCGGCCGCTGGTGGGCTTCTATTAGGCGAGAAAAGCCCGGTCGTCTTTAATGCTCGCAGACGATCGGGATCGTGCTTCACCGAGATCGAATACCGGTCCCTATCGCGATCCAAAGGAAGCGGAGCCTCAGCAACCGATCGCCCGCCCGGCCGCGTCATTCGATACGGTTGAGACTGTCCTTGTGCAGCTTCCAAAAATACATGAGCCCGCAGGACTCCGACCATAGGATAGAGCGTTTGTCGCGAGTCCGGCTTAGACCAAGAACGACCCCTATCGTGGTCTTCCTCTCAAATGCTCCCTCCATTCTTCCGGAAGTCCCGCAGTTGGCGCCGTTCTCTCCACCAGACGTGTAGAAAACGATCCTTCGCCGCGTTTCGCCCTTCAGGATTTCGGTTGGCTCGAAAACAATCCGATGTGGATCCTCTGCAAGAAATCCATCATCGAACTTTGGAAGATCAGTTTTGCGGATGTCGATCACACGACCTCGGGCGATGTAAGTAGCGCTCCTAAAGATATCCGAGCGAAACTCCTCGCTCATCCCGGGACAGTCGCACGCGAAAGCGACGTTCGGCGCCACGAACGCTGCGCTGCAGACCAGCATGAAAGCGAGAAACGGAGCGATCCCCCTCACAAAATTTATCCCTTCAGGCGCGCCGCCACCATGTCGAGTTGCTCGAGATCGGCATAGCGGATGACGAGCTCGCCGCCCTGGCCCTTTGGCTTCAGCGTCACGGCGAGGCCCAACGCTTCCGAGAGAGCCTCCTCCAGAGCGCGTGCGTCGGCGTCCTTCTCAGGCTTCGCCCGGCGGGCGCCGTCGACCGACTTCACCTCGGGCGCGCGGGCCATGGCCTCGACTTCGCGCACCGACAGCCCCTTCGCGACGGCCTTCTCTGCGGCGGAGGAGGGGTCATCGAGCGCGAGCAGGGCGCGGGCGTGGCCGGCGGTTAGCGAGCCGTTCAGCACATGGGTCTTCACGCTCTCCGGCAGCTTGGTCAGCCGCAGCGTGTTCGCGATGTGGCTGCGGCTCTTGCCGATGACGCGAGCAAGGTCCTCCTGCCGGTAGGAGAACTGCGTCATCAGTTGCTCGTAGCCGACGGCCTCGTCGATGGCGTTGAGATCCGCTCGCTGGACGTTCTCGACGATCGCGATCTCCAGCGCCTCCCGCTCGGTAACGTCGAGGATGACGATCGGCGCGTCATGCACCCCGGCCCGCTGCGCCGCGCGCCAGCGCCGTTCGCCCGCGATGATCTCGAACTGCTCCGTTCCGCTCGCCGCGCGCCGCACCAAGATCGGCTGCAGCACGCCCTTCTCGCGCACCGAGGCCGCGAGGTCGTCGAGGTCGGCTTCGTTGAAATGACGGCGCGGGTTCGCGGGGTTCGGCCGGAGATGGGCGATCGGCGCGCGGCGCTGGCCGCGGGACCGCTCGACCACCGCGCCTTCGTCGGCGACGTCGCCGATCAGCGCCGCGAGGCCGCGCCCCAAGCGCGACCGGGAGGGCTCGTCCGCCATGCTCATCCTTTCAAAGGTCCCGTCAGGCTGCGCGCAGCGTGCGTTCGCGCTGGATCACCTCGGAGGCGAGGCGCAGATAGGCCTGCGAGCCGTTGCACTTCAGGTCGTACAGCAGCACCGGCTTGCCGTGGGATGGCGCTTCGGAGACGCGCACGTTCCGCGGGATCATGGTGTCGTAGACCTTGTCGCCCATGAACTGGCGCACGTCCGCCACCACCTGGCCGGAGAGGTTGTTGCGCGGGTCGAACATGGTGAGCACAACGCCATGGATCGACAGGTTCGGATTCAACGAGCCGCGCACCTGCTCCACGGTTTTCAGCAGCTGGCTGAGGCCCTCCAGCGCGAAGAACTCGCACTGCAGCGGCACCACGATCGCGTTGGCTGCGGTCATGGCGTTGATGGTGAGCAAGTTCAGCGAGGGTGGGCAGTCGACCAGCACATAGGTGTAGCGCCGGTCGGCCGTCGCCCCCTCATGCAGCGCGCGCACCGCGTCGCGCAGCCGGAACGCGCGGTCGCGCTCGGAGGCGATCTCCAGCTCGACTCCGAGCAGGTCCATGGTGGATGGCGCGAGGTGCAGCCGCGGCACGGCCGTCTCGTGGATGGTCTCCGCCAGCGTCGCCTCGCCGACGAGCACGTCGTAGGTCGACAGCCGCCGCGCGCGGTGGTCGATCCCGAGCCCGGTGGAGGCGTTGCCCTGCGGATCGAGGTCGACGATCAGCACGCTTTCGCCGATGGCGGCCAGCGCCGTGCCGAGGTTGATCGCCGTCGTCGTCTTGCCGACGCCGCCCTTCTGGTTCGCGAGCGTCAGCACGCGAGGCGCGCCGGCAGGGAAATGCGAGGACAACATCTGGGCGGCTCCGGCGTCGAACGCGCGTGGCTCTAGGCGTTCGACCGGAGCTCCTGAAGACTTTCGACGCGCACGATGCGCGCGGCGGGGTCGGTGCGGCTCGGGTGAAACGATGCCTTAACTTTCCAGGATTCCAAGGCCTGGGTCAATTCAAGCTCGGCCTTCTCCCCTTTGGGAAACAGCCCGATCGCCCCGCTTTTCAACAGGGGCGCCGCCAGTGCGAGGAGTTCGCTCATCGAAGCCAGCGCGCGGGCGCTGACGACGTCGGCCTGCGGAACGACCGAGCCGACCACGGCCTCCGCCCGAACGGCGTGAACCGTGACCGAGACGCCCATGGCCCGGGCCGTTTCGCGCAGGAACGCCGCCTTCTTCAGATTGCTTTCGACGAGATGGACCTGAGCCTTGCCCGTCAGCAAGGCGGCCGCGACGAGGCCGGGAAAGCCCGCGCCGGAGCCGAGATCGACCCAGATCTTGACGTCTTTCGGAGCCAGAGCGACGAGCTGCGCGCCATCGGCGACGTGCCGCGTCCACACCTCGGCGAGGGTGTTCGGAGCGACCAGGTTCATCGTGCCCTGCCACCGATCGAGCATTGATACGAGCTGGCCGAGCCGCGCCCATGTTTCACGTGAAACATCGACGAGGGCTTGAGCGTTCGCCCGGTCCGCGGCGCGAACCTTGGGATCAACGGGGGGCATCACGAGGCTCCGGTGGAATGGCGGCGGCGCTCTGCGAGGCGACGCGCTCCATGCACGCGATCGTCACGCCGCGCGCCGGGCGCGCGCCGCGATTAGCGTGAGGGCGGCCGGCGTCATGCCCTCGATGCGTCCGGCCTGGCCCAGCGTTCTCGGAGAGACCGCCACGAGCTTGTTGCGCAGCTCCGCCGACAGGCCGGGGAGGGCGGCGTAGTCGATGTCGCCCGGGATCGTCGCGTGCTCCTCGGCGCGGAAGCGGCGGATGTCCGCCTCCTGACGGTCGAGGTACACGGCGTAGGACGCCTCGATCTGGAGCTGGGCGAAGGTCGCAGGCTCGATCGACGCAATTTCCGGCCACAGCCGCACCAGCTCCTCGCGCCCAACGTCCGGAAGCGACAGCAGCTCAAAGGCGCTCCGGCGGCGGCCGTCGTGGTTCACGTGCACGCCCTGGCGGGCGGCCTCCGTGGGCGTGATCGCGAGCCCGCGGGTCAACGCCTCAGCGGCGGCGAGCGCGCCGGCCTTGGCGGTGAACGCCGCCGAACGCGCGGCGCCGACGCAGCCCAGCGCTTCGCCTCGGGAGGTCAGCCGCAGGTCGGCGTTGTCGGCGCGCAGGCTGAGGCGGTACTCGGCGCGCGAGGTGAACATCCGGTAGGGCTCGGTCACGCCGCGGGTGACAAGGTCGTCCACCATGACGCCGAGATAGGCCTCGGATCGGTCGAAGGTGGCGCCCTCCTGCCGGGCGGAACGCCGCGCCGCGTTGAGCCCGGCCAGCAGACCCTGCGCCGCCGCCTCTTCGTAGCCCGTCGTGCCGTTGATCTGACCCGCAAGAAAAAGCCCGGGAAGCCGTTTCACCTCCAGCGCCGGATCGAGCTCGCGCGGGTCGACGTGGTCGTACTCGATGGCGTAGCCCGGCCGCAGGATCTCGACGCGCTCCAGCCCGGGGATCGATCGGACGAGCGCAAGCTGTACGTCCTCGGGCAGCGAGGTGGAGATGCCGTTGGGGTAGACGGTCGGGTCGTCGAGGCCTTCCGGCTCAAGAAAGATCTGGTGGCTTTCGCGATCGCCGAAGCGCACCACCTTGTCCTCGATCGAGGGGCAGTAGCGCGGGCCGCGGCTCTCGATCTGGCCGGAGTACATCGGCGAGCGCGCGATGTTGGCGCGGATAATCGCGTGGGTCTCAGGCGTCGTTCGGGTGACGTGGCACACCGTCTGAGGCGTTGTGATCGCCGAAGTCAGCGTCGAGAACGGTTCGGGCGGCGCATCGCCCGGCTGCTCCTCGAGCGCCGCGAAATCGATGGTTCGGCCGTCCAGCCGGGGAGGGGTGCCGGTCTTCAGCCGCCCCAACGCGAGCCCCGTCGCGGCGAGCCGCTTCGACAGGCCAAGCGCCGGCGCCTCGCCGACGCGTCCCGCCGGGATCGTGCGGTCGCCGATGTGGATCAGCCCTCGGAGGAAGGTGCCCGTGGTCAGCACCACGGCGCCGGCCGCGATGCGCCGTCCATCGCCCGTGACGACGCCGGCGACGTGGTCCTGCGCGACGATCAGGTCGTCGACTTCGGCCTCTATGATCGTGAGATTGGGCTGCGCGGCGAGCGCGGCTTGCATGGCGGCGGCGTAGAGCTTGCGGTCAGCCTGCGCGCGCGGCCCGCGGACGGCCGGCCCCTTGCGCCGGTTAAGCACTCGAAACTGGATGCCGCCCGCGTCCGCCACGCGGCCCATCAGCCCGTCCAGCGCGTCGATCTCGCGGACCAGATGACCCTTGCCGAGCCCGCCGATCGCCGGATTGCACGACATGGCGCCGATCGTGTCGGCCCTGTGCGTGACGAGCGCGGTCGCGGCGCCGGTGCGGGCGGACGCCGCCGCCGCTTCGCAGCCCGCATGACCGCCGCCCACCACGATGACGTCGAAGGACGTCGGCATGTCTTCAGATCCTGCCGCTGTGACTGATCGCCCGACGCATAGCCCCGCGAGCCCTCCGCTGCAACGATCGCCAATGTTTCACGTGA
This sequence comes from Methylopila sp. 73B, assembly GCF_000526315.1. Lineage (NCBI taxonomy): Bacteria > Pseudomonadati > Pseudomonadota > Alphaproteobacteria > Hyphomicrobiales > Methylopilaceae > Methylopila > Methylopila sp. 73B. The sequence goes on along the minus strand of NZ_JAFV01000001.1, from coordinate 3,314,069 downwards.
AACATTCGGGCTGCCCGGCTCACTTCCCGATGCAGAAGCTCGCAAACAGCCGGTCGAGCACGTCTTCGACGCCGACCCGGCCGGCGATGCGGCCCAGCTCGGTGGCGGCTCCGCGAAGGCGCTCCGCGAGCAGTTCGTCCGGGAGTTGCTGCCAGCGGTCGAGCGCAGACCGCAGATCAACGGCCGCAGCCCGGATCGCGTCGCGATGGCGGGCCCGGGTAAGCCCTACGTGCTCATCGCCGCCGAGACCGTCCCGAGCCGCCTGACCCAAGCCGGCGATCAGATCATCGAGGCCCACGCCGGTGCGGGTCGAAATAGCCCGGTCCGCCCATGCCGGCGCGGCGGGGGCGAGGTCGGCCTTGCTGGCGATCGTCCAGAGCGCGCCGCCCGTCGACGGCGCAGTCGCCTCCTTCTCGTATGTCGCCTCCCGCAGCCACAGCACGAGGTCGGCGTCCGCCGCCCGGGCGGTCGCGCGGCGCACGCCCTCGCGCTCCACCACGTCGTCGGTGGCCCGCAGGCCGGCGGTGTCGGCGATGATCGCGGGGTAGCCTTCGAGGTCGAGATGCACCTCCACCACGTCCCGCGTCGTGCCGGGGATGTCGCTGACGATCGCAGCCTCCCGGCGCGCGAGCGCGTTCAGCAGCGACGACTTACCGGCGTTCGGCGCGCCCACGATCGCGATCCGAAACCCCTCGCGCAGCCGGTCGGCGCGTGTGTCGGCCAACGCCGCGTCGAGATCGCGCACGAGCAGGATGATTTCCTCCCTGGCCTGCGCTCGGGCCGCGGCCGGCACGTCGTCCTCGTCGGCGAAGTCGATGCCGGCCTCCACTAGCGCCATGGCCGCGATCAGCCGGTCACGCCAGCCGTCGACAATGGCGGACAGCGCGCCTTCGCTCTGGCGGATGGCCTGGCGGCGCTGGGCCTGGGTCTCGGCGTCGATGAGGTCGGCCAAGCCTTCGGTCTCCGCGAGGTCCAGTTTGCCTGCGAGGAACGCGCGTCGCGTGAACTCGCCGGGCTCCGCCGCCCGCACGCCGTCCACCGCGAGCACGGCGTCGAGCACGGCCGCGACGACCGCTCGGCCGCCATGCAGATGCAGCTCCGCGGCGTCTTCGCCGGTGGCGCTTGCGGGCCCGGGGAACCACAGCGCAAGGCCGCGGTCGAGCAGTTCGCCGGTCTTGGGATGACGCAGTGCGCGTAACGCGGCGACGCGCGGCTGCGGGCGGCCGTCCGCGATGCGGTCCAGCACGGCTCCGGCGGCGGGACCCGAGATGCGCAGTACGGCGATCGCCGCGCGCCCTGGCGCGGTGCTGACGGCCGCGATGGTGTCGCGCGTTGCAAGAGTCCTAGGTTCCTGACTCACGCCGCGCCTTTCCCGATGCTTGGGACTTCGACGCCTAGGACCTTCATGACCAATCGCCTCTCCGCCTCCGCCAGCCCCTATCTTCTCCAGCACGCGGACAACCCCGTCCACTGGTGGGAGTGGAGCCCTGAGGCGTTCGCGGAAGCGAAGCGGACCAACCGGCCGGTGCTGCTGTCGATCGGCTACGCCGCCTGCCACTGGTGCCACGTCATGGCGCACGAGAGCTTCGAGGACGAGGCCGTCGCCGCGGTGATGAACGAGCACGTGGTCGCGATCAAGGTCGACCGCGAGGAGCGGCCGGACGTGGACCAGATCTACATGTCTGCCCTCCACGCGCTCGGTCAGCAGGGCGGCTGGCCGCTCACCATGTTCCTCACCGCAGACGGCGATCCGTTCTGGGGCGGCACCTATTTCCCGAAACAGGCGGCCTATGGCCGACCGGGCTTTCCCGACGTGGTGCGGACCCTCGCGACCGTCTACCACGAGGACCCAGACCGCGTGACGCAGAACGTCGCCGGCATAGCGGAGAAGCTGAAGCCAAAGGCGGCGCCGGCCGGCGACTTCGGTCCGGCCCAACTCGACGAGGTGGCGAAGCGTGTCGTGCGGATCTACGACCCCGTCGACGGCGGCTTCCACGGCGCGCCGAAGTTTCCGCAGACCGGCGTTCTGGAGGGCCTGCTCCGCAGCGCGCGGCGCACGGGCGACGCCGGCCTCTCCGCACCGGCCGAACTCACGCTGCGGCGGATGACCAAGGGCGGAATCCACGACCACGTCGGCGGCGGCTTCGCCCGTTACTCCACAGACGCCCACTGGCTCGCGCCGCACTTCGAGAAGATGCTCTACGACAACGCCCAGCTGCTGCCTCTGCTCGCGAGCGTCGGGCGCGAGACCGGGGACGCGCGGCTGACCGCCGCGGCGCACGGGATCGTGGACTGGCTGGCGCGCGAAATGATCACGCAGGAGGGCGCGTTCGCCGCCAGCCTTGACGCCGACACGGAGGGCGTCGAGGGGCGGTTCTATGTGTGGCGGCGTTCGGAGCTGGACATGATTCTAGGCCCAGACGACGCCGCCTTTGCGGCGGAGGCGCTGGACATCTCGAACGGGGGCAACTGGGAGGGCCTTTCGATCCCGAACCGGCTCGACGAGCGGGCTCCGATCGACGAAGCCCGGCTGGCCATCGTCAGAGCCCGGTTGCTCGCGGAGCGCGAGACGCGGACTCGGCCGGGCCGCGACGACAAGGTTCTCGCAGACTGGAACGGGCTAATGATCGCGTCCCTCGCCGACACGGCGGCGCTGCTCGGCCGGCCCGACGCGCTGGCGCTGGCCGAGCGGGCCTTCGCGTTCGTCACCCGCGAGATGACGAAGGGCGCTCGCCTCGGGCACGCCTTCCGCGCCGGGCGGTTGATCTACCCGGGGTTCGCCACGGACTACGGCGCCATGGCGCTGGCCGCCCTCGCGCTCGCCGGCGCGACGGGAGATCCGTCGTACCGCGACCTTGCCGCCCGCTGGCTCGCGGCGGCGGACACGCACCACCGCAATCCCCACGGCCCCGGCTTCGCCGTGGACGCCGACGACGCAGACCGGCTGGTGGTGCGCCCCGAGGCGCTGACCGATGAGGCGCTCCCGAGCGGCACGGCGCTGATCCTCGCCGCGGAGCTGAAGCTTGCCGCCTTCGACGCCGACGAGGTCCGGCTAGCGAGGCTCGACGGCGAGCTGGCAGCGCTGATGGGGCTGATGGCGTCGAACGTCATCGGCCACGGCGGACTCTTGAACGTGCTCGATGGCCGGATGCGGCTGGCGTCGGTCGTCGTGGTCGGAACGGGCGACGTTGCGACCGCGCTGCACGTCGAGGCGCTTTCAGCGCCGGCCTGGGAGCGGGTCGTCCGCCGGGTTGGGGCGCTCGACCAACTGCCCGACGATCATCCAGCCCGCGCGGGCCGCGTCGACGGCGCCGCAGCCTTCGTCTGCGCCGGCCAGCGCTGCTCGCTGCCGGTGACCGAGCCGCCGGCGCTCAGGCGGACGATCGCTGAGATGACGCGCCTGGGATGAGGCGCGGCGTGGAGCTGCACGCCTGGCGTCATCGACATCGCGAGGCGCCGCCGGTCCAGGACGAGACGCGTGGATCCCTCCCTCGATAGAGGGAAGCCCCGACCGGGTGGGGTGGCCGCCGGATGAGACCCGACCTTCCTCACGAGCTCGACGTCCAAGGACCCTACCCGACCCTTTGCCGTGCAAAGGGCCACCCTCCCCACACCTTCGGCGCGAGGAGGGATCCCGCGCCTTATCGATCGGGTTGAAGAGATTTTCGCGCCCGTCAACGCTCTCCTCACCCCACTAGGTCGCGCACATCGAGCGGCGCGCCGGCGTCGGTCTCGATCGCCATGTCAAGTTCGCCCGCGGCGTTGCGGAACACGCGGTAGACGATGCGCTCGTCGATCTGATTGCCCGGCTTGAAGGTCAGCACCTTCGGGCAGCGGGCGATGACGTCGTCGGCCGAGCCCCATTCCGAGGAGGCGATGATGACCTCGTCGCCCACCTGACAGGTGCGGGCGGCGGCGCCGTTCAGGATGCAGCAGCGCGAGCCGGGGACGCCGTAGATCACATAGGTCGAGATCCGCGCGCCGGACATCTTGTTCCAGATCTCGACGAACTCGAGCGGCTCCAGCCCCGCCTCCCGGCAGAGCTCGGCGTCGATGGTGATGGAGCCGTGATAGTTCAGGTCCGCTCCAGTGACGCGGATGCCATGAAGCTTGGCCCGGACGTACTGCTGCATGGCGGCCGCTCTCCTTCGGAAGGTCGGAACATGGCGAGAGCGCCGGAGGGGGTTCCGGCGCTCTTCAAAAACCGTCGATCGGTCCGCCGATCAGGCGCTCAGGCGGCGGCCGCGGCGTCTGCGGAAACAGCCGGGATCGCGTCCGCTTCGGCCACGTCCTCGACCGTGCGCAGGCCCGCGCGCGGCGCGTTGACCAGCACGGCCATGTTGCCCGGCGCGTGCTGGTTCTTCCACATCTTGGTGTGGGCCTTCGGAATGTCGGCGAAGGTGAACACCTCCGACATGCAAGGGTCGACGCGGCGGTCGATGACGAACTTGTTCGCGGCGGACGCCTGCTTCAGATGGGCGAAGTGCGAGCCCTGGATGCGCTTCTGCCGCATCCAGACGTAGCGGGCGTCGAAGGTGATGTTGAAGCCGGACGTGCCGGCGCAGAACACCACCATGCCGCCGCGCTTCACCACGAGGCAGGAGACGGGGAAGGTCGCCTCGCCGGGATGCTCGAACACCATGTCGACGTCGACGCCCTTGCCGGTGATCTCCCAGATCGCCTTGCCGAATGCCCGGGCGGACTTGACCCAGGTGTTGTACTCGGGGCTGTTGACCGTGGGCATCTGGCCCCAGCAGTCAAAGTCCTTACGGTTAATCACGCCCTTGGCGCCGAGGCCCATCACGTAGTCGCGCTTCGACTCGTCCGAGATCACGCCGATGGCGTTGCCGCCGGAGGCCGCGATCAGCTGGACTGCGAACACGCCGAGGCCGCCCGAGGCGCCCCACACCAGCACGTTGTCCGAGGGCTTCAAGCCATGCGGCGGGTGGCCGAACAGCATGCGGTAGGCGGTGGCGAGGGTCAGCGTGTAGCAGGACGCCTCCTCCCATGTCAGGTGCTTCGGCCGCTGCATGAGCTGGCGCGACTGCACCCGGCAGAACTGCGCGAACGAGCCGTCCGGCGTCTCGTAGCCCCAGATGCGCTGCGAGGGCGAGAACATCGGGTCGCCGCCGTTGCACTCTTCGTCGTCGCCGTCGTCCCTGTTGCAGTGGACGATGACTTCGTCGCCCACCTTCCAGCGCTTCACCTTGCGCCCGACGGCCCACACGATGCCGGAGGCGTCGGAGCCCCCGATGTGGATCGGGTTCTTGTGCACGTCGATCGGCGAGATCGGCTCGCCGAGCGACGCCCAGACCTGATTATAGTTCACGCCCGCGGCCATGACGTAGACGAGCACCTCGTCGTCGCCGATGTCCCAGGTGGGAACCACCTCGAGCTGCATCGCGCTCTCGGGCGGCCCGTGCCGCTCCTTGCGGACGACCCAGGCGTGCATGTTCGCCGGCACATGGCCCAGCGGAGGTATCTCGCCCAACTCGTAGAGGTCTTTACGCTCGGTCGTTGCGGCCATGGCGAAAGCTTTCGTCAGTATCCGGGTCCGAGCGGCAATATGACGTCGGGTCCGATGCGCGCAATGCGACGTTGGCCTCATGTTGCGATGCGATATGGTCATTTGCGGACGGCGCTCCATGTCTAAAGACGCAATCGGCGGGAACGGTCCCGCCCTTTAAGTCGAAGGACGTAGACGCCATGGAACCGTTCGCAGGATTTGGAATTCTCGCCGTGCTGCTGATCGGCGCGATCGCGGGTTGGCTCGCCGGCCAGATCGTCCGGGGCTACGGCTTCGGCATCATCGGCAACATCATCGTCGGCATCATCGGCGCCGTCATCGGCACCTGGCTCCTCGGCCAGCTCGGCGTCTCCACCGGCGGCGGCGTCCTCGGCGCGATCATCGGCTCGACCATCGGCGCGATCGTGCTGCTGCTGATCATCGGCCTGTTCCGAAGGGCGTAAGACGAAAATTAGCCTCATTTCGAACTTGAGCCGCCCGACGCTAGTCGGGCGGCGAAGCGCGTGGTCTAATTCGTTCCCTCGCAGCGGATCTGCCCGTCGGAAAACGGACCATGCCAAGTCTTCCTAAGACGCCCTTCTTCTTCAAAAGGACCCGGGTAAGGGTTGCGCTGGCGCTCGCGGCCCTTCCGCTGGGCATGGCGACCGCCAAAGTTTCGAGCGCCGTCGCCGAACACTATCAGCTCGGACTTGTGGAGGGCTTACTTGCCAGCGGCGCGATCGGGGTCACATGTGGGCTCGCGGCGATCGGCTTCAGTTACGTCGTCTTGATCCGTCGGGACGATCCATCCTGCGGGTAGAGTTACTCAGACGATCGGCCCATTGCACCGCAGCACGCGGAAGCTAAACACTGTTTCGGGCGGAACGGCCGCCTGCGACGTGCGAGGCTGACTGATCCCATGGCGGACAAACCCTGGCTGATCCGGACCTACGCGGGCCATTCCACGCCCGCGGAGTCCAACCGGCTCTACAAGTCCAACCTCGCTAAGGGCCAGACCGGCCTCTCCGTCGCTTTCGACCTGCCGACCCAGACCGGCTACGACCCGGACCACATCCTCTCGCGCGGCGAGGTCGGCAAGGTCGGCGTGCCGGTCTCCCATCTTGGCGACATGCGGGCGCTGTTCGACGGCATCCCGCTCGCCCAGATGAACACCTCGATGACGATCAACGCGACGGCGGCGTGGCTACTTGCGCTTTACGTCGCACAGGCCGAGGAGCAGGGCGCCGACCGCGCCGCGCTGAACGGCACGACGCAGAACGACATCATCAAGGAGTACCTGTCGCGTGGGACCTACGTGTTCCCGCCGGCCCCGTCGCTTCGGCTGATCCGCGACGTCATCACCTTCACCACCGCGGCGATGCCGAAGTGGAACCCGATGAACGTCTGCTCCTACCACCTGCAGGAAGCAGGCGCGACGCCGGTGCAGGAGCTCGCCTACGCGCTCGCGACCGGCATCGCCGTCCTGGACGAGGTCAAGGCGACCGACCCGAGCGAGGAGGTCTTCGCCCAGACCGTGCAGCGCATCTCGTTCTTCGTGAACGCCGGGATGAAGTTCATCACCGAGATCGCGAAGATGCGCGCGTTCGTCGACCTGTGGGACGAGATCACCCGTGACCGCTACGGCGTGACCGACGCCAAGAGCCGCCGCTTCCGCTACGGCGTGCAGGTCAACTCGCTCGGCCTGACCGAGCCGCAGCCCGAGAACAACGTCTACCGCATTTTGATCCAGACGCTCGCCGTCACGCTGTCGAAGGACGCCCGCGCCCGCGCCGTGCAGTTGCCCGCGTGGAACGAAGCGCTTGGCCTGCCGCGGCCTTGGGACCAGCAATGGTCCCTGCGCGCGCAGCAGATCCTGGCCTATGAGACCGACATCCTGGAATACGCCGACATCTTCAACGGCTCCGAAGTGATGAACGCCAAGGTCGAGGCGTTGAAGGACGAAGCCCGCGCCGAGCTTGCGCGCATCGACGAGATGGGCGGGGCGATCGCCGCCGTGCAGTCGGGCTACATGAAGGGCCGGCTGGTCGAATCCAACGCCCGTCGCCTCGCGGCGATCGAGAGCGGGGAGCAGGTGGTCGTCGGCGTGAACCGCTGGAAGGAGACGGAGCCTTCGCCGCTGTCGACCGGCGCCGGCTCGATCCAGGTTGTGCCCGAAAGCGTCGGCCAGGAGGCGATCGAGCGCCTCGAGGCTTGGCGCGCCCAGCGCGACGCCAAGGCCGTCGAGGCGGCGCTCGCCGAGGTCGCCGCCGCCGCGAAGGAGGACCGGAACATCATGGAGCCGTCGATCGCCGCCGCGAAGGCCGGCGTCACCACCGGCGAGTGGGGCCAGACCCTCCGCGACATCTTCGGCGAGTTCCGGGCTCCGACGGGCGTCGGACGCGCCGTGCGCGCGGACGCCGGCGGCGCCGAGATCGAAGAGGTGCGCGCCCAGGTCGAGGCCGCCTCGGGCCGCCTGGGCCGCCGGCTGAAGCTGCTCGTGGGCAAGCCCGGCCTCGATGGGCACTCGAATGGGGCGGAGCAGATCGCCGTCCGCGCCCGCGACTGCGGCTTCGAGGTCGTCTACGAGGGCATCCGATTGACGCCCTCGGAGATCGTCAACGCCGCGCTCGAAGAGGGCGTCCACGTGGTTGGGCTGTCGATCCTGTCCGGCTCCCACGTGCCCCTGGTGCGCGACGTGATCGAACGCATGCGCAAGGTCGGCCTCGACGACGTGCCGCTGATCGTCGGCGGCATCATCCCGCCCGAGGACGAGCTTCAGCTCAAGGCCATGGGCGTGGCCGAGGTCTACACCCCGAAGAACTTCGACCTGACCAGGATCATGGCGGACATCGTCCGGATCGCCGAAATCGCCCACAAGGAAGCGGCGTAATGCGCCGGGCCCTTCACCCTCAGCGCCAGTCTTTGTCCCGGCCTTGAGCCGGGACCCCGAATCCCGACGTTCGGCGCCCACCCGCGCGCGGGCCGCGCATACTTCCAACGGAGGTTGGCGTGTCCGGGTCCCGGCTCAAGGGCGGGACATGAGGTGGGCGCTGCCTCAACTCACGGGCAGCGGCCGCGGCTTCCGGTCCTCGTCGATCGCCACGAAGGTGAAGGTCGCCTCGGTCACGCGACGCATCTCGTCCTCGTCGCGTTTGCGGCGCCAGGCTTCGATGCGAATGCGGATCGACGTCCGGCCGCGCTTCACCACCGTGCCGTAGAAGCTGACTTCGTCGCCTACGAGCACCGGGCTGAGGAAGGTCATCTGGTCGACGGCGATCGTCGCGCAGCGGCCGCGGGCGATGCGGGCCGCGACGTTGCCCGCGGCGAAGTCCATCTGCGCCATCAGCCAGCCGCCGAAGATGTCGCCTGCGGGGTTGGTGTCCGCGGGCATGGCGATGGTGCGGATGACCGGATCCGTGCTCGGCAATCTCTCGGAGTCCATCGCCGCCCCCGCTGGCCATATTCGACTTTCGTCTGATTACAGCATCGAGGCCCGCGCGCCGAGCGGTTTCAGCGCCAGACGCCGCCGCGCCGGATGCGCACATAGAGCGCGCCCGATCCGCCATGATGGATCTGCGCGGTCTCGAAGCCCACCACCAACCCGCGCGCGGCGGGCGAGGACAGCCAGATCGGCACCGACCGACGCAGCACGCCCCGCTCGGGTCCGAACAGGTCGCCTTCGGCCGGGCCCGCCCGACCCTTTCCGGTGATGACCAGCACCACCTTGAAGCCCGAGGCCTGGGCGCCCACGAGGAAGGCGCCCAGCCGCCGGTGGGCCTCGTCCTGCCGGAGGCCGTGCAGATCGATGCGCGCGTCGACCGAGACGACGCCGCGGGAAATCCGCCGCCGAAGCTTGGGCTCGAGCGGCGCCAGCGGCGGCGGGGCGGGAATGTGGGGCCTTGGAATGGACGGCGGCGGCGTCGTCTTGGCGCGCTTCGGCATCTTGCCCGGAGGCGGCGGCGGTCCCGGAGGCGGCGGCTCGACGGGCGGAGGCGCGGCCTGGGGCTCCTCCGGCTTGCGGGGGCCGAGCGGCGTCACGCTTTCGACGACCTTGCTCCAGAGCTCGCGTTCCGACGACGAGAGCGTCCGCTTGCGGCGGCCGGTCACCGTCACGGCCGCGGCTCCGCGTCCGGCAGCGCGGCGGCGTCGGCCTTCGGCAACAGCACCACGAAGTCGGTCTGCTCCCGCATGCCGCCCGCGACCTTGCCGGCCTCATTTCCTGAGCCGGCGAAATAGTCCCCGCGGGCTTGGCCGAGGATGGCGGAGCCGGTGTCCTGCGCGATGACGAGACGCTTGAGCGCGGCGCCGCCGACCGTGGTCGGCAATCGGCCCTCGATCCAGACGGGTATGCCGTAGGACCAGCGCGTCCGGTCGACGGCGAGGCTCCGCCCGGCCTTCAGCGGCACGGCCTGCGCGCCCCGAGGACCGTCGTCCGGCGTCAGGCTCTCGTCGATCCGGAAGAAGATGTAGGAGGCGTTCTCGCGCATGATCGCGCGGCCCTCCGCCGGACGGGCGCCGAGCCAGGCCCGCAGCGCCTGCATCGAGGCGACGTCCTTCGCCATTTCGCCGCGCTGGACCAGCAGGCGTCCGATCGGCGTGAAGGGCCGCCCGTTGCGGCCGTCGTAGGCGATCCGGATCACCCGGCCATCGGGAAGGCGCACACGGGTCGAGCCCTGCACATGCACGAAGAAGGCGTCGATCCGCGTCAGCCAGACCAGCGGCTTCGACCTCGCGCCCAGCGCGCCGTCCTCGATCTCTGCGCGAGTTGGATAGGGCGCGTGGCCGTCGGCGGTCTTGCGCGCCGCCGTCAGCGCGTCAGCCACGCCCTCGGGTCGCGCGGCCCCGTCGGCGAGGTCGACGAGGTCGTCGGGCCGGGCGAGCAGCGGCGTGTCGTAGGTCGCGTCAGGCGCAACGCGGCCGTCGACCTCGGGCTCGTAATAGCCGGTGAGGATGCCGCGTCCCGCCAGGACCGGCGTGAAGCGCTCCTCGAAGAAGCTGCGGGCGGCCGCGCCGTCCTCGACGGACGTCTCGAGAGCCGCGCGGCAGGTCGTCTGCAGCGCCTGCGACGGCGGCAGCGCCGCGCGCAACGGCGGCAGGCGATCGACGATCGCGCGGCACGAGAGCAGGAAGGCGTCGAAGGCGGCGAGGTGGTCGTCGGCGGCCCAGCCGTCCAGCGCGGCGTAGGAGACGGGCGCAAGCGGCGCGTCAGCCGCCCGCGTCGCGTAGGGAAGAAGGATCGCTCCGAGAAGACCTGCGGCGAGCGCCGCCGCGGCGCGCGCAGCCATCGTCATGGTCCTTCGGCGTCAGACCGCTTCGGTCGAGATCAGGCGCCAGTTCGGGTCGCGGGCGTTCAGCTCGCGCGCGAAGGTCCAGACGTCGACGAGGTCCGCGATCTCGGTCGGGCTGCCGTCGATCACGGCGCCGTTCTTGTCGCGGGTGGCGCTGATGATCTGCGAGACGAAGCGCACGGTGAGCTGCGCGGTCTTGCCCACGATCTCGACCTCCGTGAGCTCCGCCTTGTCGATCGCGACGAAGCGGGACTCCACGGTCTCGCCCCGGCTCTCGCGCTCGGCGATCGCGGCGCTGAAGCCTTCAAACACCTCCTTCGCGAGGAGGGGCTTCAGCGTCTTGCGGTCGCCGGCGGCGAAAGCGCCGACGATCATCTCATAGGCCGCGCGGGCGCCGCCGATGAAGCCGCGAGCGTCAAAGCCGTTCTCGGCCGCGGCGATCTCGTCGAGGCCGAGCGCGACCGGGCTTCCGGGCGCGGCGATCCCCTTCCAGCGCTCGCCGGCAGGTTCGTCGTCCAGCGGGCCGTGCTCCGGGCGCGAGCCGTCGGAGGCGCGCGTCGGGAGAGGAACGACCTTGTCGTTCGCAGGCGTCGGCTCCGGCCCGGCGGGCGGCGCGCGGAACGCGTCGTTCGGACGCCGCTCGTTGCCCGTGCGCGTGCCCAGCACCGACCGCAGCCGGATGAAGATGAACACGGCCAGCACGAGGATGATGATCGTGTAGATGTCGAAGCCGTCGCTCATCGGGTCTCGCAATCGTGTGGCCGGAGCGCGCCCCGCGCCGCTGAGGGCCGCGCACGCTCCGATGTATATGTGCCGTCCGGCCCCGTCGATCCAGTCGCGGCGCCGTTACGCGTCGTCGCGGGCCGGCTCCCGGCGTCGTGACCGGCGGCGTCAGGCGCCATACCCCTTGCGGAACTTGGCGGAACGGCGCGTCGTTCCCACATGAGGCGCGCCGGCTTCTCGGCGCAAGGACCTTCACGGACACGTCATGCCACGGCTGCTCACTCTCTTCCTGGCCCTGCCGATCCTCGAGATCGTCGCCTTCGCCCTCGTCGCGGCGATCATCGGCGTCGGCAAGGCCATTTTGCTGCAAGTGGCGATCTCGGCCATCGGCATCGCCATGCTCGGCTCATTGGTGACCGAGGCCAAGACGGAGGCGCGCCGCCGCGGCGGGCTGGTGTCCTTCGCGATGGACGGCTCCAAGGGCCTGCGGGGCTTGGCGGGTCTCCTGTTCGCCATTCCGGGCTTCATCACCGACGTGATCGGCGTTCTGGCGCTCGTGCCGGAGTTCCGGACGCGCATCCGGCGCTTCCTCGGCTGGGCCGAGGTCGCGCCTGCGACGGTCCATCCCCAGACCGCGCGCCCGGCGCGGAAGGAGATGCTGGATCTCGACCAGGCCGAGTGGCGCGAAGTCGAGCCCGCGCGCCGTCCCGAGCGTTGATCATCCTCGCCCGAGCGTAGCCATGGTCGGCTTGCGGGCGCGCGCGGGGGCGTGGTAACCCGCGGGCCGCCGATCGCGGCTTCGTCGCGCGCGCGGCCGATCCGTCCTCCGACGCCGAAAGTCGACAAAAATGGCAAACACCCACGGCGCTTCCGAGTCCGCCGCGCCCGCGATCAACGTCCTCGCCCAGTATGCGAAGGACCTCTCGTTCGAAAACCCGAACGCCCCACGCTCGCTGGCGCCGCGCCAGACCTCGCCGAACATCGAGATCAAGGTCAACGTCAACGCCCGCAAGGTGGGCGAGACGGACTTCGAAGTCGAGCTGGCGATCGAGGGACAGGCTAAGGACGGCGACTCGCTGCTGTTCCGCGTCGACCTGTCCTACGGCGGCGTGTTCCGCGTCGTGAACATTCCGGAGGAGCAGCTCCACCCGGTCGTCATGATCGAGTGCCCGCGCCTGCTGTTCCCCTTCGCGCGCCAGATCGTCGCCGAGGCGGTGCGGAACGGCGGCTTCCCGCCGCTGATGATCGACCCGGTCGACTTCGCGGCGCTCTACCGCGCCCGCGCCGAAGAGGCCCTCGCCCAGCAGACGACCGGCGCGCCGAACTGAGGCCTGCCCGCTCAGGTTCGTGTCCCGGCCTCGAGCCGGGACCCAGATCCTCAGTCGACGACAAAAGGGCGTGACGGCGCGCCATGGCTAATATTGAGTAAAGCGGCGTTTCTGGCCCTGGCTCATGGCCGGGACACGCGCGTCGCGTTTCCACGCGTCCTCTTGAGGGACCTCGCTCCTCTCCAAGCCCTTGCTTCGGTTGACCCCTGTCGGCGTTCGGGCGAATGTCCGCGCGCTTCGGCGCCCGCGCCGCATTCCCTTTGACCTGAAGTCTGGCGTACCCATCCCATGACGACCGAGCGCTACAACGCGCGAGAGGCCGAGCCCCGCTGGCAGGCGAGCTGGAACGAGCGCAAGCTGTTCGAGACCGACGCTGGGGATGCGCGGCCGAACTACTATGTCCTCGAGATGTTCCCCTATCCCTCGGGGCGCATCCACATGGGGCATGTGCGCAACTACGCGATGGGCGACGTCGTCGCGCGCTACAAGCGCGCCAAGGGTTTCGCGGTGATGCACCCGATGGGCTGGGACGCCTTCGGCCTGCCGGCCGAGAACGCCGCCATCGAGAAAAAAGTCCATCCCAAAGCCTGGACCTACGACAACATCGCGACCATGCGCGACCAGCTCAAGGCGATCGGCCTGTCGCTGGACTGGAGCCGCGAGATCGCGACCTGCGATCCCGAGTACTACGCCCAGCAGCAGAAGCTGTTCCTGGACTTCCTGAAGGCCGGCCTCGCCTACCGCCGCCAGTCCAAGGTGAACTGGGACCCGGTCGACAACACCGTGCTCGCCAACGAGCAGGTGATCGACGGCCGCGGCTGGCGTTCGGGCGCACTGGTGGAGCAGCGCGAGCTGACCCAGTGGTTCCTGAAGATCACCGACTTCTCCGAGGACCTGCTGTCGGCTCTCGACGGGCTGACGCGCTGGCCGGAGAAGGTCCGGACCATGCAGAAGAATTGGATCGGCCGCTCGGAAGGGCTGCTGGTGCGCTGGCCGCTCGCGGACGCTCCCGGCGCCAACGCGCCGGCCGGCGAGGTCGAGGTCTACACCACCCGCCCCGACACGCTGTTCGGCGCGAGCTTCCTGGCGCTCTCGGCGGACCACCCCATCGCCAAGGCCTTGGCCGAGGGAAACCCGGCGCTGTCCGCCTTCCTCGACGACTGCCGCCGCGCGGGCACCAGCGTCGCGGCGCTCGAGACCGCCGAGAAGAAGGGTTTTGACACGGGACTCAAGGCGAAGCACCCGTTCGATCCGTCCTGGGAGCTGCCGGTCTACGTCGCGAACTTCGTGCTGATGGACTACGGCACGGGCGCCATCTTCGGCTGCCCGGCGCACGACCAGCGCGACCTCGATTTCGCGCGCGCCTACGGACTGCCGGTGACGCCGGTCGTCGAGCCCGAGGGCGTGGACCCCGCCTCGGTCACGATCGACACCGTGGCCTATGACGGCGACGGGGTGATGATCAACTCCCGCTTCCTCGACGGCCTGAGCCCGTCCGACGCGTTCCGGGAGGTTGCGCGCCGGCTGGAGGCCGCGGAGCTGAACGGCCGGCCCGTCGCCGTCCGCAAGGTCAACTGGCGCCTGCGCGACTGGGGGATCTCCCGCCAGCGCTACTGGGGCTGCCCGATCCCGGTGATCCACTGCAAGGCCTGCGGCGTCGTTCCCGTGCCGGACGACCAGCTGCCGGTGCGCCTGCCCGACGACGTGACCTTCGACCAGCCGGGCAACCCGCTCGACCGTCACGACGCCTGGCGCAACGTGGCCTGCCCGCAATGCGGCGGCCCGGCGCGGCGCGAGACCGACACCATGGACACCTTCGTTGACTCGTCCTGGTACTACGCCCGCTTCACGTCCCCCCGCGCCGCCTCGCCCACCGTGAAGGCGACGGCCGACCGCTGGCTGCCGGTCGACCAGTACATCGGCGGCGTGGAGCACGCGATCCTGCACCTGCTGTACTCGCGCTTCTTCACCCGCGCGATGAAGGCCACCGGGCATGTCGGCCTCGACGAGCCCTTCGCCGGCCTGTTCACGCAGGGCATGGTGGTCCACGAGACCTACAAGGACGCCGGCGGCCAATGGGTCGCGCCGGCGGAGATCCGGATCGCGGAGGAGGGCGGCGCGCGCCGCGCCACGCGTCTCGACGACGGCGCTCCGATCGAGATCGGCTCGATCGAGAAGATGTCGAAGTCGAAGAAGAACGTCGTCGACCCCAACGACATCCTCGGGACCTACGGCGCGGACACCGCCCGCTGGTTCATGCTGTCCGACAGCCCGCCCGAGCGCGACGTGATCTGGACCGAGTCCGGCGTCGAAGGCGCCAGCCGTTTCGTGCAGCGCGTGTGGCGGCTGGTGAACGACGCGGCTGCGAAGGGCGCCTCAGCTGGCGCGGCGGCGCCTGCCAGCGTCGGCCCCGCCGCCGAGAGCCTGCGCCGCGCGGCCCACGGCGCGCTCGCCCGCGTCGAGGACGACATCGAGCGCCTGCGCTTCAACCGCTGCGTCGCGGCCTCCTACGAGCTCGCCAACGCGCTCGGACAGGCGCTGCAGGCGGAGGCGGCGCCCGCAGACGACATGGCCTTCGCGCTGCGCGAGGCGGCCGAAATCCTTGTGCAGATCCTCGCGCCCTTCATGCCGCATCTGGCTGAGGAGTCGTGGTCGGCGCTCGGACATGCCACTCTCGTCGCCGAGACGCCCTGGCCGAAGGCCGACCCCGTGCTGCTCGCCTCCGACGTCGTGACCCTGCCGGTGCAGGTGAACGGCAAGAAGCGGGACGAGATCACGGTCGCTCGCGACGCCGACGCCAAGGCGATCGAAGCGCTCGTGCGCGAGTTGGACGTCGTCCAGAAGGCGATCGGCGACAAGCCGATCCGAAAGATCATCGTCGTGCCGCAGAGGATCGTGAATGTCGTCGTCTGACATCGAGTTCCGGCCCGCGCGCCGCGCCGTTCTCCGCGCCGGCGTTGCGGCCGGCCTGTCGCTGACGCTGGCGGGCTGCTTCCGCCCGCTCTACAGCGAGCAGAGCTACGCGACCGGGCCCTCCGCCAAGGGCGAGGTTCCGGTGCTCACGAACCTGCGCCGCATCGACGTGCGCCCGATCGAGGGCCGCATCGGCAACACGCTGCGCAACGAGCTGATCTTCCAGCTGCGCGGCGGCGGGGCGGCGGACGCCACCGCCTACCGGCTCGACATCTCGATCGCGAACCGGGCGCAGTCGCCGATCGTGGACCCGTTCACCGGCCAGCCCGAGACACGCTCGGTGTCGCTGAGCGTCGACTACGCGCTGAAGCCTGCGGGCCAGATCGATCCGGTGATCTCGGGCCAGGAGTTCGCCTCGGCGTCGTACTCGTACACGCTGCAGCGCTTCGCCGACATTCGCGCCGAGCGCGACGCCCAGAACCGCGCCGCGGTCCAGATCGCCGGCAAGCTGCGCAATCGTCTGCAGGGCTATTTCGCCACCGGGCGATAAACGGAGGCCAGCTTTGCGCAGAGGTGCGGGCCGCCCTCTCCGTCGTCCTCCGGCTTGACCGGAGGACCATCCCAGACGTCGAGCGCTTCGTCGCAAGTGGATGGTCCGGTCAAGCCGGACCATGACGACGCTTGATGTCCCATCGGTCCGGCGACCGCCGGACCCCGATGGCGATCTCAATCCCCGAAGCTCGCCTTGCCGCCGTGGGCGGCGGACCAGGCGGCGGGCGCGTTGAGGAAGGCCTCGACGTCCGCGAGCTTGCCGGCGTCGAGCTTGCCGTCCTCCTTCGCGACCGCCAGCACGTCCCAGAACGTCGCGAGCTCGTGCAGCTTCACGCCGATGCGGTCCATGGTCTCGCGGCTCTGCGGGAAGATGCCGTAGTGGAACAGCACGAAGGCGTGCTCCACCACCTGCCCCGCCTCGCGCAGCGCCTCGCAGAAGGCGACCTTGGAGCCGCCGTCGGTCGTCAGGTCCTCGATCAGGATGGTGCGGTGGCCTTCGGTGACCGCGCCCTCGATGCGGGCGTTGCGGCCAAAACCCTTCGGCTTCTTTCGCACGTAGAGCATCGGCAGCATCAGCCGCTCGGCGATCCAGGCCGCAAAGGGAATGCCGGCGGTCTCGCCGCCCGCCACCGCGTCGAGGCTCTCGTAGCCGACCTCGCGCAGGATCGTCGCGGCGGCGTCGTCCATCAGCTGGGCCCGCAGGCGCGGGTAGGAGATGAGTTTGCGGCAGTCGGTGTAGACCGGGCTCGCCCAGCCAGAGGTGAAGATGAACGGCTCTTCCGGGCGAATGTGGATCGCGCCCACCTCGAGCATCATGCGCGCGACGCGGCGGCCCACGGCGTCGCGGGAGGAGAGGGCGGGGGCGATCTCGGTCATGGCTGTCTCCAACGGCGCGGCCATTCCGCGGGCCGCGGTCGGAGCGCAGCGTTAGCCCATGCGGCGGCGGACGTCACGATCTCCGACGCCGCACGGCGGGTTTTCCAACCCTCAGGCGGCTGCGGCCGGCGCCTTCTCCAGCAGCACGGCCTCGAAGCCCTCGAACTGCGGGTGGCCGGCGTACATCGGCTTGTTCTGGCCGGCGTTGCGGTGGGCGGCGCGGAACGCCTCCGACTTCGTCCAGGCCTCGAAGGCGGCGCGCGAGCTCCAGATCGTGTGCGAGGCGTAGAGCACGGTCTCCTCGTCCGCCGGGCCCTTCAGCAGGCTGAACTCCACGAAGCCGGGGACTTCGGCGAGATGACGGTCGCGCTCGCGCCACACGGTCTCGAAGGCCTCGGCCTCGGCGGCGAACACCTTGAAGCGGTTCATGGCGACGAACATCGGCGGCTCCCTGAAAGCGGACACGTCGGGCAGGTCTAGCGCGCCGTCTCGGGGTAGTCGACCTGCGTCAGCGTGAGCCCTTCCGGCGGCGCCACGGGGCCGCAGGCCGCGCGGTCGGCCTTCTCGAGGGCCTGCGCGAGATCGTCCGCGATCCAGCGGCCGATCCCGACCTCCACCAGCGAGCCCGCCATGGAGCGCACCTGGTTGTGCAGGAATGAGCGCGCGTCGGTGCGGATCAGGACCGCCTGTCCCTCGCGCGCCACGTCGAGCCGGTCGAGCGTGCGCAAGGGGCTCGTCGCCTGGCAGTGGGCGGAGCGGAAGGTGGTGAAATCGTGCCGGCCGAGCAGGCGCTTGGCGGCCGCGTCCATCGCCGCGACGTCGAGCGGCTTCGGCACGCGCCAAGCCCGGCCGGCGTCCAGCGCCAGCGGCGGCCGGCGGTCGACGACGCGGTAGACGTAGTGCCGACGGACGGCCGAGAACCGCGCGTCGAAGGCGTCGGACACCCGCTCCGCCTCCAGCACGGCGACGGGCAGCGGGCGGAGATGGGCGTTGACCGCGTCGCGCACCGTGTCGGTCCGCCACTCACGGGCGAGGTCCACATGGGCGACCTGGCCGCTGGCGTGCACGCCGGCGTCGGTGCGCCCAGCGCCCTTCACCACCACCGCCTCATTGGCGAAGGCTCGAAAGGCGTCTTCGAGCGCGCCCTGCACGGAGGCGCCATTGGCCTGCCGCTGCCAGCCGGCGAAGGGCGCGCCGTCATACTCCACCAGAAGCCGGAAACGGGCCATGTCAGAGCAGGCGGGCGCCCGGCGTGAGCCGCGCGCCGTTGAGGAAGGCGCCCGCGTCCACCGGCCCCTTGCCGGCGCGCTGCAGCGTCAGCAGGCGGACGGCGCCGTCGCCGCAGCCGACCGTCAGCCGGTCGTCGAGCAGCTCGCCAGGGGCGCCGGAGCCGTCCACGCGGGTGGAGCGCAGCGCCTTGACCCGTTCGGGGCCGCGCGCGCCCTCGATCTCGAACCAAGCGCCGGGAAACGGCGACAGCCCGCGGATGTGGTCGTGAACGGCCTGCGCGGGCTTCGCCCAGTCGATCCGCGATTCAGCCTTTTCGATCTTGGCGGCGTAGGTGACGCCCTCGCTGGCCTGCGCCCGGAACTGGAGGCCGCCGCGCCCGAGCGCCGCGACCGCGCGGCCCATGAGGTCGGCGCCGAGGCGCGAAAGCCGGTCGTGCAGTTCGCCGGCGGTCTCGTCCGCGCCGATCGCAAGCCGCTCCGCCATGCCGACGGGGCCGGTGTCGAGGCCCTCCTCCATGCGCATGGCCATCACCCCAGTCTCGGCGTCGCCGGCCATGATCGCGCGCTGGATGGGGGCCGCGCCGCGCCAGCGCGGCAGCAGCGAGGCATGGCAGTTGAGGCAGCCGAGCTCAGGGGCCTCGAGCGCGGCCCTGGGCAGGATCAGCCCGTAGGCGACGACGACCGCGAGGTCCGCGCCGTGCTCCGCAAAGCGGGCGATCGTTTCGTCGTCGCGGAAGCTGCGCGGCGTCTCGACGGGAATTCCAAAACTGTCCGCCAGGCGGTGCACCGGGCTCCTGGTCAGCTCCATGCCGCGGCCTGCGGGCTTCGGCGCGCGGGTGTAGACCGCCGCGACCTCGTGGCCCTGGCCGACGAGCTCCGACAGCACGGGCGCCGCGAAGTCCGGCGTGCCCATGAAGACGAGGCGAAGGGTCATGGATAGGGCGCGGACGAGGCCGCTCAGGCCTCGACCGTCTCCGGCGCGGCGCGGTCGCGCTTGTCGCGGCGGGGGAACGACGGCAGCTCGCCCACGGCGCGCGCCTTCTCGAACTTCTTCATCACCCGGTCCCGCTTGAGCCGCGAGATGTGGTCGATGAACAGCACGCCGTTGAGATGATCGATCTCGTGCTGGATGCAGACCGCGAGCAGGCCGTCGGCCTCGATCTCCTTCGGGGCGCCGGTCTCGTCGAGGTAGCGCACGGTGACCTGCGCCGGCCGCTCGACCTCCTCGTAGTAGTCTGGGATCGACAGGCAGCCCTCGTCGTAGACCTGCCGCTCGTCGGACGACTTGACGATCTCGGGGTTGATCAGCGTCAGCGGCTGCGGGGCCTCGTCCTTGCCGGCGAGGTCGATCGTCACCACGCGCTTCGCGACGCCGATCTGGATCGCCGCGAGCCCGATGCCGGCGGCGTCGTACATCGTCTCGTACATGGTCGCGACGAGCGCCTTGACCTCGTCGTCGACGCGTTCGACCGGCGCGCTGACGAGCCGCAGCTTGGAATCGGGAAGATAGACGAGAGGCGAGGCGGCCATGGCGCAGTTTCGACAGCTCTTAAAGACCCAAGGGAGGCTCCGGCGATAAGCCCTTGCCGCAAGGGCGTCAACATGTTCTTTATTTGTTCGCGTTACTGCAGCCGTATCTTGCGTGTTCGAGGCGATTGTCGCGATGTCCGAAACTCTCCTTGTCGTCGGCGGTCATGCCCTCAGCCTCGGCGAAACGCTGGCGGGGCTCGGCGCGGCTGTGCTCGGCGCGCTGCTCATCGTCATCGTCGCGCTGTTCCGTTCGGCCTCGATCCAGCACAACGCGAGCGCCGAGGCCGCATGGCGGGCGCGGGAGGCGGAGGCCCGGCTTGCCGGGCTCGAGCGCCAGCAGTCCGAAGCAAGCGGCCGGCTGCAGGCCTTCGCGTCCGCGCTCGGCGCGCGGCAGGCCGATCTCGCGCGCGGGGTCGCGGAACGGCTCGACGCGGTCGGGGCCCGCGTCGGCGACGGGCTGGCCGCGAGCGGGCAGGCGACCTCCGAGCAGTTGTCGCGACTGGAGGCCCGGCTCGCGGTGATCGACGCCGCCGGCGCCCAGATCGGCGCGCTCGCGGGCCAAGTGACGGACTTGAAGGCCATCCTGTCGAACAAGCCCGCCCGCGGCGCCTTCGGGCAGGGCCGCATGGAGGCGATCCTCAAGGACGCCCTGCCGCCCTCGGCCTACGCCTTCCAGGCGCGGCTCTCCACCGGCGTACGTCCCGACGCGCTGATCCGCCTGCCCGGCGACCCGCGCGGCCTCGCGGTCGACGCCAAGTTCCCGCTGGAAGGGTTCGAGCGCCTGCGCACGGCTGAGACCCCCGAGGCCGTGAAGGCGGCGGAAGCGCGGGTGCGCGCCGACGTCGGCCGGCACATCGCGGACGTCGGCGACAAGTACCTGCTGGCCGGCGAGACCCAGGACGTGGCGCTGCTGTTCGTGCCCTCCGAGCAGATTCACGCCGAGCTCGCCGAGCGGTTCGAGGACGTGACCGCGCGCGCCTACCGGGCGCGGGTGCTGATCGTCTCGCCCTCGCTGCTGATGCTCGCCGTGCAGGTGGTGCAGGGCCTCACCCGCGACGCCGCGATGCGCGAGCAGGCGCATGTGCTGCAGGCGGAGGTCGGCCGGCTGATGGAGGACGTCCGCCGCATCGGCGAGCGGGTGGAGAAGCTCAAGAGCCACTTCGGGCAGGCCACCGCCGACCTCGACCAGATCGCGATCTCGGCCGAGAAGATCGGCCGCCGCGGAGCCCGCATCGAGCAGATGGAGCTCGGGCCCATGGCCGAGCCCGAAGCCCTGCCGAACCCGCTGCGCCGGGACGCGGCGGAGTAGGGACGTCAGATCACTCCGGCGACGACCCTCGGGCGGCTTGAGGATGACTTGAGGATAGGGCGCGGGCGTCCCTCCCCGAGAGGGAGGGTGGACGGGCGAAGCCCGGCCGGGTGGGTGTGCGCCGGATAAAGCTCGGTCGGTTGACTTGGTGTCTGCGCCCAAGGTCCCCACCCGACCGGGCTTCGCCGAGGCCACCCTCCCCACGCCTCCGGCGCGAGGAGGGATCCCCGCGTTTCCTGCATGAATCGAAGACGGCCCCGAAAGGGGCCTGGCCCTCAACCCTCAGCCTGCTCGGCCCCCGCTCCGATCGCGCTCCAGAGATCGCCGACCGAGATCGGCTTGGTGACGACGTCGTCGACCCCCGCCGCTCGGAACGCCGCGATCTCCTCCGCGAAGGCGCGGGCTGTGACGCCGACGATGCGGATGTGGCCGAGCGGCGCAGGCAGAGCGCGGATTGTGCGCGTGGCGTCGAGCCCGTCCATCTTGGGCATGGTCGCGTCCATCAGCACCAGGTCGTAGCGGCCGGTCGCGACCGCCGCGACCGCGGCCTCCCCATCCGGCGCGATGTCGAAGACGAGGCCGAAATGCTCGAGCAGAGTGCCCAGCACGCGCTGGTTCACCGCGTTGTCCTCGGCCACCAGCACCCGCCGGAGCCCGCAGAGCGGCGGCGGAGCTGGCGTCACGCGATCGAGCCGCGCGGTGGCGATCACCTCGGCGCCGCCCTCGGGCCGGTTCGCCGCCGCCGCGCCGCCGCCCATGTCGCGCGCCAGCGTCGCCACCAGCGACAGACCGAGGCCGGCGCCTCCCGGCGCCCCTTCGCCCTGGACAAATGGCTCGAACAGCCGCTCGGGACGCTGGCCGAGGCCGGGGCCGGTGTCGCGCACCACGATGCGGAGCGTCACCGAGGCCTCGTCTTCGGCCGCCCATTCCAGCGCGAGCTCGATGCGCCCGCGGTCGGTCACCCGCAGCGCATTGTCGGCGAGGTTTTCGACGATCTGCCGCAGCGCGCCTTCGTCGGCGAGGGCGCTCTCCGGCAGGCGCGGGTCCAGCGTCGCGGCGAAAGCGAGGCCCTTCAGGGCCGCCCGGGCGCTGAGCGCCGGCGCGACGCGGGCGAGAAACACCGCAAAGTCGAGCTCCCGCCGAGGCTGCGGCGCGCTTGCGCCGAGCAGCGTGCTGGCGACGCCGAACAGATGCTCGGCCGCCGTCTTCAGGGCTGCGGCGTGGCCGCGGGCCGCCTCCGACAGATCCTCGGCCAGCAGCAAGTCCGCCAACGCCAGGATGCCGCCGAGCGGCGTGCGGATCTCGTGGGCGGCCACGGCGATGCGGCGGTCGGCGCTGGGCGCCAGGTCGTCGTCGACGTGGCTCGCGGTCGCGATCATGCGGCGGGCGGCTCCGGTTTGCGTCTGTCCGAGGGCGGGTCTTCGCTGGACCGTGGCGCCCTCGAGCTTAAAGATGGGCTAAACCGATTGCGGAAACCTGCGCTCCTCGCGCGCTATCCCCACCTTCCGCTTTCCGATCCCGAGCCGCCATGTCCAACCTCATCGCCATCGTCCTGCCGACCTTCGGCTTGATCGGACTCGGCTTTTTCGCGGGCAAGCTGAAGCTTCTCGGCGACCGCGCCGGCGACGGACTGTCGGACTATGTGTTTCTGATCGCCGTGCCGGCGCTGATTTTCCGGACGCTTGCGACCGGCGCGGACGCCGACGCCAACCCTTGGGGCTACTGGGTCGCCTATTTCGGCGGCGTCGCGGTGGTCTGGACTGTCGGCATGTGGCTGGCGATCCGGGTGTTCAAGCGCGACCGCCGCGAGGCCGCGATCCACGGCTTCGCCTGCGGCCAGTCGAACACCGTGCTCGTCGGCGTGCCGCTGATCCTGCAGGCCTACGGCGACGCGGGCGCGGTGCCGCTGTTCCTGTTGCTGGCGATCCACCTTCCGATCATGATGTCGGTGGCGGCGCTGCTGATCGAATCCTCCGGGGCGGCGGGCCGCCCGCTCGAGGTCGCGTGGCGGCTGGCGAAGACCATCGTCACCCATCCGATCATCCTGGCTCTCGCCGTCGGCGTCGCCGCGAAGAGCGCCGGCGTGGCCCCGACGGGGGCCGCGAAATCGATCGTCGACCAGCTCGCGGCGACCGCCAGCCCCTGCGCGCTCGTCTCCATGGGCCTCGCGCTGAAGCGCTACGGGATCCTGAGCGACCGCGTCCCGGTGCTGACCATCACCGCGCTCAAGCTGATCGTTCATCCCTTTTTGGTGTGGGTCCTCGCGTTCTACGTGCTGCCGGTGCCGCCCGTGTGGGGCGGCGTGGCCGTGCTGTTCGCCGCCATGCCGAGCGGCATCAACGCCTACCTCGTCGCGGCCCGCTACAAGACCGGCGAAACGACGTCGTCCGCCGCCATCGCGGTCTCGACCGCGCTGTCGGTCGTCACGGTCTCGGGCTGGCTCTGGGTGCTGGGCGTGGTGTGAGGCGTCAGCGCACGATCGGCGCGTTCGGGAGCTCGTTCCCGAGGCCGGGCTCCGGCGGCAGGGCCTGCGCCAGCGCGGCGCCGCAGGTCTCCACCGCCTGCACGAGCCCGTCGACCAGGCGGCCCGCGCGCGCGGCGGAGACGACCATCTCCACCTCCTCCGCCCAGGTCTCCGGCGCGATCGCCGCATGGACGCCTTCGTCCGCCACGATCTCGACGCGCCTGTCCGCGACCGCGACGTGGATCATCACGCCCGTCCGCTCCTTGGTCCGCGCGAGGCCGAGATCGTCGAAGGCCCGCAGGGCCGCCTGATGGGCGGCGTGCGAGGGCAGCCGGCCCACGCCGAGCGCGCGCCGCACCCGCGACGAAGCCGCGAGGGCGGCCAGCCCCGCAAACAGCGCGGCCTGCGCGATCACCACGCCTTCGAGCCGAAGCCCGGTCCAGGACAGCAGACCGCCGACGGCGATCGCAAGGAAACCCGCTGCGACGAGCGCAACGGTGGCGTCGCCCTCCTCGCAGGGATCGGTCTCCACCACCACGACGATCTCCGCCGAGGTCCGGGCCTCGGCGGCGGCGACGGCCGCAGCGATGCGCGCCCGGTCATCGGCGGTCAAGGCCGGGCAGCTTGCAGCCGTCACCATCCGCCCGAGGCCCCGCCGCCGCCGGAGGACCCGCCGCCCCCGCCCGAAAAACCGCCTCCGCCGGCGGACCAGCCTCCGCCACCCCCGCCGAAGCCGGGGCCGCCGATGATCCAGGGACTCGACCGGCGTCGCGAAACGCCGCCAGAGCGCAGGCTGCGGATGAAGCTGTAAAGGAAGAGCAGCAGGAACAGCCCCATGACGATCAGCACGATCGGCGGCGGCTCCTCGTCCCGCTGGGCGGCGGCGCGCGCCTTGTACTCGTCGGCCTGCCCCGAAAACACCGCCATGACGTCGTCGGCGCCGCGCGCGATCCCGCCGCTGAAATCGCCGGCGCGGAACCGCGGCAGGATGGCGTTCTCGATGATCAGCCGGGACACGGCGTCCGTGAGGTCGCCTTCAAGCCCGTAGCCGACCTCGATGCGCACCTTGCGCTCGGTCGGCGCGACGAGGAGCAGCGCGCCGTCGTCGCGGGTCGCGTCCCCCAACTTCCAGGCGCGGAACAGACGGTTGCCGAAGTCCTCGACCGAGGTTCCCTGCAGCGAGGGCACGGTCGCGACCGCAAGCTGCCGGCCGGTGCGCTCCTGGAAGCTCTTCAGCTTCGCGACGAGCGCGCTCTCGTCGGCCGGAGGGATCACCCCCGCCTGGTCGACGACGTAGTTCGTGAAGGAGGGAAAGCTGAGCTCGGCCCGGGCGGGCGCGGCGACGACGAGCGCGACCACGATCGCGCCGAAGAGCCGTGAAAGGGAGCGGACCGCCGTCATGGCCGCATTGGGAGCACGGAGACGGCCGGCTCGGCAAGCGGGAACGACGCCCGAGCGCGCGGCCTCGGTTGCTGCGCGCAGGCGCCGCGACCCCGGATCAGGTGTTCATCGAGTCGAAGAAGTCGCCGTTGGTCTTGGTGGAGCGCAGCTTGTCCAGCAGGAACTCCATCGCGTCGACGGTGCCCATCGGGTTCAGGATGCGGCGAAGCACATACATCTTCTTGAGGGTATCGGCCGGAACGATGAGCTCTTCCTTGCGCGTGCCCGAGCGGGTGATGTCCATCGCCGGGAAGGTGCGCTTGTCCGAAACCTTGCGGTCCAGGATGATCTCGGAGTTGCCGGTGCCCTTGAACTCCTCGAAGATCACCTCGTCCATGCGGCTGCCGGTGTCGATCAGCGCCGAGGCGATGATGGTCAGCGAGCCGCCTTCCTCGATGTTGCGCGCCGCGCCGAAGAAGCGCTTGGGGCGCTGCAGCGCGTTGGCGTCGACGCCGCCGGTCAGCACCTTGCCGGACGAGGGCACCACGGTGTTGTAGGCCCGGCCGAGGCGGGTGATCGAATCCAGCAGGATCACGACGTCGCGTCCGTGTTCGACAAGGCGCTTGGCCTTCTCGATCACCATCTCCGCGACCTGCACGTGGCGCTGGGCCGGCTCGTCGAAGGTGGAGGAGATCACCTCGCCCTTCACCGAGCGCTGCATGTCGGTGACCTCTTCCGGCCGCTCGTCGATCAGCAGCACGATGAGGTAGCACTCGGGATGGTTGGCGGCGATCGCGGTCGCGATGTTCTGCATCATGACCGTCTTGCCGGTGCGCGGCGGGGCCACGATCAGCGCGCGCTGGCCCTTGCCGAGCGGCGCGACGATGTCGATCACGCGGGTCGACATGTCCTTCTTGGTCGGATTGTCGATCTCCATCTTCAGCCGCTCGTCCGGGTAGAGCGGCGTCAGATTGTCGAAGTGGACCTTGTGCCGGACCTTCTCCGGGTCGTCGAAGTTGATGGTGTTGACCTTGAGCAGCGCGAAGTAGCGCTCGCCGTCCTTCGGGCTGCGGATCTGGCCTTCGACCGTGTCGCCCGTGCGAAGCGAGAAGCGGCGGATCTGGGAGGGCGAGATGTAGATGTCGTCCGGGCCGGGCAGGTAGTTGGCGTCCGGCGAGCGCAGGAAGCCGAAGCCGTCCTGCAGCACCTCCACCACGCCGACGCCGATGATGTCGGTCTCGCGCGCGGCAAGCTGCTTCAGGATGGCGAACAGCAGCTCCTGCTTGCGCAGCGTGCTGGCGTTCTCGACCTCGAGCTCCTCCGCCTGGACGAGAATTTCGGTCGGCGACTTGGCCTTGAGATCGGAAAGCCTGACTTCGGGCATCGTGAGCCTTTGGGGAGATGGAGTCCGCTTGGAAAGCTGTGCGGAGAAGCGACCGGACGAAGGAGATGATGAGGCTGGCGGCGCTCAGGACAGGCGCGCGACAGCGGCTCGGTCCTGTTGAAGGCGCCTAACGTCGCAAAGCGGATCGGGCGATCCGCGTGCCAGTGTCGATTCAGCCGTTGTCCAGGCCGAACGCGAGGGCGCTACGAAGGGAATACCCATTCATAGCTTATTCGCGCGACGGCCTGCAAGTCTCCGCGGCTCGGTTTTTTGACGATCGCCCGCACTCAGAACGGCTTTACGATCACGAGGGCGACAATGACGAGCATCAACACCGTCGGCGCTTCGTTGGCGATCCGGTAGAAGCGCTGGGATCGGGTGTTCCGGTCCGCCGCGAAATCCTTGGTCCAGCGGCCCAGAACGCCGGTGAAGCCCGACAGCGCCACGACGAACAGCAGCTTGGCGTGGAGCCAGCCGGACGCGCCCCAGCCGCCCTGCCAGATCAGGATCAGGCCGGCGATCCAGGCGACGCCCATGGCGGGCTTGGCGATCGCGTTCAACAGCCGCCGCTCCATGACCTTGAAGGTCTCCGAGGTCTCGGAGCCGACGGTCGCGGCGGCGTGGTAGACGAACAGCCGCGGCAGGTAGAGCAGCGCCGCCATCCACGAAATGATGGCGACGACATGCAGCGCCTTGATCCACGCGTAGAGATCCATCGCGAAAGTCCTTGCCGTAGCTCCCGGCGGCGACGGGAGCCTAGATCGTAATAGGATGACGGCACGGACGCGACGCGTGAGCCAATCGCGCTCCGCTGCGACGACGATCCCGGATCGCGCTCTGTCCGTCCAGGACGCCCCTCAGCCCGCCCGCCGCACCCGCGCAACCATCCGGGCGACATGCTCGGGCGGCGTCTCCTGACGTACGCCGTGGCCGAGGTTTACGATCAGCGGCCGATCGCCGAGGTCGGCCAGCACGCCGTCGACGGCCGCGTCCAGGGCAGCGCCTCCGACCGTCAGCGCGATCGGATCGACGTTGCCCTGCAGCGCCACGTGCGCGGGAACGGCCTCGCGGGCGGCGCGGCGGTCCTCGGCGGTGGCGAGCCCGATCGCGTCGGCGGGCACCGCTTCGGCAAAGGCCTTCAGCTTCGCGCCGGCGCCCCGGGGAAACGCGAGAATCTTCGCGCCCGGCCGCCTCGCCCGCACCCTGGCGCAGATCGCCGCGATGGGCGACGCGGACCAGGTCATGAACTCGGCCGGCGGCAGGTCGCCGCTCCAGCTGTCGAAGATCTGCACCGCGTCCGCGCCGGCCTCGAGCTGCGCCAGGAGATGCGCCGCGGAGGCGTCCACCAGCAGGTCAATCAGCGCCTGGAAGGCCGCGGGGTCGCTATAGGCGAGCTTGCGGGCGGGCGCCTGCTCCTCGCCGCCGCGGCCGCCGACCATGTAGGTCGCGACCGTGTAGGGCGCGCCGCAGAACCCGATCAACGCCTTCGACGGATCAAGCTCGGCGCGCACACGCGCCACGGTCTCGTAGACCGGCGCGAGCATCCCGAGGTCGATCTCGGGTTTCAGCGCCGCAAACTCCGCTCGGTTCGCCAGCGGATCGAGCCGCGGACCCTCGCCTTCGACGAACCGCACATCCTGGCCGAGCGCGTGCGGCACGACGAGGATGTCGGAGAACAGGATGGCGGCGTCGAGATCGAAGCGTCGGATCGGCTGCAGCGTCACCTCGGTCGCAAGGTCCGGCGTGTAGCAGAGATCGAGGAAGCCGCCGGCCTGGGCGCGCAGCGCGCGATACTCCGGGAGGTAGCGTCCCGCCTGGCGCATCAGCCAGACCGGAGGGACCGTCTGCGTCTCTCCGGAGAGCGCCTTCAGGAAGCGTGAGCCGCTCGCCTCAGGGATAGGAGTCGCGAGGTTGTTCGCAGGACTTACCAACGGCGGAGGCCCTCTCTTAGAATCTGGAGTTGAGTCTTCTGTTTCTTTTTCTAGGGGGGCGGATTACAGCCGTTCCTCGCCCTCCACAAGGCGTCCACACCTTGGCCGGCGTTAACCATTTTTTAAGACCTGTGGCGAAACCATGAGTCTCAAGGCGTTAACGGGTTCTTCACCTTTTCGGACGCGGACCCATGGATCGTTATCCCGTCGCGCGGCGGTGTTGATGATTATCGGGGGCTCGGCGACAGTGTCGGACGCAGGGGCGGGGCGAGGCTAATTCGTCCACAGTCGTCCACCGGGTCGTCGACCGGTCGTCCCGGGATTCCGACGCCCGGATCGACCGCGCTAAACGCCGCCATCCGGTCGCGGTTCCACCGCTAGAGGCTCTCAGCTTTCATGTCGCCGGACCGCCACTCCTTCCACGTCCACCTCGTCTCCGACGCCACCGGCGAGACGCTTGTCGCGGTGGCGCGCGCCGCCGCCTCCCAGTATGCCGCGGCGTCGTCGATCGAGCATGTCTATCCGCTCGTGCGATCGGCCCGGCAGCTCGAACGGGTGCTCGACGAAATCGCCGACGAGCCCGGGATCGTGCTCTACACGCTGGTGGACGAGGACCTGATCGGGAAGCTCGAAAGCCGCTGCCGCGACCTCGGCTGTCCCTGCCTGTCGGTGCTGGAGCCGGTGTTCACGCTGCTGCGGTCCTATCTCGGGACCGAGCAGAACAAGCAGCCGGGCGCCCAGCACGTGCTGAACGCCGACTATTTCAAGCGCATCGACGCCCTTAACTACACCATGGCCCACGACGACGGGCAGTACGCTGACGACCTCGCCGCGGCCGACGTGGTGCTGCTGGGGGTCAGCCGCACGTCGAAGACGCCGACCTCGATCTATCTGGCGAACCGGGGGGTGAAGACCGCGAACATTCCGCTCATTCCCGACCTTCCCCCGCCGCACGGGCTCGAGAAGCTCAAAGGCCCCTTGATCGTGGGCCTGGTCGCGTCGCCCGAGCGCATCGTCGCGATCCGGCACAATCGCGTGCTGGGGCTCGAAGGCGCCATGCCCGGCCGGCTGCAGGACGGGGCCTATGTGGACCCGGATCTGGTGGCCGCGGAGATCACGGCGTCGCGTCGGTTCTGCGCCCGGCACGGCTGGCCGACGATCGACGTCACGCGCCGTTCGATCGAGGAGACGGCCGCCGGCGTCATCGCCATGCTGAACGAGCACCGCGCCAAGCGCTTGGCCGCCGTGATCGCGACGACGTAGGATCGGGCCAACGTTGGCGGCTGCGGTTTGGCTGTTTGGCCGCCAATGCGTGTTTCGCGACGCCCGCCAAACAGCGGGCTCCTCGGCATGAGTCTGGCTTCCATGAGAGTGGACCTCTCGCGATAGCGAGGCGTCTCGAAGCACGCACTGGCCCGGCCGTAACTTGCCCATCGTCCCGACAGGCCCTCAGCTCGGATGTCCGCATGACCCACCCGCTCTGGCTTCCGTCCGCCCCGCTGGCGCTCGCCTCGAAGAGCGCGATCCGGGCCAAGGTCCTCACGGACGCGGGCCTGCCTGTAGAGGCGCTGCCGGCGGAGATCGACGAGCGCGAGGTCGAGGCCGGCCTGACGGGCGACGGCGCCACGCCGGCGAACGTGGCGGGCGCGCTTGCGGCGGCGAAGGCGGTCGACGTCTCGCTGCGGCTGCCGGGGCGCCTCGTGGTCGGGGCCGACCAGACGCTTGCGCTCGACGGCGAGCGCTTCACCAAGCCCGTCGACCGCGACGCGGGACGCCTCCAGCTGCAGCGGCTCTCGGGCCGCAGGCACACGCTGTCGTCGGGCGTCGCGCTCGCGCTCGACGGCGTCGCGCTCTGGACCGACGTCGCCGAGGCGCATCTCACCATGCGCCCGCTCTCCGACGCCTTCATCGAATCCTATCTCGACGCGGCCGGCGAAGGCGCGCGCCTGAGCGTCGGCGGCTACCAGTTCGAGGGCGTCGGGGCGCATCTGTTCGCGGCGGTCGACGGCGACTTCTTCACCATTCTGGGTCTGCCGCTTCTGCCGCTGCTCGCGGCCCTGCGCCGTGCGAAGGCGATTGCGGCGTGAGCGCTGCGCCGCGCGCCTGCGTGCTCGGATGGCCCGTCCGCCAGTCGCGCTCGCCGATGATCCACGGCCATTGGCTGAAGACCTACGGCCTGCCGGGCTCCTACGAGCACGCCGAAGTGGCGCCGGAGGATTTCAAAGCCTTCGTCCGCGCCTTCGTGGAGAACGGCTTCGTCGGCGGCAACGTGACGGCTCCTCACAAGGAGGCGGCCTTCGCGCTGCTCGACCATGCGGAGCCGAGCGCGGCTGCGCTCGGGGCGGCCAACACGCTGTGGCTTGCGGACGGTCGGCTTCACGGCGCGAACACCGACGGCTTCGGCTTCCTCGCCAATCTCGACGATCGCGCGCCGGGCTGGGAGGGTGAACGCAAGGTCGCGCTCGTGCTGGGCGCCGGAGGCGCGTCTCGGGCTGTGGCGCATGCTCTGGCCGGGCGCGGCTTCGAGCGGGTCGCCGTCGTGAACCGGACGGTGGAGCGGGCCGAGACGGTCGCTGCGCTCGCCGGCTCGGCGGGCGTCGCCTGCGGCTATGACGAGCTCTGGCGCTGGCTGGCGCTGGCCGACGTGGTGGTCAACGCGACCTCGCTCGGCATGGCGGGCAAGGGCGCGCTCGACGTCCATCTCGGCGAGATGCGGGACGAGGCCGTGGTGACCGATCTCATCTACGTGCCGTTGGAGACGCCGTTCCTCGCGGCGGCCAAGGCGCAGGGAAACCGCACCGTCGACGGCCTTGGCATGCTGCTGCACCAGGCGGTCCCGGGTTTCGAGCGCTGGTTCGGCGTCCGTCCCGAGGTGACTTCCGAACTGCGCGCGCTGGTGATCGACGATATCCTGGGCCGGTGATCTGACAGGCGTCGAGCACCCGCGATGATCGTCATCGGCCTCACCGGCTCTATCGGCATGGGCAAGTCCACCACCGCGAAGCTGTTCGCGGAGGAGGGCGTTCCCGTGCACGACGCCGACGCCGTGGTCCACGCGCTCTACGCCGGCCGTGCTGTCCCGTTGGTGGAGGCGGCGTTTCCGGGCGTCACGCGCGACGGCGCCGTGGACCGGAAGGAGCTGGGGACGAGGGTCATCGGCGACCCCGCCGCTCTGGCGAAGCTGGAGTCGATCGTCCATCCTCTCGTGCGTGAGGCCGAGGCCGCGTTCATCGCCGCCCGCCGCGCCGAGGGCGCCGACGTCGTCGTGCTCGACATCCCGCTGCTGTTCGAAAGCGGGCGAGACGGCGCCGTCGATCTCGTCGTCGTCGTCAGCGCAGGCGCCGAGGAGCAGCGCCGCCGGGTGATGCAGCGGCCCGGAATGACCGAGGAGACCTTTCGCGCCGTGCTCGCCCGCCAGACCCCCGACGCCGACAAGCGCGCCCGCGCCGCCGTGGTGATCGACACCGCGCGAGGGATCGAGCCTGCCCGCGCGCAGGTCCGCGCGCTGCTCGCGCGCCTCCGGTCGCGCGACGGAGCGCGGACCGATGCGTGAGATCGTCCTCGACACCGAGACCACCGGCCTCGATCCGCTGAAAGGCGATCGGGTCGTCGAGATCGGGTGCGTCGAACTGCTCAACCGCATCCCGACGGGCGCACATTGTCATCTTTATGTTAACCCCGAGCGCGACATGCCGGAGGAGGCGTTCCGCGTCCACGGCCTGTCGGCGGAGTTCCTGAGCACGAAGCCGGTGTTTGCCGCGGTCGCCCAGGAGTTCCTGGACTTCATCGCCGACGACGCCCTGGTCATCCACAACGCGGCCTTTGACGTCGGCTTCCTGAACATGGAGCTCCGGAAGATCGGCCAGCCGGAGCTCGCCCAGCACCGCATCGTCGACACGCTGCAGCTCGCGCGCCGGCGCAATCCTGGGGGCTCCGCCTCGCTCGACGC
Source organism: Methylopila sp. 73B (assembly GCF_000526315.1). Taxonomy (NCBI): domain Bacteria; kingdom Pseudomonadati; phylum Pseudomonadota; class Alphaproteobacteria; order Hyphomicrobiales; family Methylopilaceae; genus Methylopila; species Methylopila sp. 73B. The sequence continues at coordinate 3,281,707 of NZ_JAFV01000001.1, read as the reverse complement.
GCTCTGCCAGCGCTACGGCATCGACAACTCGCGCCGCACCAAGCACGGCGCGCTGCTCGACAGCGAGATCCTGGCCGAGGTCTATCTCGAGCTGCTGGGCGGTCGTCAGGCGACGCTCGGCCTCTCGCATCTCACCGATCGCAACCTCCGCGGCGGCCGCGCCGTCGCGCCGCGTCCCACGCCGCTGCCGTCGCGCCTGACGGCCGAAGATCTCGCCGCCCACGCCGCGTTCATCGCCACCCTCGGGGGCGGTTCGCCGATGTGGCGGGAGTATCTCGACGCGCCGGACGCGGTCGCCGCCGAGTAGCGGCGCCCGTTGATCTCGTTTACGTTTTGGCGTTCCGCACGCGCGCCGAGGGCGTGTTTGGCCTGTCCCGAGGAGCCGAGATGACCGACGCCCCCGCCCGTCTCGCCCTGGTGCGCGCGGCCCTCGCCAAGGCGGAGCGCGCCGCCGGCCGTCCGGAGGGCGAGACGACGTTGATCGCCGTGTCCAAGACCTTCGACGCCGCGGACATCCTGCCCGTGCTCGAGGCCGGCCAACGCGCGTTCGGCGAAAACCGGGTGCAGGAGTCGCAGGCCAAATGGCCGGAGCTGAAGGCGCGGTTTCCGGACGTCGAGCTTCACCTCATCGGCCCGCTCCAGTCGAACAAGACCGCGGAAGCGGTCGCGCTGTTCGACGCCATCCACACCATCGATCGGCCGAAGATCGCCCAGGCCGTCGCGAAGGAGATGGCGGCGCAGGGCCGCAGCCTGAAACTCTTCGTGCAGGTGAACGTTGGGTCCGAGCCGCAGAAGGCCGGCGTCGATCCGGAGGACGCCGACGCGTTCGTCGCGCAGTGCCGGGACGCCTATGGCCTGGAGCTCGAAGGGCTGATGTGCATCCCGCCGGTGGACGAGCCGCCCGCGCCCTACTTCGCGCTTCTCGACCAGATCGCGCGCCGCAATGGGCTCAAGGGCCTGTCGATGGGGATGAGCTCCGACTTCGCGGACGCCGTGCCGTTCGGCGCGACGCATGTGCGCGTGGGCAGCGCGATCTTCGGGACGCGGCCGAAGCCGGAGTGAAGTCGGGATGCGGAGGGGGGTCCCAAAACGCGACGACGAAACCCCGCCTCCGCCCGAACTGACGCCGGTACGCATGAACCAGATCCGGCGATCCTGATTGTGCAAGCGCCTTGCCAGTCCACGGTGGTGCCTTCGCGCCCAAGATGTGGGGCTTTCGAGGCGCAGACCGTCAACAGCTAGTGTGAGGGCCGGAAGCGCTTCGCAGCGCGCGTCGCGTTTTGCGACGCATTTCGCAAATTGCAAATCCGCGGAATGGATAAGTCCCGCTTCGGACCGGATTTCGCGCCCCGCGCTGTCCTCGACCGGCAGGCCGCGCGTGGACCTCAGTCCTTGACGGGCGTGTCCGACAACGGATGCGCGCGGGCGGCGATCCGCCGCTTCAACTCGACGCGTTCGCGCGTCGAAACGCCGAGCAGTTCGGCGACGCGCCACACCACGTTGTCCTCGAGCTCATTGACCGCGCCGTCCGAGAACACGAGCTCCCACATCATCTCGATGACGCCGGCCCGTCCCTCCGCGTCCAGAGAGCGCTTGAGCACGCTCGTGAAGGCGTAGAGGTCGACCGCTTCCTGATCGCGCTGGCGGGCGAGGGCGAGAAGCTCGTCGGTCTCGCTTTCCGACAGGCCGAACCGCGTCCGCACGATGCCGTGCAACGCGTCGCGCTCCTGCTCCTCGACGACGCCGTCCACGCCCAGCAGGTGGACCATCAGCGCCGCAGCCGCGACGCGGTGGTCGGACACCGAAAACGGCTCGGCCGCGTCCTCGCCGCTCCCGGCGAGCTCGTTCATGAAATGCCGCAGACTGTCGAACATGGGTCCCCGCTCCGCCCAGGACGCCGATCGGCGTCCGTCCCGCAGGGCGTCAACGAAGGTATAGACGGCCGCGTTCGACGTCCGGTAGGACGCGGAAGCGACACTGACGCGATTTCGATGAAAGGGGTGGTGCCGCTTGCGTGACTCGAACACGCGACCCCGTCATTACGAATGACGTGCTCTACCAACTGAGCTAAAGCGGCGACGGCGCACCCTCTACCGAAAGGGCGCTCCGAATGCAAGGCGCGACGTGCGAAGCGTCGCCGAAATCAGGCCGGCGGGATGTACTGGTACAGCCACGTCTCGGTCAGAACCCTGTCTCCGACCTTCATGTAGCAGCGCATCTCGACCGGCTCCGGCCCTTCCGCCGTCAGGTCGAACTGTGCGCGCCAATGGCCCGGCACGTCGCTCGGGACCGCCTCGGCGAAGACGTAGGAGAAGGTCCCGCGGGACGCCCAGAGCACGGGCTCCACGGTCTGGCCGTAGGGGATGTCGGTTAACGGCCCGCCCAGAAACTCGATCATGAACTTGCGCACGCCGGGCGGCCGCGGCAGGCCGGGCTGGCCGCCCCGGCCAAGCCTGGTGGCCACCACGCGGCCGAGCGGGGGGGGGTAGGGCTCTTCGTCCAGCCAGTGCAGCTTGTAGGCCAGCGCGACGGTGTCGCCCGCCTTGGTGGGCTCCGAGGGGATCCAGTAGGCCACCACGTTGTCGTGGATCTCGTCGTCGGTCGGCAGCTCCACGAGCTGAACGACGCCCTTGCCCCAATCGCCCACCGGCTCGATCCAGGTCGAAGGGCGGTCCTGGTACTTCACGCCGTCCTGATAATGGTCGAACACCCGGTCGCGCTGCAGAAGGCCGAAGCCGCGCGGTCGTTCGTCGGTGAAGCTCGAGGTCATGATGCGCGGCGGGTTGTTCAGCGGCCGCCAGATCCGCTCGCCTGCGCCGGTCCACATGGCGAGGCCGTCGGAGTCGTGCACCTCGGGGCGCCAGTCGATCAGCGACGGCTTCTGCGCCTCCGAGAACCAGTACATCGAGGTCAGCGCGGCGAGCCCGAGCCGCGGCACGTCCTGGCGCATGGTCACCGTCGCTTCGATCTCCATCAGCGTGCCGGCGGTGCGATGGATCAGGAAGCGATAGGCGCCGGCGAGCGACGGACCGTCGAGCAGCGCGTAGACCGTGACCGGGTCGCCGTCGGCCTTGGCCGGCTCGAACCAGAACGCCGTGAAGTCCGGGAACTCTTCCGCCGCGCCGGGCTGAGGGAACAGCGCCACGCCGCGCGCGGACATGCCGACCTGTCCCTTGCCCCCGATGGCGCGGAAGTAGGACGCGCCGAGGAAGGTCGCGAAGGGCTCGCGCGTCTTCCAGTCGCCCTTGTCGGTGACCTGATCCTTGGCCTCGCGGATCCAGAGGCCCGCGTAGGCCGACGGCTGCGGCGGGAGGCCCTTGGCGACGTGATCGGCCGGCATGTCGAAGTAGGCGGGATCGTAGAGGATCTCGCGCGACTTGCCTTCGGCGACCGCGTGCATGCGGACCGTCTTGGGGAAGAACTGGCCGACGTGCATGAAGGTGATGGGATAGGCGCCCGGCGATTTGCCGTAGAGTGCGTGCTCCGGGTTGAACTTCAGCTTGCCGTGGGCGTCGTAGTCGATCTTCCGGACGATCTCCGGATTCGGACGCGGAGGCTCGGCGTAGGGTTTCGCCGCCTTCCCCTTCGCGAGCGTCTTCAGCCCGTCGTAGGAGAAGGGCTCTGCCGGACCGAACTTCAGATCGTCGCCGGCTGCGCCCTGCGCAAAGGCGGGCGTCCCGAAGGCGATCGCCGCCTGAGCGGCGAGGCCGATCTGCAGCAACGCACGGCGGTCGAGGAGGGAAACGGAGGAGGCGTCGGGCGAAGGCCGGCGGGACATGAAGCTCTCAAGCGTCGAGGAAGGACGGTGGAGCTTCGTGATATAGTGCGATTTCGGTCGCGAGAAGGCCAAGACGCACGCGACTGATCACGTGTCCGCGCCGGCGCGGGAGAGCGCCGGCGGCGGAGAAGCCTCTGTCAGGAGCCGGCGGCCTCGGCCACCACGGCGGCGACCGCGCGACCGGCGGCGGCGGCTTCGTCGGCGCTCAGCCCATGGCGCTTGACCAGCGCCTTCGGGTCGTCATAGGCGATCGAGACGAAGTCGCCTTCCATGTAGACCAGCGCGCGCAGCGGCAGGTCGAGCGCGTCAAGCGCCCGGGCGGAGGCGTCGGCGGTGTGATGGGGGTCCGCGAAGAGCACCAGGGTCGCGGAGGCGGACTGCTCGACCTTCACGACCGTGGAGACGCCGCGGCGGCGGAGGGAGGCCTCGAGCGCCTGGACCGTCGGGATCACGCCATGGGCGCTGCGCACCACGATCGGCTCTCCGGATTTGGTGACCGCCTCGGCCGGTCCGCTCATCGGCAGCAGAGCGACGGCGAGCACGAAGAGCAGGATCGCCGAGAAGAAGATCGCGACGCGCATTTTAAGAACCCCCGAGAGACGCAAACGCCCGTGTGACGCGCCTATAACGCGCCTGGAGGGATTAAGGATCCATTCTCCAACGGGAAAGCCTCAAGGCATTGAGGACCACGCTCACGGAGGACAGCGCCATGGCGGCGCCGGCGATCGCGGGCGATAAAAAGCCAAGAGCCGCAAGGGGCAGGCCTACCACGTTGTAGGCGAAGGCCCAGACGAGGTTCTGGCGGATTGTCGCCACGGTGCGGCGCGAAAGCGACAGTGCTGCGGGAGCGAGAAGCAGGTCCGGGCGTAACAGCGCGATCCCCGCGGTCTCGAGCGCCACGTCCGCGCCGCCGCCCATGGCGACGCCGATGTCGGCGGCCGCGAGCGCCGGGGCGTCGTTGATCCCGTCACCGACCATCGCGACGACGCGACCTTCCGCCTGAAGGCGCGCGATCGTCGCGAGCTTGTCGGCCGGGCGGGCGCCGGCCTCGACGCGCTCGATGCCGACGCCGCGCGCGATGGGGGCCGCCGCTTCCGCCGAATCGCCGGTCAGCATCACGATCTCGATGCCGTCGTCGCGCAGCCGGCGCACGGCTTCCGCGGCGTTCGGCCGGGCGGCGTCGGAGAACGCCAGCACGCCCTTGGCGCGGCGTCCCTCCGAGATCGCCACGGCGGTGCGGCCTTCGGCGGCGTGGCGCGCGAGCATCGCCTCGATGGGCGCGGTGTGGGCCCCGATCTCCGTCAGCAACCGCACGCCGCCGATGGCGATCTTGGACCCGTCGACGGTGCCGGTGATTCCCTCGCCGGACACGGCGCGGATGTCATGGGCGACGGGAATGTCGAGGCCCTGACCCTCGGCGGCTTCGACGACGGCGTGCGCGAGCGGATGCTCCGACCCCCGCTCGATCGCGGCCGCAAGAGCGACCAGCCTCTGGCCGTCGCCGTCGAGCGCCTCGGAGGCCACCAGGGCGGGCCTGCCCGCGGTCAGCGTTCCCGTCTTGTCGAACACGACGGTGTCGATCCGCGCCGCGCGCTCGAGCGCTTCGATGTCGCGCACCAGGATGCCGGCGCGCGCGCCCGCGCCGGTGCCGGCGACGAGCGCCGCGGGGGTCGCGAGGCCGAGCGCGCAGGGGCAGGCGATGACGAGCACCGCGATGGCGTGACCCAGCGCCGCGCCGGCTCCGGCCCCAGCAAGCAGCCAGCCGACGAAGGTTAGGGCTGCGATCCCGACCACCACCGGCACGAACACCGCGGTGACCCTGTCCACGAGTCGTTGCACGGGCGCCTTGGCGAGCTGCGCGCGCGCCACCAGCCGGCCGATGCGGGCCGGGGTGGCGTCCTCGCCGACGGCGGAGGCCTCTACAAGCAGCGACCCGGAGCCGTTCATCGCCCCGGCGATCACGGCGTCGCCCGCGGCCTTGGCGACCGGCTTGCTCTCACCCGTGACGAGCTGCTCGTCGGCGTCGCTACGCCCCTCCACGACCAGACCGTCCACCGGAAAACGCTCACCCGGCCGCACCCGCACGATGTCGCCGGCGTGCAGGGCCTCCACCGCGACGTCCTCCTCGCGGCCGTCGGGCCGGTGGAGGCGAGCGTGCGCCGGAGTGAGTTCGCCGAGCGAAGTGAGCGCCGCGCTGGCCCCGGCGGTGGCGCGCGCTTGAAGCAGGTTGCCAAGCAGCACGAAGCCGAGCACGGCGACCGCGGCTTCAAAATACAGAGGTCCATGTCCGCCATAGGCGAGCACCTCGACCGCGCTCCAGCCATAGGCGGCGGTGGCGCCGAGGGCGACCAGCACGTCCATGTTGGCGGCGCCGCCCCGCAACGCCGCCCAGGCGCCGCGGTAGAAGCGCGCCCCGACGAGCAGCTGGACGGGGGTGGCGAGCGCAAGCTGCAACCAAGGGGGCAGCAGACCATGGGCGCCCACCGCCATGCCCGCCATTTCGACGAGGAAAGGCGCGCCCAGCACCGCCGTCATGATCAGCAGGGCGGTGGTGCGCCGCTCGTCGGCGCGACGGGCGACCGCGCGGGCCTCGTCGGCCGCGCGCCGCGCTTGCGAACCCGACGGGCGAACATGGGCGTCGTAGCCGGCGCGCCGCACCGCGGCGACGGCGGCGGCGGGATCGGCCGGTCCGTCGAAGCGGACGTCGGCGCGCTCCAGCGGCAGGTTCACGACGGCCGAGGCTATTCCCGGCGTGCGGCCCAGCACGCGCTCGATCCGCTCCGCGCAGGCGGCGCAGTGCATGCCCTCGACGTCGAGCGTCACGCTCGCCGGCGCGGAGGCGTCGGCGGCGAAGGCGTGTGCGGGTTCGGGCCGTGTCATGAGTCTTGTCCTCGAGTCGCTCCTAAATGCGGCGCGGAGCGTCGTGGGACAAGGTGAGGCCGAAGGCTAGAAGCTCGGCCGGTCCGCGGGAAACCGCTTGGTCGCGACCGCGTCGACAGGCTCGGCGGCGGCGGGGCCCGGATCGTCGGGCGCCCGGGTGAGCGGGAACACGGCCGCCGTCGGCTTGGCCGCCATGGGCTTCGGCGGCGTCGGCAGGGCCGCCGCGACGGCGGGAGTCTCGGTCTTCGGGGGCGGGACCACCTCAACCAATCCGGTCTTCGCCGGCTCGGTCTTGGGCGCGTCCACCTTCGAAACGACGGACTTTGGGGAGACCGCCTGCGCGGCCGGCGGCGCATCCGCGGGGTCCATCAACTCCGGCATCTTGCGCGGCAGCACCGAAGACGGCGCGCTGGGCGCGATCATGCTGGCGTCGGCGCCCGGCCGCTGGTCGAGCCAAGCGTCCGCGGCGAGCTTGGGCCGCGTCTCCTCGACCGGAACCTTCCAGACAAAGGCGTCGAGCCGGCCGGTGACGGGCGACACGGGCGCCCATGTGTCGCTGGCCACGCCGTCGGCGACCCAGGCCGGGTCGCGCGCCGCGCGCAGCGCCCGGGCGAGCCACTGGCGGGCGCTGCCGGTGTCGCCGTTCTCGATGTCCTCGAGCTCCGCCATCAGCAGGCAGGCGCGCGCGGTCGGGCGGATCGAGATCAGCTTGTCGGCGGCGGCGCGGGCGGTCTCGAACTCGCGCGCCGCGATCGCGGCGCGGGCGACCGCCAGCAGCCCTTCCGGATCGTCCCCGGAGCGCTCGGCGAGGGTCTTGGCGCGCTTCAGCTTGGCGAGCGCCGGATCGCCAGGCTTCGCGTGCACGTAGACCTCGGCGAGATCCGGATGGGGCGCCTTGGCCCAGGTCGCCTCGACGATCTTCGAGGCCTTGCGCGCGTCGCCCTGCTCGGCGAGCAGACGCCCGGCCAGCGCCGCCGCGGGCACGAAGTCCGGCGCGAGGCCGTGCGCCTCACGGGCGCGTTTCACGGCGAGCGCGGGATCGGCGGCCGCGCCGTCGGTCGCCTGGGCCGTCAGCAACACGGCGCGTCGGCGCTTCACCTCGGCCTTGTCCATCAAGCGGTTGGCGGAGAGCCGTTCGAGCGTCGACAGCGCCCCGCCCCAGTCGCGCTCCGCGCACTGGAAGTCGAACAGCGCCTGGCCCGCCCAGGGCGTCTCGGGCGACTGGCGCGCGGCCTCCTCGGCGAGCGCCTTGGCGCCTGCGCGGTCGCCGCGGCGTTCGGCTTCGACGAACAACCCGCGCAGGCCGAGCGAGCGCGTCTCGGGCGAATCGGTCATGGCGCGGAAGGCGGCTTCCGCGCCGGTGCGGTCGCCGGCGAGCTGCGCGGCCTGCGCCGCCAGCACCAGCGTCAGCGGCTCCTTTCCGAGCAGGCGCCGGGCCTCGGAGGCCTCGCGCCCGGCCTGGCGGGCGTCGCCGGTGCCGACCGCCACCACGCCGCGCGCGATCGCCTTGTAGCCCTTGGCGCGGCGCTGGTTGCGCCGGAACAGCGCGAAGGCCTCGGGTCCCGCGAGGATCCAGCGCATCACGTTCCACAGCACCACGGTGGCGCAGACGAGCGCCGCCACGAAGGCGAGCGCGACCGCGACGCTGGTCTCGACGCGGTAGCCCTGCCAGGTGAGCACCAGCTCGCCGGGACGGTCGACGACCCAGACGGCGCCGAAGGCGAAGACCCCGACAAGAACGAGGTAAATCAGAACGCGAACCATGTTCGATGGACCTCAGTCGGTGGCGCCAAGGCGCGCAAGCGCGGCGGTGCGGGCGGTGGCGAGGGCCTCGTCGGCGGCGAGACGGGCTTTCGCCTTGTCCGCCCAAGCGGCCGTGGCGGCCTTGGCGTCCGGATCGAGCGCCTCGATGTCGGCGAGGGCGCCCTCGACGTCGCCGGCGGAAGCCTTCGCGGCCACCCGGGCGCGCACGTCCGCAGGCGCCGATCCGGCCGGCGCGGTCGCCGGCGTGACCTTGACCACCGAACCCGCGCTCGCGACGAGGCGGTCGAACACGGACGCGTCGGCCGTTGGCTTGAGCGGCGGCAGCTTCGCCATCACGTCCTGAAGCTCGGCGCCGAGCGCGGCCTTGGTGGGCGCGCCGCCCGCCGCATAGGGCTCGAGCGTAGCGACGTCGCCGCCGGCCGCCTTGGCGGCGGCGAGTTCGGCCGGGAACGGCCTCCCGGCTACGACGGCCTGGTCGATGGCGGCGAAGGCGGTCACCAGCCGCGCCGCGGGATCGCCCACCGGGCGGGCCTTGAGCGCGGCGTCGAGCGCGGCGATCTTCTCGTCCAGCGGCTTCACCGCGGCGTCGATCCTGGCGCCGAGTTCGGCGATCGCTTCGCGGGTCGGCGCCTGGGCGATCTTGGCCTCAAGGCCGTCGACCCGCTTCGCGAGGGCGTCGACGGCGCCAGGGTCCACGGTCGGCGCCTGCTCGCGACCCGCGAGGCCGCGGATTTCGCCCTCGAGCGCCGCGACGCGCGCGCCGGAGCCGTCGATCGTCAGGGCGAGCTCGGAGATGCGGGCTTCGATCGCTGAGGTGTCGGCGGTCTGGGCGGTCTGGCCCGAACGTTCGCGGAGAGCGGCCACATCGCGGCCGACCGAATCGAGCTTGCTCTCGACGGCCGCGACGCGCGTCGACTGGGTCCCGTCCCCGCCGATCAGCTCCTGGCCATAAAGCGCGACCACGCCCAGCGCGATCGCGGCGCCGAACAGCGCGGACCCAGCGAGCCCCAGCACCCCCGCGCCGCCGCGCGCCGGCGTCACAGCCGCCGCGACGCGAGTCGGGGCGCCCGTGTCCGCAGGTTTCGGATCGACAGGCTTGAAATCCGAAGACTTGAGGTCGGCCGGCTTGCCGGGCTCGCTCTTGCCAAGGTCCGGCTTCGAGGACTCGGGTCTGGCGCCGGTCTTGGACATGTCTGGGCCCGTGGCGGCACCTGGCTTGGGCGCGGCGGTTTCGGTCGGTTTCGCCCCGCCGAAGCTCGGCGTCGCGCCAGCGGGACGGGCGCCGGGAACGCCGGACGACGTCGGGCCGGCCGACGCGGGAGCTGCGGCGACCGGGGACGCCGGCTTGACGTCAGCCGCCTTGATCTCGGGCGAGCCTGCGGGCGATGCGGCGCCCGGCTGTGGCGCGCTCGGGCTGGAAGGCTTGGGCGCGTCCTTGGCGGCGGCGGGCGTCGTCGTCGCGGAGGGCGGGTCCTTCGCCGCATCCTTGGGCGTCACGTCGGCGGCCTTCAGGTCGAGCGTCGGAGCCTTCGGCCGCGCGGAGGGCGCGCCGCCGCCGGTCGTGGTCTCGGGTCCTTTGGGGTCCGCCATAGGCCGCTCCTGACTGGTCACGGGAAGATCGGGCCGTCCGTCTCCGGGCGTCCGCCGCTTCCTAATTAGAACGCTCGCCCCCGGATTGCGAGCCGGGGTTGATCACGCCGGCGAGTGCGTCGAGCAAGGCGCCTTCGTCCGGTCGCGCCGCGACCGCTACGATGGGACAACCGGCCGCGAGCAGAGGCTCCGCCACCCGCAGCGCCAGCGCCGCGTGGGGCAGGGGACGGATCGCCTCCGTAAGCCCCGCGCCGGCTGCAAGCATCAAGAAAGTCTCGGCGATGCGGCGGGAGTGGTGCAGCACGGCGTCGACCTCGCCGGCGGAAAGCGCGGCTCGCGCCGTGTCCGGCAGGGCGGGGGCCGCGGTCGCTCGATAGAGCTCGACCACGTCGACCGCATGGCCGTGCGCGGCAAGCGCGCCCGCCACGTCGAAAGCCCGGTCCGCGCCGGCGGCGTGCAGGAAACGCGAGGGCGCCGGGAACCGCGCGGCGGCGTCCGCCACCAGCGACCGGCCGTCGCCCTCGGCGACGTGCACGACGGCGAAGCCCGCCTCGCGGCCGGCCTCCGCCGTGCGGTCGCCGACGGCGATCAGCGGAACCCCGCGCAGTCGGCCGATTTCCGGCCGGTCCTTGAGCTTGCGCAGGCCGTTGGCGCTGGTCGCGAGCACGGCGCCATAGGCGACGTCGGGAATGGCCGCGTCGAGTGTCTCGATCGCGAGCACGGGCGCGAGGATCGCCGTCATCCCGCGCGCCTCGAGCGCGCGGGCGGTGCGTTCCGCAGCGCGTTCCGGGCGAAGGACGAGGACCCTCATCGCGGGCGGCCGTCAGCCGAAGGCCGCGAGCAGATCGGCGGGCGTGCGCGCCTTTACGTCACGCCCTACCTCAGCGCCGAGCCGCGCCGCGTCCGCCATGTCGCCTTCGATTACGCCTTCGACTGTGCGAGCGCCGTCGACCGACAGCACAAGGCCGAGGAACCGGAGCCTGCCCGCTTCGGCGCGTGCGAGGCCCGCGATCGGCGTGCGGCACGAGCCGTCGAGGACGGCGAGGAAGCTGCGTTCGCAGGCCAGAGCCGCCGCCGTCGCCGCATGGTCGAGCGCGCGCAAGGCCTCGCGGGTGGCGTCGTCGTCCTCGCGCGCCGTCACCGCGATCGCGCCCTGCCCGAGCGCCGGGGGAAAGTCGTCGATGTCGAGGATCTCGGTGGCGTGGCCCTGGAGGCCGAGGCGGGTCAATCCCGCGAGCGCGAGGAGCGTGGCGTGGGCCTCGCCGCGCCCGAGCTTGTCGAGCCGGGTCTGCACGTTGCCGCGAAAGGAGACCACTTCGAGATCGGGCCGGAGGCGCCGCACCAGCGCGCCGCGACGCAGCGAAGCGGTGCCGACGATCGCGCCGGCCGGGAGTTCCTTCAGCGTCCGCGCCGACCCGCCGATGAGCGCGTCGCGCACGTCGGCGCGCTCCAGCGTGGCGGAGAGCGCAGTGCCGGGCGCAAGCTCGGTGGGCAGGTCCTTGGCGGAATGCACGGCGAGGTCGACGCGCCCGTCGAGCAGCGCCTCGTCGATCTCCTTGACGAACAGGCCCTTGCCGCCGGCTTCCGACAGCGGCCGGTCCTGGATGGCATCGCCCGTGGTCTTGATAGTCACGATCTCGACCGCCTCCGGCGCAAGGCCATGGGCTGCGATCAGGTCGTCGCGCACCCGGTTCGCCTGCCAGAGCGCGAGCGGGCTGCCGCGGGTGCCGATGCGAAAGCGAGGAGAGGTCATGAAGGAGGTCTTCCGCCGCAGAACGTCGCCTGCGGGTTAGCAGCCTCCGCCGGGCTTGCGCAATGAGCCTGGACTGAAGCGCGCGACGTTCGGGGCCGCCGTCCCGTCGCCGACGGCGTGACGTCGTCGTCGTCCTGTGCCAAGCGTGCGCGCCATGATCTTCCGCAGCCCGCGAGGATCTTCCGAGCACAGCGAGGGCGAGCGCATGTCCGAGATCACCTCCTTCAGACTGACGGTGGGCGAAGGCGCGGAGGCGCGCGAGCTCGCGCTGCTCGTGCGGTCCGGGACGGGCCCTTGCGTCGTCTGGCTCGGCGGCTTCCGCTCCGACATGACGGCGACCAAGGCGAGCGCGTTGGATTCCTGGGCGGCCGAAAGAGGCCGCGCCGCGCTCCGGTTCGACTATTCCGGGCACGGCGGTTCGGGCGGGCGGTTCGAGGACGGCACGATCGGTTCGTGGACCGAGGACGCGCTCGCCGCGATCGAGGCCCACGCGGGACCGGCGCCCGTGCTCGTCGGCTCGTCCATGGGCGGCTGGATCGCGCTCCTGGTCGCGCGGCGCATGGCGCGGCCCCCCTCCGGCCTCGTGCTGATCGCGCCGGCGGTCGATTTCAGCGAGACGCTGATGTGGGACCGGTTCTCGGAGGAGGTTCGCGCCGAGATCCTGGAGACCGGCCGGTGGCTGCGCCACAGCGACTATGCGCCGGAGCCGTACCCGATCACCCGGCGTTTCATCGAGGAGGGCCGCGACCATCTGCTGCTCGGCGGTCCGATCCGCGTAGGCGCGCCGATCCACATCCTGCAGGGCATGCGAGACCCGGACGTGCCGTGGGAGCACGCCCTGCGCACGGTCGAGCGCCTCGCCGAGGACGACGTGGTGGTGACGCTAATCAAGGACGGCGACCATCGCCTGTCGCGCGACGAGGACATCGCGCGGCTGCTCGAAGCCGTGGACGGCGTCACGAGCTGAGCATGAAGGGGTCGCGCAGCCGGAATCCGCGCGGCTAAAGTCGGCGGCGACGCTGATTCGCCGCCTTGCCGGCGGTCGGCCCACCACCGTCCGGTCGCCATGTCGCTGTTCCGCGCCTTCCGTGCCCTGCCGCTCCTCGCGCGTCCCGACGCGCGTCTGCACGACGACGCGCTGCGCGTCGACACCCGACTCGGCGAGGTCGCGATCGCGATCCGACGGAACGCCCAGGCGCGGCGGATGACGCTGCGGGTGCGCTCAGCCGCACGCGACGTGACGCTGACGCTGCCGGCGCGCACGTCGCTCGCGGCCGCGCGCGATTTTGTGGAGCGTCACGTCGGCTGGATCGAGCAGCGGCTCGCCAGACTGCCGGAGCACGTGCCCTTCGCGCACGGCGAGATCATTCCGCTGCGAGGAGAGCCGCACCGCATCGTGCTGAAGGAGAGCGTTCGCGGGCTCGTGCGCGTCGAGCCAGGCCTTCGCGGCGAAACGCCGGTCCTTGCGGTCTATGGCCTCGCCCCGCACGCGCCGCGCCGGCTCGGCGACTTTCTGAAGCGCGAGGCGCGCGATGACCTCACGGAGGCCGTCCGGCGCCACGCCGCGGCGCTCGGCGTCATGGTCGGACGCATGACGATCAAGGACACCAAGAGCCGCTGGGGCTCGTGCTCGGTCGCCGGCGATCTCGCGTTCTCCTGGCGGCTCATTCTGGCGCCGCCCTATGTGCTCGACTACCTCGCCGCGCATGAGGTCGCGCACCGCAAGGAGATGAATCACGGGTCGCGTTACTGGGCGCACGTCGCCCGCATCGTTCCCGACTACGACCGCGCGGAAGCCTGGCTCAAGGCCCATGGGGCGACGCTGCACCGATACGGCTGAGTCGTCGCGCGCATCGGCGCCATGCCGCGACGCGCCTCGACCTCGTCGGTCCCCGGCCTATCTGCGCAGCCTCCCGCCTCGTCTCCCGGCGTCCGATGCATCTGCGGCCCGACACCTTCGCTCTGACCTGCCTGCTCGCGCTGCTGACGGCGGTCGGACCGCTTGCGATCGACATGTATCTGCCGTCGCTGCCGCATCTGACGGCCGCGCTCGGCGCAAGCCCGGCTGAGGGGCAGCTCACGCTGTCCGCCTTCCTGTTGGGATTCGCCGGGGGGCAGATCGTCTACGGGCCGATGTCGGACGCGCGAGGCCGCAAGCCGACGCTGATCGTGAGCCTCGCGCTGTTCACCTTCGGAAGCGCGCTTTGCGCGCTCGCGCCCTCGATCGAGATGCTGATCGCCGCCCGTTTCGTTCAGGCGCTGGGAGGCGCGGGGCCGGTCGTGCTCGCGCGCTCGATCGTGCGCGATCTCTATTCCGGACCCCGCGCGGCCCGCGAGCTCGCGCGGATGGCGACGATCCTCGGCGTGGTGCCCGCGGCGGCGCCCCTGATCGGCGGCGTGCTCGAAACAACCTTCAACTGGCGCGCCACCTTCGTGCTGCTGACCGTCGTGCTCGCCCTCGAGATGCTGGTCGTCGCCTTCCTGCTGCCGGAGACGCTCAAGGCGCGGACCACCGGCGCGCTCAGCCCGCGCACGGTGCTCGCAAGCTACGGCGTGTTGCTGCGGCACAAGGCGTTCCTGTCCTACCTCGGCCTCACTGTGATCGCCTTCGGCGGGCTGTTCGCCTACATCTCGACGTCGTCGTTCATCCTGCAGTCGGTCTACAAGCTGTCCGAGATCGCCTACGGCGCGGCCTTCGCGATCGGGGTCATTGGCTTCATCGGCGGCACGCTCGCCGCGGGCCCGCTGGTGAAAACCCGCGGGCTGGACGGCGCGATCGGCGTCGGCGCCTGCGCGGTCGCGCTCGGCGGTTGCCTGATGCTGGCCCTCGTGACCCTGGGGCCGGGCTCTCCCGCGGAGGTGGTCGTCCCGATGATGATCTACATGTTCGGCGTCGGGCTGGTGATGCCGCAGAGCATGGCGTCCGCGCTGCAGCCGTTCCCGGAGCGAGCCGGCGCGGCGTCGTCGCTCGTCGGCTTCAGCCAGATGGCGTTCGGGGCGATCGTCGGCGTCGCGCTGGGCCGCACGCTCGGCGCCGGCGGCGTTCTCCCGCTGCCGATCACCGTCGCGTTCTTCGGCGTGGCGACGCTCGTGCTCTTCCGACTGTCGCGCGCGGCGCGCGGCGAAACGCCGGTCTGAGCGGTCAGAGCCGGCGGAAGATCAGGTAGCTGCCGCGCCGCCCTTCGCGGATCGCCTTCGCCTCGTAGCGGGTGCCCGGCCATCCGGCCCAAGGCTCGCGCCAGTCGGCGGCGCGGCGCGCGGTCCACTCGAAATCGTCCGAACGGCGGGCGTGCTCCAGCGTCCAGGCGACATAGGTGTCGATATCGGATGCGAAGCGGAACGGCGCGCCAGGTTTCAGCGCGCGGGCGATGCGGCCGAGGTTCTGGTCCGAGACGAAGCGGCGCTTCCAGTGGCGCGTCTTGGGCCAGGGGTCAGGATAGAGCAGATCCACCTGCGCCAGCGAGGCCGGCGGCAGTCGGTCGAGCAGCTGGGTCGCGTCGTCGTCGTAGAGACGAACGTTGCGCAACCCGCGCTCGGCGACGCCCGCCAGACCTTTGGCGAGGCCCGAGAGGAAGGGCTCGACGCCGATGAAGCCGATGTGCGGGTTGGTCTCCGCCTCATGAAGCAGGTGCTCGGCGCCGCCGAAGCCGATCTCGAGGCGCACCTCGGAAACGGGCGCCTCGAACAGCCGCGTGAGATCGTCGGGAATCGCTTCGAGGTCGACCTTCAGCCGCGGGAGATCGTCCTCGATCCGCGCCGCGCGGCCCGCGCGCAGCGGCTTGCCGCGGCGGCGGCCGAAGAACGAGCCTTCGTAGCGCGTGTCGTCGGACATGGGACGTTCGATCGCTCGCGCGGAATAGCTTCGCCCTGTGCTCAGCCGAGCGCGGACTTCAACGCCTCGGCGAGGTCGATCGCCTCCCAGGAGAAGCCGCCGTCGGCGTCCGGCGCGCGGCCGAAGTGGCCGTAGGCGGCGGTGCGCGCGTAGATCGGGCGGTTGAGCTGAAGCTTCTCCCGGATGCCGCGCGGCGACAGGCTCATCGCGTCGCCCAGGACCTGTTCGAGCTTCGCCTCGTCCACCCGGCCGGTGCCGTGCAGATCGACGTAGATCGACAGCGGCTGCGACACGCCGATGGCGTAGGATAGCTGGATCGTGGCCCGGTCCGCGAGGTCCGCCGCGACGACATTCTTCGCGAGGTAGCGCGCGGCGTAGGCGGCCGAGCGGTCGACCTTGGTCGGGTCCTTGCCCGAGAAGGCGCCGCCGCCGTGCGGGGCCGCGCCGCCGTAGGTGTCCACGATGATCTTGCGGCCGGTGAGGCCGCAGTCGCCGTCGGGACCGCCGATGACGAAGGAGCCGGTGGGGTTCACGTGCCAGATCGTCTCATCAGACACCCAGCCCTCGGGCAGAGTCTGGCGGATGTAGGGCTCGACGATCGCGCGGATATCGGCGGAGGTCTGGGTCTCGTCCGTGTGCTGGGTCGAGAGCACGATCGAGGTGACGCCGACAGGGACGCCGTTGGCGTAGCGCACGGTCACCTGGCTCTTGGCGTCCGGTCCGAGCGTCGGCTGCTCGCCTGAGTGCCGGACTTCGGCGAGGCGCTTCAGGATCTTGTGGGCGTAATAGATCGGCGCCGGCATCAGCTCCGGAGTCTCGCGGCAGGCGTAGCCGAACATGATGCCCTGGTCGCCGGCGCCTTCGTCTTTGTTGCCGGAGGCGTCAACGCCCTGCGCGATGTGCGCGGATTGGGCATGGAGATACACGTCGATTTCGGCGGTCTTCCAGTGGAAGCCATCTTGCTCGTAGCCGATGTCGCGGATCGCCGCGCGGGCGGCCTCTTCGATCCTGGCGTGCGTGATATCGTCCGGGCCGCGGACCTCGCCGGCGATCACCACCCGGTTGGTGGTGACCAGCGTCTCGCAGGCCACACGCGCTTCGGGCAGGGCGGCGAGGTAAAGATCGACGACCTCGTCCGAGATCCGATCGCTGACCTTGTCTGGATGACCTTCGGAGACCGACTCGCTGGTGAACAGGTAATCAGCACGCGCCACGAGCGGCCTCCTGCGACAGAAAAGGAAGACAAAACCGTTCGGTAGGCCGAACGGTTTTGTTCCTCGCAGAAGCCGCGCGGACGGTCAAGAAGGCGTTCAGGCCGCGGGTTCGGCGAGCGCGGAGACCAGGTCCACGATCTTGCGACGGACCTTCGGATCTGCAATCCGCACGAACGCCTTGTTAAGCTGGAGGCCTTCGGTAGTGGTCAGGAAGTCCACCACGTAGTCAGAGCTCGGAGCTTCGCCGAAGCCGGGCTGACCCTCGGCCAAGGCGCCGGGCGCGTCTTCGAAGAAGTACGACACCGGCACGCCCATCACCGTGGCGATCTGCTGCATCCGGCTTGCCCCGATGCGGTTCGTGCCCTTCTCGTACTTCTGAATCTGCTGGAACGTGATGCCGAGAGCTTCGCCAAGTTTTTCCTGGCTCATGCCGATCAAGACACGACGCATCCGCACCCGGCTGCCGACGTGCTTGTCGACCGGGTTCGGCGTCTTCTTAATCATTGAATTCTCCTCGCACACTTGAGCGTGCGGCGTCGCCCCCGCCGAACCTGCTTCGTTTCGCTTTGCGCGTCCGCTAACGCAGAAAGATCAAAACGCCCGACGTGAACAACGCGCCCAATTTTGATCTTGCCACGTTTCCCTGTCAAACGCGGGAACGCTTTATGCATACAACGATCAAAAATACCACAGGCAGCAGAAGGAAAAGCCAGCCCTCGGTACTTGAATACAGCGTGGCGGCTATTGGACGCGGCAGCCGCGCGTCGACTGTCCCACGTTGACCCAACGGCAGGGAGGCGATGACCCGCCCATAGGCGTCGACCACCGAGGACACCCCGCCATTCGCCGAACGCACCATCGGCAGGCCCTGCTCGATCGTCCTCACGCGGGCCTGCGCGGCATGTTGATACGGGCCGGGGGTGTGGCCGAACCAGGCGTCGTTGGTGACGTTCAGCAGGAAGTCCGGCCTGTCCCCTTGGGCGATCTCCTCGGGAAAGATCGCCTCATAGCAGACGAGCGTGCGGAAGCGCGGCCCCTGCGGCAGCGCGATCAGGTTCGCCCGCTCCCCCGCGGCGAACCCGCCCTGCAGGCGCGTCAATTGCTCGAGGCCGATCGCCTCCAGCCAGGACTGCAGCGGGAGGTATTCGCCGAAGGGCACCAAGTGGATCTTGTCGTAGGTGGCGAGGATCGAGCCGTCGTCGCCCACGAGGTGCAGCGCGTTCCAGAAGTCCGCGCCCGAGCCGTCCGCTCGCCGCTCGCCGCGCACGGAGCCGGTCGCGAGCGTCGTTCCCGGGGCGAGGCTGCGACCAATGCGGTCGAGCGCATCGGGCGCGCGCGACAGAAGGAAGGGGAATGCGGACTCCGGCCACACCGTCAGCGTCGCGTCGGCGAAGCCGCGCGCTTCCGGCGAGCGCGCCTCGTCCGACAGCGCGAGGTAGGCGTCCATGATGGTGTCGCGGGCCGCCTCCTGCGTCTTCAGGTCCTGAGGAATCTCCGGTTGCAACGCCCGCACCGTGACGCCCGGATCGAACTCCGTCTCGCCCGCGAGCGTGAGGCGCGCGAAGCCGAACACGGCGAGGCCTGCGAGCGTCGCCGCGGCGAGGCCGACCAGGCCGACGCGCGGGCGCAAGTCGCCAAGGACCGCGGGCGCGGCGAAGATCGCGAGGCACAGGAAGGTCAGGCCCTCGACGCCGATCACCGACGCGAATTGGCCGAGCCAGAGTTGGTCGGCGAGCGCGTAGCCGAAGGAGTTCCAGGGAAATCCGGTGAGCACGTGGCCGCGGGCGAGCTCCGCGAGGCCGAGGCCCAGCGCGAAGGCGAAGACCCGCCGCGCGCCGCCGCTCCACATGAGCCGCGCGAGCGCGAAGCCGGCGGCCGGAAACAGCGCGAGCCCCATGGGGAGACCGACCACCGCGAAGGGCATCAGCCAGCCGAACACGTCGGCGTCCACCAGGAAGGCCGAGCCCACCCACCACAGGCCTGCGAGGAAGTAGCCGAAGCCGAAGCACCAGCCGATGCGGGCCGCGGCGAAGAGGCTGCGAAGCCGCGTCGCGCCGGAGGCGCCGTCGATCAGCCAGACGGCGACGGGGAACGTGAGGGCGAGCGCCGGCCAGACCGAAAACGGCGGCATGGCGAGGGCGGAGACGGCGCCGGCGAAGACGGCGGCCAAGGCTCGCCGCCAGCCCGAAAGCAGCGTCAGCCGTTCCGCGAACGACGATAGGCCCTCGAGACGTCGCGGCATGGCGGTCGGGCCCTGTGATGTCGAAAACGGCTCAGGCCGCGTCCGCGGCGCTCCCGGGCGTATCCGATTCGTCCGCCGCGCGCGCGGGGTCGGTTCCGCCGCGCACGATGCGCACCGACACGACCCGCCGCGGATCGGCCTTCAGCACCTCGAGGCGGTGCCCGCCGGGGCCGGCCACCACGTCCCCCTCCGCCGGCACGCGGCCGGCGAGCGTCACGATCAGCCCGCCGAGCGTGTCGACCTCGTCGATGAAGTTCGAGATGTCGAAGGCGGGGCCCACAGCCTCGGCCACGTCCTCCAGCGCGGCGCGGGCGTCCGCCACGAAGCCGCCTTCGCCGTCGGCCGCGATCCGCACCTCCTCCTCGTCGTCGTGCTCGTCCTCGATGTCGCCGACGATGGTCTCGACGATGTCCTCGATCGAGACGAGCCCGTCGACGCCGCCGTACTCGTCGACCACGAGCGCGAGATGGATGTGCAGCGACTGCATGCGGGCGAGCAGGTCGGTCGCCGCCATGGAGGGCGGCGCGTAGATCACCGGGCGGATCAGGTCGGCGTCGCCGATGCGGGCGGTGACGTCCACCGTCGCGAGGTCGAGGGCCGTTCCTTCGCCCTCGGCGCCGCGGGCGATGACCGCGAGCGCGTCCTTGACGTGGATCATGCCGCGGGGCTCGTCGAGCGAGCCCTGGTGCACCGGTAGCCGCGAATGTCCCGCCGCGGCGAAGGTCGCGAGCAGCTGGCCGAGCGTGATGTCGTCTGACACCGCCACGATCTCGCTGCGGGGAACCATCACGTCGTCGACGCGGGTGCCGCGCAGGCCGAGCACGTTGCGAAGCAGCACCCGCTCCTGCGGCGAGACGGAGAGATCGGTCTCGTCCGTTTCGTCCAGGGCCTCGGCGAACTCTTCCCGCAGAGTCTGCGGCGCGCCGAGCCCGACGAAGGCCCGCAATCGCTCGATCCAGTTGTCGGAGCGCCCGTCGGAGCCGCGGCCGTGGGGGGCGCGTTCGCGGGCGGGGGTGTCGGAGGAAGACATGGGGTCAGACCGTTCGGAGAGTTTCAGGCGCGTCGGCGTAGGGGTCTGCGACCCCGATGCGAGCGAGGGCGCGGGTCTCGATCGCCTCCATCTCCTCCGCCGCGGCGTCGACGACGTGGTCGTAGCCGAAGAGATGCAACACGCCGTGGACGACGAGATGGGAGAGATGGGCGGAGAAGGGCTTGCCTTCGTCCTCGGCCTCGCGGGCGACGGTCTCGTAGGCGAGTATCACGTCGCCGAGCATCGGCGCGTCGGCCATCTGGTCCGGCTCGAAGGCCGGGAAGGTGAGGACGTTGGTGGGCGTGTCCCTGGCCCGCCACGCCGCGTTGAGCTCGCGCACGCGCGCGTCGTCGGCGAGCGTCACCGCGAGCTCCGCGTCGGGGAGGGCGTCGAGCTCGGCCTCGTCAAAGGCGGCGAGCACGGCGGCGGCCACGAGCGCTTCGGCGTCGGGGAGGGCGTCCCAGAGTTCGCTGTCGCGCACGGTTTCGAGCGCGACGGGGGGAGATCGATCCGGGCTCATACGCTCGGACTCTCGTGCGCGCCCTCGTAGGCGCGGACGATCCGCGCGACGAGCTCATGGCGCACCACGTCGGCGGCGGAGAACCGCGTCACCCCGATGCCCTCGACGTTTTCGAGCAGGCCGACCGCCTCGGCGAGCCCGGACACCTGGCCCGGCGGCAGGTCGATCTGGGTCGGGTCGCCGGTGATGATCATGCGGCTGTTCTCGCCGAGACGCGTCAGGAACATCTTCATCTGCATGGACGAGGTGTTCTGCGCCTCGTCCAGCAGCACGATCGCGTTCGCCAGCGTCCGGCCGCGCATGAAGGCGAGCGGGGCGATCTCGATCATGCCCGAGGTCATGCCGCGCTCGACCTTCTCAGCCGGCATCACGTCGTAGAGCGCGTCGTAGAGCGGGCGGAGATAGGGGTCGACCTTCTCCTTCATGTCGCCCGGCAGGAAGCCGAGGCGCTCGCCGGCCTCGACCGCGGGGCGGGAGAGGATGATGCGGTCGGCTTCGCCGCGTTCGATCAGAGCGGCGGCCCAGGCGACCGCGATGTAGGTCTTGCCGGTGCCTGCTGGGCCGGTCGCGAACACCAGCTCGTGGCGTCCGAGCGAGCGGATGTAGGCGTCCTGGGCCGCGGTGCGGGCGACGATGGTCTTCTTGCGGGTCGCGACCTGGGCGAAGCCCGGGCGCGGGCCGTCGCCGTCGGCGGGAAACAGCTGCCCCTGCGACGCCGCCATGCGGATCGCGCCGTCGACGTCGCCGAGGGCGACGGCCTCGCCGCGCTTCACCCGGTCGTAGAGGCTCTCCAGCACCTTGCGAGCCTGGCGGCAGGCCTCGGCGGGGCCGCGCAGCGCCACATGATTGCCGCGCACCGTGGCCTCGATGCCGAGCCTACGCTCCAGGAAGGCGAGGTTCTGGTCGTGGCTGCCCATCAGGCTCGAGGCGTGCCGGTTGTCGTCGAAGGCGATGGTGACCTCCGCCGGCGAGGAGGTCTCGCGGGCGAAGCCGGGCTTGCGCGGGGACGGCGCAGCCGCGTTCCCCCGCAACGGATCGAAACCTTTAACGGTGCTGTCCGCGCTCAAGCGGTCGCCTCCGCGGGCTCACGATGGGTTTCGCGCGCGCCGCCCGCGGGCGCGGCGAACAAGCTGTTGGCGCCGACGTCGGTCACCACGGCGTCGATCACGTCGCCGAGGTTAGCGCCCGGAGCGACGATCTGCACAGGCTGAAGATAGGGCGAGCGGCCGGCGAGCTGGCCCGTATGGCGTCCCGGCCGATCGAGCAGCACGTCGATGCGGCGTCCGATCAGCGAGCGCGCGAAGGCGGCCTGCTGCTTGGAGATCAGCGCCTGCAGCCGCTGAAGCCGCTCGTCCTTCACGGCTTCGGCGACCTGGCCGGCCATGTCGGAGGCGGGCGTGCCCGGCCGCGGGCTGTACTTGAAGGTGAAGGCGCTGGCGTAGTCCGCCGCGCGGGCGATCGCCATTGTCGCCTCGAAATCGGCGTCGGTCTCGCCGGGAAAGCCGACGATGAAATCGCCGGAGAGCGCAAGGTCCGGCCGGGCGGCGCGCACCTTGTCGATTAGGCGGAGGTACTCGTCGGCCGTGTGCTTGCGGTTCATCGCGGCGAGGATGCGGTCGGAGCCGGACTGCACGGGAAGATGCAGGTAGGGCATCAGCTTGGGCAGGTCGCGATGGGCGGCGATCAGGTCGTCGTCCATGTCGCGGGGATGGCTGGTGGTGTAGCGCAGCCGCGCGAGGCGCCCGATCTCGGCCAGACGTTCGAGCAGGCGCGCCAGCGACCAGGCCCGGCCGTCCGGTCCCTCGCCGTGGAAGGCGTCCACGTTCTGGCCGAGCAGCGTCACCTCGCGCACGCCGGCGGCGACCAGGCGCTCGGTCTCGGCGACGATCTGCGCCACCGACCGGGAGGCCTCGGCGCCGCGGGTGTAGGGCACCACGCAGAAGGTGCAGAACTTGTCGCAGCCTTCCTGCACGGTGACGAAGGCCGTGACGCCGCGGCCCCGGATGGCCTTGGGGGCCGGCCGCGAGAGGTGGTCGAACTTGTCCTCGACCGAGAACTCGGTGTCGACCGGCCGGCGCCCCTCCGCCGCCTCCCGCAGGAGCTCCGGCAACCGGTGATAGCTCTGCGGCCCGACCACGAGGTCGACGACCGGCGCGCGCTTCAGGATCTCGGCGCCTTCGGCCTGCGCGACGCAGCCTGCGACCGCGACCTTGGGCCGGCGCCCGGTCTCCTGCTTCATCTTCCGGATGCGGCCGAGTTCGGAATAGACCTTCTCGGCGGCCTTCTCGCGGATGTGGCAGGTGTTGAGGATGATCAGGTCGGCGTCGTCCGCCGACTCGGTTTCAACGTAGCCTTCGGGCGCAAGCGCGTCGGCCATGCGCTCCGCGTCGTAGACGTTCATCTGACAGCCGTACGATTTGACGAAAAGCTTGGGAGTGTGGGCTGTCATTCCAGAACGGTCTTTTGGAGCTCCGCGGGGCGGCGGAGGCCGCCCGTTCGAACCCAAGCTTTAGCCCGAAACCGCGTGCGAGAGAATAGCCGAGCGTTGATCTCGCGGGTCTTCGCGCCCGCGCGGGTCGCGCCATAACGTTATCGACGGGACATATTCGATGCGCCTCACCTTCGCCGACCGGCACGCCGCCGACCTCAAGTTCGCTGCGAAGGTCGCCGTGGCCTCGGCGTCGGCGTTCGTCGCAGCCACGCTGCTGTCGCTGCCCCAAGGTTACTGGAGCGTGATTTCGGCGCTCATCGTGGTCCAGACCAGCGTCGGCGGCACCGTCGCCGCGGCGCAGGAGCGAGCGGTCGGGACGGTCGTCGGCGCGATCGTCGGCGGAGCCGCTGGCTTCCTCCATCCGCAGTCGCTGGTCACGACCTCGGTCGTGCTGACGGCGACGGTCGCGCTGCTGTCGTTTGCGGCGGCGGGGCGTCCCATGTTGCGGCTTGCGCCGATCACGGCGGCGATCCTGCTGGTGGCGACCGCGAACCAGTCCGGCGCCCTGGTGGTCGCGGCGGAGCGCGTCGCGGAGGTGCTGCTCGGCTGCGCGATCGGCGTGGCCACGACGTTGATCGTGTTCCCCGCGCATGTGGACCGGGATCTCGCCCGCGAGGCGCGCAGCGTGGCGAAGGACATCGCCGCCTTGCTCAGGGGTGCTCCGACCCGCCGTCGCGGACCGGAGGGCGCGCACGTGCTCTTGGGGGCGCAGGACGCGATCCGCCGCAAGCTTGCGGCGCTGGAGAAGACGGTGGCCGACGCCCGCCGCGCGCCCGGCGCCCGGTCGGGCGCGGAGGGACGGGCGGCGCTCGCCCGGACGCTCTGGCGGGTGCGCAACGATGCGGTGGCGGTCGAGCGCGCCTTGAACGCGGCGCCCGACGCGACACGACGGCTGGTCGGGCCGCTGGCCGACGCGGTCATTCTGGCGGCCGCCGACATGCTCGACAGCGTCGCCTCCGGCCGGGACGTGACCGCCGAGCGCGACGAGGCCGACGCCCGGCTCGCCGCGCTCGACGACGCCGTGGCGCATCTTCGCGACGGCGAGACCGTCCGGCTGATCGACGTGGCGGCCGCCGTGCCCACCATGGGGCTCGTTTTCGCGCTCAGGAACCTGGTGGGCAACCTGGCCGATCTGTCCGACCGGCTGGGCGAGGCGAAGGAGCGGTTGGTGGTGGAGTGAACCTCGCGGCTCAGAACTCCAGCGCCTGCCCGCCCGCCAGCAGCCAGGCCGGGTCGAACCAGCGGTCGGCATCCCCGTCGTAAGGGAGACGGTTGATGTCCCAATGGCGGATGTACGGCGCATAGGCGCCCCAGGCGACCGGGCCGCCGCCGACGTACACGATCCGGTCGGGGAAGCGGGCGAGCACGTCGCGCGGCTCCATCGTGCGGTCGGTGATGAACAGCGTGCGGTCGCCGCGGGCGAACTCCGGGATCGCCTCGATCGTCTTGCGGCCCGCGACCAGCACGTGGCCGCGGGTGATGTCGAAGAAGCGCGCGACGTCGTCGACGAAGGGTGCGCGACGGTCGCCCTCCCAGGGAAGCACGCCGTGAAGACCCATCTGGCCGCGGAGGCCGATAGCGCAGATCGAGCGGACGTCGGGCATTAGCTTGAGGCCTCCTCGGCGCGGCGCCGGTCGCCGCGCCGGCGGTCTTACGGCGTTCGCTCAGGTCCTCCAAGGGTGCGCGGGGAGCTCCGACGAGCCGAGCGCCTCGACGCCTGCGGTCGCCACCGCGTGGTCGTTGTCGACCGAGCTGCCGCTGACCCCGATCGCGCCGATCATGACGCCGTTCTCGTCCACGATCGGCAGGCCGCCGGGAAAGGTGATCAGCCCGCCGTTGGAATGCTCAATCCCGAACAGCGGCGCGCCGGGCTGCGACAGCTTGCCGATCTCGCCGGTGGGCATGCCGAAGAACACCGCGGTCTTCGCCTTCTTGATCGCGATGTCGATGCTGCCGACCCAGGCGTCGTCCATGCGGTGAAAGGCCTTCAGGTCGGCGCCGGAATCCACCACCGCGACGCACATGAAGGTGTCGATCTCGCGGGCCTTCTCGATCGCCTTCGCGATGGCGGCTTCGGCGTTCTCTAGCGTGACGTGCATGACGCTCTCCCTGTTCCTGGTGCGAGCGGCGAGCTAGGGCGGGGCCATCGGGCTGCGACCGCGACGAAGGAACAACGGGCGCCTCAGGCGTCGCCGGTCACGAGCTTCGCTTCGTAGGAAGGCAAGTCGAGCAGGCCTTCGCTCTCCGCCCGCGCGCGCTCCTCCTGGGGAAGCGCGTCCTGCACGATGTCGAGCCGCTTCCAGGCGGCGAGCGGCGTGGTCTTGCCGGCTTCCGGCACGTACTTCGAGGTCTCGACCCGCACGTGCTTGTGGATGTAGCGCGGGCAGTTGACCCAGGCCTTGGTCACGTCGACCCGGACCACGTACTTCGCCTCCGGCCACGCGCCGATGAGCGGATCCTCGCGCTCCACCCGCGCCGTTCCTTGAACGCGCAGCCGGTGCGGCGTCTCGAAATCGATGAACAGCAGCCCGACCTTGGCCTGCCCCGCGACGTTGCCCATCGAATAGAACATCCCGTTGCCGTCGAAGCCGGGGAAGGCGAGGGCGTTCGGCCCCAGCACCTTCACCGCGCCCACCGGCCCGCCTTTGTATGAGACGGTCGGCATGCCCTCTGGATCGACGGTCGAGAGGAAGAAATAGTCCCGCGCGGCCACGAAGGCCGCGTCCTTGTCGCTCAGGGCGTCGGTCACGTGATGCTCGTCCAGGAAGCCCGCGAGCTTCGTCGAGCCGAACTCGTCCTGCAACGCCAGATGCTCGGCCGAATACAGCGAACCCATGATCCGTTTCTCCCGATGACGTTTGTCGTTGTTGGGCGGCATGACTGCACGGCCGGACGCGGCTGTCCATCGACGGCCGACGACGGCCGCGCTCTTGCGATCCGCGCGCAAGGCGCGTATATCCGCCTCACTCAATGACATCGTCGACTGGCTCGAACGAGCCCTTCGAGGGTGGGTCCTCCCGGGCCCGCTCCCAAACCTTGTTAGCCGAATGGACTCCATGGCCGACGCCATCGCGACCGAGATCGACAGCCCCCTCGACGAACCCCGCCTCGTGACCGAGAGCGGCGTCGATGCGCGCGTGGCGTCGATCGTGGGTCCCACGCTAATGGATCTCGGGTTCCGCCTCGTGCGGGTAAAGTCCTCCGGACGAAACGGCTACACGCTCCAGATCATGGTGGAGCGGCCGGACGGCACCTTCACGGTCGACGACTGCGAGGTCGCGTCCAAGGCGGTTTCGCCTGTGCTCGACGTCGAGGACCCGATCGAGAAGGCCTATCACCTCGAGCTGTCGTCGCCCGGCATCGATCGGCCGCTGGTGCGGGTCTCCGACTTCGCCCGTTGGGCCGGACATCTCGCCAAGGTCGAGATGGAAATCCCGGTCGACGGCCGTAAGCGCTTCAAGGGCTTTCTCGAAGGCGTCGCCGGCGACAAGGCGATCCTGCGCCGCGACGACGCGGCCAAGGACGAGGTCGCCCGGGTCGAACTGCCGATCGCCGACGTCGGCGAGGCGCGGCTGATCCTGACGGACGAGTTGATCCGCGAGGCGCTGCGGCGCGCCAAGGCCGCAGGCCGCGCGCCCGAAGAAGCCGACGAGGACGTGCCGATGACGGACGACGGCGCACCGTCTCCGGCTGCGAACGATGAAGACACTGACGCCGCTGCGCCGTCCGGCGCGCGGCCGGCCCGCCGGTGGAGCGGGAATGCGAAGGGGAACGGCGCAAAGCCGGCCCCTAAGGGACGGAGGTGACGTCAATGGCGGTCAGCGCCAACCGGCTCGAACTGCTGCAGATCGCCGAAGCGGTCGCCCGCGAGAAGGTCATCGACAAGAGCATCGTGCTCGAGGCGATGGAGGACGCGATCCAGAAGGCCGCGCGCTCGCGCTACGGTCAGGAGACTGAGATCCGCGCCGAGATCAATCCGAAGTCGGGCGAGATCCGACTTTCGCGGCTGATGCTGGTGGTCGAGCTCGTCGACAACGACAACATCGAGATCGCCGTCGAAGACGCGCGCAAGCGCAACCCCGCGGCGCAGCCCGGCGACTACATCGCCGACACGCTGCCGCCGTTCGATTTCGGCCGCATCGCCGCCCAGTCGGCCAAGCAGGTGATCGTGCAGAAGGTGCGCGACGCCGAGCGCGACCGGCAGTACCAGGAGTACAAGGAGCGCATCAGCGACATCGTCAACGGGCTGGTGAAGCGCGTCGAGTACGGCAACGTGATCGTCGACCTCGGCCGCGGCGAGGCGATCGTTCGCCGCGACGAGCTGTTGCCGCGCGAGATGTTCCGCCCCGGCGACCGCGTCCGCGCCTACGTCTACGACGTGCGCCGCGAGCCGCGCGGCCCGCAGATCTTCCTGTCGCGCACGCATCCGCAGTTCATGGCGAAGCTGTTCGCGCAGGAAGTTCCGGAGATCTATGACGGCGTCATCGAGGTGAAGGCGGTCGCCCGTGACCCAGGCTCGCGCGCCAAGATCGCCGTGATCTCGCGCGACGGCTCCATCGACCCTGTCGGCGCCTGCGTCGGCATGCGCGGCTCGCGCGTGCAGGCCGTGGTGCAGGAGCTGCAGGGCGAAAAGATCGACATCATTCCGTGGTCCCAGGACGCGGCTACCTTCATCGTCAACGCGCTGCAGCCGGCGCAGGTGGTGAAGGTCGTCCTCGACGAGGACTCGGAGAAGATCGAGGTCGTGGTTCCCGACGACCAGCTCTCGCTGGCCATCGGCCGCCGCGGCCAGAACGTGCGCCTCGCGTCGCAGCTCACCGGCTGGGACATCGACATCCTCACCGAGGCCGAGGAGAGCGAGCGGCGCCAGAAGGAATTCACCGCGCGCACCCAGGCCTTCATGGAGGCGCTCGACGTCGACGAGACGCTCGGTCAGCTGCTTGCGGCGGAAGGCTTCGCCTCCGTCGAGGAGCTCGCCTATGTCGAGCCGTCCGAGCTCGCGACCATCGAGGGCTTCGATGAGGACATGGCGGCCGAGATCCAGGCCCGCGCCCAGGACTATCTCGCCCGCATCGAGGCGGAGCACGACGCCAAGCGCATCGAACTCGGCGTCGAGGACGCGCTGAAGGAAGTGCCCGGCGTCACCACCGCCATGCTGGTCGCTCTCGGCGAGAACGACGTGAAGAGCGTCGAGGACCTCGCGGGCTGCGCCACCGACGACCTGATCGGCTGGATCGACCGCTCCGGCCCCGAGCCGAAGCGTGAGGCCGGCGCCCTCGACGGCTTCGACCTGTCGCGCGACGAGGCGGAGGCCATGATCATGGCCGCCCGCGTCAAGGCGGGGTGGATCGACGAGGCCGACCTGTTGCCGCCTGAGCCGGAAGCGGTCGAGGGCGAAGAGACCTACGTCGCGGACGGCGAGGCGCGGGTCTGAGCGGAGCGAACGAGGCGGACGTGGCTGAACGCGAGGACGACCGCAAGGCGCCGGAACGCACCTGCGTCGCCACGCGCGAGGCGAAACCCGTCGAGGAGCTGATACGTTTCGTCCGCGCGCCGGACGGAACGGTGGTTCCGGATCTGAAGCGCGAGCTTCCAGGCCGGGGCGTTTGGGTGACGGCGACGGCGGACGCGGTTCGCGTCGCGCTGAAGAAAAAGGCGTTCGCGCGCGGCTTCAAGGACGGCGCGACCGCGGTGGATCCGGCGCTTGATATGAGCGTGCGCGATCTGATGGAGCGCCAGGCGCTCGCGATGCTCGGCTTCGCCAACAAGGCGGGCCGTGTGATCTGCGGCTTCGCGAAGGTCGAGGCGGCGCTCGCGAAAGAGCCCGTCTTGGCGTTGGTGGAGGCGAACGACGCGGGAGCCGACGGCCTTCGCAAGCTGAGACAGACCGCCACGCGGCTCGGAAAAAGCTCCGGCCTGCGGGTGATGAGCCTGTTTCGCTCAGGTCAATTGGACTTGGCGTTGGGGCGGTCGAATGTGGTACATGCAGCGCTGCTCGCAGGTCCGGTCAGCGCCGCCTTCCTCGCACGATGCGACGCGCTCGCGCGGTATGAAGGCGTAAGCGGCGACGGACCCCCTCCGACGGACGCCGTCGGAGCGACAGTTACAGGCGCGGGCGAGCCCGCGGGAACGGACAAGGCATGACGGATACGAAAAACACGGGCGACAAGACGCTGACCGCTTCGCCGAAGACGCTGACGTTGAAGCGTTCGTCGGAGCCGGGCGTCGTGCGGCAGAGCTTCAGCCATGGGCGCACCAACGCGGTGGTCGTGGAGAAGGTGAAGCGGCGCACGCTCGGACCGGGCGAGACCGCCAAGGCGCCGGCTCCGGCGGCGCCGACGCAGGCGGCGGCTCCCGCCACCCCGCGGCCGGCTGCGCCCCAAGCGCCCGCCGCGAGCGCGCCGCGCCCCGCGGCGCCGCAGTCCCCCGCGAGCCCTCAGCGTCCCGCGCAGGGCGCACGTCCGAGCGGCCCGTCGCGTGGCGGCGGCCCCGGCGGCATGGTGCTGCGCACCCTGACGAGCGACGAGATGGGCGCTCGCGCCCAGGCGCTCGCCGGCGCCCGCGTGCGTGAGGCCGAGGATCGGAAGAAGGCCGAAGAAGAAGCTCGCGCGCGGATCATCCGCGAGGCGAACGAGGAGCGCGAGCGTCTCGCCGCCGAAGCGCGCAAGCGCGAGGAGGACGCGCGCCGGGCCCAGGAGGACGAGACCAAGCGCCGGGCGGAAGCCGAGGCCGCGAAGCGTCTCGGCGACCAGGCGCCTGCGCCGACGTTCTCGTCTCCGGCGGCGTCGCCTGCTCCTTCCGCCGCATCGCCCGCGGCCCGCCGTCCCAGCGCGCCGACCTCGGCCGCTCCCGGCGGCGTGCGTCGTCCGACGATGGCCGAGCCGGAGGAGCCCGCGCGCGCCGCGCCGCGCCGTCTCGGCGCCGCGCCGTCCCGCCCCGTCACCCCCGCGAAGCCGGAGCGCGCCAAGGCCGCCCCGACGAAGGAACGCGGCCGCCTGACCATCGCGACCGCGACCGGCGCGACGGGCGAAGACCGCACCCGCTCCGTCGCCTCTTACCGCCGTCGCGTTCAGCGCATGTCGGGCAAGGGACACCAGGAGCCCAAGGAGAAGCTGGCCCGCGAAGTGATCATTCCCGAGACGATCACCGTTCAGGAACTTGCGAACCGCATGTCGGAGCGCGCGGTCGACGTGGTGCGCCTGCTGATGAAGCAGGGCGTCATGAAGAAGATCAACGAGCTGATCGACGCCGACACCGCGCAGCTTGTGGCCGAAGAGCTCGGCCACACCGTCAAGCGCGTCGCCGAGTCCGACGTGGAAGAGGGCCTGTTCGACGCGGCCGACGTGGACGGCGAGGCCGTGACGCGGCCTCCGGTCGTCACGATCATGGGTCATGTCGACCACGGCAAGACGTCGCTGCTCGACGCCATCCGCCACACGGCGGTGGTGAAGGGCGAGGCCGGCGGCATCACCCAGCACATCGGCGCCTATCAGGTGACCTCGCCGCTCGGCGGCAAGATCACCTTCATCGACACGCCGGGCCACGCCGCGTTCACCGCGATGCGCCAGCGCGGCGCGCGCGCGACCGACATCGTGGTGCTGGTGGTGGCCGCCGACGACGGCGTCATGCCGCAGACGGCGGAGGCCATCAACCACGCCCGCGCAGCCGGCGTTCCAATCATCGTGGCGATCAACAAGATCGACAAGCCCGACGCCAAGCCGGACAAGGTCCGCAGCGAGCTGCTGCAATACGAGCTCCAGGTCGAGTCGCTCGGCGGCGAGACGCTCGAGGTCGAGGTTTCGGCCAAGGAGAAGCTCAATCTCGACAAGCTGCTCGAGATCATCCAGTTGCAGGCCGAGATCCTCGATCTGAAGGCTAATCCGGACCGCGCGGCCGAGGGCATTGTGATCGAAGCCAAGCTCGACCGCGGTCGCGGCCCGGTCGCGACGGTGCTCGTGCAGCGAGGCACGCTGAAGCAGAGCGATATTGTCGTCGCCGGCTCCGAGTGGGGCCGCGTGCGCGCGCTGATCGATGACCAGGGCGCCGCGCTGACGAGCGCCGGACCATCGACTCCGGTCGAGATCCTGGGCTTCAATGGCGCGCCTGAGGCGGGCGACCGCCTCGCGGTCGTCGAAAACGAAGCCCGCGCCCGCGAGATCGCCGACTACCGCCAGCGCCAGAAGCGCGAGCAGGCCGCGGCGCGCGCCACGGTGCGCGTCTCGGGCCTCGAGCAGATGATGTCGCAGATCAAGGTCGCCGGCAAAAAGGAGTTCCCGCTCGTCATCAAGGGCGACGTGCAGGGCTCCGTGGAAGCGATCGTTCAGGCGCTCGAGAAGCTCGGCAACGACGAGGTGGGCGCCCGCGTGCTGCTGTCCGGAGCCGGCGGCGTTACCGAGAGCGACGTGATCCTGGCCGCGGCCTCGAACGCGGCCGTGATCGGCTTCAACGTCCGCGCGCTGAAGGAAGCCCGCGACGCGGCCGACCGCACCGGCACCGAGATCCGCTACTACAACATCATCTACGACCTGGTGGACGACATTAAGTCCGCGATGTCGGGGATGCTGTCGCCGGAGCGGCGCGAGGACTTCCTCGGCAACGCCGAGATCCGGGAGATCTTCGCGGTGTCGAAGGTCGGCAAGATCGCCGGCTGTCTGGTCACCGAAGGCGTGGTCCAGAAGGGCGCCAGCGTGCGCCTCATCCGCGACAACGTCGTCATCCACGAGGGCAAGCTCTCGACGCTCAAGCGCTTCAAGGACGACGTCCAGGAGGTCCGCGCCGGCACCGAGTGCGGCATGTCCTTCGAGAACTACCAGGACATGCGCGCCGGCGACGTCATCGAGTGCTACCGCGTCACGGAAGTGAAGCGCACGCTCTAAACGCGTCCGACGCTCGAACCGTTTGCGACCCGCGGCTCACGCCGCGGGTCGTTCGTTTATCCGCTCACGGCCGGTCCGATCCCGGCCCTGACGGCGCAGCCGATCATTCCGGCCGCCGCATAGGCGCTTGAGGAACAAGACAAATGTCCCGCACTTCCGGGGGCTCGAAAGCCCCGTCGCAACGCATGCTCCGCGTGGGCGAACTCGTGCGCCATGCGCTGGCCGACGTGCTGCAGCGGCGCGAGATCCCTGATCCCGTCCTGGAGAAGCACGTCGTCACGGTGCCCGAGGTGCGGATGACGCCGGACCTCAAGCTCGCGACCGCCTACGTCATGCCGCTGGGCGGCAAGGACGTTAAGAAGGTGCTCGCCGCGCTCGACGCCAATCGTAAGCAGATCCGCATGCTGGTGGTGAAGCGGCTCGAGCTGAAGTCGGCGCCCGACATCCGCTTCCGCGTCGACGAGAGCTTCGACCGCGGCGCCCAGATCGACGCTCTGCTGCGCTCGCCTGAGGTGAAGCGCGACCTCGAGCCCGACGACGACGCGTCGACGGACGGCCCGGAGGACGCCCGGTGAGCGAGGCGCCGATCGGAGCCGGATCAGGCGCGGGCCTTCACCTCTCCCCGGCGGGGAGAGGTCGGCCCGCAGGGCCGGGTGAGGGGGCTTTATCCTCCTTGAAGTTGAGCGTCGATCGCCGACAGCACGCCATCGAGATTTTCGTAGACGTCGGCGTTCGTGACTCGCACGACAAAGAAGCCGCAACCCTCGAGCCGCGCGGTTCGAAAGTCGTCGCGCGCAATTTCGGCGGGCGTTCCATGGGTTGCGCCGTCAACCTCGACGATCAGTTTTCCGGCGATCGTGACGAAATCGACGACGTAGCCATCGATTGGATGCTGGCGGCGGAATTTCCAGGACGCGAGGCGCCTGCCTCTGAGCGCCTGCCACAATCCGGCTTCGGCGCTTGTCTGCTTCGCCCTCAAAGCTTGAGCGCGCGTTCTGAAACGTTCCATCCCCCTCGCCCGCTCGCCGCGCTCGCGACCTCTCCCCGCCGGGGAGAGGTGAAGGCCCCCGCCTCCTTCGCCAATCCTAGCCGGAAGGACGATCGCCATGTCGCGGCGTAAGAAGGGCCTTGAGATCTCCGGCTGGCTGATCCTCGACAAGCCTGTCGGCGTCACCTCGACCCATGCGGTGTCGAAGGCGCGTTGGCTCTACCAAGCGAAGAAGGCGGGCCACGCCGGCACGCTCGATCCGCTCGCCTCGGGCATCCTTCCGATCGCCTTCGGCGAAGCGACCAAGACCGTGCCCTTCGTGATGGACAGCCGAAAAATCTACCGTTTCGAAGTGCTGTGGGGCGTCGAGACCGACACCGACGACGCGGAAGGCGAGCCGATCGCGACCTCGGACGTTCGGCCGACGGCGGAGCAGATCCGCGCGCTGCTGCCGTCGTTCCATGGCTCGATCGAGCAGACGCCGCCGAAGTTCTCCGCGATCAAGATCGACGGCCAGCGCGCCTACGATCTCGCACGCGAGGGCGAAGAGGTCGAGCTCGCGGCGCGCACCATCGAGGTGCACCGGCTGGATCTGGTCGAGACCCCGGCGCCGGACCGCTCGGTGTTCGAGGCCGAATGCGGCAAGGGCACCTATGTCCGCGCGCTCGCCCGCGACATGGGACGCGCGCTCGGAAGCCGCGGCCACGTCACGGCGCTGAGGCGCACGGTGGTCGGCGGGTTCACCGAGGACGACGCGATTTCACTGGACGAACTGGAGCAATTGCGACAGGGTGCCGCCGGCGAGCATGGTCTCGCTGACGCTCTGCTTCCGGTCGAGACGGCGCTGGACGACATCCCGGCGCTCGCCGTCAATCGGGCGGAGGCGGCTCGGCTGCTCAATGGGCAACCGGTGCTGCTGCGCGGACGGGATGCCCCGACCTTCCAAGGTACGGTCTCCGTGACGACCGACGGCGCGTTGATCGCGCTCGGCGAGATCGAACGCGGCGAACTTCATCCCCGACGCATCTTCCACATCGCGCGGCCTTGAGGGTCGGGCGACGACTAAAACCGATCGAACGAGAGAGACCCGATGTCGATCACTCCAGAACGCAAGCAGGAGCTCGTCTCCGAGTACGCCACCAAGCAGGGCGACACCGGCTCGCCGGAAGTCCAGGTCGCGATCCTCACCGAGCGCATCTCCAACCTGACCGGCCACTTCAAGAGCCACGCGAAGGACAACCACTCGCGTCGCGGCCTGCTCAAGCTCGTCAGCCAGCGCCGTTCGCTGCTGGATTACGTGAAGGGCAAGGATCATGCTCGGTACCAGAGCCTGATCGAGCGTCTCGGCATCCGCCGCTGACGCCACGCTGAAGGGCGGTCGCCGATCGACCGCCATCCGCCTGTCATGCGACGGTGAGACGAGCATGGCGGAGACCGCAGACCGCGGCCTCCCGAGGCGACCAAGACGATAAGGGTGGTCGGCGCATGGGGCGCCGGCTCACGCCACGAACGAAGGGACCCGGGACGCCATCGGGCCCGAACGTCATGGGGCAGGATCGCAGGGCGCTTTCCCGGCCGACGTCGCGAGACGACGGTCCGAGTTCGCGGAGAAGCGCCGCGCCGTCTTGCCCATGGCCTTCACGACGCCCGACGGCCTCCTTGACGGTTCCAGACCGCAAGGACTGATTTTGCATGTTTGAGATCCACCGCGAAAAGATCGAGTGGGCCGGCCGCACGCTGACGCTCGAGACCGGGCATGTCGCCCGCCAGGCCGACGGCGCCGTCCTCGTGACCTACGGCGACACCACCGTGCTCGCGACCGCCGTGTCGGCGAAGTCGCCGAAGCCCGGCATCGACTTCTTCCCGCTGACCGTGAACTACACCGAGAAGTACTACGCCGCCGGCCGCATCCCGGGCGGCTACTTCAAGCGTGAGCGTGGTCCGACCGAGAAGGACACGCTGACCTCCCGCCTGATCGACCGCCCGATCCGTCCGCTGTTCGCCGACGGGTACAAGAACGAGACGCAGGTCGTCATCACGGTTCTCTCCTACGACCTCGAGAACGACGCCGACATCGTGGGCATGGTCGGCGCCTCCGCCGCGCTGACGCTCTCGGGCGTGCCCTTCATGGGCCCGATCGGCGGCGCGCGCGTCGGCTACATCGACGGCGAGTACGTCCTGAACCCGGTTCAGGACCGCATGAGCTCCTCGGCGCTTGACCTCGTGGTCGCCGGCACCCAGGACGCGGTGCTGATGGTGGAGTCGGAAGCCAAGGAGCTCTCCGAGGACGTTATGCTCGGCGCCGTGATGTTCGGCCACGCCGGCTTCCAGCCGGTGATCGAGGCGATCATCCGCCTGGCCGAGAAGGCCGCCAAGGAGCCGCGCGACCATCAGGTCGCCGACGTGTCCGAACTTGAGGCCAAGCTCCGCGAGCTGGTCGAGGCCGACCTCCGCGACGCCTACAAGATCAAGCGCAAGCAGGATCGCCAGGACGCCGTCTCCGCCGCCAAGAAGAAGGCGCTCGCCGCCCTCTCCGGCGAAGGCGTCGAGAACCCGGTCGAGCCGCTCAAGCTCGGCGCGGTGTTCAAGGAGCTCGAGGCCAAGATCGTCCGTTGGGGCATCCTGGACGACAAGATCCGCATCGACGGCCGCGACCTCACGACCGTCCGCCCGATCCTCGCGGAAGTCGGCGTCCTGCCGCGCACGCACGGTTCGGCGATCTTCACCCGCGGCGAGACGCAGGCCCTCGTGGTCGCGACGCTCGGCACCGGCGAGGACGAGCAGTTCATCGACGCGCTGTCGGGCACCTACAAGGAGCGCTTCCTGCTCCACTACAACTTCCCGCCCTACTCGGTGGGCGAGACCGGCCGCATGGGCGCGCCCGGCCGTCGTGAAGTCGGCCACGGCAAGCTCGCCTGGCGGGCGATCCACCCGATGCTGCCGGAAGTGACGGAGTTCCCCTACACGCTCCGCATCGTGTCCGAGATCACCGAGTCAAACGGCTCGTCCTCGATGGCGTCGGTCTGCGGCGCCTCGCTCTCGGCCATGGACGCGGGCGTGCCGCTGAAGCGCCCGGTCGCGGGCATTGCGATGGGCCTCATCCTCGAGGGTGAGAAGTTCGCGGTGCTCTCCGACATCCTCGGCGACGAGGATCACCTCGGCGACATGGACTTCAAGGTCGCCGGCACCGATCAGGGCGTCACCGCGCTCCAGATGGACATCAAGATCGCCGGAATCACCGAGGAGATCATGAAGGTCGCCCTCGCCCAGGCGAAGGACGGCCGTCTCGGCATCCTCACTGAGATGTCGAAGGCGATCGAAGCCGGCCGCACCGAGCTCGGCGAGTACGCGCCGCGCATCGAGGTCATCAAGATCCCGACCGACAAGATCCGGGAAGTGATCGGCACCGGCGGCAAGGTCATCCGCGAGATCGTGGAGAAGACCGGCGCCAAGGTGAACATCGAGGACGACGGCACCGTGAAGGTCGCCTCCTCGGACGGCAAGGCCATCAAGGCCGCGCTGAACTGGATCCGCTCGATTGCGTCCGACCCGGAAGTCGGCGTCGTCTATGACGGCACCGTCGTGAAGGTCGTCGAGTTCGGCGCCTTCGTGAACTTCTTCGGCGCGAAGGACGGCCTCGTCCATGTGTCGCAGATCTCGCGCGAGCGCGTCGCCAAGGTCTCGGACGTCCTCAAGGAGGGCGACAAGGTCAAGGTAAAGCTCATGGGCTTCGACGACCGCGGCAAGACCCGCCTGTCCATGAAGGTCGTCGACCAGGAGACCGGCGAAGACCTCGAGGGCAAGGGCGGCGCCGATGGCGGCGAAGCCCCGGCGGCCGAGGCCTCCGAGGGCGGCGAGGAGCGCTCGGGCGGTCGTCGCAGCGGCGGTCGTCGTCGTCGCGAAGAGGCGGCTGAGTAATCAGGCCTCGCGCTGACCGATGATTGAAAGCCCGCCGGCGGCGACGCCGGCGGGCTTTTTCATGCCGCCGCAAAGCCGCAAGCGCGCGGTGGAGGATCTCGGACATCCATGTTTATCAAGTAATTGCCTCGATCTGGACGAGTGGGGGCCGCAGGCGCTAACTGGTTCGATGGGATGTCGCGCGCGTCCCGGGGCGCCTGCGCCTCGACGATCGAGCCTGCCCCGCCCCCGGCACCTTCACGGGCCTCGCGAAGGACGGACCACATGAGCTCTATGACAGGACCCGTCGCTTCGGATTGGCCCCCCGCGGGAGGCGACGTCGGCCGCTTGATGCGTGTCCCGGGTTTCGAGGCCGCGGGCCTCGGCCCTGTCGACGCCTGGCCTGGCGCTCTGCGATCCCACGTCGACACGATGTTGGCGTCCCGCCAGTCGATGTACGTGGCCTGGGGACCGGATCTCGCGTTCCTCTACAACGACGCCTACGTGCCGATCTTCCCGGAGCGCCACCCCGGCGCCCTCGGCCGGCCGTTTTCGGAGGTGTGGTCCGATGTCTGGGCCCAGTTCGGCGGCACGATTGCGAGCGTGCTGAACGGCGAGCCGGCCCTGTTCGAGAACCTGCCGATCCCGATGATGCGGGCGGGCCATCTTGTCGACACCTGGTTCACCTTCTCGTTCACGCCGCTGCGCGGAGCCGGCGGCGCGATCGACGGCCTGCTCTGCATCACCACCGAGGTGACCGAGGGCGTGCTGGCGGCCCGACGCGAGCAGGACGCGCTTGCGGCTCTGAAAGCGCGCACCGACGCGCTGGCGACGGTCAACCGGGCCGGCGTCGCCATCACGTCCGAGCTCGACGTGGAGCGCGTCGCCCAGACCATCGTGGACGCGGGCGTCGCCCTCACAGGCGCGGAGTTCGGCGCGTTCTTCTACAATACCAGGGACGAGCGCGGAGAGGGCTACAGGCTGTACGCCCTGTCCGGCGCCGACCCGGAGGCCTTCGCGAGCTTTCCGCAACCTCGGAACACCGCGCTGTTCGCCCCCACCTTCGGCGGCGAAACCGTCGTGCGGTCGGATGACGTCACCCGAGACGCGCGCTACGGCCGCAACGCCCCCCACGCCGGGATGCCGGACGGGCACCTGCCCGTCCGCAGCTATCTCGCAGTGCCGGTCAAGTCGCGGTCGGGCGAGGCGATCGGCGCGCTTCTCTTCGGTCATGGCGAGCCGGCGCGGTTCGACGCGGCGGCGGAGGCGAGCCTGCTGAGCCTCGCGGGCCAGGCGGCGGTCGCGATCGACAACGCGCGCCTGTTCGCCCAGCTCGAACGCCAACTGCGGCACCGGGCGCGGGCCGAGGAGCAGCTCCGTCAGCTCAACGAAACGCTCGAAGCCAGGGTCGCATCCGAGATCGCGGACCGAAGGCAGGCCGAGCGGGCGCTTCAGCAGGCGCAGAAGATGGAGACGATCGGAAAGCTCACCGGAGGCGTCGCCCACGATTTCAACAACCTGCTCCAGGTCATCTCGGGCAATCTCCAACTGCTCACCCGGGACGTGGCGGGCAACGAGCGCGGCGAACGGCGGGTGGCCAACGCGCTCG
Organism: Methylopila sp. 73B; assembly: GCF_000526315.1. Lineage (NCBI taxonomy): Bacteria > Pseudomonadati > Pseudomonadota > Alphaproteobacteria > Hyphomicrobiales > Methylopilaceae > Methylopila > Methylopila sp. 73B. The sequence goes on along the minus strand of NZ_JAFV01000001.1, from coordinate 3,243,243 downwards.
CCGGCGTGGCGCGCGGCGCGAAGCTTGCGAGCCAGCTCTTGGCTTTCGGCCGCCGGCAGCCCCTGGCGCCTAAGGTGGTGAACGTCGGCCGCCTGATCGCGGGCATGGACGACATGCTGCGGCGCTCCATCGGCGAGGCCGTCGAGGTCGAGACCGTCGCAAGCGCCGATCTCTGGAACACGCTGATCGATCCCACGCAGATCGAGACCGCGATCCTGAACCTCGCCATCAACGCCCGCGACGCGATGAATGGCGCCGGCAAGCTGACGATCGAGGCCGGCAACGCCGTGCTCGACGCGGACTATGCGCGGCGTCACAGCGAGGCGACGGCGGGCCAGTACGTGCTGGTGGCCGTCAGCGACACCGGCTCCGGCATGACGCCGGAGGTGCTCGAGCAGGTGTTCGAGCCGTTCTTCTCGACAAAGCCTGAGGGCAAGGGGACGGGGCTCGGGCTGTCGATGGTCTATGGTTTCGTGAAGCAGTCCGGCGGCCACATCAAGCTCTACAGCGAGCCGGGCCAGGGCACCGCCGTGAAGCTCTATCTGCCGCGAGCGGACCAGGTCGAGGACGTGCAGGTCGCGCTGGACGGGACGCCGGTGCGCGGCGGAACCGAGACGATCCTGGTGGCGGAGGACGACGAGGAGGTCCGCGCCACCGTCGTCGAAACGCTCGGCGACCTCGGCTACCGAGTGCTGACCGCCAAGGACGCCGCGAGCGCGCTGAGCGTGGTTGAAAGCGGCGTTCCGATCGACCTGCTGTTCACCGACGTCGTGATGCCGGGAACGCTGAAGAGCCCCGAACTCGCCCGCAGGGCGCGCCTGCGCCTGCCGAACCTCGCGGTGCTGTTCACCTCGGGCTACACCGAAAATTCGATCGTGCACGGCGGCCGGCTCGACGCGGGCGTCGAGCTGCTGTCGAAGCCCTACGCCCGGGAGGCGCTGGCGCGGAAAATCCGGCACGTGCTGGCGAATCAGGCTCAGCGGACGCAGGCCGCTGAGCCTGATTCGGAGACCGCCGCTGTCGAGCCTGCCGGCGCGCTCGCGGACGCCGCGCCGTTGACCGTCCTGCTGGTCGAGGATGACGCGCTGATCCGCGCGAACGCGGCGGAAATGCTTCAGGGCTTCGGCCACGTTGTCGTCGAGGCCGGCAGCGCGGAAGAGGCGGACGCGGCGCTTCAGACGATGCCCGTGGATGTGTTGATGACCGATCTCGGGCTTCCCGGTGTCTCGGGCGGCGCCTTCGCGGCGCGCGCGCGAGAGCTGCGGCCCGGGGTCGGCGTGATCTTCGCCACCGGCAGCGACCTCGCGCCCGAGGTTGACGGCGACGCGCCGCTTCTACTGCGGAAGCCGTACGACGCCGAAGCGCTCAAAGCGGCGCTCGCCGCCGCGCGCCCCGCCGTCGCGGGACCGACGCAGGCCGCCGCCGCGCTCGTCCCGGACGGCTGACCGCGCTTAGTCTTCGGCGCTGCGGGGGCGGACGTCGTGGGGACAGAGCCGCCTGAGAGCGGACAGCGGCGAAGGCACGCGGCCGCCCATGGCGCGCAGCAGCCCGACGACGTTGCCCCGCGGCCGCGGCGCCGCCGTTTCGGCGATGGTTTCCTCGATGAACTCGTCGACGCGGCCCGCGCACAGCGCGTCGCGCAGGCGCGACCTGCAGGGGCTCGACCGCTCCGTTTGCGGCGTCGGCGCGGCGCGGCGAAGGACGACGACTTCGCCCCTCATTTGCGCCGCCGCGCCAGATCGCCCGCGATCTCGACGAGGCCGCTGGCGTCCACGCCGGGATTCGCCACCAGGACATAGCCGACCTCGCCCTTGCGCCAGAACGCGGCGGTCGCGCCGTCCGTCTGTGCGATCGTCGCGGGCTCCGTGCGCCGGTCGCCCGGTCGGGAGGCGTAGAGCGAAAGGACTCCGAAGGGCTCGGTCGCGAGCGTCATTTGGACGCTCGGTCCATACGTCGAAGGAAACACCTGCACGTCGAGCGCCTTCCAGCCGGATGGCAGCCGCGGCATCATGATCGCGGTCGCCGACCGCACCTCGTCCGGATCGTAGTCCGGCGCCTCGATCTGTGACCGCATCTCGCCGCGAAGCAGCGCGGTGCGATGGGCCATCACCGCTTCGGACACGAAGGTCGGGGGCTGCGTCGACGCCGAGACCTTGCTGACGAGCAGACTGTCCAACTGCTCGTTCGCGACCCAGCCCGCGCCGATCAGCAACAGAATGGCTGCGGCGCGCCGGAAGCCGGAAAACCGCGTGTCCAACCAGGCGGCGCGCTGCAGGCGCCGAGCGGCTGCGAGCGACCCGGCGGTCGGGCCGGGGACGTTCGCAAAGGCGAGCCTCAGCTCATCGCGCGAGCGTAGATCGGCCATCACCCGGCTGGCGAGGGCGGGATGGCGAGCCAGATGGCCCTCCACCTCTATGCGCCGCCCCACGGGCAACTGGTCGTCAACATAGGCGTCGAGATCGATTTCGGACATCTGGTCGTCGTCAGCGCTGGTCATCCGAACCTCCAACGAGCCGCAGGCGAGCGGGGCCCGAAGACGGGACGGTCTCCGGCGCCCGCAGCGCGGCGCGCGCGCGGCCGAGCCGCGACATCAATGTGCCGATGGGCGCGCCGATCGCGGCCGCGGCGTCCTGGTAGGAAAGGCCCTCGATCGCCACGAGGTGCAGCGCCGCGCGCTGATCCTCGGGAAGGGCGTCGAAGCGCACGCGCACCTCGGCGAGGCGCACGGCGTGCTCCTGCGGCGCGTCGAGGGCGGCCGCCACCGCCTCGCTCACCTCGAGCCGGGTCATCTCCGCGCGGCGGCGGCGCACGCCGTCCACGAACACATTGTGCAGGATCGCCAGGAGCCAGGGCCGAAGGGCCATGTCGGAGCGGAAGCTCGCGCGCCGTTCCAGCGCACGCGCAAGCGCTTCCTGCACCAAGTCGTCCGCATCGCCGTGGGGACCGGCCAAGGCCCGGGCGTAGCGACGCATGGGGTCAAGCTCCCCTGTCACGTCGAACCCGCGCCTCGGTGTTTTCATGATGTGTTTACGGAGCCGGTCGAGGGTTTAATCCCGACGCTTCGCAAAAAATTGCGTCGCGGTCAGAATCCTGCGTAGCGCCCGGGCTTGTGGTTCAAGACGAGCACCAGGCTCAGCGTCAGGGCGCTCAGCACCGAGAGCGCCAGATGCTCGAGGTCGAGCACCGTCGCGGCCGCCGCGAGCACCAGGAAATCGGTCAGGGCCTGGACGTGGCCGGCCCGCAGCCAGCCGCGCTCCTGGGCGTAGAGCGCGAGCGCGCTCGTGCCGCCGACGCTCGCCCTGTGCCGGGCCAGGGCGAGGACGCCCATGCCGAGCAGCACGCCGCCGGCGAGGGCCGCGAACACGCCGCTCTTCGACTGCAGGGCGAAGACGTGCGGCGCGAGCGCCCCGAATCCCGCGAGCATCGCGTTGACGATCAGGGTCTTCAGGGTGAACTCAGCCCCCATGGTGCGGTAGACGAGCGCGTAGAACGGCAGATTGACCAGCAGGAACAGCACGCCTGTCGGCCAGCCCAGCGCGAAGTGCAGGATCAGCGCGATCCCGGCGACCCCGCCGGTGGCGAGTCCGGCCGCCTGCAGCAGCGCAAGTCCGAAACCGATCAGCAGCACCGCGATGCAGAAGGCGACGGCGTCCTCCAGCCGCGTGTGCTTGCGCGCGTCGCCCTGTGGCTTCAGCTTTTCGGCGAGGCGGGCGGCGGGCTTGCTGATGTCCATGAACCGCAGCAAGCCACGGCCGGAGGCCGGCGTCCACGCCGGAGGAGGCTTAGCTGATCTTCAGAAACTCGCGGCCGACCTTCACCAAGTCGAAGCGTCGCCAGTCGCCCTCGGCCTTCGGCAGCTCGTAGCGCACGATGTCGGCGGTGGCGTAGGTGCGCGAGAGCTTGGACGGCAGGAACGAGCCGGTGCCGACCACGTCGACCGGCGCCGAGAGATTGCCGAACACGCGGCATTTCAGCGTGTCGAAGCCTGAGGAGGCGACGATCTTCGGCTTCTTGAAGCCGGCGTCGTCGAGCGCCTTGCGGAAGAAGATCACGGCCGCCGCCGTCACGCCTGTGCCGAACAGGACCTTGTCGCGGATCTCGTCGGCCGACAGGCCGTCGAGTTCGGCCAGATCGAAGCCTTGCAGCGCGAGCTTCGCCACCTCGCCGGGCGTGTGCCGGTGGGTCCATTTGAGGAGCGTGCGGACGCTCTCGTCCCAGTCGAGCCCTTCGAGGTGGCGGCCGCCGTGGGTGTCGAGCCGAAAGCTCAGCGTCCTGCCCGCCTCAGCGGGGCCGCCGGGCGCGTAGAACCACCGGCAGACGGCGAGCGCGTCGGTCACCTCGCGGCCGTCGTAGTCGACGAGCACCGTCAGGCCGGGTTCGTCGGGGAACTGGGCGGCGTAGAGCTTGGCGGCCTCCAGCGTCGCGCTCTCCACCGTGGGGTCGCGGCCGTCCTTCAGCATCAGCGCCTTGGCGTAGCCGATCAGCGAGTGCGGCATGGTGCCGAGCCCATGGGCCGTTCCATAGAACGGCGCCGCGAGGTCGGTGGAGGTCCCGACGAAGCCCTTCGCGCCCATCAGCTGCGCAGTGCGCGACCCGACGCTTGCGCCGTAGGAGCACGCGAGGTGCATATCGTCGCCGGTGGTGTGGCGGGCCTCCATGGCGAGGAAGGCGCAGTCCGGCAGCGCGAGCGCCATGGAGAAGGCGTTGAACGCCGACACGCAGGCGAAGCCGATCCGCTGCAGCAGCAGCGTCTCGATCGGCGACAGGGCGGCCAACGACCCAGTGACGTAGAGCATCGGCTTGCCCGGCGCGAGCGCGGCGCCCTCCGGCGCCGGTCGGTCGACCGCCAGCGGGATCGCGGCGTCGGCGGGATAGACCTCCTCCAGGAAGGCGATCGCCCGGTCGAGCGCGACGACGGCGTCCGCGCGCAGGAACACTGCGTAGGTGACGCGCGCGTCGCCATGGGCCGCGACGATCTCGGCGGTCTTGGCGAAGTAGGCGTCTGTGCGCTGCGCAACGAAGTCGGACGGGTGGTCGCTCACGTGGATCGCTCCGAAGCGCTCTCGCTCGTTCTCAGGGGCGGACGATCGCTGAGCCTGCTGGGTTCAGCCGACGCCGGCCTTCTCCGCCGCGTCTTCCGCCGCGACGATGGTCTTCAGGCTCTCGGGCCGCGGCATGGAGATGATGTTGTAGCCGGCGTCCACGAAGTGGATCTCGCCGGTGACGCCCGACGACAGGTCCGAGAGCAGATAGAGCGCGGCGCCGCCGACGTCCTCGATGGTGATCGGGCGGCGCAGCGGCGCGTGGCGGCGCTGGTGCTCGTACATCAGCCGCGCGTCCGAGATGCCCGCGCCCGCAAGCGTCCGGACCGGGCCGGCGGAGATCGCGTTGACGCGGATCCCCTGCGGGCCGTAGTCGGCGGCCAGATACCGCACGCTGGCCTCCAGCGCGGCCTTGGCGACGCCCATGACGTTGTAGTTCGGCATGACGCGGGTCGCGCCGCCGTAGGTCAGCGTGATCATCGACCCGCCATCCGTCATCATGTCGGCCGCGCGCTTCGCGACCTCGGTGAAGGAGAAAGCTGAGATCACCAGGGTGCGCGAGAAGTTCTCGCGCGTGGTGTCGGCGTAGCGGCCCTTCAGCTCGTTCTTGTTGGAGAAGCCGATGGCGTGGATCAGCAGATCGAGCCCGCCCCAGCGCTCTTTGAGCGCGGCGAACACCGCGTCCACGGAGGCGATGTCCTCCACGTCGCAGGGCAGCACGAGGTCTGAACCGACGCTCTCCGCCAGCGGCCGCACGCGCTTGCCCAGCGCGTCGCCCTGATAGGTGAACGCGATCTCGGCTCCTGCTTGCGCCAGCGCCTTGGCGCAGCCCCAGGCGATGGAGTGGTCGTTGGCGACGCCCATGACGAGGGCGCGCTTGCCTGAAAGAAGTCCGGCGACCATTCAAGTTCTCCGAAGGCTTGCGCCGGGCGGACGCTGGGCGTCATCCCGGACGTAGCGAAGCGGAGATCCGGGATCGTCACCCAGACATGGCGCTTCGTTCTGAAGACGATCCCGGCTCGGCCTGACGGCCGTCCGGGATGACGCTTTGCGCCCAGCTGGTCAGACCCGCTCGAACACCAGCGTGGCGTTGGTGCCGCCGAAGCCGAAGGAGTTCGACATCACGGCGTTCAACGTCTTGTCGGTCCGCTCGCGCAGGATGGGCATGTCGGCGAAAGCCGGATCGAGCTCCTCGATGTGCGCGCTCTCGGCCATGAAGCCGCCCTGCATCATCAGCAGCGAGTAGATCGCCTCCTGCACGCCGGCCGCGCCGAGCGAATGGCCGCTGAGCGACTTGGTGCCGGAGATCGGCGGGCACTTGTCCCCGAACACCGCGCGCAGGGCCTCGATCTCCTTGGCGTCGCCGACAGGGGTCGAGGTGGCGTGCGGGTTGACGTAATCGATTGGGTTCCGGGCGGTCTTCATCGCTTGGCGCATGCAGCGCATCGCGCCTTCGCCCGACGGGGCGACCATGTCGTAGCCGTCGGATGTCGCGCCGTAGCCGGTGAGTTCGGCGTAGATCTTGGCGCCGCGCGCCTTGGCCCGCTCATACTCCTCCAGCACCAGCACCCCGGCCCCGCCGGCGATGACGAAGCCGTCGCGGTTCTTGTCATAGGCGCGCGAGGCGGTGGCGGGCGTGTCGTTGAACTTGCTCGACATGGCGCCCATGGCGTCGAACATGTCGGACAGCGTCCAGTCCAGCTCCTCGCAGCCGCCGGCGAACATCACGTCCTGCTTGCCGTACTGGATCATCTCCGCGGCGTTGCCGATGCAGTGGCTCGACGTCGCGCAGGCGGAGGAGATCGAGTAGTTCACGCCCTTGATCTTGAACCAGGTGGCGAGCGTGGCGGACGCCGTTGAGGACATCGCCTTCGGCACGGCGAAGGGCCCGATGCGCTTCGGGCCGCCCTTCTCGCGGGTGATGTCCGCTGCCTCCACGACGACCTTGGTCGAGGGACCGCCGGAGCCCATGATGATGCCGGTCATCTCGTTGGAGATGTCGCTCTCCTCGAGCCCGGAATCCCGGATCGCCTGATCCATCGCGACGTGGTTCCAGCCGGAGCCGCCGCCGTGGAAGCGCATGGCGCGACGGTCGACCACCTCCGCCGGATCGAGCGTCGGCGCGCCTTGAACCTGGCACTTGAAGCCATGGGCCGCGAACTGCTCCGCGCGGGTGATGCCGGATTTCGCTTCGCGCAGGGAGGCGACGACCTCCTGCGTGGAGTTTCCGATCGACGACACGATACCCATGCCGGTGACGACGACGCGCCTCATGGGGAGCCTCCAGTTCCGTGACGGCCCGGGGTCCGCAGCATCTTGCGCGGGACGCGGGCCGGATCAGGTTGACGCGCCGCGTCGCGGCGCCGGGGGGTAAAGGCGACCTCCGCGGCTCAGGCCGCGGCGGCCTCGGCCTTGAACAGGCCGACCTTCAGGTCCTTCGCCTCATAGATGGTCTGCCCGTCGGCCTGAAGCCAGCCGTCGGCGATGCCGAGCACGAGGCGACCGCGCACGACGCGCTTGAAGTCGACGCCGTAGACCACCTTCTTGACGCTCGGGAGCACTTGGCCGGTGAACTTGATCTCGCCCGTGCCCAGCGCGCGGCCTCGGCCCGAGGATCCGGTCCAACCAAGGAAGAATCCGGTCATCTGCCAGAGCGCGTCGAGGCCGAGGCAACCCGGCATCACCGGGTCGCCCTTGAAGTGGCAGTCGAAGAACCAGAGGTCCGGCGTCACGTCGAGCTCGGCGCGGACGAAGCCCTTGCCGTGCGGGCCGCCGGTCTCCGAAATCTCCGAGATGCGGTCGAACATCAGCATGGGCGGTAGGGGAAGCTGGGCGTTGCCCGCCCCAAACAGCTCCCCGCGGCCGCAGGCCAGAAGGTCTTCATACTCGTAGCTGGCCTTGCGTTCGGTCATGTGACTGCGTCTGCGTCCTTATGGATCATTGCGTTCGCCAGAAGTCCGGCGCGCGAAGCGCGGCTTAGCTAGCACACATGTCGGACCGGCGAAAAGCGTTCCGAGTGAAGGAGGTTGCTCGCTGCGTTGCGACACGGTACGATTACGCATGCTTTCGCTGCGCATTGCTGCGCGCGTGTCCTTGTCCGGCGCGGCCGCCCTTCGGCTCCGCCTTCAACATGAGCGTACCCGAGACCGACGATGGCCGAACCGATCACGACCACCGCCGCCCCCGTCGCTTCCTCCGCCGCGGCCGATCGCTCGGTCGACTGCGGCCTGCGGCCGTCCCTGTGCGTCGCGCGCGACGTTGGTGGTCTGCTGCGCGACTCCGGCCTCCGTCCCACCCGCCAGCGCATCGCGCTCGGCCGTCTGCTCTACGCCAAGGGCGACCGGCACGTGACGGCCGAAATCCTGCACGAGGAGGCGATGCGCGCCCGCGTGCCGGTGTCGCTCGCCACCGTCTACAACACGCTCCATCAGTTCACTGAAGTCGGCCTGCTGCGCGAGCTCGCGGTCGACGGCTCCAAGACCTGGTTCGACACCAACGTCACCGAGCACCACCACTTCCTGGTCGAAGACGACAACCGCCTGATGGACATCCCGGGCGCGCACGTCTCCGTCGACCGCCTGCCGGAAATTCCGGACGGCATGGAGATCGCCCGCGTCGACGTCGTGGTCCGCCTGCGCCGCAAGCGCGTGAGCTGATCTCGGTCCGAGTTCGAGAAAAAGCCGCCGCGGTCTCCGGGGCGGCTTTTTTGTTGTCCGGACGTTGTCATCCTAGCCGAAGCGCAGCGGAGAACCGGGATCGCACTCAGAACGTAGTTTCGATCGCCCGCCACAGCAGCCATCCGCAGAGCGCCCCGGCAAGCACGCCGTGCGTCATAGCGATCACGTCGAGGATCGACCGAAACGGCTCCTTCCACGTCTTGTGGCGCAACAGGCGCTGGCCGGCGAGGGCGCCGACGCTGCCGCCCAAAGCCGCGAGCATCAGGAGTGTGCGCTCAGGGATGCGCCAGTCGCCTCGACCGGCGCGCGCCTTGTCGGAGACAAACGCCATGAACGCCGCGGCGTTGACGCCAAGTAGGTAAAGCGCCGCGAGCGGGAGCGCGGAGGGGCCCATATCAGGCTTTGCGGGCGCGATTGGAGATCAGTCGAAGCGTTCGCCGGGATAGACGCCCCAGAGCCGGTCCTGCGGGATGAAGCCGTCGAAGCCGTCGCCCTCCACCTTGCACCACGAGCCGTCGCAGCGGCGCACCTCGACGAGCACCTTCGGCTCCAGCCGCGCCGACAGGCGAGCGTCTGCGGTCGCCGAGGCGCGGATCGGAAGCGCGCTGTCTTTGGACCAGGGCGCGACCAGCGCCGTGCGCCGGCCCGACAGCAGGCTGTGCCAGACCCAGCCTTCAGACCCCTCGGAATCCCTGATGCGCCGCCAGTTGTCGTACTCGGCGACGATCTCGACCGGCTCGCCTGCGCGGCGGTAGACGAACGCCACGGGATGGTCCTTGGTCGGACCCTGGCGCACGTAGACCTTGGCGCTCTTCAGGCTGACGTAGCGCGGCACGGGAAGACCCGACACCGGACCGATCATCACCCCGGCCTCCGTCTCCCTGGCGGCCTGCGCGCGCGCCGCGCCGCTCAAGCCGGCCAGAACGCCGAGAGCCGCCGCCGCCGCCAGCGCCGCCCGTCCGAAGGGCTTCAGTCGATTCCCAGCCATGCGCGTCGCACGCTCCGTCTTTCGTCGCCGTCTTGCGTTCCGCCCTCCGTCTGCTAGAGACGCGAGGGGTCGCCGCGGGTCGCGTTCGCCGCACCGCGCGGCCTCGAACAAGCATCCGTTGTCCACGTTGACGATGGATTAACCGTACGCCCGAGCTCCTCCAGAAAGGTCGCCGGCCATGAAGAAGCGTCCGCTCGTCGTCGTGACCCGTCGGCTGCCCGACGTGGTCGAGACGCGCATGCGCGAGCTGTTCGACGCGCGGCTGAATCATGACGACAAGCCGATGACGCCGGACGAGCTGGCGACCGCCGTGCGGGAGGCCGACGTGCTGGTGCCGACCGTGACGGACCGCATCGACGCCGCGCTGCTCGCCCAGTCCGGGCCGAACTTCAAGCTGATCGCGAACTTCGGCAACGGCGTCGACAACATCGACGTCCAGAGCGCGCTCGATCGCGGGATCACCGTCACCAACACGCCCGGCGTGCTGACGGAGGACACCGCCGACATGACCATGGGCCTGATCCTGACGGTGCCGCGCCGCATCGCCGAGGGCGCCCGCGTGGTGCCGGACGACCACGAGTGGTCCGGCTGGTCGCCGACCTGGATGCTCGGCCGCCGCATCTGGGGCAAGCGCCTCGGCATCGTCGGCATGGGCCGCATCGGCCAGGCGGTGGCGCGGCGCGCCCGCGCCTTCGGCCTCTCGATCCACTACCACAACCGGCGCCGGGTGGCGCCCCACGTCGAGGAGCAGCTGGAGGCGACCTACTGGGAAAGCCTCGACCAGATGCTCGCCCGCATGGACATCGTCTCGGTCAACTGCCCGCACACGCCGGCGACCTACCACCTGCTCTCGGCGCGCCGGCTGAAGCTGCTGAAGAAAGAGGCCTACGTCGTCAACACCGCGCGCGGCGAGGTGATCGACGAGAACGCGCTCGCCCGCATGCTGGAGGCCGGCGACCTCGCGGGCGCCGCGCTCGACGTGTTCGAGAACGAGCCCGCGGTGAACCCCAAGCTCGTCAAGCTCGCGCGCCAGAACAAGGTGGTGCTGCTGCCCCATCTTGGCTCGGCCACCCTCGAGGGCCGCATCGACATGGGCGAGAAGGTCATCGTCAACATCAAGACCTTCATGGATGGCCACCGCCCGCCCGACCGCGTGCTGCCCTCGATGTTGTGAGCGCCTGACGTTCGACGTGAAGATCGACTGCGCCGCAACCCGTCTTGACTCGCCAAAACCGCCGTGCTGGATTTGTTCTGTGAACAAGGCGCGAACATAGGGCGACGGAGGGCGGCATGCGCATCATCGGCATTCTTGCGGGAGTGAGCGCACTGGCACTGAGCCTTGCCTCCGAACCTGCGGCCGCTGTCGAACTCGTCGGACCGCAGGACCTGAAAGCCAACTGGCTCGACGGGCGAACCGTCTCGACCACCGGGCCGCGCGGCGGGGCCTCCACCTTCGCGTTCGCGGCTGACGGAAAGGTCACCCGCGCCGGCGGCCGCGCAGGCTCCGCGACCGAGGGGACGTGGCGGGTCGACGACGAGGGCTTCTGCATGAAGCTCGGCCAGGCCCGGCGCGAATCCTGCTACCTCGCCATCAAGGCCGACGACGGCTCGCTGAAAGTCGTGCGCCGCCAAGGCGCGGCCTTCGTCTGGCGCCGCTGAGGCGACAGGCTCCGCCCTCGTCGCGCCCGCGCCGTCATGGTCCAGCTTGACCGGACCATCCACGTGAGGCGTCGAGTGCGACGCCGGAGATGGCCCCTCCGGTCGAGCCGGAAGGTGGCCCGCCCCGTGCGTCAGCCGCCGAATTTTTTAGCGTGGATCGACAGGTCGGTGATCGTCGGGTTGTCGCCGGTGACCGGGTTGTCCGGATCCCAGCCGTAGGAGACGGTCTCGAACCGCATGGCGCGGGCGTCGATGACCAGCAGGCGGCCGACGAGCCCCTGCCCGAAGCCGACGATCTCGCGCAGAACCTCGATCGCCATCAGCGAACCCATCAGCCCCGCCAGCGCCCCCAGCACGCCGGCCTCGGCGCAGCTCGCCACCGCGCCAGGCGGCGGCGGCTCGGGGAACAGGCAGCGCCAGGTCGGGTTGCGCTCGCCTTCGGCGTTCGTCTCGTGGGCGCGGATGGTGGTGATCGCGCCGTCGAAGGTCCCGAGCGAGGCGGTGACGAGCGGCCGTCCCGCTAGCGCGCATGCGTCGGCCACGAGATAGCGGGTCGCGAAGCTGTCCGAGCCGTCGGCGACGATGTCGTAGGCTTCGACGAGCGCCATCGCGTTTTCGGCGGTCAGCCGCGTCGGGTGCGGCTCCACCGTCACGTGCGGGTTCACGCGGGCGATGGCGTCGACGGCGGAGTCGGTCTTCAGGCGGCCGACGTCGGGGGTGCCGTGCAGCACCTGCCGCTGCAGGTTCGAGAGCGAGACGTGGTCGTCATCGACGATCCCGATCGTTCCCACGCCCGCCGCGGCGAGATAAAGCGCGAGCGGGCTGCCCAGCCCGCCGGCCCCCACGACCAGCACGCGGGCCTTGGCGAGCTTCTGCTGGCCCGGCCCGCCCACGTCGTGCAGCACGATGTGGCGGGCGTAGCGTTCGACTTCCGAAGGACTGAGCGGCATGGCCGCACCATACGCCGCAGGCCCCGGCGGGCAAGAGCGACGACAATTCCGGCGGACGATTGAGCGTCGCTTAAGAAGCCGCGGCGACGTCGGCCGTGGGACGCCAGAGCCGGGCGCCTGCGTGACCCCCCGGGGGGCTTTCCGGTCAGCGGGCGTAATGGCCGCCTCCGGGCCATCGCTCGTTAACGACGCGTCGAACTTTCGGACGGCGTTAACCCGCCGAAAGCGCCGTCGCGCGAGGATCGGCGACCCTCGCACGCCGGACCGCGCCCGCATCATGTTCTTCCGTCGCCTCGCCGCAGCATTCGCCGCAGCCCTGGTCGTCTCGCCCGTGGCCGCGCAGGACGTGGCGCGGTCCTGCGAAGGGCGGGACCTCATCGCCAAGGCGAAGGCGGAGGACCCCAAGGCCTACGCCGCCTTCGAGACGGAGGCGCGCGCCGTGCCGAACGCCGAAGGCCTGCTGTGGCGGATCACGCCGAAGGCCGCGAACGTCGCGCCGTCCTACCTGTTCGGCACCATGCACACGACCGACGCCGACCTCGTCGCCCTCAGGGAGCCGGTGCGCGCCGCGCTGAAGGACGCCAAAGCCGTCGCGGTCGAGATCGCCGACGCCAACGGCGCGGCGGCGCAGGCCGAGGTGGTGGCCTACGTCACCCGCAACGCCATCGACTTCTCCGGCAAAGGACTCGAGGGTCTCGACGAGGCGCAGCGGAAAGAGGTCGGACGTCGGATCGCGGAGAACGGCCTGCCCGCGGCGGTCGCGGGGTCGCTGAAGCCGTGGTTCCTCGGAATCACCCTCCAGGTTTCGGCCTGTGAAACCAAGCGCATGGCGCAGGGGCTGCCGACCATCGACGGCGCGGTCGAGCGGATCGGGCGGGACGGCGGCGCCAGGATCGTGGGTCTCGAGAGCATCACCGAACAGCTCGACGCCGTGTCAAAGATTCCGGATGAGACCGCCCGCCGCATGATCCGCGACACGGTCGCGACCCCGGCGGCGGGCGGCGATCTCCAGACCACCACGCTCGCGCTGTACCGCGCGCGGAAGGTCGGCTGGTATCTCGCCATGAAGGGCGGCCTGTTCGGCGCGGGCTTCGACGTCGAGGCCTACGCGGATTTCATGTCCGAGCTGGTGGACCGTCGCAACACCCTGATGGCCGAACGCTCCCGGGCGCTCATCGATGACGGCGGGGCCTTCGTCGCGGTCGGCGCGCTGCATCTGCCTGGTCCGAAAGGGCTGGTCGAGCTCTACCGACAGGCGGGATACGCGGTCGAAAAGGCGTGGTGACCGCGCTAGGATCTTCGTGAAGGCGTACGTCAGAGACGCCGAGACGGGAGGACGACATGACGACGGCGATAGGCGCGGCCGGGCCACGCGCGCTCCGGCGGCTTGGCGGGGCTCCATGAGGATCGACCGCCCGATGCATCCGCCGCGGGGCGAGCCTCCGGTCTGCCCTGGGCCGGCGCCCGCGCCCCATGCGGCGACCCGGTTCGATCCGCCGCCCGGATCGGTGGATTCCCACGCCCATGTCATCGGCTTGCCGCCGGCCTACCCCTTCGTCGCGGAGCGGAGCTACACGCCGCCGGAGGCGACCCCAGCCGCCTATCTCAGGATGCTCGACGCCACCGGCATGACCTATGGCGTGCTGGTGCAGGTCAGCGCGCATGGGACCGACAACCGGCTGATGCTCCGCACGCTCGCCGCGAACCGGGACCGCCTGCGCGGGGTCGCCGTGATCTCGCCGAAGGCGTCCGAGCGCGACCTGGCGGCGCTCGCCGAGGCGGGCGTCGTGGGCCTGCGCCTCAACGTGCTGTTCGGCGGCGGCGTCGGCTTCGACAAGCTCGAGACCTACGGCGCGATCGCCCGCGAGATGGGGTGGCACCTGCAGTTCCTGCTGGACGCTGCCGACCTGCCGATCCTCGCGCCCCGCCTGAAGGCCCTGCCCGTGCCCTTCGTGGTGGACCACATGGGCCATATGCCGACGAGCCGCGGCCGGGACGACGCCGGCTTTCGCACGCTGGTCGGGCTTGTGGCCGACGGGGCCTGGGTGAAGCTGTCGGGGGCCTATCGCATCAGCGTCGACGGGCCGCCCTACCGCGACGTCGCGCCCTTTGCGCGGGCGCTGTTCGAGGCCGCCCCCGAGCGCTGCCTCTGGGGCTCGGACTGGCCGCACGTTGCGCATTGGGCGCCGTCACTGGACGTGGGGCATCTTCTCGACGTCTTCGCGGACTGGGCGCCGACGCCCTTCGACCGCGCGCGCATCCTCGTGGAGAACCCTGCGCGGCTCTATGGCTTTCCCCCCACGACCGCCGTCCCACGCGTCGATCCGTGATCCTCGCGTCTGGCGGTCAGCTGTTCTCGAGGCGGGCTGGAAGCGTCTCGAGGATTTCCTTGAGGCCGTCTTCGTTCACCACCGCGGCGGCTTCCGCGGGCGAGAACCAGCGGCGGACGCGCTCCCCGCGCTCTGGCCAGTCCTCGAGCTCTTCGGTCACCTTCAGCGCGAACACGCCCACCCGACAGGGTCGGTCGCGGCCGAACTCCATGACCTTGACGTACTCGAAGGCGCCGATCTCAGCTCCGCCATCGCCCCGCACGCCGGCTTCCTCGAAGCCTTCGCGCAACGCAGCCTTCAGCGGCGAGCCCTTTTTCATCGGCCAACCCTTGGGAATGATCCAGCGGCCGGTGTCGCGCGAGGTGACGAGCAGCACCTCCAGCCCGCCGTCGGGGAGGCTGCGGTACGGCGCGACGCCAAACTGTTGGCGCGGCTTAGTCTTCTTTTTTGCAGCTTTTGGCATGCCGCTCATTTAAGACGCGCTCTTCGCAGGGGAACACCGGCGACGCCGCTTCGTTGAGCGATTGACGCGAAAGCTGGGGGGAACGTGCGATGCTGGGCTGGTTCCGGGCGCTGATGCCCAAAGAGGAGCGCTTCTTCGACCTGTTCGAGAGGCACTCGCAAACGCTCGTCAGCGGCGCACGCGCGCTCGAAGGGCTGCTCGAGGGCGGAGACGGCGTGGCCGCCCGCGCGCGGGAGATCGCGGATTACGAGCATCAGGCCGACGAAGTGACGCGCGACGTGCTGCTCGCGGTGCGACGCAGCTTCATTACGCCCTTCGATCGCGGCGACATCACCGACCTGATCCAGTCGATGGACGACGCGATCGATCAGATGCACCGGGTGGCGAAGACGGTGCTGCTGTACGAGCTGACCACGTTCGATCCGGTGATGCGCGAGATGGCGGCCTGCGTCGCCGAAGCGGCGCGGCTGACGGCCGAGGCGATCCCGCTGCTGAAGACGCCGAACGCGAACGCCGCCCGGCTGGGCGAGCTGACGGAACAAATCGTGGCGGTCGAAGGCCGCTCCGACGAACTTCACGACCAGGGCCTGAAAGCGTTGTTCAAGGGCGAGGGCCAAGCGAATCCCATGGCTTACATCATCGGAAGCGAAATCTACGGGCAGCTGGAAGACGTCGTCGATCGATTCGAGGACGTCGCCAACGAAATAAACGGCATCGTCGTCGAGAACGTGTGACAGCGCGATGGCGGATGCGACGCTCGCGTTTCCCATTCTGGTCGGACTGATCGCCGTCGCGCTGCTGTTCGACTTCCTGAACGGCCTGCACGACGCCGCGAACTCCATCGCGACCATTGTTTCCACCCGGGTGCTCAGGCCGAGCTTCGCCGTGCTGTGGGCGGCGTTCTTCAACTTCATCGCGTTCCTGTTCTTCGGCCTGCATGTGGCGCAGACCATCGGCGTCGGAATCGTCGACGCGCAGATCATCGACCCCACGGTGATCTTCGCGGCGCTGATCGGCGCGATCGTCTGGAACGTCGCCACCTGGATCCTCGGCATCCCCTCCAGCAGCTCGCATGCGTTGATCGGAGGGCTGGTCGGCGGCGCGACCGCCAAGGGCGGCTTCGGGGTCGTGGTGCTCGGCGGGCTGGGCAAGACCGTCGCCGCGATCGTGCTGTCGCCGCTGGTCGGCTTTCTGCTCGCGCTTGTCCTCGTGCTCGCGGTGTCCTGGGCCTTCGTTCGGTTCACGCCCTTCGCGGTCGACCGCACCTTCCGCATCGCGCAGTTCGCCTCCGCCTCGCTCTACTCGCTCGGGCATGGCGGCAATGACGCGCAGAAGACCATGGGCATCATCGCGGTGCTGCTCTACTCGCAGGGCATGCTCGGCGGCGCGTTCCACGTGCCGCTGTGGGTTGTGCTCTCGTGCCAGGCGGCGATGGCGCTGGGCACGCTCTGCGGCGGCTGGCGCATCGTCCACACCATGGGCTCCAAGATCACCCGCCTGAACCCCATGCAGGGCTTCTGCGCGGAGACCGGCGGAGCCATCACGCTGTTCATGGCGACATGGCTCGGCGTGCCGGTCTCGACGACGCACACCATCACTGGCGCGATCGTCGGCGTCGGCGCCGCGCGTCGCACGACCGCCGTTCGCTGGAACGTCGCGAGCGACATTGTGGTGGCGTGGGTGCTCACGCTGCCGGCGGCCGCGGTGATCGGGTTCGCGACCTACAAGATCATGGCGTGGCTTTTCGGCTGACGCCGCTCTTCAGCCGAAAACGCTCGACGGCGCGAGGGTGACCGCCTCGAGTTCCGCAAGGCGGATCAGCCGGTCCACGGCGACCTGGCCGCCATCGTTCGACATCACCACGATCTCGCTGAGACCGGCGGCTTCCTTCTCGCGGGCAAGCGCCAGCGCCTCCGTGGCGCTGCGTGCGAAGGCGATCGTCGACCGACCGTCTTGAGTGACGAGTACGTTGTAGGGCATGGCGTCCTCCCGGACATTTTCCGCCATGCTACGCATCTTCACCTAGGCCGTGCTGCGTCAATTGACGTAGTCGCGAAGGATTGAAGCGACGTTCCGCGCGAGCCCCAAGGCTATGCTCCGCGCGCAGTATTTCAGTCCCGATAGACGTCGCGGCGCGTGGGCGGCAGATCGACCGCGCCACTCTTCTGCCGGGCCGAGGACAGCGTCTGGCAGACGCCGATCGAGCCGCGCGCGAAGGCGAGCGAGACGCCGGCCAGATAGGCGATCCACATGCGGGTGCGGACCTCGCCGACCTCGGCGATGGCCGCGGCGCGGTTCCCCTGCAGCCGGCGGCACCACAGCGCCGTGGTGCGGGCGTAGTGCCGGCGCAGCGCCTCCACATCCTGCGGCTCCAGCCCCGCCCGCTCCATCCCCGAGAGGGTCGAGCCGATGTGGTCGAGCTCCGCCCCTGGGAAGATGTGGCGAAGGATGGCCTTGGCCTCGGGCCGCAGCTTGCGGTCGTCGCCGGGCTTGGCGCGCCGGGTGATGGCGTGGTGGAGGTAGAGCCCGCCCGGCCGCAGCAGCTTGCGGATCCCCCGGTAATAGGCGTCGGCGTTCTTCAGGCCGACGTGCTCGAACATGCCGACTGAAGCGATCTTGTCGAAGGCGCCGGCGACCATCGTCCAGTCCGCGAGCGCGACGGTGACCCGGCCTTGCAGACCACGCGCGCGGATCTCCTCCTGCGCGCCGGCGAGCTGCTCCTTGGAGAGCGTCACGCCATGGGCGGTGACGCCGTAGACTTCCGCCGCGTGGCAGATCAGGGCGCCCCAGCCGCAGCCCACGTCCAGGAAGGTGTCGCCCGGCTGCAGCCGGAGCTTGCGGCACACCAGATCGATCTTCGCCCGCTGGGCGGCGTCCAGGTCCTGCTCCCAGTCCTCGAAATAGGCGCAGGAGTAGATCAGCTTCTCGTCCAGAAACAGCCGGTAGAAGGCGTTCGAGACATCGTAGTGGTGCGCGATGTTCTTCTGGTTGTTTTCGGGGTCGCCGGACTTCCCCGGCGCGGCGCCGGGCTGGCCCTCCCACGGCAGCTTCGTCTGGCCGGCCGGCACCTTGAGGAAGGCCGCCGCGCCGCGCGCGAGCTTCAGCGGACCCACGGCGCGCAGCAGGTCGCGGCCGCGCACCGAGGGGCGGCGCTCGGCGAGATCGAACAGGTCGCCGTTTTCGAGATCGATGCGGCCGAGCGCGTGTAGGCGCACCAGCGTGTCGAGCTTCGGCGACTTCGACAGCGCCGCGAGGGTGCCTTCGTCGCCGAACTTCACCACCAGCTGATCCGAGCCCGCGTTCGCAGGAACGGTCGAGCCGTCCCACAGCCGGAGCGCCAGATGGGGGCCGAGCAGGGGCGCCACCGACGCGGCGATGTCGCGCGCGAGCGCTAGGCGTCGTTCAGCGGCGGTCATCGACCCGACTCTCCTCGCGATCCGCCGTGCGTCCCCGATCGCAAGGCGCGTCCCGCACGCCGTGTGCGACGGACGACGCGCCGGGTCAAGCGCAAGCGCGCCTCAGCGGCAGACGTCATACGGGCCGAGGTCGAAGTGGAAATGGTCACGGTGGGCGGCGTTGTAGTCGGGCGACAGCACGCCGGCGAACAGGCCGCAGGCGCCATCGCGGACCTCGCGCAGGAAGGCGCCGCGCGCCCCGCCGTCGCTCCAGTCGCCGAGCACGCTGACCGTGCGGCCGTCCGCGAGACGGAAGGCCGCGACGTCGAGCGCGTTGGCCGTGGCGTGCTGCGACCGGCGGCCCGTGGTTCGGCCGTAGACGTTGCGGCAGGAGTAGCTGCCGAAATGACGGATCTCGGCGAGCTTCGACCCCAGGTGCTTGAGCGCCGCCGGCTCCACCACGCGCCGTTCCCAGGCCGCCGTCGCGGCGGCGAGGGCGCAGCGCATCGCCGGCGGGGCGTCGAGCGCGATCGAAGCCGCGGCCGGAACCACGCCGTCGACATACCCGCAGCCCCCGACGCGCGGTCGCGGGGAGGCGGCGCGGAACTCGACCGCCGAGCGCGCCAGCACCCGGCGGCACAGATCGGGCGAGGCGGCGAGCGCGCGGATGCGCCACTGGGTGAACACGCCCGGCGGGTCGCGCAGGTCGAGCGGCCAATAGCGGTCGAGATCGGACGCGACGATCGCCGCCGTCACGCCCATGACCACTGCGATTCCCAGAAATCCGCGGGCGACGAGGCGACCCAGGATCCGCCGGCTTCGGGGGCGAGGCGGCGGCGGGGTCGGTTCGCCCGCCGCTTCGGGGGCGGGGGGCCGTTCAGAAATCGCTCGCGAGTCCCTTGCTCTCCCAGTCGCCGTAGCGCACGGGCTCCGGGCCCTTGCGGCCGTTGAGCTCCTTCGCCTTCGCGAGTTCGGCCGCCTGGCGCTCGTAGTCGGCGCGGCGGGCCTCGGCTTCGGCCAGCGCGCGGGCGGCGGCCTCGCTCAACGCCTTGCGCGGCTCCTCGGCCATGGCCTGCTCCCTTAGCTGATCCGATCGTGACCCGGCGACGCATTGGCGCGAACCGGGGATGCTCCCCACATATAAGCCGCTTGCGCCCCCGCGCGAGCGTTCGCGATCCATGGTGGAGACCCGACCCGCATGAACTACTTCCGCACGGCCCTTCTGCTGGCAGGCATGACCGCGCTGTTCATGGGAGTGGGCTTCCTGATCGGCGGCAAAGGCGGCCTGATGATCGCCTTCGTCGTGGCGCTCGCCATGAACGCCTGGAGCTACTGGAACTCTGACAAGGCCGTCCTGCGCATGCACAACGCGCAGGAGGTGGACGCCCGCTCCGCCCCCGAATTCTACGGCATGGTGCAGGAGCTCGCGGCCCGCGCCCAGCTCCCGATGCCGCGCGTCTACATCATCGACGAGCCGCAGCCGAACGCCTTCGCGACCGGCCGCAACCCCGAGAACGCGGCGGTGGCGGCCACTACGGGTCTGCTCCATTCCCTCAGCCGCGAGGAGGTCGCGGGGGTGATGGCGCACGAGCTGGCGCATGTGAAGAACCACGACACGCTGATCATGACGATCACGGCGACCATCGCCGGCGCGATCTCGATGCTGGCGAACTTCGGATTTCTGTTCTCCGGCAACCGCGAGAACAACGGTTCGCCCTTCGGCGTGATAGGGTCGATCGCGATGATGATTCTTGCCCCCATCGCCGCGATGATCGTTCAGATGGCGATCAGCCGCACCCGTGAGTATCAGGCCGACAAGCTCGGCGCCGAGATCTGCGGCCGGCCCGACTGGCTGGCCTCCGCCCTCGGCAAGATCGCCGGCGGGGCCGCGCACATCGAGAACGACGCCGCCGAGCGCAACCCCGCGACCGCGCACATGTTCATCATCAACCCGCTCTCGGGCCACCGGATGGACAATCTGTTCTCGACCCACCCTGCGACCGAGAACCGCATCGCCGCCCTGATGGAGCTCGCCCGCGGCATGGGCGCCCGTCCGGCGGCCGCTCCGTCCGGCCCGGCTTCGGGCCCCTGGGGCGGATCGCAGCGCCGAAGCGGCCCCTGGGGTTGACCCGTCCCCCCGCATTCCGGATCCCGACGCCGGGCCGCCGTTCGATGGGCGGCTCCCAGCGGCCTGCGCCCGAGCCGGTGGGCTTCGGGCCCCGCCGTGTCGCCGTGCGGCTGGTGGAGGGCGTGCTCTCCCGCTCGCGGCCGCTCGACGGCGCGCTCGAGGCGGAGCACGACCCGACCGGCTTCCGGGCGCTGGACGAGCGCGACCGCGCGCTCGCCCGCGCCATCGCCGGCTCGACCCTGCGACGGTTCGGCACCCTGCGCGCCCTGATCGCCGCAAAGCTCGAGAAGGGGCTGCCGAAGAAGGCCGGCCCGCTGGAGGCGATCCTCGCCACCGGCGCCGCCCAGGCGCTGTTCATGGACACGCCGGCGCACACCGCCGTCGACCTCGCCGTCGCCTGCGCCCGCGCTGATCCGGACGCCCGCCATTTCTCGGGTCTCGTCAACGCGGTGCTTCGCGGGATCGTCGCCGAAGGCGCGCCGGAGCCGACGCCGGGGGCCGACCTTCCGGCGTGGCTCTACGCCCGCTGGACGCGCGCCTATGGCGCGGAGACCGCCGCGGCGATCGCGCTTCGACTGAGCGTCGAGCCGGCGCTCGACCTGACCGTGAAATCCAATCCCGCTGGCTGGGCGGAAACGCTCGGCGGGGTCGTGCTACCCACCGGCGGCGTGCGCTTGGCGCAAGGCGGCCGCGTGGCGCAACTCGCCGGGTTCGACGACGGCGAGTGGTGGGTGCAGGACGCCGCCGCGGCGCTGCCCGCCCGGCTGTTCGGCGACCTCCAGGGCAAGCGCGCCATTGACCTCTGCGCGGCTCCCGGCGGCAAGACGGCCCAGCTGGCCGCCGCCGGCGCCGAGGTGGTCGCGGTCGACAAGTCCGCCGAGCGGCTGCGCCGCCTGAGCGACAATCTTTCGCGGCTGAAGCTGTCGGCCGAAGCCCAGGTCGGCGACGCCGCCGGCGTGTCGCTGGAGCCGGCCGACGCCGTGCTGCTGGACGCGCCCTGCAGCGCCACGGGCACCATCCGCCGGCATCCCGACGTCGCTTGGATGAAGCGGGAAAGCGACATCGCGACGCTCGCGAAGCTGCAGGCGCGGCTGCTCGACGCGGCGCTTCGGCTGGTGAAGCCGGGCGGCCTGCTGGTGTACTGCACCTGTTCGCTGGAGCCGGAAGAGGGCGAGCGTCAGATCGCGGCCTTCCTCGCCCGCGCGGCCGGCCGCGTCGTCGTCGAGCCGGTGACAGAGGCCGAGCTGCCCGGCTATGGCGAGGCCGTGGGTTCGGACGGCTTCCTGCGCACGCTGCCGAGCCATCTCGCGGCGGACGACCCCCGGCTCGCCGGCCTCGACGGCTTCTTCGCCGCGCGGATGCGTGTGGGCTGACGCGTCCGCGAATCGCGACAAGCGCCTGCAGGTGTGCGACGATTCCTGAAATGAGGGGGAAACGGCGAAGGGCCCGCATGCCATGAGCATCGGGGCGCTCGAGGAGACCGCGCGGCTCATGCGCTTCGCTGTCAGCGAAGGCGTGCGCGGCGGATGGCGGCGGATGGCCGGCCTTGCAGCGGCGCCGTGGCATGCGACAGGGCGCGCGCCGGACAAGCTCGTCATCGCCCCGCAGGACCTGCGCACCTCTGATCCCACCCGGGCCGGCGAGATCTACGCCGGCGTGTTCGCCTTCGCGGGCAAGAGCATGCCCGTCGAGGGGGCCTCGCCCTTCCGGGTCGAGCCGCCCTCGCCGGAATGGGCGGAGGCGCTGCACGGCTTCGGGTGGCTGCGCCACCTGCGCGCCGCCGATACGACGCTGGCCCGCGCCAACGCCCGGGCGCTGGTCGAAGAGTGGATCGCGCTGGGCGGCGGCGGAGACCCTATCGCTCGTGCCGCCCACGTCACGGCGCGGCGCGTGATCTCTTGGCTCTGCCAGTCGCCGCTGATCCTCGACGGCGCCGACCGCGCCTTCTACCGCCGCTTCCTGCGAAGCCTCGCACGCCAGACACGGCGGCTCGGCCGCGCGCGCCGTCTCACGCCCGACGGCCTGCCGCGACTCACCGTTGCCTGCGCGCTGGCCTACGCCGGGCTCTGCTTCGCCGGGGACGGACGGCTTCTGAAGTCGGCCTCCGCCACGCTTGGCGAGGAGCTGGATCGCCAGATCCTGCCGGACGGCGGGCATGTCAGTCGGAATCCGAGCGCGCTGGTCGAGGCGATGCTCGACCTGCTGCCGTTGCGACAGGCCTATGCGGCCCGCAACGCCCAGCCGCCGCAGTCGCTTCTGAACGCGGTCGATCGCGCGATGCCGATGATCCGATTTTTCCGGCACGGCGACGGGGCCTTCGCCCAGTTCAACGGAGCCGGGCCGACCCAGGCCGACTTGGTGGCGACTATCCTCGCCTATGACGACGCCCGCGGACCGCTGCCCGAAGAGGCGCCTCATTCCGGCTACGTGCGGCTGCAGGGCGGGCCCTCGGCCGTGCTTGTCGACGTCGGCTCGCCGCCGCCGCCGGGAGCGTCCCGCGACGCGCATGCCGGCGCCTTGTCCTTCGAGCTGTCCAGCGGCCCCGAGCAGATCGTGGTCAACTGCGGCGTCCCCCGCTTCGGCCGCGCGAGCTGGGGCGCCGCGCCGCGCGCGACCGCGGCCCATTCGACCCTCGTCGTCGCCGACACCTCGTCCTGCCGCTTCGCCGGCGTTCGCTGCGCCGGACTGCTGGGCCGGATCGTGGTCGCCGGACCGCGCGCGGTGGTCGCCCGGCGCGAGCGGACGGGAGAGGGCGTGCGGGTCGCCGCGACGCACGACGGCTACGCCCGCCGCTTCGGGCTGATCCACGCGCGCACGCTGACCCTCTCCGCCGCGGGCGACCGGCTTGAGGGCGAAGACGCGCTGCGGCCCGTCCACGCCGGGCGGGGTCCGGAGGATTCGCGCGTCGCGCTCCGGTTTCATCTGCATCCCGGCGTGCGCGCGAGCGTCACGCAGGACGGCCAGGGCGCGATGCTCGCGTTGCCGAGCGGCCGCGGCTGGCTGTTCGCGGCTCCGGGATTTGCGGTGGAGCTGGAGGAGAGCATCTATTTCGCCGGCGCCAACGGCCCGCGGCGAACCGAACAGATCGTCGTGCACGCGACGGTGCGCGGAGCGCCGCTGATCGGCTGGAGCTTCCGTCGCCTCGACGGCGACCTTGGGACGGAACGTCGCTCCCGGACGACGGGGCGCGACGAGGGGCCGACGCTGATCTGAGACAAGGCACCGGCGCCTTTTCGGCGCAAGGGGTTTGAGAGTCGGGATCCAACTCGGACAGCGTCGGCGGCGCTGAGCCCGGAGCCGTCATTTTCGGCAATGCGCAAGCCGCTCGACGTCTCGACCCCACGGTCGCACGGAACGTCTCTCTTTTCCCCGCGGCCGAGGATCATTTCGCCGGGTGGTCGATCAGCTCCGGGACGCGCCCGGAGCGCCATGCCGTCAAGCGACGCGGGCGGCGGGGAAAGGAATCACGACCGAGGCCGCGCTCACCGCGCCCTCCCGAAAATCCCCGAGGTGGCCCGATTCCACGACCTCGTCGATCGCCCGGCGCAGGTCGTCCGGCGAATTGACGTCATGGCCGAGATCGGAGGCGATCGTGGCGGCGCTGCCGATCAGGGCGGCGAACACCACGCGCGGATCCTCCCCGCAACGCTGAAGAGTACGGGCGAGGCGAAGGACTACGGCGTTCACGTCATCGTTCGACATTGGATCAGCGCCTCCGCGCCGCTACAGGCTCACTCCTTGCTAAAGAGCGAGCGCTACACTTGATCGGCAGACAAACTCACGTCCGAATCATCTTTGCCTATGTTCAATACTGAGTTTGTATTGAAATGAGACTGGACTGTGGCTGGGTTGCGTCATTTCCGGCGATTCGTTCACGACATGCTGAATCCTTCCGGATCCACCGTCGCCTGCAGCCGCGCCGCAGCGAGCCGCGCGAACGCAAGCGAGACGGCCTTGCGGCGCGCGCCCGCCAGCGGGAAGCGCGGGGCGTCACGCAGAATGGCCGCGCCGTAGCCGTCGGCGGCGATCAAGCCTACGTCCTCGGGGATCAGCGCCTGCGGGAAGTCCGCGCCCACGGCGAAGTAAAGCGCGTCGCAGAACGGCCGGTACTCGGGCCATTTACGGTCGGCGCGAAAATCCTGAGGTCCGGATTTGATCTCTATGATGACGATCTCGCCGGTGCGGCCGAGCGCCATCACGTCGGCGCGCCGGCCGGAGCGGAGCGGCGTCTCGCGCAGGCAGCCATAACCGGCCGCGACGAAGTGCCGGCACACGCCGCGCGCCAGCGTGGCGGCCACTCCCGACAGCGACGACGGCCGCGCCGCCTCCGCCACGACCTCGTCGAGCAGTTCAACCACGGCTCCTGAAGGCAAAATGTTCTCCATACGTTCGATAATGGCACGAACAGGGAACGGCGCAAGCGTGAAGTTCAGCCGTGCGCGTGGAACGGTCGACGTGAGGTGCGCCGGGGCTATGATGACGCTCCCAGACCCGGAACAGGACGCAAGATCATGGCGGTGGGACAGGCGGAGGATCGGCGGCTTGGGCCGCTGCGGGAGCTGGAGCGCAAGGCGCTCTGGCTTGCGACGTGGACGATCCACAACGCCAACCATCTGCGCCCGTCTGACGGGCTGAAGGTCGGCGGCCATCAGGCGTCCTCCGCGTCGCTCGCGACGATCATGACGGCGCTTTACTTCGCGGCGCTGCGGCCCGAGGACCGGGTCGCGGTGAAGCCGCACGCGAGCCCGGTGTTCCACGCCATACAATACCTGTTCGGGAACCAGACCCGCGAGAAGCTGGAGGCGTTTCGCGCCTTTGGCGGCGCGCAGTCCTATCCCTCGCGGACCAAGGACGTGGACGACGTCGACTTCTCCACCGGCTCGGTCGGCCTCGGCGCCGCGGCCACCGTGTTCGCCTCGCTGACGCAGGACTACCTGCGCGCCAAGGGGCTGGGGACCGAGAGGCCGGAGGGGCGCATGATCGCGCTTGTGGGCGACGCGGAGCTCGACGAGGGCAACATCTTCGAGTGCCTGCTCGAGGGCTGGAAGCACGGGCTCCGGAACTGCTGGTGGATCATCGACTACAACCGTCAGAGCCTCGACGCGGTGGTGCGCGAGGGCCTGTACGAGCGGATCTCGGCGTTGTTCGAAGGCCTCGGCTGGGACGTGGTCGTGCTGAAGTACGGGCGCCTGCTGGAGGAGGCCTTCGCGGAGCCCGGCGGGGGGAAACTCCGCGATTGGATCGACCGCTGTCCGAACCAGCTGTTCTCAGCGCTGTCCTTCCAGGGCGGCGCCGCATGGCGCAAGCGACTGCTGGACGAGATCGGCGACCAGGGCGCGGTCACGGCCCTCATCGAGCGGCGCTCCGACGCCGAGCTCGCGGCGCTGATGACGAACCTTGCGGGCCACGACCTGCCGACGCTGCTGGAGGCCTTCGAGCGGATCGACCACGACCGGCCGGTCTGCTTCCTCGCGTACACCATCAAGGGCTACGGCCTGCCGCTCGCCGGCCACAAGGACAACCATTCCGGGCTGATGACGCCGGCTCAGATGGCGGCCTTCCGCCAGTCCATGGGCGTCCGCGAAGGCCGGGAGTGGGACCCGTTCGAGGGCCTGTCGATTCCGCCCGACGAGCTGCAGGCTTTTGTCGAGAGCGTTCCCTTCGTGGCGAAGGGTCGCCGCCGCTACGAGGGCGGCAAGCTTCCGGTCCCCGCGCGGCTCGAGGCCGACATTCCCGTCGAGACCTCGACCCAGGCCGCCTTCGGTCGTCTGCTGGACGGGCTGGCGAAGGGCGACACGGCCCTCGCCGATCGTATCGTCACCACCTCGCCGGACGTGACCGTCTCCACCAACCTCGGGCCCTGGGTGAACCGTCGCGGCCTGTTCGCCCGCGAGAGCATGGCGGATCTGTTCCGCGAGGAGCGCATCGCTTCGGCGCAGAAGTGGGAGTTCGGGCCGAAGGGCCAGCATCTCGAGCTCGGCATCGCCGAGATGAACCTGTTTCTGGCGCTCGGCGCTTTGGGACTGTCGCACTCCCTGTTCGGCGAGCGGCTGATCCCGGTCGGCACGCTCTACGATCCCTTCATCGCACGCGGCCTCGATGCGCTGATCTACGCCTGCTACCAGGACGCCCGCTTCATTCTGGCCGCGACGCCCTCGGGGGTGACGCTCGCGCCGGAGGGCGGCGCGCACCAGTCGATCGCGACCCCGCTGATCGGCCTCGCGCAGGATGGGCTCGCAAGCTTCGAGCCGGCCTACGCCGACGAGCTGGCGGCGATCCTCGCCTTCGCCTTCGACTACGTGCAGCGCGACGGCAAGTCCGGGGTGGCGGACTGGGAGCGCGAGGAGACCGGCGGCTCGGTGTACCTCCGGCTTTCCACCCGCATGCTGGAGCAGCCGCAGCGCGCGATGACGCCTGAGCTTGCGGGCGAGATCGTCGACGGCGCCTACTGGTGGCGCGAGCCCGGCCCGAACTGCGAGGTGGTGATCGCCTACCAGGGCGTGGTCGCGAAGGAGGCGATCGAGGCCGTGGGGCTGATCGCCGGCGATCGTCGCGACGTCGGCCTGCTGGCCGTCACCTCGGCCGACCGGCTGATGGCGGGCTGGACCGCCGCCCAGCGGGCGCGCGAGCGCGGGGTCGCGCACGCGTCGTCGTTGGCGGAGAGGTTGCTCGGCCGCCTGCCGCGCCATTGCGCGCTCGTCACGGTGATCGATGGCCATCCGGCGACGCTGGGCTGGCTTGGATCGGTCTGCGGCCACCGGGTGCGGGCGCTCGGCGTCGAGCACTTCGGACAGACCGGAACCATCGCCGACCTCTACCGACACTTCGGCATCGACGCTCAGGGCCTCGTCTGGGCCGCGGAGGGTCTGGCTCCCGGACGGCCCCTGCGGCATCTGACGGCCTTGGGCTGAGGTCGTTGCGAAGCCGTCAGGGGACCACGACGACCTTGCCGCCCACGCGGACGCGCTCGTAAAGGTCGACGATGTCCTCGTTGCGCATGCGGATGCAGCCGTAGGACGCGTAGGTGCCGATCGATTTCGGGCGGTTGGTGCCATGGATCGCGTATTGATCGCGGTCAAGCAGGAGCGCGCGCGGACCCATGGGGTTCTTGGGGCTGCCGCCCGGTATCACGTCCGGCAGGTTCGGCTTGTCGCGGCGGACGTCCTCCGGCGGGGACCACGCCGGCTGGACGTACTTGCCCTTGATCCAGGCGGACCCGAACCACTGCTTGCCGGGCTTCCCGACGGCGACCCGGTAGCGCATCGCCCGGCCGTCGCCGCCGATGAGGTAAAGGGCGCGCTCGGCGTTGCGGACGACGATGGTGCCTGCGCTGTAGGCGTCGCTGTCGAACGGCACGATCTCGCGCGCTCCAGCCTCCAGCGGCAGGCCGGCGACCGCCAGAGCGAACGCCCCCAAAGCGAACCACCACCTCTTCGTCATGCCACGCACCTGAGCGACCCAATCATCTTGAAAACACTGCACTGTTATGCCGCGCGTCTGGTTCACGCCCGCCTAACAACGTGTAGCGGTCGCCCGTGGTTGCACAGTGGCCCCGTTAACGGTCGTTATAGATTGTCCGATGCTTAATAAGGATTATGTTCCTTGATTTAGACACAAGCAGACCGATGATTGGGACCATGATCCGATTCTGGTCTTATATCAGTCGTCGCCGTCTCGCGGATGCTCTGGCCGGCGCGGCCTTCGGCGCGGTCGTGACGGCGGCGGGCCTGCCGTTCGCGCAGGAGATCGCGCCGCCGCCCGCCGCGCCGCCGTTGTCCCCGACCTCGACGCTTCCTGGCCTGCGCGCGACGGCGCTCGATGTGATCGACGGCGACACTTTCGAGGCCCGGGTCCAGGCGTTTCCGGGCCAGGAGATCGTGGCGCGGGTGCGGATCGACCGCGTCGACGCGCCCGAGCTCCGCGGACGCTGCGCCGTCGAGACCGCCTCGGCGGAGGCGGCCCGGACGGCGTTGTTGGATCTTTTGCGCGGCCGCCCGCTGACGCTTACAGCCGTGCGAGGGGACAAGTACTTCGGCCGTGTGGTCGCGCGCGTGACGGCGTCCGGCGTCGGCGACGTGGCCGAGGCCCTGATCACGGCCGGCCATGGCCGCGCCTACGCCGGCGGTCGTCGCGCGGGTTGGTGCTGAAAGAGGATGTGGAGGAGGGGCATCCCGGCCGAAGCGCAGCGCAGAGCCGGGACCGTAACTTGAAGCCCGTCGATCCGCGCCGCATCCCGGTGACGATCCCGGATCGGCCAGCGGCCGTCCGGGATGACGTCGTTCGTCGGATGCCCGGGCGCCTACGCCGCCTGGCTCTTCGCCTTGTTCTGGCGGTGGTCGATCAGGTCGTCGACCACGCCGGGGTCGGCCAGCGTCGAGGTGTCGCCCAGCGCGCCGAAGTCGTCCTCGGCGATCTTGCGCAGGATGCGGCGCATGATCTTGCCGGAGCGGGTCTTGGGCAGGCCGGGGGCGAACTGGATCAGGTCCGGCGCGGCGATCGGGCCGATGTCCTTCCGCACCCAGGCGACCAGTTCCTTGCGGAGCGCGTCGTCGCCCTCGACGCCGCTGTTGAGCGTCACGTAGGCGTAGATGCCCTGACCCTTGACGTCGTGCGGATAGCCGACGACCGCGGCCTCGGCCACCTTCTCGTGCGCCACCAGCGAACTCTCGACTTCAGCCGTGCCCATGCGGTGGCCGGAGACGTTGATGACGTCGTCGACGCGGCCCGTGATCCAGTAGTAGCCGTCGGCGTCGCGCCGGCAGCCGTCGCCGGTGAAGTACTTGTTGGGATAGGTCGAGAAGTAGGTGTCCTCGAAGCGCTTGTGGTCGCCGTAGACGGTGCGCATCTGGCCGGGCCACGAGTCCGCGATCACGAGGTTGCCCTCGGCCGCGCCCTCCAGCACCTTGCCTTCGGCGTCGACCAGCTCCGGCTTGACGCCGAAGAACGGCTTGGTGGCCGAACCCGGCTTCAGGTCGGTCGCGCCGGGCAGCGGCGTGATCAGGATGCCACCGGTCTCGGTCTGCCACCAGGTGTCGACGATCGGGCAGCGGCTGTCGCCGACGACCCGGTAGTACCATTCCCAGGCTTCCGGGTTGATCGGCTCGCCGACGGAGCCGAGCAGGCGCAGCGAGGCCCGCGAGGTCTTCTTCACCGGCTCCTCCCCGCCGCCCATCAGGGCGCGGATCGCGGTCGGCGCGGTGTAGAAGATGTTAACCTTGTGCTTGTCGACCACCTCCCAGAACCGGGACGTGGAGGGATAGTTCGGCACGCCCTCGAACATCAGCGTGGTCGCGCCGTTCGCAAGCGGGCCATAGACGATGTAGGAGTGGCCCGTCACCCAGCCGACGTCCGCCGTGCACCAGTACACGTCGCCGTCGTGGTAGTCGAAGATCAGTTGGTGCGTGTAGGAGGCATAGACTAGATAGCCGCCGGTGGTGTGCAGCACGCCTTTCGGCTGGCCTGTGGAGCCGGAGGTGTAGAGGATGAACAGCGGGTCCTCCGCGTTCATCGCCTGCGGCTCGTGCTGGGGCGAAGCCTCCGCGACGGCGTCCTCGTAGCGGATGTCACGGCCTTCAGTCCACGCCACGTCGGCGCCAGTGCGGGTGACGACGAAGACGGTGTCGACGCCGCCGACCTTGGCGATCGCCGCGTCCGTGTTCGCCTTCAGCGGCACCTTGCGGCCGCCGCGCAGGCCTTCGTCCGCGGTAATGACGACCTTCGACGCGCAGCCCTCGATGCGGCTTGCCAGGCTGTCCGGCGAGAAGCCGCCGAACACGATGGAGTGCACCGCGCCGATGCGGGCGCAGGCGAGCATGGCGTAGGCGGCCTCCGGGATCATCGGCAGGTAGATCGTGACCCGGTCGCCTTTCGCGACGCCCCGGTCCTTCAACGCGTTGGCGAAGCGGCAGACCTGCTCGTGCAGCTCGCGGTAGGTGATCGCCTTGGAGTCCTTCGGGTCGTCGCCCTCCCAAAGGATCGCGACCTGGTCGCCGCGGGTTTCGAGATGGCGGTCGACGCAGTTGGCGGCGACGTTGAGGGCGCCGTCCTCGTACCATTTGATCGAGACGTTTCCGGGCGCGTAGGAGACGTTCTTCACCTTGGTGAAGGGCGTGATCCAGTCGACGCGC
This sequence comes from Methylopila sp. 73B, assembly GCF_000526315.1. Classification (NCBI taxonomy): domain Bacteria; kingdom Pseudomonadati; phylum Pseudomonadota; class Alphaproteobacteria; order Hyphomicrobiales; family Methylopilaceae; genus Methylopila; species Methylopila sp. 73B. Next base: position 3,212,484 of record NZ_JAFV01000001.1, on the reverse strand, counting down.
TTGCCGACCTCGCCCCAGAAGCCGTCGGGATCCTGGATCGAGCGGGCGTAGTCCGCGTCGTACTTCGCGGCGTCCACATGGGCGCGCGTCGCCCACTCCTGAGGAACGGGGTGCAGTTTCTCGGACATCTCGCTCGCCTCCCGGGCGTCGGTTCCGCCCGCTCGTGACCGCGGCGGGCTTGGGTCTCGCGCCACCTTATGCTGCGGCGCCGCGCGGCCTCAAGCGGCTGCGAGCTTGTACTTTGCGCGCAGACGGTGGCCGCCTGACCATCAGCTAGGTCAAGTCCTCGACGCGGCAAAGCTCGCGGCGCCGCCGGGAGCGAACTTTGACGGAGACTTGATGCGGAGCCTCACCCCCGTAGGGTCGCGCCCGTGGCCTTGGCGACCTGGGCGACGATGCGGGCGGAGATCTCCTCGATCTCGGCGTCCGTCAGCGTCTTCTCACGCGGCTGGAGCGTGACGGCGAGGCCGAGCGAGACCTTGCCCTCCGGGACGCCCGGTCCCTCGTAGCGGTCGAACAGGTCGACGCGGGTCACGAGCTTCCGCTCCGCCGCCTGCGCCGCCCGGATCAGCTCGCCTGCGGCCACGTCGCGGTCCACCACGAAGGCGAAGTCGCGGGAGAGCGGCTGGAAGGCCGAGCCCTCGAACGGCGGCTTGGCGCGCGTGGGCTTCGCCTTCGGCTGCGGCAGCGCGTCGAGGATCAGCTCGAAGCCGACCAGCGGGCCGGAGACGCCGAGCGCCGCCAGGGTGCGCGGGTGCAGCTCGCCGAAGGCGCCGAGCACGACCTTGGGGCCAAGCTGCAGCAGCCCTGAGCGGCCGGGATGGAACCAGGCCGGCGCGGACCCTTGCGCGATCTGGACGGCCGAGGGCTGCAGCCCGAGGTTCGCGAGCACGGCGAGGGCGTCGCCCTTGGCGTCGAAGGCGTCGACCGCGGCGGTCGTTTCCCCCCACTGGCGGCCGGCGCCGCGCGCCTTGGCGGTCCCGCGCCGGAGCCCGGTCGCGGCGATCTTCTGGTCCTCGGGACGGTCGCCCCAGAACACCTGGCCGACCTCGAACAGGGCGACGTCGGACAGGCCGCGGTCGGCGTTGCGCTGGGCGGCGGCGATCAGGCCGGGCAGCAGGCTGGGGCGCATGTCGGAGAGGTCGGCGGCGATCGGGTTGGCGAGCGTAAGCTCGGGCTTCGATCCGCCGAAGCTGTCGGCCTGCGCCTTGGAGACGAAGGACCAGGTCACCGCCTCCACCAGGCCGCGGGCCGCGAGCGTCCGACGCGCGATGCGGGCGCGGCGCTGCACGGGGCTGAGCTTCGCGCCGCCGACGCTGACGCCCGCCGGCAGCGGCGTCGCCTGCACCCGGTCGAGACCGATGATCCGCACCACCTCCTCGACGATGTCGGCCTTGCCCGACACGTCCGGGCGCCAGCTCGGCACCGCGACCTTCAGCAGTTCGCCCTGGCCAGTGACCCAGAAGCCGAGCCGGTGGAGCGGGACCTTGACCTCGGCCGGGGTGACGGCGAGGCCCGCGAGGCGCTTCACCTCCGAAACGGGGAAGTCGAGGATCAGATCGCGCTCGACGACTTCGCCGGCGGTGACGATCTCGGAAGCCTCGCCGCCGCAGATGTCGATGACGAGCTGGGTCGCGAGCTCGAGGCCAGGCAAGGTGAAGGCCGGGTCGACGCCGCGCTCGAATCGGTGCCGGGCGTCGGAATGGACGTTCAGCGCGCGGCCGGTGCGGGCGATGTTGAGCGGATCCCACAGCGCGCTTTCGATCAGCACCTCGGTCGTCGTCGAGTCGCAACCCGTGGCGGCGCCGCCCATGACGCCCGCGATCGACTGGACGCCGTTGTCGTCGGCGATGACGCACATGGTCTCGTCGAGCACGTAGGTTTTGCCGTCGAGCGCGAGGAGGCTCTCGCCCGCCCGCGCGCGGCGCACGACGAGGTCGCCCGTCACCTTGGCGGCGTCGAACACGTGCAGCGGGCGGCCGCGGTCGAAGGTCAGGTAGTTGGTGACGTCGACCAGCGCGTTGATCGGCTTCTGGCCGATGCTCTTCAGCTTGCGCTGCAGCCATTCGGGCGAGGGCCCGTTCCTGACGCCGCGCACAAGGCGCAGCGCGAAGAACGGTGACAGCGGCTCGGCGTCGCCGAAGTCGAAGCGCACGCCGGTCGGGCAGGGGAACGCGCCCCGGACGGTGCGGGCGGGCGGCTCGATCAGCTCGCCGATCTCGGCGGCGGCGAGATCGCGGGCGACGCCGTGGACGCCGAGGCAGTCCGGTCGGTTCGGCGTGACGGCGATCTCGATGACCGGGTCGTCGAGGCCGACCAGCGGCGCGAAGGGGCGGCCGACGGGCGCGTCGGCGGGCAGCTCCAGGATGCCGTCGTGCTCGTCGCCCAGGCCGAGCTCTCGCGAGGAGCACAGCATGCCGCCGGACGCGACGCCGCGGATCTCGGAGGCGCCGAGCTTGACGCCGGAGGCCGGGATCACCGTGCCGGGGGCTGCGAAGACCACCTTCAGCCCGGCGCGCGCGTTCGGCGCCCCGCAGACCACCTGCAGCGGCGCGCCCTTGCCGACGTCGACGGAACAGACCTGCAGCTTGTCCGCGTTGGGATGGCGCTGGGCGTCGAGGATGTGGCCGACCACGAAGGCCGAGAGCTCGCCCGCCATGTCCTCCACATGCTCGACCTCGAGCCCCACGCGGGTGAGCGTCTCGGTGACGGCGACCAGGTCGGCGTCGCCCGCGAGGTGCTCTTTCAGCCAGGAGAGGGAGAATTTCATCTGGATTGGCCCTCAGGGCGTCATCCCGGCCGAAGCGAAGCGCCGAGCCGGGATCGTCGTCAGGAAAAGGCGCCTTTCACGGCGGACGATCCCGGATCGGCCTTGCGGCCGTCCGGGATGACGCGCCCTACGAACTCAGCCCGCCCGCGAGCGTCGGGAAATCGAGCGGGCGGAAGCCGTAGTGGCTGAGCCAGCGGGCGTCCGCCGAGAACAGGTCGCGCAGGTCCGGCATGCCGTACTTGAGCATGGCGATGCGGTCGATCCCCATGCCCCAGGCGAAGCCCTGGTAGACGTCCGGGTCGACGCCGCAGTTGCGCAGCACGTTGGGGTGCACCATCCCGCAGCCGAGGATCTCGAGCCAGTCGTCGCCCTCGCCGATGCGCACCTCGTTGGGCAGCTTCCGGCAACGGACGTCGACCTCCATCGAGGGTTCGGTGAAGGGGAAGAACGACGGGCGGAATCGAAGCTCGACCGAGGGCACCTCGAAGAAAGTCTTGAGGAACTCCTCCAGCACCCAGCGCAAGTGGCCGAGATGGGCCTCCTTGTCGATGACGAGGCCCTCGACCTGATGGAACATCGGCGTGTGCGTCTGGTCCATGTCGAAGCGGTAGGTGCGGCCGGGGCAGATCACGCGGATCGGCGGCTGCGTGCTCCGCATGGTGCGCACCTGCACGGGGCTGGTGTGGGTGCGCAGCAGCAGGCGCTCGCCGTTCGGCTTCTCAGGAAGGAAGAAGGTGTCGTGCATCTCGCGGGCCGGATGGCCGACGGGGAAGTTGAGCGCGGTGAAGTTGAGTTCGTCGGTTTCGATGTCCGGGCCTTCGGCGACCGAGAAGCCCATGGCGGAGAAGATCGCCGTGAGCTCGTCCATCACCTGGCTGACGGGATGGATGCGGCCGGTCTCGAGGCCGCTCTCGCGCACCGGGAGCGAGACGTCGAGCCGCTCGGAGGCAAGCCGCGCCTCCAGCGCGGCGTCGGCGAGCGCCGCCTTCCGTTCTCCGAGCGCCGCGGCGACGCGGTCGCGCAACGCGTTGAGGGCCGGACCGAAGGTCTTGCGCTCGTCCGGGCTCATGGAGCCCAGCGTCTTCAGCTTTTCGGAGACGGAGCCCTTCTTGCCGAGCGCCGCCACGCGCACGGCCTCAAGCGCCGCTTCGTCGGACGCGCCCGCGACCTGCGCGAGCACGTCGGCTTCGAGGGAGTTGAGGCTGTCGATGTCGGTCATGCGAGACGCCGCTTCCGTTCGGCCGGGTTCGTCGCCCGAGCCTGAAACGCAACGTCATCCCCCGGCTTGTCCGGGGGATCCACCGGCGGCGTGGAGCTCTACGACTGCTGTGGATGCCCCGGACAGGCCGGGGCATGACGACGAGCTTGGATCAAAAGGAGCGGCGCCGGGTGGGCCGCCCGAGGATCACGCCGAGGCGGCTTCCTTCGGAAGCGCGTCCTTGGCCTTCAGCGCGATCGCGGCGAAGGCGGCGGGCTCGTGGATCGCGAGATCCGACAGCACCTTGCGGTCGACTTCGATGCCGGCCTTAGCGAGGCCGTCGATAAAGCGCGAGTAGGTCAGGCCGTGCTCCCGGACCGCGGCGTTGATGCGCTGGATCCAGAGCGCGCGGAACGTGCGCTTCTTGTTCTTGCGGTCGCGGTAGGCGTACTGCATCGACCGATCGACGGCGGCCTTCGCCGCGCGGATCGTGTTCTTGCGACGGCCATAAAAGCCCTTCGCGGCGTCGAGCGTCTTCTTGTGCTTGGCGTGGGACGTGACGCCCCGTTTAACGCGAGCCATGGTCTAAAATCTCTCGTCTCAGGTGTTCGGGATGAGCGCTGTGAAAGCGTCGACGCGTCAGCCGTAGGGCAGGAACGTCCGGACGATCCGCGCGTCTTGCGGGGTCAGGATGGTCGTGCCGCGCTGGTTGCGGATCTGCTTGTTGGTGCGCTTGATCATCCCGTGGCGCTTACCGGCCTGGGCGGAGATGACCTTGCCGGTCGCGGTGAAGCGAAAACGCTTCTTCGCCGCCGACTTGGACTTGATCTTGGGCATTTCGCTCTCCGAATGAGGAGAAGCCTCCGGCGATCGACCGTCGCCCGCGAGGGGAGACAGGCCAAGCTCGAGGCTTCGAGCAGTTAAGGGGCGCGCCACGGCAGCCCATGTCAGGCCGGGCACGCGCGGAAGCCGGGCTTATACGCGGGCTCCCGCTTGTTTGCAACGGCTCACGCGCCCTTCAGCGTCGCCGCCACAGTGCGGGCGAGAGCGTTGTAATCGCCGTCGAAATGATGGCCGCCCGCCGTCTCGATCAACCGCACGCGCGACGGGTCGAGCGATGGGCACAGCGTGCGGCCTTCCGCCTGCTCCTCTTCGCCGTAGACGCAGACGATCGCCGGGCGCTCCGGGGCCTGCGCGACGCGCGCGACCTCGGTCGCGGTCGACAGCGGGTAGCCGTCGATCCACCCGACGATCTTGGCGACGCCCATCGCGAGATTCGCCGTGCGCGACAGGCCGAGCATGGCGACGGCGCGCACGGCTGCGCGGTCGGCCGGCGGAAGCCGGTTGTAGGCGACCGGGACCGTGTCGGCGCCGAAGGAGTAGCCGACAAGCGCCACGTCCTGAACGCCCCAGACCCGGCGGGCGGCTTCGATCATGCGGCCGACATCGGCCCCCACCTCGTCCGGCGACCGTGGCGCGAGGAAATAGCGCAGGCTGTCGAGACCGAGCGTCTCGATCCCTTCGGTGGCGAAGCCCGCGGCCAGCTTGCGGTCGAGGTCGGCCCATCCGCCGCTGCCGGTGATAAGCACCACCGCCGCCCGCGGCGGGCCGGCGCGCGGCGCGACGGCGACGACGGGCAGGCCGGCGATCTCGTGGAGCGTCTCGCCTGCGGGCAGCGCCCCCCGCGCGAAGCCGGGAAACCAGTGATGAAAGGTTCGGGCGAGCGCCGGCGTCGCCGCGAGGAGGACGCCGGCGAAGGCGAAGCTGGTCAGCGCGCGGCGCGGCGTCATCGGCAAGGTCCCGCAGGCGATCCGGACGCTCGACGTCGCGCGCGGATTGCGGCGCGATCAGGGCCGCAATCCGTCACTGCGGCAGGGCTGTCACCGCGATTCCGACGGTGCGCGACGGCGAGCCGCTGATCTGGATCGTCGCTGGTCCCTCCTGGAGTTGGAACCGCACGGATTTGCGCGCGCCCTCGCAGTCGAGCACGCCGGAGAATCCCGCCTCGTCCAGGCGCTTGCCGGCCTGCACCACGTCGATCCAGACCCGCTCTGTCGTGGTGATCTGGTGGAGGCCGGCTTTGGCCTCGAAGCGCAACACGCCGGCGGGAGCGGCGGGCGCCGCCGGCCTGCCCGGCGGGAGCTCAAAGCCGGCCTTGGCGGCGTTGGTCAGCACGAGGCGCACGGCGGCGGGCCGCGTGAGGTCGAGCCGCCCGCCGCTGTCGCCCACGGGCGCGGCCGCCAACAGCGCCTTGTCTGGCTCGATCGGCCAAGCGAAAGCGCCGCAGCCGCCGGTCTCGGCGGCGAGCGCCGGCAGCGCCGCGAGGGCGGCTACAAGAGCGAGGGGAAGCGTCGAGGCGCGCAACGGCGGTCTTTCGATGTCTAGGGCGGTCCGAACGCCGCTCTGACCGCCGCGCCCACCGGGTGGGCGGGATCGAACATCAGGCGCGCGGACAGGGCAAGGGCCACGACGATGACGAGCGGGCGCACCAAGCCGACGCCGTGCTTCAGCGCGAGCCCCGCGCCAAGCCGCGCGCCGACCAGCGTCCCCGCCGACATGGCGAGGCCGGCCGACCACACCACGTGGCCTGCGAGGATGAACACGATCAGCCCCGCGAGATTGGACGAGAGGTTCAAGAGCTTGGTGCGCGCCACCGCCTTCACCGCGCCGAGGCCCGCCAGTCCCACAAGCCCGATCATGTAAAAGGCGCCGGCGCCGGGCCCGAACAGGCCGTCGTAGGCGCCGATGGGGGCGGCGACGCCGAGCGCGAAGGCGACGGGTCCCAGCCGCGCCCGGCCGTCGACGTCGGACAGCCGCGGACCGAAGGCGAAGTAGAGCGCGACCGCGATCAGCAGGAAGGGCAGCGCGGCGCGCATCAGCTCGACGGGCGCGAACGCGACGAGGGCGGCGCCGGCGACCGCGCCGAGGAAGGCTGCGGCCGACAGTCCCCACGTCGCCGGAGACCGGGCGTCGAGCATGCCGGCCTGGGCGAAGCGGGCGGTGGCGGCTGCGGTGCCGATCGCGCCCTGCAGTTTGTTGGTGGCGATGGCCGACACCGGGTCGAGCCCGCCCAGCAGCAGCACGGGCACGGTCACCAGCCCGCCGCCGCCGGCGATGGCGTCCACCACGCCGGCGAGGAGGCCCACCGCGGCGAAGAGCACGAGAATCTCGAGCGGAAGGTCCACGGGAAGAGCTCAGGTGGGAGGCAGGCGTCATCCCGGCCGAGCGAAGCGAGAGCCGGGATCGTGGAGAGGAAGAGCGCGATGGTCCGGGGCGCGATCCCGGCTCGGCCTGCGGCCGTCCGGGATGACGCGAACGCGGGTCGGCGAGGCGGCCTACCTGTTCTTGAACGCGGGCTTTCGCTTTTCCACGAAGGCGGTCATGCCCTCGGTCTGATCCTCGGTCGCGAACAGCGCCTGGAAGGCGCGGCGCTCGAAGCGGACGCCCTCGGCGAGGCTCGCCTCCTCAGCCACGTTCACCGCCTCCTTGGCGGCGAGCACGGCGACGCGCGAGAACGACGCGATCTTCGCCGCCGCCTCGAGCGCCTCGTCGACCAGCCGCTCCGGCGCGACGATCCGGGCGACGAGCCCGGCGCGCTCAGCCTCCGCTGCGTCCATCATCCGGCCGGTGAGGATCAGGTCCATAGCCTTGGCCTTGCCGACGGCGCGCGTCAGCCGCTGGGTGCCGCCGAAGCCCGGGATGATGGCGAGCGTGATCTCGGGCTGGCCGAACTTCGCGGTGTCGGCGGCGAAGATCACGTCGCACATCATGGCGAGCTCGCAGCCGCCGCCGAGCGCGTAGCCCGCCACCGCCGCGATCGAAGGCTTGCGGCAGGTCGTGATCCGCCGCCAGCCCGCGCCGAAGTCCTCGAGGAAGGCCTCGGCGTAGGTCTTCTCGGCCATTTCCTTGATGTCGGCGCCCGCCGCGAACGCCTTTTCGCTCCCCGTCACGACCACCGCGCCCACCGCGTCGTCCGCCTCGAAGGCCTCGAAGGCGAGCGCGAGCTCCTCGATCAGCCGCCCGTTCAGCGCGTTCAGCGCCTTCGGCCGGTTGAGCGTGATCAGGCCGACGACCCCGCGGGTCTCGACGAGCAGAGTTTCGTAGGGAGCGTCGGTCATGGGGCCTCTTGGGATTGGAGCGTCATCCCGGCCGAAGCGGCGCCGCCGCGCAGAGCCTGGATCGTCTTGAGAATAAAGCGCGCTATCCGAATGGCGATCCCAGCTCTCGCTTCGCTCGGCCGGGATGACGCTCGCTTGTCATTTCTGGCACTGCGCGCAGAAGAACGTCGAGCGCCCCGTCTGAACGATGCGCTGGACCACGCCGCGGCAGCCGGGCGTCGGGCAAGGCTCGCCCTCGCGGTCGTACACGCGGAAGGCGTGCTGGAAGTAGCCGAGCGCGCCGTCGGCGTGAGCGAAGTCGCGCAACGTGGACCCGCCGGCGGCGATGGCCTCCTCGAGCACCTGGCGGATCGCGCCAGCGAGCAGGTTGGCCTTCCGGATCGTCAGCGTGCCGGCGGCGCGGGTGGGCGACAGCTTCGCCCGGTGCAAAGCCTCGCAGACGTAGATGTTGCCGAGGCCCGCGATCAGCCGCTGGTCGAGCAGCGCGGCCTTGAGGCTCGTCTGCTTGGTCCCGAACAGGCGCAGCAGCAGGGCGCCGTCCAGCGCGTTGCCGAGCGGCTCGATCCCGACGTGGCGGAACAGCGGGTGCGCCTCGAGGGTCGCGCGCGGCGACAGCGTCATGAAGCCGAAGCGTCGGGGGTCGTTGTAGGTGACCTTCGCCCCGCCCTCGAAGGCGAACTCCACATGGTCGTGGGCCGCGGCCTTGGAGCGGGGGTGGTGGAACGACCCCGGCGCGACTTCCGCTTCGGGAAGAAGAATGCGGAACGAGCCGGACATGCCGAGGTGCATCACCAGCACCTCGCCGTCGTCGAGGTCGGCCAGAAGGTACTTCGCTCTGCGTCCCAGCGACGTGACGGTGCGGTCCTTGAGCCTCGCCGCGAACCGTTCGGGGAAGGGAAAGCGCAGGTCCGGCCGGCGCGCGTCCACGCTGAGGATGCGGTGGCCTTCCATGACCGGCGCAAGCCCCCGGCGGACGGTCTCGACCTCGGGAAGCTCAGGCATCGGCGCGCTCCGGAGCGCGCTCGGAGACCGGGAGCCCCCTCACTCGCCGCTGCGCGGCGACCTTTCCCCGCTGGGGAGAGGTGACGACCCGCGCCTCCCGTCGGGCGTTCCGCAGTTTGGCGGGTGCGGTCCCGCCGCGCACCTCTCCCCGGTGGGGAGAGGTCGGAGGGCGCAGCCCTCCGGGTGAGGGGGCGCAGCCCCAGCCGGCCACCGCTCAGTCCTTCGCGGGCGCGGTCGCCCTGCGGCCGAAGTCGGGGGCTGCGGTGTCCTGGCCCTGCTCGACGATCGAGCGGCGGATCGCGCGGGTGCGGGTGAACAGGGCGAACAGCGCGTCGCCCTCGCCCCAGCGGATCGCCCGCTGCAGCGCCGTCAGGTCCTCCACGAACCGGCCGAGCACCTCCAGCACCGCCTCGCGATTGTTGAGGAACACGTCGCGCCACATCGTCGGGTCCGAGGCCGCGATGCGGGTGAAGTCGCGGAAGCCGGAGGCCGAGTACTTGATGACCTCCTGCTGGGTCACCTCCTCGAGGTCGGCGGCCGTGCCCACGATGTTGTAGGCGATCAGATGCGGCACGTGGCTGACGATGGCGAAGACCAGGTCGTGGTGCTCCACCGACATGGTGTCGACCATCGCGCCCATGCCTTCCCAGAAGCCGCCAAGCCGCGCCACGTCGCTCGTGTCGGCCGGGGACAGGGGCGTCAGGATCGCCCAGCGCCCACGGAACAGCTCGGCGAAGCCCGCGTCGGGGCCGGAATCTTCGGTGCCGGCGATGGGATGGGCGGGCACGAAGGTCGCGTAGGGCGGCACGTGCGGGGCCATGTCCCGCACCACCGCGCCCTTCACCGAGCCGACGTCGGAGAGGATCGCGCCGGGCTTGAGCCGCGCCCCGATCTCGGCCGCGACCGCGCCGCAGGCGCCGACGGGCGTGCAGACGATGACGAGGTCCGCGCCCTCGGCCGCTTCCGCCGCGCTCTCGGCGACCACGTCGGCGATGCCGAGCTCGGCGACCCGTGCGCGCACCGCAGGATCCCGATCGGCGGCGACGAGCGTTCCGACGAGGCCGCCGGCCTTCGCGGCGCGGGCGATGGAGGAGCCGATCAGGCCGAGGCCGATGATGGCGACCCGGTCGAACAGGGGTCCATCAGCCACGGGCGTCGCCCGCGAGGAACGCTTTCAGCCCGTCGAGCACGGCGCGGTTCGCCTCCTCCGAGCCGATCGACAGCCGCAGCGCGTGCGGCAGGCCGTAGGTGGAGACCGCGCGCAGGATCACGCCCCGCGCCGTGAGGAAGGCGTCGGCCTCCGCCGCGGTGCGGCCCGGCGTCTCGGGGAAGTGCACCAGCACGAAGTTCGCGACGCTCGGCGTGACCTCGAGGCCGAGCGCGCGGATCTTGTCTGTCAGCGTCGTCAGCCAGAGCGCGTTGTGGTCGACGGCGGCGTCGAGATGCGCGCGGTCGGCGATCGCCGCCGCGCCGGCTGCGATCGCCGGGGCGGACAGGTTGAACGGTCCGCGGATGCGGTTCAGCACGTCGACCACGGCCGCCGGGCCGTACATCCAGCCGATGCGCAGCGCCGCGAGCCCGTGCACCTTCGAGAAGGTGCGCGTCATCACCACGTTTTGCGATCCGCTGACGAGCTCGACGCCGGCGGCGTAATCGTTCGCGCGGACGTACTCCGCGTAGGCCGCGTCGAGCACGAGCAGGACGTCGCCCGGCAGGTTCGCGTGCAGCCGCTTCACCTCGTCGAACGGCAGGTAGGTGCCGGTCGGGTTGTTCGGGTTCGCCAGATAGACGATGCGCGTGCGCTCCGTGACGCAGGCGAGGATGGCGTCGACATCGGCCGTCAGGTTGGTCTCGGGCGCGACCACGGGCACGCCGCCGGCGGCGAGGATCGCGATCCGATAGACGAGGAAACCGTGCTCGGTGAAGACGCCCTCGTCGCCCGGGGCGAGGTAGCCATAGGCCAGCAGCGACAGGATCTCGTCCGAGCCCGCACCGCAGACGATGCGCGCCGGATCGAGCCCATAGGCCCGGCCGATCGCCTCGCGCAGCGCGGTGGACGAGCCGTCCGGGTAGATCTCGAGATGGCCGGCCGCCTCCCGAAAGGCCTCGATCGCGCGCGGACTCGCGCCGAGCGGCGTCTCGTTGGACGAGAGCTTGTGGAGCTTCACGCCCGCCGGCGCTTTGCTCTTGCCGGGCACATAGGCCTCGATCGCGAGCGCGCCCGCGCGGGGCGTCGGGCGATCGGCAGGGGAGAGGGCGGCGGGAGACGCGGACGTCATCGGGAACGGCTTTCGTGAAACGGGATCAGCGCGCCGCGGCCGGCTGCGCGTAGCCGCCGAGCGGCAGGGCGTTCGGCGCGGGAGCCGCCGCGCCGGGAACGGCGACGAGCCGGTTGCGGACGCCGTTGCGCGTCACCCCGGCCAGGATCTCGACCTCGGGGCTGAGGTGGAGATCGCCGTCGTCGTGCACCGCCCAGACAGACACCTCGCTCGTGCTGCCGGGGCCGAGCGGCCGGGCGATCACGAGCGCGGGGGTCGGGGCGGGATGGCCCTCCGCGGGCAGGAAGGGAAGGCGAGCCATGACTTGCGGGCCCTCGCCGCCGAGCGCGTCCCACCAGGCGCCGGCAGGCTGCGGCTCCAGGCGGACAAGCCCGAGGTCGCCGGTCGAGGCGCGCACCGCCTCCACCACGCGGCCCGGTATGGCGTGGCCTTCCAGCGGTACGTCGAAGCCCACGTGGAAACGGGCGAGGTCGTGCATCGCGAGCGCTTCGGGACCCTGCTCCACATGCAGCGTGAACGGCGCCTGCACATGGGTGAAGGTCGCGATGATGGTGCGCCAAAGATGTTCGGCGGTCGCGAGCGGCAGGCGGCCCTCATGCCGGTCCGCGATCCGCCGCATCATGTCCGCCTCGCGCCCCGGCCGGAACGCCGAGCCCGTCTGCGAGGTGCGCTTGATGGCGATGAGCCGGTCGATGACCGCGCCGCGCTCCATCAGCAGGCGATGCATCGCCTCGTCGATCCGGTCGATGTCACGGCGGATGTCGGTCAGCGGATCGGGGGTCGCGTCGTTCATGGCGGCGTCTTCGGCTCGGCCGGCAGACCTCTCGCCCGCGGCGGCCCCTTCATAGACGAGCCGGGGCGCGAGGCAAACCATGCGACGTCGCGGCACGATCGGCAGGAAGACGCGGCGACGGAGAGAGGTCGATGCGGCGGCCTAGCGAAGCTGCGCTTCGATCGCGGCCTTATCGATGACCGACCAGACCTCAAGGATCCGTTGGTCGCGAAATCGGTAGAAGACGTTCTCGCAGAACCGCACCCTTCGGCCATGCACGGGCAGGTCGAGGAACTTGCCTTTGGGCGTGACGTCGAAGTCCAGCCTGCTCGCCACGAGCGGGGGGTCTACGACCAGAATCTGAATACTGAAGTGCAGGTCGGGTATGCGCTCATAATCGGCCTCGAGCATGGACCGATAGCCGCCGATCCCCAGAGGCCTACCGTTGTGACGGACGTCGCCGTGGACGAATTCGCCAAGCTTCGTCCAGTCTCGCCCGTTGAGGCAGGCGATGTAGCCGCGGTACGCGGCCTCAAGGTCGTCTTTGCTCGGCATCGGTCATCCAATCCGTGACACGTCGATCAGAGCTGGGCCTCGCCGAAGCCGCGGCCGGGCGAGGCGATCGGAAACCCCAGCGTCAGCCTTCGGCGGGGAGCTGCTCGCCGGGCTCGATGTCGGGCTCGGCCGGCTCGATCGGCTGGTGCGGGAAGCCCTCGATGGAGCCGACCGCCTTGGCGTCGCGCTTGATGTCGATCGCGCTCGTCACATAGGCCGTCATCAATTCCGCCAGCGAGCGCAGCGCGTGCATGTGGATGCGCTCGTAGCCGTGGCTCGCGTCGATGCCGAAGGTGACGAGCGCGGTGCGCACGTCCACGCCCGCCTCGATCGCCGAGGCGCTGTCGGAGCGGTAGTAGCGGAACACGTCGCGCTGGTGCCGAATGTCGTTGTCGCGCGCGAGCCGGATCAGCTCGTGGGTAAGGTGGTAGTCGAACGGCCCGGTCTGGTCGGCCATGGCGATGGTCACGCCGAACTCGTCCGACGCCTGCCCCGGCGCGGTGGTGCCGTTGTCGATCGTCACCATGGCGGCGACGTCGTGCGGGAGCACCGCCGAGGCGCCGACGCCGACCTCCTCGGCGATCGAGAAGATCCACCAGGTGTCGACCGCAGGCTTCTTCCCGGAGTCGATCACCGCCTTCAGCGTGGCGAGCAGGATCGCGACGCCGGCCTTGTCGTCGAGATGGCGCGAGACGATGAAGCCGTTCTCGAGGAACTCCGTCTCCGGGTCGATTGCCACCACGTCGCCGACATGGAAGCCCAGCCGGTTGAGGTCCGGCACGTCGCGCACCAGCGCGTCGACCCGCACCTCGACGTAGGGCCAGCCGGTCGGCTGGGTGTCGATCTCGTCGGCGTAGGTGTGGCCCGAGGCCTTGAGCGGTAGGATCGAGCCGCGGTAGGCGCCGGCCTCGGTGAAGATCGTGCAGCGCGCGCCTTCGGCGAAGCGAGCGGACCAGCTGCCGATCGGCACCAGCTCCAGCCGGCCGTTGGGCTTGAGGTACTTCACCTGCGCGCCCAGCGTGTCGAGATGGGCGATCAGCGCGCGGGAGGGATCCTTCGCCCGGCCCTTCAGCCGGGCGCGGATGGCGCCGCGGCGCGTGACCTCAGGTTCGACGCCGAGCCGCTGCAACTCGTCCACCACCGCGTGGGTGATGGTGTCGGTGAAGCCCGAGGGGCTCGGGATCTTGAGCAGGGCTTTGAGCTGGTCGCCCAGATAGTCGATGTCGACGTCGAGACGCGGCATGGGGTCTCCGCGGTTGGGAGCGATTCGAGAGGCCTCAATACCACGAGCTGACGGCCGTCACCCCAGCCCCATCCGCCGCACGCCCGCCGGCATCGACAGCGGGAACAGCAGATCGACGAAGCGCTCGGCGGTGGGCTGCGGCTCGTGGTTGGCGAGGCCGGGCCGCTCGTTCGCCTCGATGAAGGCGTAGGTCGGCTCGTGCGGCGCGCGCACCATCAGGTCGACGCCGACGACGGGGATGTCGATGGCGCGAGCCACCTTCACCGCCGCCTCCACCAGTGCGGAGTGCACCACGCCGGTGACGTCGTGGATCGTGCCGCCGGTGTGGAGGTTCGCGGTCTTGCGGACGGCGATGGTCTGGTTCGGCGGCGCGATGTCGTCGAGTGCGAAGCCCGCCGCCTTCACGCAGCGCTCGGTCTCGGAATCGATCGGAATCTGGCTTTCGCCGCCTGTCGCGGCGGAGCGGCGCCGGCTCTGCGCCTCGATCAGCGCGCGGATGGTCGAGCGGCCGTCGGTGGTGATCTGCGCCGGGCGGCGCACGGCGGCGGCGACCAGCTTGAAGTCGATGACGATCAGCCGCAGGTCTTCGCCTTCCGCCATCTGTTCGATCAGCACGCGGTCGCAGAACGCCTTGGCGCGCTCCACCGCGGCTTCGACATCGTCGATGGTCTGCAGCCCGACGGCGATGCCGCGGCCCTGCTCGCCGCGCGCGGGCTTCACCACCACTGCGCCGTGGCGGGCGAGGAAGGTCTCGATCTTGTCCCGGTCGTCGGCCTCGATCTGCTCGGGCACGGCGACGCCCGCGCGGGACACGGCCCGCCGGGTCACCGCCTTGTCGTCGCAGATCGACATGGCGACGCCGGTCGTGAGCTCGCTGAGAGACTCGCGGCAGAGAATGGAGCGACCGCCGTGGGTCAGGCGGAAGAAGCCGCCCTCCGCGTCCGTGACGTCGACGCCGATGCCGCGCCGGCGCGCCTCGTCGACGATCAGCTTAGCGTAGGGATTAAGGCCCTCGGCGCCCTGGTCGCCGATGAACAGGCGCTCGTTGATCGAGTTCTTGCGCTTCACCGAGAAGGTGGGGATGCGGGCGAAGCCGAGCTTCTCGTAGAGGCCGATCGCCTGCGTGTTGTCGTGCATGACCGACAGGTCCATCCAGAGCGCGCCCTGGTCCCGCAGGGTCTCCGCGAGGCGGCGCACCAGCGTCTCGCCGACTCCGGGGTGGGACGCCTGGGGGTCGACCGCGAGGCACCACAGCGACGAGCCTTTCTCAGCGCAGCCGAAGGCGCGGCCGTGGTCGACGCCGGTGACCGTACCGATGACGGCGTGGGTCCGGGCGTCCTCGGCGACGAGGTGGATCACGACGTCGTCCTCGCGGGCGCGGTCGAAGAAGTCCGGGCGCACCGTCACCATGTGGCGCGCGGAGTAGATGCGGTTAATCTCCTCAGCATCGCGCGGCTGCTCCACGCGGCGCACGACGAACGCGCGTTGGCCGCGCTTCGAGGGCTCGTAGGCCGTGAGATCGAGCCGGAACATGTGGCTGGGGTCGAGGAACAGCTCCAGCGGCGCTTGGGCGAGCAGAACGTGCGGGTCGTCCACGTAGACCGCGATGTCCCGGGCCTCGGGCCCCTCCTCGCGCAGCGCCTCCGCGAGCGCCTTGGGGTCGGCGAACGTCTGGGCGAACAGCAGCCGGCCCCAGCCGCAGTCGACGATCGCGTCGGTGGTGTGGGCCATGGTCCCCTCCTGCGCTTCGCCCGCAAGGCCTCGCCCCATGCGGTAGGCGGCGGCCGCGGACTCTCCCGAAACGATCATGTTCGGCTCTTTCATTCGATGTCGGCCGGTCGTCGGGCGCTCAGACGCCGTGGGTCTGGAGCCAGACCTCCAGCAGGGCGCACTGCCAGAGCTCGGACCCGCGCAGCGGCGTGATGTGCTTGGCCGGATCGTCGAACAGCGTTTCGAGATACTCGGGGCGGAAGAGCCCGCGCTCGCGGGCGGCCTGGCTGCCGAGCGCGTCGCGCACCATCTCCAGCGTCTGGCCCTCGAGATACTTGAGGCCGGGCACCGGGAAGTAGCCCTTCGGGCGATCGACGATCTCTTTCGGCACGATGTGCCGGGCGAGATCCTTCAGCACGCCCTTGCCGCCGTCCGCCAGCTTGTGCTCGCCGGGAATGCGCGCCGCGAGCTCGACCAGCTCGTGGTCGAGAAACGGCACGCGCGCTTCAAGCGAATGCGCCATCGTCATGTTGTCGACGCGCTTCACCGGGTCGTCGACCAGCATCACGGTGCTGTCGAGGCGCAGCGCCTTGTCGACCGCGTCGTCGGCCCCAGGCATGTCGAAGTGCTCCTCGACGAAGGCGCGGGCGTGGTCGGCGGTCGCGTACGGCTCCGTGACGTGCGCGTTGTAGCGGGCGTTGTCGCGGTCGAAGAAGGCCTTGGCGTAGTCGGCGGCCGGCGCGTTGGAGGCGGCGACGGGTGGATACCAATGATAGCCGGCGAAGATTTCGTCCGCGCCTTGGCCGCTCTGCACGACGGTGACGTGCTTCCGCACCTCTTCCGACAGCAGATAGAACGCCACGCAGTCGTGGCTCACCATCGGCTCAGACATGGCGTCGATCGCGCCCGGCAGCGCGTCCAGCATCCGGCGCTCCTCGATCGTGATCTTGTGGTGCTTGGTGCCGAACTTCTGCGCGACGATGTCTGAGTACTTGAACTCGTCGCCCTCCTCGCCGCCCTTGGCCTCGAAGCCGATCGAGAAGGTCTCGACGTTCTGGTGGCCGAGTTCGGAAAGCAGCGCCACCACGACGCTGGAATCGACGCCGCCGGAGAGCAGCACGCCGACCGGCACGTCCGCCACCATGCGCCGCGTCACAGCCGTTCGAAGACTGTCGTGCACCTGCTCCCGCCACTCGTCGAACGAGCGCGCGACGTCGACGGCGGAGCGCTCGTAGGAGACGGCCCAGTAGACCTCCTCCTTCGTGCGCCCGTCCGCCTCGTAGATGCGCAGGGTCGCCGGCGGCAGCTTACGTACGCCGGCAAGGATCGTGCGCGGCGCGGGCACCACAGAGTGGAAGGTCATATAGGCGTTGAGGCCGACCGGATCGATCGTGGTGTCGACGCCGCCGGCCTTCAGCAGCGACGGCAGCGACGACGAGAACCGCACCCGGCCGGCGCCCTCCGAGACATAGAGTGGCTTGATGCCCAGGCGGTCGCGGATGAGGATCACGCGCCCGGAGTCGCGCTCGTGGATCGCGATGGCGAACATGCCGAACAGCTTCTTCGGCAGCTCGGCGCCCCACTGCTTCCAGCCCTTGACGATCACCTCGGTGTCGCCGTCGGAGAAGAAGCGGTGGCCCTTGGCTTCAAGCTCCGCACGGAGTTCCTTGTGATTGTAGATGCAGCCGTTGAAGACGATGGTGAGGCCGAGGTCGGGATCGACCATCGGCTGCTCGGCCTTCTCGCTGAGGTCGATGATCTTCAGCCGCCGGTGGCCGAACGCGACGCGGCCGCGCGCGACGATGCCCTCGCCGTCAGGCCCGCGGGACACCATGCAGCCGGCCATCGCCGCCACGGCTTCGACCGAGGCCGGCTGACCGAGAAACGTGAATTCGCCGCAGATTCCGCACATGTCGCGTGTCGCCCCAGGGTTGAACGCCGGACGCGCCTCTGCGGCCCGTCGGGATGGACGGCGGACCTGCGCATGCGTCGGCTCTTGCGGGGAGGAGCTAAGGCGGACGCGCCGAAAGGCGAGTCTTTTGGAGGGGGACGTGCGATCGGGCAGGGTGCAGTGTCAGCGACGCTGGCTTCAGGATGCCCTTCGAGACACCCTCCCCGTCGTCCTCCGGCTTGACCGGAGGACCCATCTCAGGCGTCGAGCGCCGGACCCGAACCGGGATGGTCGGTTACCGCGCGCGTGGGATCGCAGAGCGCGAGCGCAGACGGTCCTTAGGCTTTGCCCGTCGTCAGGATGATCTTGCCCATGTGCGAGCTTCCCTCCATCAGGCGGTGAGCCTCGGCGGCCTCCGCCAGTGGGAAGGTGGCGTGGATCACGGGCTTGACCTCGCCCGCCTCGATCAGCGGCCAGACCTCGCGCTGAAGCGCCTCGGCGATGGCGGCCTTCTGGGCGATCGGGCGCGCGCGGAGCGTCGAGCCGGTGAGGGTGAGGCGCTTCAGCATGATCGGCGTCAGGTCGATCTGCACCTTCGGCCCCTGCATGAAGGCGATCTGCACCAGCGTGCCGCCGAAGCTGAGCGACTTCAGGTTCCGTGCAGTGTAGTCGCCTCCGACCATGTCGAGGATGACGTCGACGCCCTTGCCGCCGGTCTCGGCCTTCAGCACCTCGACGAAATCTTCCGTGCGGTAGTCGATCGCCTTCGCCGCGCCGAGCTTTTCGCAGAAGGCGACCTTGTCGGCGCCGCCGGCGGTGGCGTAGGGCGTGGCCCCACGGGCCTTGGCGAGCTGGATCGCCGTCGTGCCGATGCCGCTCGTCCCGCCGTGCACCAGGAAGCGCTGGCCGGACTTCAGGCCCGCCTGCTCGAACACGTTGGTCCAGACCGTGAAGAAGGTCTCCGGCACCGCAGCCGCTTCGACCAGCGTGAGGCCCTTGGGGGCCGCAAGGCAGGTCGCGGCCTGCGCTACGGCGTATTCGGCATACCCGCCGCCCGCGATCAGCGCGCAGACGGCGTCGCCGACCGCCCAGTTGGTCACGCCCGAGCCGAGCTTGACGATCCGGCCGGCAATCTCCAGGCCGAGCGTCTCGGGAGCGCCGGGCGGCGGCGGGTACATGCCCTTGCGCTGCATCACGTCCGGACGGTTCACGCCCGCCGCGACGACTTCGACCAGCACTTCGCCTTCGCCCGGCTCCGGGAGCGGCCCGTGCGCGAGAACAAGCACGTCCGGCTCGCCGGCGCCGTCGGCTCGGACGTAGGCCATCTCGGTCGGAAGATCGGTCATCGGGTGAGCGCCTCGCTGGTATGCCTCGATTGCGGAGAAAGGGTTTGGCGCGTCCGGCCCCTCGGGGCAAGGCTCGGCGCCGCCGAGCGTCGCCCTCGTCGTCCGAAATGTGCGATGACATCGCCCGCGTTTGAGCGATCAGTGTCTGGAGGCCCCCATGCCGTCGATCTTCGTCCCCGCCGCCGACAGCGCGACGCCGATCTGGTTCGTCCCCGCAGGCGGCGTCCTGCCGGAGACGGCGCGCGGCTGGGCCCAGGCGACCGGCTTCGAGACCACCGCCGGCGCGACGCTGGCGGTTCCGGGCTCGGACGGCGGGCTGGCGGGCGTCGCGCTCGTCACGGAGAGCGCCGGCGCGCGGGAGAAGAACCCCTTCCTTGCCGGCAAGCTCGCGGGCGTCCTGCCCGCAGGGACCTACCGGTTCGAAGACGCCGGACAGACCGCCCGGCTCGCGGCGCTGGGCTTGGCGCTCGGCCTCTACCGCTTCACCCGCTACGGCAAGCCGGCCGCCAAGGACATCCGCCTCGTCGCCCCCGACGGCGTCGACGTCCCGGCGCTGGAGCGCACGGTTCGGGCGGTCGAGACCGCGCGCGACCTGATCAACACGCCGGCCAACGACCTCGGCCCGGTCGAGCTCGAGGCCGCGATCCGCACGCTCGGCGAGCGCCACGGCGCGACGGTGACCTCGATCGTCGGCGACGATCTGCTGGCCCAAAACTTCCCGCTCGTTCACGCGGTGGGCCGGGCCGCCGCCGCCCACCGCGCGCCGCGGGTCGTCGACCTCGTCTGGGGCCCCGAGGACGCGCCGAAGGTGACCCTCGTCGGCAAGGGCGTGGTGTTCGACACCGGCGGCCTCAACATCAAGCCCGACGCCTCCATGCTGCTGATGAAAAAGGACATGGGCGGCTCGGCCGTGATGATCGCCGCCGCTGACATGGTCATGGGCGCCAAGATCCCGGTCCGGCTCAGGCTGATCGTCGGCGCGGTGGAGAATGCGATCTCCGGCGACGCCTTCCGGCCTGGCGACGTGATTCCGAGCCGCAAGGGCCTCTCGGTCGAGATCGGCAACACCGACGCGGAAGGCCGCCTCGTGCTCGCCGACGCGCTGGCGCTGGCCGACGAGGAGGCGCCGCAACTGATCGTGGACGCCGCCACCCTCACCGGCGCCGCACGCGTCGCGCTCGGGCCTGACCTGCCGCCGCTCTACAGCGACGACGACGCCTTCGCCGCCGACCTGCTGCGGCACGCGCAGGCCGAGCACGACCCGCTCTGGCGCATGCCGCTCTGGAACCCCTACGACGACCTGCTGGCCTCCAAGATCGCCGACGTGAACCACATCTCCGGCGGCCCCTTCGCGGGCTCGATCACCGCGGCGCTGTTCCTGCGCCGCTTCGTCGGCCAGGCCAAGACCTGGGCCCATCTCGACGTGTTCGCCTGGACGCCCTCGGCGAAGCCCGGCCGTCCGGAAGGCGGCGAGGCGCAGGGCGCGCGGGCGCTCGCCGCGCTGATTATCGAGCGCTACGGCCGCTGAGTTCACGAAGGCGTTGGAGCGGCGTTTCGGGACGGACGGACGCCGTCCGCATCGGCCATAACCCTCGCGCACACAGCGCGCGGGGGACGATGCTCAAGAGGATCTACGACTGGTCGCTGAGGATGGCGCAGCACCGTCACGCCGAGCGCGCGCTGGCGGGGCTTTGCTTCGTCGAAAGCTCGTTCGTTCCGGCCCTGCCGGAGGTGATGCTGCTGCCGATGATCCTGGCCGAGCGCGCCAAGGCGTTCCGCTACGCCATCATCTGCACCGTCTCCTCCGTGCTCGGCGGCGTCCTCGGCTACGCCATCGGCTTCTTCCTGTTCGAGGCGATCGGCGAGCCGCTGCTGCGGTTCTACGGCATGTCCGGCGATTTCGAGGAGGTCGCGGGCACATACAACGAGTACGGCTGGCTGATGGTCCTGATCGGCGGCGGGATCACGCCGATCCCCTACAAGGTCATCACCATCGCGAGCGGCCTGACGCAGCTCGACGTCGTCACCTTCGTGGCGGCCAGCGTCGTCGCCCGCGGCGTGCGTTTCGCGCTGCCCTGCGCGCTGCTTTACCGGTTCGGCCCGCAGGCGAAACGGCTGATGGACACCCGGTTGACGCAGGTGTTCTGGGGGTCGCTCGTGCTCGTCGTGCTGGGATTCGTGGCCGCGCCCTACCTCTTCAAGGGCTGACGGCTCTCCCGAATCGAAGACGTTTCCTTCGCGATTTTTGGGTAGAGTGCCGGCGATGAAGACGCCCCTCGACCGCCGCCTGACCCCCGCCCGTCCCGACGTCGCCGCAGCCCATCTCAAGGGCCGCGTGGAGGCTTTGCGCTTCGTGGAGGGCGACCGCCGCCGCGTCGCCGTGGGCCACGCCGGCCTCAGGCGGGCCCCGAACCCGCTTGCGGGCCTCGAGACCGAGGCGCTCTACGGCGAGGAGGTCGTGGTCTACGACGAGCTCGAGGGGTGGGCCTGGGTTCAGCTCTCGCTCGACGGCTATGTCGGCTACATGCCCTCCGCGGCGCTGTCGGCGGACCTCGGTCCGGGCGCCACCCACCGCGTGGCCGCGCTGCGGACGCTGCTGTTCCCCGAGCCGTCCATCAAGACGCCGCCCGCGGACGCGCTCTCCATGGGGGCCAAGGTGAGCGTCGCCGATCTCGACGGCCGCTTCGCCGTGCTCGACACCGGCGCCTACGCCATCGCGGCGCATCTGGCGCCGGTCAACGCCTTCGAGGGCGATCCCGCCGCGGTCGCGGAGCGCTTCGTCGGAGCGCCCTATCTCTGGGGCGGCCGCACCAGCCTCGGCCTCGACTGCTCCGGCCTCTTGCAGGTTTCGCTCGCCGCCTGCGGAATCGCGGCGCCGCGCGACGCCGACATGCAGGAGGCGGCGTTGGGCGAGGCGGTGTCGCTCGACGACGTCCGGCGCAACGACCTCCTGTTCTGGAAGGGCCACGTCGCGCTGGTGCGGGACAGGGACACGATCGTCCACGCCAACGGCCACGCCATGGCGGTTGCTCTGGAGCCGCTGCAGGCCGCCATCGCGCGCATCGGGGCAGGGGGCGATCCCGTCACCGGCGTTCGGCGGCTATAATCGGTTTTCGCGAACGTTCTGACGCTATCAATGCGTTGGATTGATTGAAAGCGGAATGCGATCGTCCTGCGTCCGCGCAGGAGATCGCTTTGACCGAGGTCAGTCTCGCCGTTCCACAAGGTCGCGCGATGTGCGCCACGCTGGCGCCGGGCCTGGCGCTCGCGGCGCTCGTCGCCGCCGCAGCCTATGGCGCGCGGCTGGCGCCGGGGCTTGGATCGTTCAGCCCGATGATCCTCGCGCTCGGCCTCGGGGTCGTCGTCCGCGTCGCCCTGGGGCCGCTGCCCAACCTCCGGCCCGGGGTCGTCTTCGCGATGCGCCGCGTGCTGCGGGTCGCGATCGTGCTGCTCGGCCTGCAGCTGACCGTCGGCCAGGTGGCGGAGGTCGGCGCCGGCGGCGTCGCGATCATCGCGGCCTCGCTCGGCGCGACCTTTCTGGCGACGGTCGCGCTCGGCCGGATGCTCGGCGTCGACGCCCGGCTCGCGCAGCTGATCGCCGCGGGGACCTCGATCTGCGGGGCGTCCGCCGTGCTGGCGGCCAACACGGCCGTGCGCGGACGCGACGAGGACGTCGCCTACGCCGTGGCCTGCGTGACGGTGTTCGGCTCGATCGCCATGTTCGCCTATCCTCATCTCGCGAGCCCGTTCGGCCTCGACGCCCATGCCTATGGGCTGTGGTCCGGCGCCTCGATCCATGAGATCGCCCAGGTCGTCGCCGCCGCCTTCCAGCAGGGGCCGGACGCCGGCGAGTTCGGGGTGGTGGCGAAGCTCGCCCGCGTGATGATGCTGGCGCCCGTCGTGGCGGCGCTCGGGGTCTACATGGCGCGGAGCGGCGACAGCGCGGCGCGCGCGCCGTTCCCGTGGTTCGTGCTCGGCTTCGTCGCGCTGGTCGCGCTCAACAGCCTCTTCACGCTTCCCGCCGGCCCCAAGGCCTTCGCGATCGAGGCGACGCCGGCGCTGCTCGCGGTCGCGCTCGCCGCTATGGGGCTCGAGACCGACCTCGTCAAACTGCGCGAGAAGGGACTGCGGCCCTTGCTTTTGGGGCTGGCGTCGTTCCTCTTCATCGCGAGCTTCAGCCTGGCGCTGGTCAAGCTGACGACCTGAACCCCCGGACCCGCATGACGCTGGAGCAGCTTCGGATCTTCGTCGCCGTCGCCGAACGCGAGCACGTCACGAAGGCCGCGGAAGCCATCCACCTCACCCAGTCGGCGGCGAGCGCGGCGGTGTCGGCGCTCGAGACGCGGTACGGGGCCAAGCTGTTCGACCGCGTCGGCCGGCGCATCGCGCTCACGGAGGCCGGCCGCCTGTTCCTGGCGGAGGCGCGCGCCGTGCTCGCCCGCGCCGCGGCGGCGGAGACCGTGCTGGCCGATCTCGCGGGCCTCAAGCGCGGCCGGCTCGCGCTGGGGGCGAGCCAGACGGTGGCGAGCTACTGGCTGCCGGCGCTGATGCAGCGCTTCCGGACCGCCTATCCCGGCGTCGCGCTCACGCTCGCCATCGGCAACACCGAGACGATCGCCGCGCTGGTGCGCGACGGCGCCGCCGACCTCGGCGTGGTGGAGGGGGCGGTGGACGACCCGACGCTGTCGGTCGCGCCCGTGGCCAAGGACGACCTCGCGCTGGTGGTCGGCCGCGCGCACCCCTGGACCGACGGAAGGCGCGTCGGCCGCGCCGATCTCGCCGCCGCGCGCTGGGTGCTGCGCGAACCCGGCTCCGGCACGCGGGCGATCCTCGAACAGGCGCTGGCCTCGGCGGGGCTTTCGCTTGGCGACCGCGAGATCGCGCTCGAGCTTCCCTCCAACGAGGCCTGCCGCGCGGCGGTGGAGGCCGGCGCCGGCGCGACCGTGCTGTCGACGTTGGTCGCCGCGCCGTCGCTGGCGTCCGGCGCGCTCGTCGCCGTGCCTTATCCGCTTCCCGGGCGCTCGTTCTTCGCGCTTCGCCGCGTCGAGCGGTATGAGACGCAGGCCGAGCGCGCCTTCCTGGCGCTGCTCGCCGATCCCGAGGGCGTCGCGTCATGAAGAGCCTGCTCGCGTCCTGGCAGATCTGGGCCCTGCTTTCGGCCGTGTTCGCCGCGCTCACCGCCGTCTTCGCCAAGATCGGGGTGGCGAACGTCAGCTCCGATTTTGCGACCTTCGTGCGGACGATCGTCATCCTGCTGGCTCTGGCCGGGATCCTCACCGCGACCCGGCAATGGCAGGATCCAGCGGCCGTCAGCGGCCGGACCTATGTCTTTCTCGCGCTGTCTGGGCTCGCGACCGGCGCGTCGTGGATCTGCTACTTCCGCGCCCTCCAGCTCGGCGACGCCGCCCGGGTGGCGCCGATCGACAAGCTCAGCGTCGTTCTCGTCGCGGTGTTCGGCGTGGCCTTCCTGGGCGAGCGGCTGTCGGGCGCGAACTGGCTCGGCGTCGGGCTGATCGGCGCGGGCGCGATCCTCGTGGCCTACCGGGGCTGATCGTGGCGTCCCCACGGTCCTGGATGCGCGCTGTGGTGTCGGCGCCGGTCGCGGCCGCGGTCCTGACGTACCGCGCGCTCGACCGACTGCTCGGGCCGCTGGTGCGCCCGATCCTCCGCGGGCTCGGCGAACTCGCGTTTCTCCAGCGCCTGGGGTGGGCGATCGCGGACGCGCCGCCCTACGTCGTGCTGGCGCTGCTGGCGGTGCCGTTCCTGCTGATCGAGCCGCTGAAGGCGCTGTCGCTCTACTGGATGGCGGTCGGCCACCCTTGGGAGGGCGGCGCGGCGCTGGCGGTCTGCCACCTGCTCAGCATCCTCACCTCCGAGCGCGTCCTTCACCTCGGCAAGCCGAAGCTGATGACGATCCCGTGGTTCGCGACGGGCTACGTCTTCGTCGCCGACGTCCGCGACCGCGCGCTCGCCTGGCTGCATGCGACCGCGGCGTGGCGCCTCGGCCTTGCGGCGGCGGACCGCGCGAAAGCGGTCGCGCGCCGTTGGTTCGGGGCGTGACGCCTCAGCGCACGGCGATCAGCGACTTCGTCAGACCCGCGACCCGTTCCTTCACGATGGTCGAGTCGGGGAACAGCGAGGCCATCGACGGCGCGTTCAGCAGGATCGCGTCCTGCAGGATGGCGTTGGCCTCGTCGACGTTCGCGGCCTTCGGATAGAACCCGCAGGCCTTGGCCTGCACGATCAGGGCGCGCCACGGCCGCGGAAGCCAGTGGATGAACGGCGTGCGGAAATGCGGCTCCAGCGGGAACCAGTAGTTCGGCGTCTGGATAAAATGCCGCGGCGCCACACGCCGCGTCTCGGCCGCCATGCGCTTCTGGTTCGACCATTGCCCGACGTGCTCGATCACCGAATTCGAGTAGGCGAGGTCGAAGCTGTTGTCCGCGTGGTCCTTCAGGTTGCAAGCGTCGCCGGCAAGGCTGGTGAAATGCGGGTCCGTCACGTTTTCCGCTTCGAGGTTCACCAGCGTCACATGAAGAGATCTTCCTCCCCAAATATCCGACAAAGCGTTCCAATGATCAAATCGACCGCCGACATCGATAATATCGCAGTGACCTTTTTGCTTTATTATCTCATCGATTATCACTACAAGCTGGCCGAACCGCTTCATACGAAAACGATTGCGGTATACGCTCTGGTCGTCGGTCCCTAGAAACATGTCGATTCGACGCCTTTTGGAGTGACGGTCGGCTGCAAGCCAGCGACGATGACACTCTACAGACACCCGCCCGCCGTTTCCGCACCGCACGCTCCGTATGGCAAAAAAAATCGATATTTTGGGGCTGAAAGTGCTGGCCGCGACCCGGGCCGAAGCGGTCGCGGCTATGGATCGCGCCGTCGCCGCTCCGGAGCCGGCGCTGATCTGCTACCTCAACGCGCACATCTCGAACATTGCGTCGCGGAATCCGGACCTGACGGCCGCGCTGGAGCGCAGCCTGCTGCTGAACGACGGCGTCGGCGTCGACCTGGCGGCGAAATGGATTCACGGCGAACCGTTTCCCGACAACCTCAACGGAACCGACATGACGCCGCGGTTTCTGGCGGAGACGGAGCACCGGCTGAAGGTGTTCCTGCTGGGCGCGCGTCCCGCGGTCGCGGAGCTCGCGCAGATCGCGTTCCGCAAGATCGCTCCGAGGCACGACTACGTCGGCGCCCGCGGCGGTTACTTTCCGGACGAGCGGGGCGATGAGGTGGCGGCCGAGATCCGCGCGTCCGGAGCCGATTTCGTCATCGTCTGCATGGGCGCGCCGCGGCAGGAAATCTGGACCGCGGCCCATCTCGAGGCGATGGGCTGCAAGGCGGCGATCTGCGCCGGGGCGCTGTTCGACTTCATGTCCCACGGCAAGCGGCGCGCGCCGACGTTCGTCCGGAAGTACCGCTTCGAGTGGCTGTGGCGGCTGATGCTCGAGCCGCGCCGGCTGTTCCGGCGCTACGTGCTGGGCAACCCGCTGTTCGTCATGCGGGTGATCCGCGCGCGGCTCGCCCGCGGGCGAGGCTGAACAGGTCGAACCGCAGGGCGATCGCGCCGACGACGGCGACGAACAGCGCCGTTTTCGCGGCGAGCGCCGCGGCCGGGTGCAGGCTCCAGCCGTCGATCGCAAAGGCCGCCAGCGTCACGCCCAGCGCCGCCGCGGGCATCACGGCGAGCGCCGTCATGTCCACGGGCAGCTTCCGCAGGCGGCGACCGAGGAGCGCCGCGGCGAGCGTCGCCACCCCATGCGCGATCATCAGGGCGATCGCGCCGCCGATCGCGCCCTGCGGCGGGACGAGCGCGAGGGCGATCGCTGCCGAGGTCGCGACGAAGACGGCCGCGATGATGAACTCGAGCAGCGCCGCCTTCGCGAAGAAGATGACCTGCGAGAAGTAGAAATTCTTCAGCGTCATGAAGCAGAAGGCGACGGCGAAGTAGGGGATGATCTCGTAGCCGCGCTGGGCGAAGGGCTCGCCGAGGGCGAGGCGCGCGAGGTCGTGGCCGAAGACCACGAAGAAGGCGGCCCCGAAGGTCGCGGCGGCGAGGCAGGCCTGGAAGGCGCGGCGCATGACCGCGTCCGACTCGGCCTCGTGGCCTTCGTCGGCGAGCTGCTTGCCGACGGTGATGAGCGCGAGCGCGATGGATTCGCCGACCACCATGAAGCTCTGCCGCATCAGGTCGGCGATGACGCCGTAGGGGCCAAGCGTCGCGTCGCCGGCGAAATAGGAGATCATCAGCCGGTCGACGGTCTGGCCGACGGCCATCACGCCGAACGAGAGGATGAGCGGCCAGCCGTAGCGCACCAGAGTCGCGGCGGCGTCCCGGCTGGCGGGCGCCCCCACGAAATGCTTGACCGCGAGCGCGCTCGGCACGGCGGCGATCAGATGCGCGACCGCGATCGCGATCGAAAGCGAAATCGCGGTCGGCTCGAGCGTCAGCGCGACGCAGCCGAGCACGAGCGAGAACACCGCGCGGAAGATCATGGACAGAGCGACGGCCCGCGCCGCGAGCCGCGTGCGGGCGACTTCGACCAGCGCCTCGTAGACGGTCATGCCGAAGAACAGGCCGAACAGCGCCGCGGCGAAGCCCGGCGTCATCGCGCCGAAGGCCGCTGCAAGGCCGAGACCGAGCGCCACGACAAGGGTGGCCGCGCCCAGGAGCCGGGCGTAGGACGCCACGATGGTCTCCGCCTGGGCGGCGCGGTAGACGCCGAAATAGGCGAACTTCATCCATTGGGTCGCGAAGCCGTAGACGATGATCGCCCAGGCGAAGGTCAGCACATAGGCCCCGTACTCCGCGGGGCTGACGAGCCGGGTGAACAGCGCGACGGACACGAGGTTGCCGGCGGCGGAGACGACGCGCGAGCCGAAATAGAGGACGAGGTTCGAATCCTTCACGAAACGCCTTTCTGGCCGTCGCGGCAGGGCGACCTTAACGTGCGAACGTTAGGGGAAGGTTCGACGGTCCGCCGCCCGCCACGAGGTCCCGCCGCATGAAAGTCCTGCAGATCCTCCACACCAACGAGCTCGGCGGCGTGAAGACGCTGGCCGACATGATCGCGGAGGATCTCGGCCGGCGGGGCGTCACGGTCGACACCGTGCTGCTGTTCGACCGGCCGGACTTCGGCAAGGCCGAAAAGGTCAAGGCCGCGATCGCGATGGCGCGGCGGCTCGCCCGCGACGACCACGACGCCATCTTGGCCTATCAGGCGACGGCGTGCATTCTCACGGGGCTGTTCGGCCGGAAGCTCAAGATCGTGCACCAGACCTGCACGCCCAGCGAGACCCAGGCCCTGGTGCGGCTGGCGGACCGGTTGGTCGGGACGGCGGGCCGCTATTCGGTTAACGTGGCGAACACAGCGTTCACTCTGCACGAGTTCAAGAGCTACCCCGCGGGGTACCGGACGGACATGCGGCTGATCGAGCACGGGCTCGACGCGCCGCGCGCCGCATCCGACCGCAAGGAGACGCGCCGGCGCTTCGGCCTGCCCGTAGGCGCGCCCCTCATTCTGAACGTCGGACGGATGGCCGCGCAGAAAAACCAATCGGTGCTGATCGAAGCGCTGCCGGCGGTTCCGGACGCGACCCTTGCGATCGCCGGCCACGGCGGCGACGGCGAGATGCTGATCGCGCTCGCCGAACGCCACGGGGTCGCGGACCGCGTGCGGCTCCTCGGCGGCGTCGCGGCGGCGGACGTGGCCGATCTCTACGCTGCGGCCGACCTCTTCGCCTTCCCCTCGGTCTGGGAGACCTTCGGGCTCGCGGGCGTCGAGGCGGCGATGTCGGGCGCGCCGATCGTCGCCTCCGACATTCCGGTGCTGCGCGAGGTCCTGGCCTCCAAGGAGCCCGACGCCCCGGTCGCCTTCGCGCCGCCGCAGGACGTCGACGCCTGGCGGCGAGCGCTGGCGCAGGCGCTCGCGACGCCGGCCTCGACCGAGCGCCGCGCCGCCTTCGCCGACGAAGTCTCCCGGCGCTACGCCCGGGAGCGCATGAGCGCCCAGTACATGGAACTGCTCGAGGGACGGGATCTCCCGGCGCCGCCATGGTGATCCGCGTCCTCGCCCTCGTCGTCGCCCTCTTTGCGCTGGCGCTGGTTCCGGCGCAGGCCGAGCCCCTGTTCGGCAAGGGAGCCGGGCTGCCCGACATCTACCTGTTCCCGCGGGTGGTCGACGGGGCTTACGCCGCAGAGCCCTACCCAGACCCCGACGGCGGCGCGAACGCCTACCGAACCTCCACCTTCGCGGCGACGGGCTTCGACCACGTCCGGCTCACGATCGACCTCGGTCCGTTTCTCGACGATCCCGGCTCGGCCCGCTGGGCGACCTTCCGCGACCCCTTCCTCGCTCTCATCGATCGTTTCCGCCGGGAGAAGCTCGGCGTCATCGTCACGCTGACCGCGCCGGGCCTCAACGGCCAGATCCCGGAGGACCAGCTCGACGGGCTCGAAGGTCCGCGGTTCAAGCGCTACACAGAGGTCGTCGGTCGCGTCGCCCGGATCCTCAAGAACCGACGGGGGCGGATCGCGCTCGAAGCCATGAACGAGCCGCAGCAGGCCTGCGTGGCCGAAGGCAAGCTCGACTGGACCGCCTACCAGGAGCGTCTTGTCGCGCGGATCCGGACGGAAGCCCCCGACCTGCTGCTGTTCGTCACCGGCGGGTGCTGGTCCAAGATCGAGGGACTGGGCGGCGTCGGCGACGCGCTGCTGGCGGACCCCAAGACTCTCGTCAGCGTGCATTTCTACGAGCCGTTCCTGTTCACGCACCAGGGCAGCACCTGGACGCTGCCGATCATGCCGCTGATCGCCGGCCTCCCGTTCCCGGCCGCTCCCGACCGGCTCGACGTCGTGCTCGCCCGCGCGGTCGAACGCGGCCTCGGCCGACCCGCGCTGATCCTCGAGGCCCAGGCGGCGATCCGCTACTACTTCGTCGAGAAGTGGGACGCGACGAAGGTGCGCATGCAGTTCGACGCGCTGGAGCGCTGGCGCCGCGGCCGCAACATTCCGCCCGAGCGCATCGTGCTGACGGAGTTCGGCGCCTCGAAGGCGGACGGCCTCGCCGACGACGTCGCGTCGCGCGCCGCCTGGCTCGAGGCCGTGACCCGCGTGGTCGAGACCCGGGGCTGGGGATGGACGCTCTGGGTGCCGAGCCGCGGCCCCTACGGCGTCGACGACGGGCAGGGCGGTTATGATCCCCGCTTCCTCAACGCGTTGCGGCTGAGCGCGCCCTAGGGCGTCGCGCCGGAGAAAAGCCCGACCAGGCTACTCCGCGGCGCGCTTGGCGACCCGGAACTCGTGCGCGGGGTAGACGCCGAGGATCTTTAGCTCGGTCGAGAAGAAGGCGAGCTCCTCCAGCGCCCGGGCGAGCGCCGGATCGTCGGGGTGGCCCTCGACGTCGGCGTAAAACTGGGTCGCCGTGAAGGCGCCGTCGAGTTGGTAGCTCTCGAGCTTCGTCATGTTGACGCCGTTGGTGGCGAAGCCCCCGAGCGCCTTGTAAAGCGCGGCCGGAATGTTGCGCACCCGGAAGACAAAGGTCGTCACGGTGAGGTCGCCGCCGCGCGGCGCGGGCTGCGCCTCCGGCGCGAGCACGACGAAGCGCGTCGTGTTGTTGGCTTCGTCCTCCACGTCCTCGGCCAGCACGTCGAGGTCGTAGATCTCGGCCGCGAGCCGCGAGGAGAGCGCCGCCCGGGTCGGGTCGCCGGCCTCGGCGATCTCGCGGGCGGAGCCCGCCGTGTCCGCCCCGACGATCGCTTCGAGCTTGAGCGAGCGAATCAGCTTCCGGCACTGCCCGAGCGCCTGGACGTGGCTCTGGACGCTTTTCAGCGTGCCGAGCGTCGCCCCGCGCACACCCACCAGCTGGTGGTGGATCGGCATGAAGAACTCGCCGACGATGTGCAGGCCGGCGTTCGGCATCAGGTGATGGATGTCGGTCACCCGCCCGTTTGCGGAGTTCTCGATCGGGATCATGCCGAGCGCCGCCTCGCCCGAAGCGATCGCGGCGAGCGCGTCCTCGAAGGTGCGGCAGGGGAGGGCGTCCATCTCGGGATAGGCCTCGGCCGCCGCCATGTGCGAGTTCGCGCCGGGCTCGCCCTGGTAGGCGATGCGGCCCTCGCGGGCGATGACGGGATTGGGGGTCACGACGGAACGCCCTCCGCGGCGTGGATCAGCAGCGTGCGGGCGCGCTCGAGATCCTCCGGCGTGTCGACGCCGAGCGGCACGGTGTCGACCTTGACCGCGTCGATGCGCATGCCGGCCTCCAGCGCCCGGAGCTGCTCCAGCTTCTCCCGCGTCTCCAGCGGCGACGGGGGCAGCTTCACGAAGCGTTCGAGCGCCGCCCGGCGGTACGCGTAGAGGCCGATGTGGTGGTAGAGCGGCCCGGGACCGGTCGGCGCGGTGGCGCGGGTGAAGTAGAGGCAGCGGAAGCGGCCGGGCGCGATCTCGGCGCCCACCATCTTCACCACGCTCGGCGCGGTCTTTTCCTCGTCGCGCACGATCTCGGCGACGAGGGTCGCGATGTCGACCTCGGGATCCTGCAGCGGCAGCAGGCTGGCGCGCACGACGGCGGGGTCGAGCGTCGGCAGGTCGCCCTGCACGTTCACGATTACGTCGAAATCCCGGTCCGGATCGACCACCCCCAAGGCCTCGTGGATGCGGTCCGAACCGGAGGCGTGATCGGCCCTGGTCATCGCCGCCTGGCCGCCCGCGGCGACGATCACGTCGCGCACCTCCTCGGAGTCGGTGGCCACCACGACGGGGCCGACGCCAGCCTCCACCGCGCGTCGCCACACGTGGAGAATCATGGGCTCGCCGTGGATGTCCGCAAGCGGCTTGTTGGGCAGGCGGGTGGCGGCGAGGCGGGCCGGGACGAGGACCAGCGGGCGCGGATGGTTTCGAAGGGTCGGCATCGGGAAATGTTCGGCGCTCGGACGGCGGAATGGCCGCTAAAGGCCCTCGCGGGCCGCGAATAATGATGGCGGCGGCGTGATAGCCGAGTTGCAGCGGTTCCGCAAAAGCGGGTAGCGTCCTCCCGCCCCGACATGCTGAACGGCGTGGTTTCTCCGCGCGTTGACGCAAGTTTCTGGAAATGGCCAAAAAACGGCGCGGAGCGAAGCCGCCGCCGATCGCGGAGGAAAGATGGACTCGTTCGAGCTGAACAAGATCGCCGGCGCCGTGCTTGGCGCCTTGACCGTGACGCTGACGCTCAACGCGGTGGCGGGCCTTGTCTTTGGCCAGCACGAACCCGAGAAGCCGGGCTACGAAGTGGCCGCGCTGGACGAGTCCGGCGGCGGCGAGGCGGGCGGCGGGGCTGCGGCCGCGGCTCCGATCGAGGCCAGGCTCGCCAAGGCCGATCCGGCCAAGGGCGAGGCCGTCGCGAAGAAGTGCGGCGCCTGCCACTCGTTCGAGAAGGGCGGCGCGGCCAAGGCCGGTCCGAACCTCTACGGCGTCGTCGGGCTGAAGCATGCGCACATGGAGGGCTTCGGCTACTCCGCGGCGATGAAGGCCACGACCGACAAGACCTGGGACTTCGCGAACCTCGACCACTGGATCGAGAACCCGAAGGGCTACATCTCCGGCACCTCGATGGCCTTCGCCGGCATCAAGAATCCCGAGGAGCGGGCGAACCTGCTCGCCTATCTCAACAAGAACTCCGACAGCCCGCAGCCGCTCCCGGCGGCGCCGGCGGAAGGCGCAAAGCCCGCGGCCGCGGGCGGCGACAAGGGAGCGGCCGCTCCGGCGGCAGGCGGCGGCGACTTCAAGGCGCTGGTCGCGGCGGCCGACGTGAAGAAGGGCGAGGCGGTCGCGAAGAAGTGCGGCGCCTGTCACTCCTTCGACAAGGGCGGCCCGGCCAAGGCCGGCCCGAACCTCTACGGCATCGTCGGGCTGAAGCACGCGCACATGGAGGGCTTCGGCTACTCCGCCGCGATGAAGGCGACGTCGGACAAGGTGTGGGACGTCGACAACCTCGGCCACTGGCTCGAGAGCCCCAAGGCCTACGTCCCCGGCACCTCGATGGCCTTCGCTGGCATCAAGAGCCCCGAGGAGCGCGCGGCTCTGATCGCCTACCTCAACAAGAACTCCGACGCGCCGGTCGATCTCGGCGCCGCGGGCGGGGGCGACGCCAAGCCCGCGGCTCCGGCCGAAGCCGCTCCGGCGCCGCAGGAGGGCGCTGCGCCGGGACAGCCGGGCGCGACCCCTCCGGCCGAACAGCCGAAGTGACGCTCCGAGGCTGACGCCTCATGGAAAGGCCGGGCCTCGCGCCCGGCCTTTCCATGTCGGCCGAGCGGCCGTCACGGCGTCATGATCGCGCGCGGCCTTGACGCTCGCCTTTAAGCCGCCTCCTCTCGCGACATAATCCGTGGGCGCCCGCGCCCAGACGCGTTGCAGAGGACCACGCCCGCCGATGACGTTCCGCCTGTCCGCCGCCGTTCTCGTCGCGAGCCTCGCGCTCGGTTCCGCAGCCCACGCCCAGGAGCCTGCAGCGCCGATGACCCCGGCGGCGCCCGCGGCGGACGTCTGGAAGCACGGGCTCTCGCTGTTCGGCGACGTGAAGTACCCGGCGGGCTTTCCGCATTTCGATTACGTCAACCCCGACGCGCCCAAAGGCGGCGCCGCGCGGCTTGCGACGCAGGGGACGTTCGACAGCCTCAACCCGTTCATCCGCAAGGGAAATCCGGCGGCCGGCGCGGCGCTGCTCTACGACACGTTGATGACCGATGCGCTGGACGAGCCGGCAACGGAGTATGGGCTGATCGCCGAGAGCGTGCGGCATCCCGCGGACTGGTCGTCCGTCACCTTCCGGCTGCGCCCCGAGGCGAAGTTCCACGACGGCTCGCCCGTCACTGCCGAGGACGTGATCTGGTCGTTCGAGACGCTGAAGCGCGTCAACCCGATGATGGGCTTCTACTATCAGGACGTGACGAAGGGCGAAAAGACCGGCGAGCGCGAGGTCACCTTCACCTTCTCCGGCCCCGGCAACCGCGAGCTGCCGCAGATCATGGGCCAGTTGCAGGTGCTGCCGAAGGCCTGGTGGGAAGGGACCGACGCCCAGGGCCGGAAGCGGAACATCGAGGACGGCACGCTCGAAAAACCGGTCGGCTCCGGGCCGTACCGCGTGAAGGACTTCGCGCCGGGCCGCTGGATCTCGTACGAGCGCGTCGCCACCTACTGGGCGAAGGATCTCAACGTCCGCAAGGGCGTGAACAACTTCGACGAGCTGCGGTTCGATTATTTCCGCGATTCCACCGTGCTCGTGGAGGCGTTCAAGGGCGACCAGTACGACTGGCGCGAGGAGAACAGCGCCAAGAACTGGGCGACGGCCTACCAGTTCCCCGCCGTGGCCGAGAAGCGCGTGACCCTCGAGACCTTCAAGGACAGCCAGTCCGGGCGGATGCAGGGCTACGCCTTCAACCTGCGGCGCGACAAGTTCAAGGATCCGCGGGTGCGCCGGGCCTTCAACCTCGCCTTCGACTTCGAAGAGATCAACAAGACCATCATGTTCGGGCAATACGTCCGGATCGACAGCTACTTTTACGGCACGGAGCTGGCTTCGAAGGGCTTGCCCGAGGGCAAGGAGCGCGAGATCCTTGAGAGCGTGAAGGACAAAGTCCCGCCGAAGGTCTTCACCGCGCCCTACGCCAATCCCGTCGGCGGATCTGCGGACGCAACCCGCGCCAACCTGCGCGAGGCGCTGCGCCTGCTGCGCGAGGCCGGCTGGGAGGTGAAGGACCGCAAGCTCGTGAACGCCGCGACCGGCGAGCGCATGACGGTCGAGTTCATCTACCGCGACCCAAGCCAGGAGCGGATCCTGAGCTTCTACGCGCCGGCGCTGGAGCGCCTGGGCGTGGAGGTGCGCCAGAGGCTGCTCGACGACAGCCAGTACATCAACCGCATCCGCGCTTTCGACTTCGACATGGTGACGGTCGGCTGGGGCCAGTCCCTGTCGCCCGGCAACGAGCAGCGCGACCAATGGGGTTCCGCGGCCGCCGACCGGCCGGGTTCGCAGAACTTCGTCGGCATCAAGGACGCCGGGATCGACGCGCTGATCGACAAGATCATCTTCGCCAAGGACCGCGAAGAGCTGACCGCCGCCACCAAGGCGCTCGACCGCGTGCTGCTGGCGCACAACTACGTCGTGCCGCAGTTCACCAGCCTCGAAGACCGCACCGCCCGCTGGAACCGCTTCGCGCGGCCCGACAACCTGCCGCCGCGCGGCGCGCTGTTCCCCACCGTCTGGTGGTGGGACGCGGAGAAGGCGAAGGCCACGGGGGGGCGTTCGTGAGGAAGCGACGGGGCGACCGTGGCGGCGCCATTTCAGGAAAAGACGCGACGTCGCCGTCCCCCTCTCCCCTTGCGGGAGAGGGTTGGGGTGAGGGGTCGTCCGGCACAACCTCCCACGGTTCAGGATGTCCCCCACGACCCCTCATCCGGCCGTCGGCTGACGCCGCCGTCCACCTTCTCCCGCAACGGGAGAAGGGAAGAGCGCGCGTCTCACGTCGCGCCGTGATGGCCTACGCCGGCGCGGCCGCGGCGTTCGGGATGTTCCCGCGCGCCGCGCGCGCCCAGACCGAGGGCGCGCCGGCGGCGGCGACCGCCGTCGAGGGCGATCCAAAGGCGTTCGGCCCCGAGCGCCACGGCCTCTCGGCCTTCGGCGACCTGAAATACCCGCGCGACTTCACCGCCTTCGACTATGTGCGAGCGAATGCGCCGAAGGGCGGCTCGTTCTCCCAGACGCCCTCGACCACGGCGCTCAACCAGAGCTTCTCGACCTTCAACACGTTGAACGCCTTCATCCTGAAGGGCGACGGCGCGCAGGGCATGCAGCTCACCTTCGACACGCTGATGGCGCGCGCCTTCGACGAGCCGGACGCGCTCTACGGGCTGGTCGCGAAGTCGGTCGCGGTGTCCGGCGACGGCCTCGCCTTCCGCTTCCGCCTGCGCCCCGAGGCGCGTTTCCACGACGGCTCACGCCTCACCGCCGAGGACGTGACGTGGTCGTTCGAGACGCTGAAAGCCAAGGGCCACCCGCTGATCGCCCAGGCGATCCGCGACCTGGAATCGGTCGAGGTCGAGGCTGAGGACGTGGTGGTCCTGCGCCTGTCGCCGAAGCGCACCCGCGACTTGCCGCTGACCTTGGCGTCGCTGCCGATCTTCTCCAAGGCCTGGTACGCCACCCGCGATTTCGAGGCCGCCGGCATGGAGGCGCCGCTCGGCTCAGGCCCCTACAAGGTCGGCCGCGTCGTGCCCGGCCGCGCCATCACCTTCGAGCGCGTCACCGACTGGTGGGCGAAGGACCTCGCGGTCAACGCCGGCCAGTGGAACTTCGACGCCCTGCGCTACGAGTTCTTCCGCGACCGCGCGATTGCGTTCGAGGCGTTCAAGGGCGGCGCCTATCTGTTCCGGGAGGAGTTCACCTCCCGCGTCTGGGCGACCGGCTACGACTTCCCGGCCGTGCGCGAGGGCAAGGTCCGGCGCGAGACGCTGCCGGACCTCACCCCCTCGGGCGCGCAGGGGCTTTGGTTCAATCTGCGCCGTGCGAAGTTCCAGGACCCGCGCACACGGGCCGCGATCGCGCTCGCCTTCGACTTCGAGTGGATGAACGCGAACCTGATGTTCGGCGCATACAAGCGCACCGTCTCGGTGTTCCAGGGCGCGCCGGAGATGATGGCGACGGGGCCCGCCGAAGGCGCGGAGCTCGCGCTGCTCGAGCCGTTCCGCGGCACGATTCCGGACGAGGCGCTCGGAGAGCCGGTCGTTCCCCCGGTCTCGGACGGCTCGGGCCAGGATCGCACACGGCTGCGCGAGGCCGCGCGGCTGCTGCGCGAGGCCGGCTGGGCCATCAAGGACGGCCGCGCGGTGAACGCCGGCGGAGAAGCGCTGACCATCGAGTTCCTGGAGTTCGAGCCCTCGTTCGAACCCCACCTCAATTCCTTCATCAAGAACCTGAAGGTTCTCGGCGTCGAGGCGACCATCCGGCAGGTGGACCCGGCTCAGTACCAGAGCCGCACCAACAGCTTCGACTTCGACGTCGTCAGCCGCCGCATGAGCATGGACCCGACGCCGGGCGAAGGCCTGCGGCAGGTCTACGCTTCGGAATCCGCCAATCTGCCGGGCTCCCAGAACCTTTCGGGCCTGGCGAACCCGGCCGTCGACGCGCTGATCGAGGCCATGATCGCGGCCAAGAGCCGGGACGAGCTGCACGTCGCGGCCCGCGCGCTCGACCGCGTGCTGCGCGCGCTGCGCCTGTGGGTCCCCGCCTGGTACAAGGACACGCACACGCTCGCCTACTGGGACGCCTACGGCCATCCGCCGGAGAAGCCGCGCTTCACGCGCGGGACGCTGGAGACCTGGTGGTGGGACGCGGACAGGGCGGCGAAGGCGGGGGTGAAGGCGTGAGCGCGTTAGGTCGGCCGGCGCACGTGCGGGCGGAGGCATCGTCGCTTTCTCCGCGGAAGCCGGCGCCTTTCGAAGTAGCGCGCGGGCCTTCACCTCTCCCCGTCGGGGAGAGGTCGCGAGGCGAAGCCGCGCGGGTGAGGGGGCTTCGACCGCTCCTGCATGAGGCGAGCCCCCTCACCCGGCCCTGCGGGCCGACCTCTCCCCAATGGGGAGAGGTGAAAACCCGCGCCTCAATTCTTGCGACGAGGGCCTGACGCCGCATGCTCGCTTACGTCGCACGCCGTCTGCTGCTGATCGTGCCCACGATCCTCGGGATCATGCTGGTCTCCTTCGTCATCATCCAGTTCGCGCCAGGCGGCCCGGTGGAGCGAGTGATCGCGGAGGTCACGGGGCAAGGGACCAACGCCACCGACCGGTTCTCGGGCGGCTCGGGTAATGATCTGTCGCCGACGCAGCGCTCGGTCTCCAACGACCCTGTGACGTCGAAGTACCGCGGCGCGCAGGGGCTCGACCCGGCCTTCATCAAGCAACTTGAGAAGCAGTTTGGCTTCGACCGGCCGGCGCACGAGCGCTTTGTAAAGATGGTCTGGGACTACTCGCGCTTCGATTTCGGCCGCAGCTACTTCCGCGACATCGATGTGATCGACCTCATCCTCGAGAAGATGCCGGTGTCGATCTCGCTCGGCCTGTGGATGACCCTGATCTCGTATCTGATCTCGGTGCCGCTCGGCGTCGCCAAGGCGATCCGCGACGGCTCGCGCTTCGACGTCTGGACCTCGACCGTAATCGTGATCGGCTACGCGATCCCGGGCTTCCTGTTCGCCATCCTGCTGGTGGTGCTGTTCGCCGGCGGCACCTTCCTCGACTGGTTCCCGCTGCGGGGCCTCACCTCCGACAACTGGGATCAGCTCTCGCTGTGGGGGAAGATCGTCGACTACTTCTGGCACCTGACGCTGCCGCTGATCGCGCTCGGCATCTCGGCTTTCGCCACCACCACGCTGCTGACCAAGAACTCGTTCCTCGACGAGATCCGCAAGCAGTATGTCCAGACCGCGCGGATGAAGGGCCTGAGCGAGAACCAGGTGCTCTACGGCCATGTGTTCCGCAACGCGATGCTGCTGCTGATCGCGGGCTTCCCCGGCGCCTTCATCGGCGCGTTCTTCACCGGCGCGCTGCTGATCGAGACCATCTTCTCGCTGGATGGGCTCGGCCTGCTCGGCTTCGAGTCGATCGTGAATCGCGACTACGCCGTGGTGTTCGCCAGCCTCTACATCTTCTCGCTGCTCGGCCTCGTGGTCTCGCTGATCTCGGACCTCAGCTACATGTGGGTCGATCCCCGCATCGACTTCGAGACGCGGGAGACGTGATGCGAGCGAACGGCCGAATACGCCGCGCGGTCCTCCCCTCTCCCCCTTGCGGGGAGGGGCCGGGGGCGGCGACGTCGCGCCCTTCGCCGCGAGGGACGTGCGCATGACCGACGCTGCGATCGCCGCTCCGCCGCCCACGCCCGGCGCGCCGCCGATGCCCGCCGTCCCGCGCGGACGGCTGTCGCCGATCAACCGGCGCAGGCTCGCCAACTTCAAGGCGAACCGGCGCGGGTGCTGGTCGCTCGTGCTGTTCCTGCTGC
Source organism: Methylopila sp. 73B (assembly GCF_000526315.1). Lineage (NCBI taxonomy): Bacteria > Pseudomonadati > Pseudomonadota > Alphaproteobacteria > Hyphomicrobiales > Methylopilaceae > Methylopila > Methylopila sp. 73B. Next base: position 3,173,555 of record NZ_JAFV01000001.1, on the reverse strand, counting down.
TGTTCGTGGTCACGCTGTTCGCGGAGTTCATCGCGAACGACAAGCCGTTCCTCGTGAAGCACGACGGCGCCTTCTTCGTGCCGGCGCTCGTCACCTACGCCGAGACCGCCTATGGCGGGGAGTTCGAGACCGAGGCGGACTACCGCGACCCCTATCTCCAGAAGCTGATCAAGGACGGCGGCGGCTACATGATCTGGCCGCCGGTGCGCTACTCCTATCGCACCATCAACCTCAACCTGCCCACGCCTGCGCCCTCGGCGCCCACGTGGATGCTGACCGACGAGCAATGCTCGAAGGCCTCCGTCGGCCGCACGCCCGAGGGTGACGCCGCGCCGACGCAAGCGGGAGCCGCGCCCAAGGCGAAGACCTGCGCCGACCTCGAATGGAACTGGCTCGGCACCGACGACCAGGGCCGCGACGTGCTGGCCCGGCTGATCTACGGCTTCCGGCTGTCGGTGCTGTTCGGCCTCGCGCTCGCGGTGCTGTCGTCGGTCATCGGCGTGCTGGCGGGCGCCGTGCAGGGCTATTTCGGCGGCTGGATCGACCTGGCTTTCCAGCGGTTCATCGAAATCTGGACCTCGGTGCCGACGCTCTACCTGCTGATCATCCTGTCTTCGGTGTTGGCGCCGAACGTCTGGGTGCTGCTCGGGATCCTGCTGCTGTTCTCCTGGACCGCGCTCGTGGGCGTGGTGCGAGCCGAATTCCTGCGCGGCCGCAACTTCGAATACGTCCGCGCGGCCCGGGCGCTTGGCGTCTCGAACCGCGCCATCATGTTCCGCCACCTGCTGCCGAACGCGATGGTGGCGACGCTGACCTTCATGCCCTTCATCCTGTCGGGCTCGATCACCACGCTGACCGCGCTCGACTTCCTCGGCTTCGGCCTGCCGCCGGGCTCGCCGTCGCTCGGCGAACTGCTGGCCCAAGGCAAGTCCAACCTGCAGGCGCCCTGGCTCGGCATCTCGGGCTTCGTGGTGATCGCGCTGATGCTGTCGCTGCTGATCTTCGTCGGCGAGGCCGTGCGCGACGCCTTCGACCCGCGGAAGACCTTCCGATGACCGACGCTCCGCTGCTCTCCGTCCGCGACCTCTCCGTCGACTTCGCCCGCGAGGGCGGGCGGACGCTCGCGGTCGACCGGGTGTCGTTCGACCTCGCTAAGGGCGAGACGCTGGCGATCGTCGGCGAGAGCGGGTCGGGAAAATCGGTTACGGCGCTCTCGATCGTGCGGTTGCTGGCCTACCCCGCCGCGGGGCATCCCTCCGGGGAGGTCCTGTTCAAGGGCCGCGACCTGCTGAAGGCCTCCGAGCGGGAGCTGCGCAAGGTGCGGGGCGCGGACATCACCATGGTGTTCCAGGAGCCAATGACCTCGCTCAACCCGCTCCACACCATTGAGCGGCAGGTGGGCGAGGTGCTGAAGGTCCATCGCGGCTGGTCGACGGCCAAGTGCCGGGAGCGGACGCTGGAGCTACTCGACCAGGTCGGCATCCCGGACGCAGCCGAGCGGCTGGACGCCTATCCCCACCAGCTCTCGGGCGGCCAGCGCCAGCGCGTCATGATCGCCATGGCGCTGGCGAACGAGCCGGACCTGCTGATCGCCGACGAGCCCACCACCGCGCTCGACGTGACGGTGCAGGCGCAGATCCTTGCGCTGTTGAAGGAGCTGCAGGGCCGGCTCGGCATGGCCATGCTGTTCATCACCCACGATCTCGGCATCGTGCGGCGCATCGCCGACCGCGTCTGCGTCATGACCGCGGGCAAGATCGTCGAGCAGGGCGGGACCCCCCAGGTGTTCGCCGCGCCCCAACACGCCTACACCCGCAAGCTGCTTGCGGCCGAACCCAAGGGCGCGCCGCCGCCGCTCGACCCGGCGGCGCGCGCCATCGTCGAGGTCGCGGACCTGAAGGTCTGGTTCCCGATCAAGCGAGGGCTGCTGCGCAAGACGGTGGGCCATGTGAAGGCGGTGGACGGCGTCTCCGTCACCGTCCGGGAAGGCCAGACGCTGGGCGTCGTCGGGGAGAGCGGGTCGGGCAAGACGACGCTCGGCCTCGCGATCCTGAAGCTGATCGCGAGCGAAGGGCGCATCGCCTATCTAGGCCAGGCGATCGAGGGCTTCACCGCGGCGGCGATGCGGCCGCTCCGGGCGGACATGCAGATCGTGTTCCAGGACCCCTACGGCTCGCTCAGCCCGCGCATGACGGTGGTCGACATCGTCACCGAGGGCCTCGACGTGCAGGGGTCGCGGCTGAAGCCTGCGGCGCGGCGCGAGGCGGCCACCAAGGCGCTGGCGGACGTCGGGCTCGGCGCGGACGCGCTCGACCGTTACCCGCACGAGTTCTCCGGCGGCCAGCGCCAGCGCATCGCCATCGCCCGCGCGCTCGCGCTCGAGCCCGCCTTCATCGTGCTGGACGAGCCGACCTCGGCGCTCGACATGTCGGTGCAGGCGCAGATCGTCGATCTGCTGCGCGCCGTGCAGGCCAAGCGGAAGCTCTCCTTCCTGTTCATCAGCCACGACCTCAAGGTGGTGCGCGCGCTCGCGAACGATCTGGTCGTCATGCGCAACGGCAAGGTGGTGGAGCACGGGCCGGCGGCGGAGGTGTTCGCGCAGCCGAAGACCGACTACACCCGCGCCCTGCTGGCCGCCGCCTTCGACCTCGAGGCCCGCGAACCCGAAGCCGTGGCCCAGTGAGCGACGACGTGGCCGACGACGACATTCTGGCCGCCCGGGTCGCCGACGTGGCGTTCGAGGGGCCGACGCTGCTGCACGACGGCTACCGCCGGCTGGAGCTCTGGCGCGCTACCTTGCCGGAGGCCCCCGGCCGCGGCGTCGTCGTGCAGGAGCGCGAGGTGTTGCGCGCAGGGCCGTGCGTGGGGGTGATCGCGGTCGACCTCGCCCGCGACGAGATCGTGCTCATCCGCCAGTTCCGCGCGCCGGCCGCGCTCGCGACCGGCAAGGGCGACCTCGTCGAGATCGTCGCCGGCCGCATGGAGCCGGGCGAGGACGCGGCCTTCGCCGCGCGCCGCGAACTCACGGAGGAGACCGGCCTCGTCGCGCTCGCTCTGTCGAAGCCGCTGCTGACCTTCCTGCCGACGCCCGGCATCGTCGACGAGCACGCCACGCTGTTCCTCGCGTCCGTCGACGCCAGCGCGTTGCCCGAACACGCCGGCGCGGCCGACGAGCGCGAGCTGACCCGCCCGTTCGCGGTCCCGATCGACGCCGCGATCAAGGCGATCGAGAGCCCGGTCGCGAGCAACGCCTACCTGCTGATCGCGCTGCAGTGGCTGGCGCTGAACAGGGGGCGGCTGCGCGCGGTGCTGGAGGTCGGCGAGAGCTGAGCGGATCGCGAGCGACGTCGGACATCGATGGTCCGGTCAAGCCGGACCATGACGGCGATGGGTCCCATGGCGCAACGCGGCCTCGCCCGCTATGTCTGGCCCTCCCCCTTCGGAGACCGTTTGAGCCCCATGCTCGTCCTCGGCATCGAGACCACCTGCGACGAGACCGCCGCCGCCGTCGTGCGGCGCAGCGGCGAGGGGCCGGGCGAGGTGCTGTCCAATGTGGTGCGGGCGCAGTTCAAGGCGCACGCGGCCTTCGGCGGCGTGGTGCCGGAGATCGCGGCGCGCGCCCACATCGACGCGCTCGACGGGGTGGTGGCCAAGGCGTTGGCCGACGCCGGCCTGACGCTCGGCGGGCTCGACGGCGTCGCGGCCGCCGCAGGTCCGGGCCTCGTGGGCGGCGTCATCGTCGGCCTGACGGCGGGCAAGGCGCTGGCGCTCGCGGCGGACAAGCCGTTTTCGGCCGTGAACCATCTGGAAGCCCACGCGCTCACCGCGCGGCTCACCGACGGCGTCGCCTTTCCCTATCTTCTGCTGCTCGCGTCCGGGGGGCACACCCAGCTGCTGGCGGTGCTTGGCGTTGGCCGATACCTGCGCCTTGGCGCGACGCTCGACGACGCCCTGGGGGAGGCCTTCGACAAGGTCGCGAAGATGCTGGGCCTCGGCTATCCCGGCGGCCCTCAGGTCGAGCTTCGAGCGGCGAACGGCGACCCCGCGCGCTTCGCATTCCCGCGGCCCATGCACGGCCGGGCCGAGCCCAACTTCTCGCTCTCCGGCCTCAAGACCGCCGTTCGGCTCGAGGCGGAGCGGACCGCGCCCCTGAGCGAGAGCGACGTCGACGATCTCTGCGCCAGCTTCCAGGCCGCGGTGGTGGACGTGGTCGCGAACCGCACGCGGGCCGGCGCCCGCGCGTTCACGGAGCGCTTCGGGCCCCCGAGCGCGCTGGTGGTCGCCGGCGGCGTCGCGGCCAACGGCCCGATCCGGCAGGCTCTGCAGGGTCTGGCCGGCGACCTCGGCGTGCCCATGGTCGCGCCGCCGCTCGCGCTCTGCGGCGACAACGGCGCGATGATCGCCTGGGCCGGCGCCGAGCGGCTGGCGCTGGGCCTCGTCGACGATCTCGACTTCGCGCCGCGTCCGCGCTGGCCGCTGGACGCCGCCTCCGCCGCGCCCGGAGCCAAGGCGTGAGCGTCGCGGTCGTCGGCGCCGGCGCCTGGGGCACGGCGCTCGCCAATGTCGCGGCCGAGGCCTGCGGCGGCTGCACCCCGCTGATCGGCCGGGACGCCGCGGCGATGGCGGAGGTCGCGGCGGCCCGCGTCAACGCCCGCCGGCTGCCGGGCGTCGCGCTCCACGACGGCGTGGCGCCGACCGCCGACCTCGACGCGGTCGGCGGCGAGGACGTCGTCCTGCTCGTCACGCCGATGCAGACCCTGCGGGCGGTCGCGCGAGATCTTGCGCCGCGCCTGAAGCCGGGAGCGATCGTGGTCGCCTGCGCCAAGGGCGTGGAGCGCGGCGCGCACGCCCTCCCGCCGCAGGTCCTGTCCGAGACGCTTCCTGGCTTCGGGCATGCGCTGCTGTCGGGCCCGAGCTTCGCCGACGACGTAGCGCGGGGCCTGCCCACGGCCGTGACGCTGGCCGCGTCCGACGAGACGCTCGCGGCGGCGCTCGCCGCTCGGCTCGCCACCCGCAGCTTCCGCCCCTACCACACCACCGACATGACCGGCGTCGCGCTCGGCGGCGCGGCGAAGAACGTGCTCGCCATCGCCGCCGGCGCGGCGGAGGGCCGCGGTCTCGGCGCGAGCGCCGTCGCGGCGCTGATCGCGCGCGGCTTCGCGGAGCTGTCGCGGTTGGGGGCGGCGCTCGGCGCGAGGCCTGAGACGCTGGCGGGGCTGTCCGGCCTCGGCGATCTGGTGCTCACCGCGACATCGTCGAAGTCGCGCAATTTCGCGCTCGGCCAGGCGCTCGGCCGCGGCGAGGCGCCGCCCGACAAGCTGGCGGAGGGCGCCGCGACCGCCGAAGCGCTGGTCGCGCTCGCGGCCGCGCACGGCGTCGAGATGCCGATTTCGGCCGCCGTCGCCGAGGTCGTCGCCGGCCGCGTCAGCGTCGCCGCGGCGATCGAAGGCCTGCTCGCCCGCCCGCTCAGGGCCGAGGCTTGACGGCGGAGGCGCTGGCCTCGAAGAGAGCGATGAGGCTTTCTGGCCGAGTGCGTGCTTCGAAACGCCGTCCTGGCGGACGGCTCCTCAGCATGAGGCAGTTTGATTTTCCTTCAGCTTCCACCTCCTCATGCTGAGGAGGTCTGAAGGGCCGTCTCGAAGCACGCGCTCCAGTTCGGTCGTCGACCCTGTGACGACCGTCGAAACCGCGAAGAGGTGACCTCCCCATGGCCTACTGGCTGTTCAAGTCCGAGCCCGACGCCTGGTCGTGGGAGCAGCAGAAGGCGGCGGGACGCGACGGGACCGAGTGGACCGGCGTCCGCAACTACCTCGCCCGCAACAACATGCGCGCGATGAAGCTCGGCGATCTCGGCTTCTTCTACCACTCGAACGAGGGCAAGGAGGTCGTCGGGATCGTCGAGGTGGCGAAGCTCGCGCACCACGATTCGTCGACCGACGATCCCCGCTGGGAGTGCGTGGACATCCGCGCGGTCGAGGATATGCCGCAGCCGGTGACGCTGGCCGCCGTGAAGGCGAACGACAAGCTCTCCAAGATGGCGCTCGTCACCTCCATGCGGCTCTCGGTGCAGCCGGTGACGGAGGACGAGTGGGCCGAGGTGCGGCGCATGGGCGGGCTGACCTCCTGAGCGATCCCGTCCGAGGCGACCCCGCAGCCTTCGTCCGCGCCAACACGCGCGCACGACCGGTTCCACACGCGCCCGAGATCACGCTCCACGTCGCCGACGAGGCCGTGCCGCTCTGGACGAAGACCGAGGACGAGCTCTCCGCCATCGGCCTGCCGCCGCCGTTCTGGGCCTTCGCCTGGGCGGGCGGACAGGCGCTCGCGCGCTATCTGCTGGACACGCCGGAGACGGTGCGGGGCAAGCGCGTGCTGGACGTCGGCTGCGGCTCCGGGCTCGTGGCGATCGCGGCGATGAAGGCGGGAGCGATGCAGGTCACCGGCGCCGACGTCGACTCTTTCGCGCTGGCGGCCATCGCCATCAACGCCGCGGCCAACAGGGTCGTGGTCTCCGTCACCGGCGACGACCTCATTGGCGGCCCGCATCCGGCCGTCGATCTCGTCACCGTCGGCGATCTGTTCTACGAGCGCGATCTGAGCGAGCGCCTGCTCGCCTGGCTCGACGGCTTTCTTGCGCTCGGGGCGCCCGTGCTGATTGGCGATCCCGGCAGGAGCTATCTGCCGCGTTCGCGGCTCGTGGCGCTCGCGGAATATACGGTGCCGGTGACCCGGGATCTCGAGGACGCCGACGTCAAGCGCAGCACGGTCTGGCGGCTCGTTTCCGGCTGAAGCCGCGGGTCAGTGCTCGCCGCCGTCCTTCAGGAACGCCGCGGCGTCCATCACGATGCGGCTGTCGGCGCCGCCGATCGCCTTCAGGTTCCGCCCCTTGTAGGGCACGTTCAGCAGCAGGTGGCGGATGCACTCCAGCCGCAGACGCCGCTTGTCGTTCGCCCTCACTACGGTCCACGGCGCCGCGTCGGTGTGGGTCGCGGCCAGCATGCGCTCGGCGGCGTGGGAGAAGCTGTCCCAGAGGTTCAGCCCCGCGTAGTCGATCGGCGAGAGCTTCCAGCGCTTCAGCGGATCGTGCCGGCGGTCGTGCAGCCGCTTGATCTGCATCTCGCGGCCGATCGTCAGCCAGAACTTGAACAGCCGCACGCCGTCGTCCACCAGCAGGCGCTCCACGCGCGGCGCCTCGTCCAGGAAGCGGGCGGTCTCCTCCGCCGTGCAGAAGCCCATGACCGGCTCGACGCCCGCGCGGTTGTACCAGGAGCGGTCGAACAGGGCGATCTCGCCCGCGGTCGGCATCTCCGCCAGATAGCGCTGGAAGTACCACTGGCCCGCCTCGACCGGCGTCGGCTTGCCGAGCGCGACGACCTTCAGGCTCCGCGGATTGAGGTGCTGGGAGATGCGGTGGATGGTGCCGCCCTTTCCCGCGCTGTCGCGGCCCTCGAACACCACGACGATTCGCTCGTTCTCGGTCTTCGCCCAGGCCTGCAGCTTGAGTAGCTCAATCTGGAGGAGCCGCAGCGTCTCGCTGTAGGCCTTGTGCGAATAGGACTCCTCGTAGGGGAAGCCGCCGCTGCGGAAGGCGCCGGTCTCGACCTTGGGGGGCAGGTCGGCCGCGTCGAGATCCACCTCGACGCCGTCGAGCATGACCTTGGGCGCTTCGCCGGCGCCCTCGGGCACGACCTCGTCCAGCAGAGCCTCGGCGGCGGTCTTCTTTTTGGTCTCGCCCGCCTCGGGTTTCTTCGTCATAGGTCGCATCCTCATGTCTTGGTGCCCTCATGTCTTGGCGCCGTCACGCAGGTGGCGTCCTATTGCGATTCATCCAGTACGCCGCACGCAAGGCCACGATCGCCCGCCCCATGCCGCAGCTTCCCGACGACGTTTCGCCCGCCGCCAAGTCCGACCGCCCCGCCGCGCGGCTCGCGCGCGCCGGCTGGACGCTGGGCGCGACGGCGGCGGTGCTCATGGTCTTCGCGGCGCTTGGACGGGTGCGGCCGCTGGAGGCGCTGCTGGCCTTCGTCCTCATCGGCGTCGTGACGGTGGTCGCTCCGCGCCGGCGCAGCTTCGCTGCTCCCGCGCGCCGGGCCGCGCCCGCTCCGGAGGCGGTGAGCCCCCAGTCGCTGACCCTGCTGTCCGGCCTCCCCGATCCGACGGTGGTGCTCGACAGGCGCGGCGTGACGCTCGCCTTCAACGCGCACGCTCTGGCCGCGCTGCCGGCGATCCGCGCCGGCGACCCGATTTCCTTCGCCGTGCGCGCGCCCGAGGTGCTGGAGGCGGTGAAGGCCGCGGCCAAGACCCGGCGTCCGCAGGTTGTGGCCTACGCCGAGCGCGTGCCCGTCGAGCGCTGGATCGAAGCGCATGTCGCGTCCGCCGGCGGCGAGGACGGGGCGCCCTCCGCGATCGTCGTGGCCTTTCGCGACCTGACCGAACAGCGCCGCTCCGAGCGCATGCGCGCCGACTTCGTGGCCAACGCCAGCCACGAGCTGCGCACGCCGCTGGCCTCGCTGCTGGGCTTCGTGGAGACGCTGCAGGGACCGGCGAAGAACGACGCCGTGGCCCGCGAGAAGTTTCTCGCCATCATGCGCACGCAGGCGAACCGCATGTCGCGGCTGATCGACGACCTGCTCTCGCTGTCGCGCATCGAGCTCAAGGCCCATGTGCGCCCGCGCGACGTGGTCGACGTCGTGGCCGTCGCCCGCAACGTGGTCGATGCGCTTAGCCCGCTAGCCGAGGAGCGCGGCGTCGAGGTGACGCTGCTCACGGACGGGCCCGCGCTCGCCACGGGCGACCGCGACGAACTCACCCGGGTGGTCGAGAACCTCGTCGAGAACGCCATCAAGTACGGCGACGACGGCAAGCGCGTCGAGGTGACGATCGCGACCGCAGGAGAGGGCGTCCGGCTGGCCGTCCGGGACTACGGCCCGGGCATCGCGCCGGAGCATCTGCCGCGTCTCACCGAGCGGTTCTACCGGCCCGACGTGTCCCACAGCCGCGAGAAGGGCGGGACCGGCCTCGGTCTGGCCCTGGTCAAGCACGTGCTGCAGCGGCACGGCGGCCAGCTCGCGATCCAGAGCGAGCTCGGCGCGGGCGCGACCTTCACCGTGACGATCCCCGCGGCCGTTCCCGCGCCGGCGCCGCCCGCTCTCGCCAAGGCCAGCTGAACAGCCCGGCGCGGCGGCTGTCATCCATCTGTCATCCAGGCGTCATAGAAGAGATATGCCGCGTCGCTAGGGTCCTGCTCGACCCCGCGATCGAACGCGGGGCGCGCGGTCTCGCCTCGGCGTCGGGGCCGCCTCCATGACATGGTTTCGGCGTCCGACAGGGCGTCTCACACAGGAGAGGCAGCGTGAAGCTCTTCACGATGACCAGCGCGCTCGCGCTTGCGTTCGCGGGCGTTTTCGGGGCGGCCGGCGCCGCCCAGGCGCAGTCGCGCGATCAGATCCGCATCGTCGGCTCGTCGACGGTGTATCCCTTCACGACCGCCGCCGCCGAACAGTTCGGCAAGGGCGGCCAGTTCAAGACCCCGGTGGTCGAGTCGACCGGCACCGGCGGCGGCCTCAAGCTGTTCTGCGCCGGCGTCGGCGCCGGTCACCCCGACGCCGCGAACGCCTCGCGCGCGATCAAGAAGTCCGAGTTCGACGACTGCCAGAAGAACGGCGTCACCGAGATCGTCGAGCTGAAGATTGGCTTCGACGGCATCGTGCTCGCGAACTCGAAGAAGGGGCCCGACTTCAAGGTGACCCGCCAGCAGCTCTTCCTGGCGCTCGCGAAGGAAGTGCCGGGCCCGGACGGCAAGCCGGTCGCGAACCCCTACAAGACCTGGAACGACATCGACCCGTCGCTCCCGGCCGAGAAGATCGAAGTCCTCGGTCCCCCGCCGACCTCCGGCACGCGCGACGCGTTCCTGGAGCTCGTGATGGAGAAGGGCGCAGAGAAGGTCGAGAGCCTCGCGGCTCTGAAGAAGTCCGACGCCAAGGCGTTCGACCGCTCGTGGAAGACCATCCGTGAAGACGGCGCCTACATCGACGCCGGCGAGAACGACAACCTGATCGTCCAGAAGCTCGAGGCGAACCCGAAGGCCGTCGGCATCTTCGGGTACTCGTTCCTCGAGGAGAACGGCTCGCAGATCAAGGGCGCGACGGTCGAGGGCAAGGCCCCGACCTTCGAGGCGATCGCCGACGGCACGTACAAGGTCTCGCGTCCCCTCTACGTCTACTTCAAGAAGCAGCACGTGGGCGTGATCCCGGGCCTCAAGGAGTTCATCGGCGAGTACGCCTCCGACAAGGCGATGGGCGAGGAAGGCTACCTGACGGAGAAGGGCCTTGTGCCGCTCCCCAAGGAGATGGCCACCACCGCCGAGGACGCGGCCAAGAAGCTCGCGACCATCGGCGCGCCGGCTTCCTGACGCTGCGCTTCGCGCGACGCCGGATCGAGCGATCCGGCGTCGCGTCCGTTTGAGACCTACCGTTTCCCCTCCGAGCCTACGGGCGGAGCCATCGTCGGATGACCCTCATCTACCTCCTCGGCCTCGTCCTCGTGGCGGCCGGCGCCTACGTCGTCGGGCGGCAAAAGGGCGTCACCTTCGCCATGGCCGGCGGCGCGTCGCGCATGCACTCGCTGCCGAGCTACCACGGCGCCTATCTCGCGGTGTCGGCCATCGCGCCGATGCTGCTCTGGTTCATCCTCTGGCTCGTCTTCGCCCACCGCGTCGTGGAGTGGGCTGGCATGTCGGCGCTGCCGGCGGATCTCGCGCCCGCCGACGGGCTCGCCTACGCCTCCCGGCTCCGAGAGATCCTCCTGGTCGCCGACGGCGTGCAGACCAACGAGGTCGCGCCCGGCGTCCGCGCCGCGGGCGAGACCTACGCGCTGTGGCGCGGGCTCTCCGAATGGGCGCTGCTGATCGTCGGCCTCGGCCTGGCGTTGATCGGCTTCGCCTGGGGCGCGCGCCAGCTCGAGCCGCAGTTCCGCGCCCGCAACGGCGTCGAACGCTTCGTGAAGGTGCTGTTGATCGCCTGCTCGGCGGTCGCGGTGCTGACCACGGTCGGCATCGTGTTCTCGGTGCTGTTCGAGACGCTGCGCTTCTTCGCCAAGTACCCCTGGTACGACTTCCTGTTCGGCCTGCAGTGGTCGCCGCAGACCGCGATCCGCGCCGACCAGGTCGGCGCCTCGGGCGCCTTCGGCGCCGTGCCGCTGTTCGCGGGCACCACGCTGATCATGCTGATCGCCATGTCGGTCGCCGGCCCGATCGGCCTGTTCGCCGCGATCTTCATGGCGGAGTACGCGAGCCCCCGGGTCCGCGGGGTCGTGAAGCCGGTCCTCGAGGTGCTGGCGGGCGTGCCCACCGTGGTGTTCGGCTTCTTCGCCGCCCTCACCGTCGCGCCCTTCATCCGCTCGACCGGCGAGGCCTTGGGGCTGAACGTCGCCTCCGAGAGCGCGCTCGCGGCGGGGCTCGTCATGGGCGTCATGATCATCCCCTTCGTCTCGTCGCTCTCCGACGACGTGATCAACGCGGTGCCGCAGTCGCTGCGCGACGGCTCCTACGGCATGGGCGCGACCAAGTCGGAGACCATTAAGAAGGTGATCCTGCCGGCGGCCCTGCCCGGCATCGTCTCCGCCTTCATGCTCGCGATCTCCCGCGCCGTCGGCGAGACCATGATCGTGGTGATGGCGGCCGGCCTCGCGGGCAATCTCACCTTCAATCCGCTCGAGGCGGTCACCACCGTCACCGTGCAGATCAAGACGCTGCTCGTCGGCGACCAGGAGTTCGACAGCGCCAAGACGCTTTCGGCCTTTGCGCTCGGCTTCGTGCTCTTCTTCTTCACGCTGGTGCTGAACTTCATCGCGCTCCGCATCGTCCAGAGATACCGAGAGCAGTATGACTGAGATGACCGCCCTCTCCGGTTTGGGCCATCGCGTGGACGCGGACGAAGCCCGCGCCCGGGTCCGCAAGCGCTACCGCGCGGAAGCCCGCTTCAAGGCCTACGGCGTCGGGGCGATCGCCTTCGCCGCCCTGTTCCTCGTGGTGCTGCTCGCCGACATCGTCACCAAGGCGCTGCCCGCCTTCACCGTCACCCACCTCGTGCTCGACGTGTCGGTCACGGCCGAGACCGTCGATCCCGACGGGTCCCGGCAGGCCGCCTCGCTCGCGCGAGGCGACTACCTGAAGCCGCTCCGGGAGGTCTATCAGGGCTTCTTTCCGGAGGTCTCCGGCCGGGCTCCCCGGCGTGAGCTGAACGGACTGATCTCCAGCGGCGCCGCCGACGAGCTCCGCAAGCAGGTAATGGCCGATCCGGCCCAGATCGGGCGGACGGTGAAGACCCGCGCGCTCGTCTCCGACGACGCCGACCTCTACTACAAGGGCGTGGTGACCGATGTCGTCGAGGAGACCGGCGAGGCCGTCGCGACGCCCTCCGCGACCTCCGGCGACGTGGCGGTGACGACGTCGACGCCGGCCTTCGCGAACGATCTCGCCAAGATCAAGTCCGAGCTGTCCGAGACCGCGCGCAAGCGGCGGTTCGAGGTGGATCGCATCCGCACGCTGCGGGACGGCATCCTCGCGGACAGGCCTTCGGCCGAGTTGGCGCTGCGCGAGGCGCAAGGCGGCGGCGACGCCACCCGGATCACGATCGCCCAGAACGCGCTGGCCAAGATCGACAGCGACGCCCAGAGTCTTCAGGCCCAGATGGAGACGCTCGCCGGCGAGGCCGCCGACTTCGAGGCGCGCTTCAAGGACGCGGGCGGCGCCGAGACGCTCGACGAGAAGCTGCCGAGCCGGCTGCTGGCGATCAACGGCGGCATCGTGAAGATCACGAGCCTCGCCGCCGACCGGGTCGAGGGCCGGGCGCTCACGCCGCTGAAGAGCCTGGACGCCGCTCAGGCGGGCGCCTGGACGCTGCTGGAGTACGAGACCCCCGAGAACTCCCGCCGCGTCAATGACCAGCAGATCGCCTGGCTCGAGACGCTGAAGGCCAAGGGGCTCGTCGAGACCGGATTCAACTGGGGCTTCCTCACCTCGGGCGACAGCCGCGAGGCCGAGCAGGCCGGCATTCTGGGCGCGCTCGTCGGCTCCATCTTCACGATGGCGGTGACGCTGGTGATCTGCCTGCCGATCGGCGTCGGCGCCGCGATCTACCTTGAGGAGTTCGCCCCGAAGAACCGGTGGACGGACATCATCGAGATCAACATCAACAATCTCGCGGCCGTGCCGTCGATCGTCTACGGCCTTCTCGGCCTCGCCGTGTTCCTGAACTTCTTCGGGATGCCGAGGTCGTCGGCGGTGGTGGGCGGCTTCGTGCTCGCCCTGCTGGTGCTGCCGACGATCATCATCGCGAGCCGCGCGGCTCTGAAGGCGGTGCCCCCGTCGATCCGCGAGGCCGCGCTCGGCGTCGGCGCCTCGCACCAGCAGGCGGTGTTTCACCACACCCTGCCGCTGGCGATGCCCGGCATCATGACCGGCACGATCATCGGCATGGCGCACGCGCTGGGCGAGACCGCGCCGCTGCTCCTCATCGGCATGGTGGCGTTCATCGTCGACGTGCCGACGAGCTTCACCTCGGCGACGACAGCGCTGCCGGTCCAGATCTATCTCTGGTCGGACCTGCCGGAGGTGGCCTTCCAAGCGAAGACCTCCGCCGCCATCCTCGTCCTCCTGTTCTTCCTGTTCGTCATGAACGGGCTCGCCATCGTCCTCCGCAAGCGCTTCGAGCGCCGCTGGTGACCGGACCCAACGGAGTAAGACCCATGGACGCGACCGCGACCGCCGCCCGGCCGAAACCGACGGCCTCCGCCACGCTCCCCGCCGGCGATCCCAAGATCGTCGCCAAGGACGTCAACGTCTACTACGCGGAAAAGCACGCGCTGAAGGACGTCTCGCTCGACATCCCCGAGCGCGCCGTGATGGCCTTCATCGGCCCGTCGGGCTGCGGCAAGTCCACGTTCCTGCGCTGCATCAACCGGATGAACGACACGATCGCCTCGTGCCGCGTCGTCGGCTCGATCAAGATCGACGACCAGGACATCTACGATCCGAGCCTCGACGTGGTGCAGCTCCGCGCCCGCGTCGGGATGGTGTTCCAGAAGCCGAACCCGTTCCCGAAGTCGATCTACGAGAACATCGCCTACGGACCCCGCATCCACGGCCTCGCCCGCTCCAAGGCCGAGCTGGACGAGATCGTCGAGCAGGCCCTGCGCAAGGCGAGCCTCTGGAACGAGGTCAAGGACCGTCTGCAGGACGGCGGCACCGGTCTGTCCGGCGGCCAGCAGCAGCGCCTCTGCATCGCCCGCGCGATCGCCGTGAGCCCCGAGGTCATCCTGATGGACGAGCCCTGCTCTGCGCTCGACCCGATCGCGACGGCGAAGATCGAGGAGCTGATCGACGAACTGCGCCAGAACTTCACGATCGTGATCGTGACGCACTCGATGCAGCAGGCCGCGCGCGTCTCGCAGCGCACCGCTTTCTTCCATCTCGGCGTCATCGTCGAGACGGGCCCGACCGAGCGCATCTTCACAAGCCCGAACGACAAGCGCACGCAGGACTACATCACCGGCCGCTTCGGCTGATCCGACGGCGACAGGGGACATCGACAATGGCAATGACCGACCACATCGTCAGCTCGTTCGACGCCGACCTGCAGACGCTTGGCGACAAGCTCGCGGAGATGGGCGGCCTCTGCGAGAAGCTCGTCGGGGAGTCGATCGAGGCGCTTCTGCGCCGCGACATCCCGCTCGCCAGGCGGGTGATCGAGTGGGACCGCTCGATCGACCGGCTGCAGCATGAAATCGAAGAGAACGGCATTCTCACGATCGCCAAGCGCGCGCCGGTCGCGATCGACCTCCGAGAGGTCGTGGCGGCTTTGCGCATCGCGAACGATCTCGAGCGTATCGGCGACCTCGCCAAGAACATCGCGAAGCGCGTCGTCGCGCTCGAAGGCCAGTTCCAGCCGCCGAAGCTAGCCGGCGGCGTCGCCCACATCGCCGACCTCACGCTCGCGCAGTTAAAGGAGGTGCTCGACGCCTACACCCAGCGCGACGAGCGTCGGGCGATGGAGGTGTGGAAGCGCGACGGCGACATCGACGCCCTCTACAACTCGCTGTTCCGCGAGCTGCTGACCTACATGATGGAAGATCCGCGCAACATCGGCTTCTGCGCCCATCTGCTGTTCTGCGCCAAGAACATCGAGCGCATCGGCGACCACGCCACCAACGTGGCCGAAACGGTCTACTATCTCGTGCACGGCGAAGCCGTGACCGACGAACGACCGAAGGGCGACCTGGCCAGCGCCGCGATCAGCTTCGACTGAGGAAGGCGTGCATCGGATGACCCCCCGCGTGATGATCGTCGAGGACGAGGAGCCGCTGACGCTGCTCCTCACCTACAACCTCGAAGCCGAGGGCTATGCGGTCGAGGCGGTCGCCCGCGGCGACGAGGCCGAGACGCGGCTGCGCGAGCAGGCGCCGGACCTCGTGCTGCTCGACTGGATGCTGCCGGGCCTGTCGGGCATCGAGCTCTGCCGGCGGCTGCGTTCGCGGCCGGAGACCGAGCGGCTGCCGATCATCATGCTCACCGCCCGCGGCGAGGAGGCGGAGCGCATCCGCGGCCTCGCGACTGGGGCGGACGACTACGTCACCAAGCCGTTCTCGGTGCCGGAGCTCGTCGCGCGGGTGCGGGCGCTGCTGCGGCGTGCAAAGCCCGAGCACGTCGCCGACGTGCTGAAGGCGGGCGACATCGAGCTCGACCGCGGCTCGCACCGCGTCCGCCGCCAGACCCGCGAGATCCACCTCGGGCCGACGGAGTTCCGGTTGCTCGAGTTCCTGATGCAGTCGGCGGGCCGCGTCTTCACGCGCGAGCAGCTGCTCGACGGCGTCTGGGGCCGTGACGTCTACATCGACGAGCGCACCGTCGACGTCCATGTCGGCCGGCTGCGCAAGGCCATCAACCGCGGCCGCCAGCAGGACCCGATCCGCACGGTGCGGGGAGCCGGCTATGCGTTCGACGAAAACTTCGCGCGCACGGCGTGAACCGCGTCGCGTTAGGGATAATGATTCGTTGATCTCGCGCGCGGCGCGGCGACGTGTCATTGTTCCAGAAGACGCGTTTAACGGGCAAACGCTGTGCAGACGAACGAGGTCGGCGACCGCATGGCGATGTCTTCAAGGCGGCGGTGGCAGGTTCGCGTCGAGCGCGACTTCGACTTTCATTCCAAGGAATACCGGCGGCTGTTCGAGCGGTCCGCTGCCTCGGGCTTCCAGTCGCCGGCCTGGCTCGACGCGACCTACGCCGCCATCCGGCGCGCGCCGCTGGCCGATCCCTTCATCCTGACCGTGCGCGACGCCGAGACCGCCGCTCTTGTCGCTCTGGCGCCGTTGGTTCTGCGCTATCGGTTCGGGCTTAGGGTCGTCGCCTATGCCGACATCGGCTCGCTCGATTACTGCTGCGTCGTCCAGGCGCCCGAGTTCGAGGCGGGTCTCGACCCCATGCTGCGCTGCGACGTCGACGACGCGCTGAAGGCCGCCGACGCGCTGTTCATCCCGAAGGTGCCCGACGCCGCGCTGCGGAGCTTCGACCGGCTTCTGGCCGCGCGGCGGGTGAAGATGGCCTATTCCGCCCATCCCGTGCCGCTTTTCGGACCGTTCTCGGAGTGGCGCAACGCGACCATGAACGGGACGACCCGGCGGTCGCTCGACAAGAAGCGCCGCAAGCTCGGCCGGATCGGCCGGCTGGAGACCCTCGCCGAGAGCGAGCCCGGCTTCGTCGCCGCCACGATCGAGCAGATCCGCCTCCTGCGCGAACCGCGGTTCGCGGAGACCGGCGTGGCCGATCCGCTCAAGAGCGAGGCGTTCCGAGCCTTCTACGGCTCGCTCAAGGACAGCGGCACCGTCCGCGCCTACCAGATGCGGCTCGACGGCGCGACCATCGCCTGCGGCTTCGCGATGGTGCACGGCGACGCCTGCCACCTGCTGCTGACGGGCTTCGACGTGGGCAACTGGCGGAACTACTCCGTGGGGCTGCTGATGATCGAGGACGCGATCGCGGACTGCGTCGCGCGCGGCGAGCGGGTGTTCGACTTCACCATCGGCGACCACCCCTACAAGGCGGATTTCGGCGCGCAGTCGGCGCCGATTTGGCGGCTCACCCGCGGCCTCTCGTTCAAGGGGCGGCTGATGCTCGCCGCGATGCAGCTGAAGGGCGGCGAGCGCCTCGCCAGGCGTCTCGCGCCGCGGGGCTACCGCGCGCCGAGCCCGCCCGACATGGTGCGCGGCGCGGGCGTCGCGCCGTAGGCCGAACAGCCGAGCAGGAACCACAGCAGGCCGCCGGTCTTGATGGTCACGGCGGAGGTGCTGATCGCCATCAGCAGCGTCAGGTACAGGCAGACGAAGGCCTTGTAGCGCCAGGCGTCCATGCGCTCCGCGGGCGCGCCGAAGACGAGCGCGGCCCAAAGCGCCGCCGCGCCGATCACGCCGACCCGCGACAGGATGTAGGCGTAGCCGCTGTCGTCGAAGTTCTCGGTCGCCGGGCCCATGCCGAAGGCGCCCGCGAGGTCGAGCCGGGACATCAACTGCCCGCTCAACAGAAAGCGGCCGCTGGTGGTGTTGTCCCACGGCACGCCGACCTTGATCGCCGCGTAGCTGAAGATCGCGATGATCGCGAGGAAGGGCGCGACGAACAGCGCTCCGGGCCGCACCACCGGCGCGATGAGGTAGATCGCGAGCACCAGGCCGCAGAGGTAAACGCCGAAGCGGGCGTCGCCGAGCACCAGCGACACGAAGATCAGCGTGGTCTTCCAGATCAGCGCCCACGGCCGCCGGGCGTCCCGTAGCAGCACCCAGCCGAAGACGATCGCGCCGAAGTTGCCGACGGAGACCGGCTCCAGGAACACTGACGAGACGCGGTGCTCGCCGAGGAACGGCAGCAGGGTGCGGCCCTCGAACCGCATGCCCGAGATGAACAGGCCATGCTCCACGCCCTGGGCGGCGGCGGGATCGACGGTGCCCTTGGCCACGAAATAGCCGAGCACGTCGAAGTAGCGGATGTAGACGTCGAGGAACGCCCACTCGAACACCGCGCCGGCCGCCACAGCGACGATCGCCGCCGTGGCGACCTTGTCGCCGGACTCGAGCGAGCCGCGCGTCGAGCCCAGGAAGTAGAAGACCAGCGGGATCATCAGGTCGCGCACGACCTTGGGGTCGTAGTTCGCCCGCAGGGTCATCAGGAAGATCAGGTAGCCGAGTAGCGCGGCCATGATGGCGTAGAACGCCTGCGTCCGGTCCCGGATCAGCGCGAGGGCGACGCCGATCAGCACGAGCTCGGCGCCGATCACCGCGCCGGCGCCGGTGCGCGCGAGGTTCGCGTTGACGAAGGCGAGCCCGAAGTTGAACAGCAGCGTGCCGAGCACGACCGCGCGGGCGATGCGGGCGCCCGCCTCCTCGGCGGGAACGGCGGCCGGCGTCGCGGCGGCCGCGAGGCTCACCGCACGCGCGCCGGAAGCTCCGGCGCCGCGGCGGAGCGAGCGCGGAGCTGATCCCGCAGCCAGGCGAGCGTGCAGCCGACGCCGAGGCCGAGCAGCAGGCCGGCGATGATCATCAGCGGGGCCGGCGGACCGCTCGGCTCCATGGGCCGCGCGGCGCGGCTGATGACGCGGGTGTTCGAGGCGTTCAGGCGGCGCTGCTCGTCGAGTTCGCGCGAGCGGGCGAGGGCGGCCTCGTAGATGCCGCGGTTCGCCTCGACGTCGCGCATCAGGTCGCGCAGCTCGAGCGAGGCGTCGTTGGTCTCGGAGACCTCGGCCTTCAGCGCGGTCATCCGCTGCGTTAGGCTGGTCCGGAAGCCCTTGGCGCGGTCCAGCTCGCCCGTGGTTGCGCGGATGATCGTCGCGATTTCCTCCTCGAACAGGCGGCGGGCCTCGGCGACGCGGGCGGTGGCGGCGCGGCGGTCGGGATGACGCGCGCCGAGCTGCTGGCCGAGATCTGCGTCGGCCTGGCGCTGCGCGGCGTAACGCGTGCGCAGGGTTTCGATCGTGCCGGAGCGCATGGATTCCGGGATCGAGTCGATGTCGGCCTGGCCGCGCTGGACGCGGCGCATCTGCTCGAGCGCGGCCGTGAGTTCGTTGACCCGCGAGTCGGTCGTGGAGAGCTGCGTGGAGAGCTCCGTCAGGCGCTGCTCCACGAGCGGCTTGCCGTCGTTGGTGACGAGGCCCTTCTCGCGACGGAGCGTCTCGTAACGCTGCTCGGCGTCGCGGACGCGGGCCCGCAGCTCGCCGAGGCGGCCTTCGAGTTCGCCGCCCGCGCGGCGGGCGACCGCGACGCGGGCGTTGACGTCCTCCTCGACGTAGACGTCCATCACCGACTGCGCGATGCGCTCCGACAGCGCGGGATCCTTGGTGGTGGCGGTCACCGTGATGATGAAGGAGCCTGGCGCGCGCGCGCCGGTGACCGAGCGCTCCAGTTCGCGCAGGGCGAGTTCACGCGGATCCGACGCGCGCTTGACGCCGGCGAGGCCGAGCAGCGTCTGGCCGAGGCCCGCCGGGCGTTTGCCGAACAGAGGGTTCTCGTCGAGCTTCTCGCGGGCGATGACCTTGTCGAGCACGTCGCGCGAGGTCAGCACGTAGGTCTGGCTTTCGGCTTCGATCGCGCTCGTGTCGGCGGCGCCCGATTGCGCGTTGTCCGCGCCGAGGATCTGGCGGCCGGTGGGATCGACGAGAATGCGGCCGACGGCGGTGTAGCGAGGGGAGGACAGCAGCACGAAGGCGAGCGCAAGCGCGACGCCGACCACGGCGCAGATCGCGATCAGGCCGACGCCGCGTTTCAGCGACGCGAACAGCGCTGCGGGCGCGGCGGCGGGGCGGTCCCCATCCGTCGGTCGCGGCGTCGTCAGTCTCCAGTCCTGGATCGCTGCCACGGCGTCCTCGTGCGGCGTCGGAAACCGGGTCGCGGCTCCGTACATCCCACTGATGGCGCATCGAGGTTAAGAAAATGGGACCCGGCCCCAATTCCAAGCCGCACGCCTTCGGACGAGGTTCGAATTCTTCGTTCGGGCGTCAATTCTGCGCGAAAAGCCGCAGCAAATGATGGGCGATCGCCGCTGGCGGCGGCGCGAACCAGCCGGCGGGATGCCCGCCGGCCAGCATCTGCCGGACATCCTCGCGTGAGAACCAGCGCGCGTCCTCCAACTCCTCGAGGTCCGGCGTGATCTCCTCGGTGAGCGCCTCGGCCACGAGCCCCAGCATCAGCTGGGACGGGAACGGCCAGGGCTGCGACAGCGCGTAGGCGACGCGGCCGACCGTGACGCCAGCCTCCTCCCGCGTCTCGCGGCGCACCGCCGCCTCGATGGTCTCGCCCGGCTCCACGAAGCCCGCGAGGCAGGACCACATGCCAGGCGCGAAGCGGGGCTGTCGGCCGAGCAGGCAGCGGTCGCCGCGCGTCACTAGCATGATGACGACCGGATCGGTGCGGGGGAAGTGCAGCGCGCCGCAGGCCGGGCATTCGCGCTTCCAGCCGCCGCCGCGCATCGCGGTCTTCGCGCCGCAGCTGGCGCAGAAGCCGTGCCGCTCGTGCCAGAGCAGCATGCTCTTGGCGTAGCCGGCGAGCGCCAGCGCGGCTCCCGCCAGACGTCCGTCGGTCGCGACGGCGCGCAGGTCTTCGAGCGCGAGGTCGTCGGCGCGCCCGACGGCGGTCTCCACGCCGTCGTCGAGATGGGCGGCGAACACCGGCCCCGAAGCGTCGCGGCCAAGGAACACCGTGCGTTCCACGGGGCCGAGCGCCTCGGCCAGGGCGCGGTCGAACAGCGGGTCGAGCGTCCCGCCGCCCGCCGCCCGCAGCACCGCGCGGGAGCCGATGAACAGCGCCATGCGCGCGGCGGGGTCCGCTTCCGCCGCCGCCAGAAAGCCCATGTCCTCGCGGGCCTCGCCGCAGCGGTCGAGCGCCAGGCCGGCGTAGCCGAGGTCGGCGGGGGCGTCCGGGGCCTGTCGATGAGAGGGGAGGTCGTTCATGGCGGGCTCTCGGCTTCGGTTCGGGCGCGCGGCGCCCTTGCAAGGCGCGGCCCCGGCGGGCATATAGCGCATGGGAGGTTGGTGATGGACGTGTTCCTCGCCAACCGGGTCAGGTCCGAAAGGAAGCAGCCCCAACGAGACCGATACGGGTCGTCGTCCGACCTCCCACCCTCATCCTTCGAGAAGAGACGAGGCGCTTCGATGACGGCAGGCCGCGACTGTTCCGCCGCCCGCCGCGCCGAGGGCGGCGCATGAGCGCGACCCCCTACCGCGTCCTCGCCCGCAAATACCGTCCCCAGCGCTTCGAGGACCTGATCGGCCAGGAGCCGATGGTCCGAACCCTCACCAACGCCTTCGCCTCCGGCCGCATCGCGCAGGCCTGGATCCTCACGGGCGTGCGCGGCGTCGGCAAGACGACGACCGCTCGCATCCTCGCGCGCGCGCTGAACTACGAGACCGCGGAGGGCGGCGGCGGGCCGACGGTCGACCTGTCCGTCCCCGGCGTGCACTGCGAAGCCATCATGGAGTCGCGCCACGTCGACGTGGTCGAGATGGACGCCGCGAGCCACACCGGCGTCGCCGACGTGCGGCAGATCCTGGAGACCGTGCACTACGCGCCCGTCATGGCGCGCTACAAGGTCTTCATCATCGACGAAGTGCACATGCTCTCGACGAGCGCCTTCAACGCTTTTCTGAAGACCCTCGAGGAGCCGCCGCCGCACGTGAAGTTCGTGTTCGCGACGACGGAGATCCGCAAGGTGCCGGTGACGGTGCTGTCGCGTTGCCAGTCGTTCTCGCTGCGGCGGGTCGCGGCGGACGAGCTGTCGGCGCACCTCAAGCGCATCTGCGACAAGGAGAACGTCGCCGTCGAGGACGAGGCGCTCGCGGTCGTGTCGCGGGCGGCCGAGGGCTCGGTGCGCGACGCGCTCTCGCTGCTCGACCAGGCGATCGCCCACGGCCAGGGCGACGTGCGGGCCGAAGCCGTGCGCGGCATGCTGGGCCTCGCCGACCGCGCCGGCGTGCTCGACCTGTTCGACGCCGTCATGCGCGGCGACACCGCCTCTGCGCTCGACGGGTTTCGCGGGCAGTACGACGTCGGCGCCGACCCGGTCGCGGTGCTGACCGACCTCGCCGAGACGGTCCATCTCGTCACCCGCATCAAGCTCGCGCCCAAGGCCGCCGACGACCCCTCGCTCAGCGAGGCGGAGCGCCTGCGCGGCCGCGACTTCGCCGAGCGGCTGTCGATGCGCGTGCTGTCGCGCGCCTGGCAGATGCTGCTCAAGGGCATTTCCGAAGTGCAGGTCGCGCCTAAGCCGGCGCAGGCCGCCGACATGGTGCTGGTGCGCCTCGCCCATGTGGCCGACCTGCCGACGCCGGAGGAGGCGATCCGCATGCTGGACGGCGCGGGGACGGCGCTGCCCCAGCCCTCGACCCAGCCCTTGGCGCCGCAGCGGGGCGGCCCCCCGATGGGGCCGTCCGGCGGCTCCCGCGGTCCCGAGGCCATGGCGCCCGCGCGCATGAGCTCCGGCGCGGCGGCGGCGCGCGAGATGGCGCCCGAGGCCGCGCAGGCCCCGCCGCGCGCGCAGCAGGCGCAGGTTCAGCCGACCATGCGGCTGTCGCGGTTCGAGGACCTGGTGGCGCTGGCGGCGCGCGAGCGCGAGATCCAGCTGCACGCCGCGCTGCTGCGGCAGGTGCGGGTGGTGCGGTTCGAGGACGGCGTGCTGGAGTTCCAGCCGACGCCGGACGCGACCTCCGACCTCGCCGGCGCGATCTCGAAGAAGCTGCAGGAGTGGACCGGCCAGCGCTGGATGGTGGCGGTCGCCGCCGGCGAAGGCGCGCCCACCATTCACGAGCGCGAGCAGGCGGAGGCCGCGGCCCGGCTGGAGGGCGTGCAGGCCCACCCGCATGTGCGCGCCATCCTGGACCGGATGCCGGGCGCGGTGATCGTGGACGTGCGCGCCCGCAAGCCCGAGCCTGAGACGGCTGACCTTGACGCCGCGGCGGTCGACGCCCTACCTGCGGCGGACGACGACATCGACGATTTCTAAGCGGGAGACGAGCCGTTGCGCGACATCATGGGCATGATGGCCAAGGCCAAGGAGCTCCAGCAGAAGATGCAGGACGCCCAGGCCGAGCTCGAACAGGTGACGGTGCAGGGCGCGGCCGGCGGCGGCCTTGTCCAGCTCACCCTGACGGCGAAGGGCGACCTGCGCGGCCTGAAGATCGACCCCTCGCTGCTGAAGCCCGAGGACGTCGAGATCCTCGAGGACCTGATCGTCGCCGCGCATGCGGACGCCAAGTCGAAGGCGGAAGCCGCGATGCAGGAGAAGATGTCCGGCCTCACCGCGGGCCTGCCGATCCCTCCGGGCATGAAGCTGTTCTGAGCTGCGTCGTCGTCCCGGACGGCCGAAGGCCGAGCCGGGACCGTGCGGAGGCGAGCCTGTAAGGCGGGACCTCGGCGAACGACGATCCCGGCTCTCCGCTGCGCTCCGGCCGGGATGACGCGCGGCGGCCATCGCTTCCGAAAGCGCCTTTATGTCCCGCTCCGCCGCCGGCCCCGAGATCGAACGCCTGATCCAGCTGCTGGCGAAGCTGCCGGGGCTTGGCCCCCGCTCGGCGCGGCGGGCGGCGCTGCATCTGCTGACGCGCAAGGACAAGTTGCTGGAGCCGCTGTCGGACGCGATGCGGGTGGCCTGCCAGCGGGTCGCGACCTGCTCCGTCTGCGCCAACGTCGACACCCAGGATCCATGCGCCATCTGCCGCGACGCGAAGCGCGACAGCACGGTGATCGTGGTCGTCGAGGACGTGTCCGATCTCTGGGCGCTGGAGCGTTCGGGCGCGGTGTCGTCGCGCTACCACGTGCTCGGCGGCACGCTGTCGCCGCTCGACGGGCGGGGGCCCGAGGACCTCAACATCGGAACGCTCGTCGAGCGGGCCATGGCGGAGAAGGTGACGGAGGTGATCCTCGCGGTGAACGCCACTGTCGAGGGCCAGACCACGGCGCACTATGTCACCGACGCCCTGTCCGAGACCGGCGTGCGGGTGACGCGCCTCGCCCACGGCGTGCCGGTGGGCGGCGAGCTCGACTATCTCGACGACGGCACGCTAGCCGCCGCGATCCGCAGCCGCACGACGTTCTGAACGGCGTCAGGTCGGCTCGAGACTCGCAGTTTGTGGGACGTGCGTGCAAGGGCTATCGTCCGCTCAGGCCTGCTCGCCGTCCGTCGGTTCGTCCAGCAGACCGTCCGGCGGATCGGCGACCAGGCGGCCGCCGGCGACGTCCACCACGGGGACGACCGCCTTCGTGAAAGGCACGTAGACCGTGCGCTTCTGGCCCTCGAGACGGACCTCCAGCAGGTCGTCGGCTCCGAAGTTGGTCACGGCGATCACCTCGCCGATCGGAGCGCCGTCCGCGCGCTCCATCTTCAGGCCGATCAGGTCGGCCCAGTAGAACTCGTCCTCCTCGGCAGGAGGCAACTCGTCGCGCGAGATGTAGAGACCGACGCCGTTCAGAGCTTCGGCCTGCTCGCGGCTGTCGATTCCCTTGAAGCGGACGACCAGCATGTCGTCCTTCAGCGGCCGCAGGGTCGAGACCGCGAACACGCGGGTCCCGGCCTCGTCGGTGACGGGCTTGTAGCGCTTGAGCGCGGTCAGCTCCGCGGTGAAGGCCTTGACGCGCACCTCTCCCCGGACGCCGTGGGCGGCGCCGATCACGCCGATCTGGACGAGGCGGGACGGGGGCATGGGATCACCTTGTGCGTCCCGCCGAGGCGGCGAGCGCGCGCGGAGGACGACGGCGAGCGCGCGGGACGCGCTCGCTCATTGCGGAGCCGGTTCGAGCGGCGTCGTTCGGGACGCCGCCGCTCGAACCGCCGAAATTACTCGGCGGCTTCGGCGCCTGACTTGGCGGCGGCGGCCTCGGCGCGCTCCTGGGCCTTCTTGCCCGGGACGCCCTTGGTCAGGTTGCTGCGCGCGTCGCGCTTCAGCAGGCCGGCCTGGTCGAGGAAGCGGTGCACGCGGTCGGTCGGGGTCGCGCCCTTGGCCAGCCACTCCTTCACCTTCTCGGCGTCGAGCACGACCCGCTCGGCGTCCTTGGCCAGCAGCGGGTTGTAGGTGCCGACGCGCTCGATGAAGCGGCCGTCGCGCGGGTAGCGCGAGTCGGCGATCACGATGCGATAGAACGGACGCTTCTTGGCGCCGCCACGAGCGAGACGGATCTTGAGGGCCATTGTCTGTTTTCCTTCCAGTCGGTTCGTCATCTCGGACGGCCGTCAGGCCGAGCCGGGATCGTTCTCAGGGTCTGCGTTCCATCCGGCTGACGATCCCGGCTCTGCGCGGCGTCGCCGCTTCGGCCGGGATGACGCCTGAATTCACTTCTTCTTCCCCAGGCCGGGGAAGCCGCCCAGGCCCGGCAGCTTCGGGCCGCCGCCGAGACCTGGGAAACCGGGGGGGAGGCCGCCGGCGCCGCCGGGAAAGCCGCCGCCGGGGAAGCCCGGGGGCAGGCCCTCGGGCATCTTGCCCTTCTTGAGGTCATCGAGCGCCTCGGGCGGGATGGCGGGCGCGCCGCCGCCGCCGAAGCCGAGCGCCGCGCCGAGGCCGGCGAGGGGCCCGCGGCCCGACTTCCCGGCCTTGCCCATCATCTTCATCATGTCCGCCATCTGGCGGTGCATTTTCAGGAGCTTATTGATCTCCTCGACCTTCGTGCCCGACCCCGCCGCGACGCGCTTCTTGCGCGAGGCCTTCAGCAGGTCGGGGTTGGCGCGCTCGGCCTTGGTCATCGAGTCGATGATCGCGGCCTGGCGCTTGAACATGCCCTCGTCGAGGTTCGCGCCGGCCATCTGCTTCTTCAGATTGGCGACGCCCGGCAGCAGCGACATCACGCCGGACATGCCGCCCATGCGCTGCATCTGCTGCAGCTGGTCCTTCAGGTCGTTCAGGTCGAACTGACCCTTGCGCATCCGCTCGGCGGTCTTCGCCGCCTTCTCGGCGTCGATCTCGGCCGCAGCCTTCTCGACGAGCGCGACCACGTCGCCCATGCCGAGGATGCGGTTGGCGATGCGCTCGGGGTGGAACTCATCCACCGCGTCGAAGCGCTCGCCTGTGCCGACGAGCTTGATCGGCTTGCCGGTGACCGCGCGCATGGAGAGCGCCGCGCCGCCGCGGCCGTCGCCGTCGACGCGGGTCAGCACGATGCCGGTGACGCCGACCGCCTGGTCGAAGGCGCGCGCCGTCGTCACCGCGTCCTGGCCGGTAAGGGCGTCGACGACGAGCAGGACCTCGTGCGGGTTGGTGATCGTCTTGACCTCGACGACCTCGGCCATCAGGGCCTCGTCGAGGGTGGTGCGGCCGGCGGTGTCGAGCAGCACCACGTCGTAGCCGCCGAGACGGCCAGCCTCCATCGCGCGCCGGGCGATCTGCACCGCGGTCTGGCCGGCGACGATCGGGAGCGTCGCGACCTCGGTCTGCTTGCCCAGCGTCGCGAGCTGCTCCATCGCGGCCGGGCGGCGCGTGTCGAGCGAGGCCATCAGCACCTTGCGCTTGTCGCGCTGGGTGAGCCGGCGGGCGATCTTGGCGGTCGAGGTGGTCTTGCCCGAGCCCTGCAGGCCGACCATCAGGATCGGCACGGGGGCCGCGGCCGCGAGGCTGATGCCCTGCGCGTCCGAGCCGAGCATCGCGACCAGCTCGTCATGGACGATCTTGACGACCATCTGGCCGGGCGTGACCGACTTGACGACGTCGACGCCGACCGCGCGCTCCTTCACCCGATCCACGAAGGAGCGGACGACCTCGAGCGCGACGTCGGCCTCGAGCAGCGCCCGGCGCACCTCGCGCATGGCCTCGGCCACGTCCGCCTCGGTCAAGGCGCCGCGTCGGGTCAGGCGGTCGAGAATGCCGCTCAGGCGGTCGGTCAGCGTGTCGAACATCAAGCTCTCTGTGGCGCGTCAATCAAAATTGATTGACCATCCGGCGACGTCGTTGACGTTTTGACATCACCCCGTCCAACGCAAAGCGCGCCCGCGGGCGCATCGCGCTGGCGGACGTTGACCCCCGGAACTCATGGGACGAGGGGCCTTGCGGGACGTCTCTCGGTCAAGACGTGGCGGTTCCATACGGTTCGGGCGGCGGCGCGTCAACCTTCGAGGGGTTGCGAGGGGCGCGACCGTCTGCGACCGCGGCGGAGCGTCGCGCGGCAGGTCGACGTCTGGCGTTTGGCGCGCGTTGGGAGTATTTCCCGATTTGTAGCGCACCGCATTCAGACCGCGCCCCATGGCCAATGTGTGGCCGGGCGTCCTGAATTCATCGATCCGAGGCGACGCAGGTCTCAGCGCTCAACCTGCGACGCACGGCTTAAAGCCCGTCGGAGTGACTGATGACCGCCATTACGACCCGAAATCCCGTCCGCCGTGTTTTCACGTGCTGGCCGTCCCGCATAGGCGCGATCGCGCTGCTGGCGCTTGGCGTCAGTTGCGGCGCGGACGTGTTCGCAGGCTCGACGTCCGCAGCGCTCGCGCAGGCGACGGTCGCTGTCGTGGAATAGCCCTCTCGCGCCCCGGCGCATCGCAGGCCATATAGTGCGCGCCCGATGGTCTCCGCCGTCGAGGAGGTTCTGCGCGCCATGACCATGCCGGACGCCACCACTGCAAGCACGCTGATCGGTCGCCCGTTCGCGAAGATGAACGGTCTCGGCAACGAGATCCTGGTGGTCGACCTGCGCGACGGCGGCTCCGTCACGGCCGCCGTCGCGCGGGCGCTCGCGCAGCGCCCCGAGACCCGGTTCGACCAGCTCATGGCGCTCCATCCCGGCCTGGACGGCGTCGCCGCCTTCATGCGCATCTACAACGCGGACGGCTCGGAGGTTTCGGCCTGCGGCAACGGCACGCGCTGCGTGGCCTGGCTGCTCATGCGCGACGCGGGCGTCCGCGACCTCGTGCTCGAAACCGACGCCGGCCTGCTGCTGTGCTCGGCCGGCGCGGAGCCGGACCAGGTCACCGTCGACATGGGCGCGCCGCGCTTCGGCTGGGCCGACATCCCGCTGGCCGAAGAGTTCGCCGACACCCGGGCGATCGAGCTTCAGCTCGGACCGATCGACGCCCCGCTGCTGCATTCGCCCTCCGTCGCGAACGTCGGCAACCCGCACGCGATCTTTTGGGTCGAGGACCTCTCCGTGGTCGATCTGCGCCGGTCCGGCCCGCTGCTCGAAAACCACCCGCTGTTCCCCGAGCGCGCCAACATCTCGCTCGCCAAGGTGACCTCAAAGAGCGCGATCACGCTCAAGGTCTGGGAGCGCGGCGCGGGGCTCACGCTCGCCTGCGGCACCGCGGCCTGCGCCGCCGCCGTCTCGGCCGCGCGCACCCGCCGCACCGGCCGGGACGTCGTCGTGACGCTGCCCGGAGGCCCGCTGCGCATCGTCTGGCGCGAGGGCGACGACCACATCCTGATGTCCGGCCCCGCGACCCTCGAGCACGAGGGCCGGATCACGGCCGAACTGCTGGACGCGGTCTCGGCCTAAGGATCAGGCGGACTCCATCGCCTTCCGCGCGGCGTAGGCCTGCAGGTGGGCGTAGGCGATCGCGAGCGTGGGCACGGCGACGCCCGCCGCCCGGCCCCGGTCGCGCAGGTCGCCGAGGATGTGGTCATGCTCCGTGCGGCCGCCGCTCTCGACGTCGCGCAGCATCGAGGCGGTCGCGGGCGAGCCCGGCGCGGTCAGCATGCCGAGGCTCTGGGCCACGAACGCCTCGCGCGGGGCGTGGCCATTCGCCGTCGAGACGTTCGCGCACTCGCCGAACAGCGCCCGGACGAGCGCCTCGCCGTCGTCGGCCTGCATGATCGCGCCGACGGGCGCCCGCATCAGGCAGGTGACGCCGGCGAAGGTCGCGAGCATCGTGAACTTCTCCCACATCTGCTGCATGACGTCCGTGCTCAGTTCGGGCGCGAAGCCGCCCTTTTCGAGCTCCGCGTGCAGCGCCGCGGCGCGCGCCTGCTGCTCGGGGAGCCGGGCGCCCAGCACGAAGCCCTGCAGCTTGTTGAGGTGCTTGATCGCGCCGTCGGCGGTCATGGTGACGCCGATCAGCGCCACGCCGCCCAGCACGCGCTCCTTGCCGAACGCCGCGTCGAGCGCGTCGAGGTGGCGGACCCCGTTCAGCAGCGGAAGCACCAGCGTGTCGGGCCCGACGGCCGGCGTGATCGCCTCGATCGCGCTGTCGAGATCGTAGGCCTTGCAGGAGAGCAGCACGGCGTCGAACGGCTCGACGGCCGCGGTGACGGCGACGACGCGCTGGGTCACGTCGCCGTAGGTGCTCGTCACCACGAGGCCGTCGCGCGCCAGCCGCTCGGCGCGGGCGGGACGCACCAGAAAGGTCACGTCGACGCCGGCCGCCGCGAGCCGCGCGCCGAAATAGCCGCCTATGCCGCCGGCCCCGAGAATCAGAATGCGCATGCCGAACACCCCTGGTCGCCGGCCTCGTCCGGCGGGCGGGCCGCATTAGGCCGCAACGCGCGCCGCGCGAAAAGCCAAGGATCGTGCGCCCGGCCATTCATGGCCGTGATGGGTTTGGCCTCGGCAAAAGCCCTTACGCCTTTCGTGCAAGACACTCGGAGGATCGTGCAAGCGGGCAGTCTGGAACCTCTCAAATCAGAAGCGTACCATCCGCTCACTTCGACGCGGCGCCCCGGAGAGGGCGCGGCGATGCCCGCGGGCCGATGGGCCCGCCAGACGAGGTCCAACATGATCAAGCTCAACATCAACGGCGAGGCGCGGTCCGTCGACGTCGACGCCGACACCCCGCTGCTCTGGGTCATCCGCGACGACATCGGGTTGACCGGCACCAAGTTCGGCTGCGGCCAAGCGCTCTGCGGCGCCTGCACCGTGCACATGGACGGCCAGGCCGTCCGCTCCTGCCAGACCATGGCGGGCGACGTCGGCGACGCCAAGATCGTCACCATCGAGGGCCTCGTCGGGGCCGACGCCTCGAAGGAAGGCAAGGCCGTGCAGGCCGCCTGGCGCGCGCTCGACGTGGTCCAGTGCGGCTACTGCCAGTCCGGCCAGATGATGTCGGCCGCGGCGCTCCTCACCGAAAACAAGACGCCGACGGACGACGACATCGACGCCGCCATGAGCGGCAACGTCTGCCGCTGCGCGACCTACCACCGCGTCCGCGCCGCGATCCATGACGCCGCCAAGCGGTTGGAGGCCTGACGCCATGATTCCGCACAGCGAAACGACCGCTCACACCAAGATCCCCGCCGCGAAGCCGCTCGACCTCAGCCGCCGCGGCTTCCTCGCCGTCGCCGGCGGCGCCGGCCTCGGCCTGATGGTCGGCCTCAAGGTCGATCCCGCCGCGGCCCAGGGCGCCGCGGGCGGCGTCGTGCAGTTCAACCCCTTCGTGAAGGTCGCGCCGGACGGCGCGATCACCGTCGTCGTCAAGCACCTCGACATGGGGCAGGGGCCGACCACGGGCCTCGCCACCCTCATCGCCGAGGAGATGGACGCCGACTGGAGCCAGATGCGCACCGAGTTCGCGCCGGCCGACGGCAACCTCTACGCCAACCTCGCCTTCAAGGCGCAGGGCACCGGCGGCTCCACCGCCATGGCGAACTCCTGGGAGCAGTACCGCACCGCGGGCGCGACCGCGCGCGCTGTGCTGGTGAAGGCCGCCGCCGACAAGTGGCAGGTGGCGCAGGGCGAGATCAGCGTCGACAAGGGCGTGCTCACCCACCCCTCCGGCAAGCGCGGGACCTACGGCGAGTTCGCCGAGGCCGCCTCCAAGATCCCGGCCCCGACCGGCATGGCGCAGGAGACGCCCTACAAGGACGCCTCGAAGTTCAAGCTGATCGGCAAGGAGGGCCTCCACCGGATCGACAACGACCCGAAGACCGACGGCACGGCGATCTACACCCAGGACGTCAAGCTGCCCGGCATGCTGGCGGCCGCCGTCGCCCATCCCCCCCGCTTCGGGGGCAAGGTGAAGAGCTTCGACGACGCCGAGGCAAAGAAGGTCAAGGGCGTCGAGCGGGTCGTGCAGATCCCCTCGGGCGTCGTGGTGCTGGCGAAGTCCACCTGGGCGGCCTTCAAGGGCCGCGACGCGCTGAAGGTCGAGTGGGACTTCTCGGCCGCCGAGAACCGCGGCTCCGACGAGCTGCTGGCGATGGCCAAGGACGCGGTGGCGAAGCCCGGCGTCGCGACCGCGACCAACACCGGGGACGCGGAGGGCGCGCTGAAGGGCGCGGCCAAGGTGATCGAGGCGGACTACGCCTTCCCCTATCTGGCGCACGCGCCGATGGAGCCGCTGAACTGCGTCGTCAATCTCAAGAAGGACCGCGCGCATCTGATCTACGCCGCGCAGTTCCAGGCGATCGACCAGCCGACGGTGGCCGCTCTCACCGGCCTTAAGCCGGAACAGGTGACGATCGAGACGGTGTGGGCCGGCGGCAGCTTCGGCCGCCGCGCGGTGCCGGCCGCGGACTACGTGACGGAAGCCGTGATGATCGCCAAGGCGATCGACGGCGCGGTTCCGATCAAGCTGGTCTGGACCCGCGAGGACGACACCAAGGCCGGCTACTACCGGCCGTTCTACGCCCACAAGGTGCGCGCCGCGATCGGCGCGGACGGCATGCCGGTCGCCTGGCATCACCGCGTCGCCGGCCAGTCGATCTTCTCGGGCACCGCGCTCGAGGCCATGGCGGTGAAGGACGGCGTCGACGAGACCTCGGTCGAAGGCGCGTCGAACCTCGCCTACGCCGTGCCGAACCTGAAGGTCGAGCTCACGACCCTGAAGGTCGGCGTGCCGGTGCTGTGGTGGCGGTCGGTCGGCCACACCCACACCGCGCACGTGGTCGAGACCATGATCGACGAGCTGGCGTACGCCGCCGGCAAGGACCCCGTCGAGTACCGGCTCGCGCTGCTCAAGGACAAGCCGCGCCACACCGCGGCGCTGAAGCTTGCGGCGGAGAAGTCCGGCTGGGGCGCCAAGCTCGAGAAGGGCAAGGGCCGCGGCGTTTCGGTGCACGAGAGCTTCAACACCATGGTCGCCCAGGTGGTGGACGTCTCGATCCAGAAGGACGGCTCGATCAAGGTCGACCGCGTGGTGGCGGCCGTGGACTGCGGCGTGGTGATCAATCCCGACGTGGTGCGGGCGCAGATCGAGGGCGGCGTGGGCTTCGGCCTCGGCGCGGCGCTGCGCAACGCCATCACGCTGAAGAACGGCGAGGTCGAGCAGGCAAACTTCGACACCTACGAGCCGCTCCGGATCGAGGACATGCCGAAGGTCGAGGTCTACACGGTCAAGTCCGAGCAGAAGCCGTCGGGCGTCGGCGAGCCCGGCGTGCCGCCGCTCGCGCCGGCGCTCGCCAACGCGATCTTCTCCGCCACCGGCGAGCGTGTCCGCGACCTGCCCCTCGGCGACCGCAAGTTCAAGAGCGCCTGACGCCGATCTCCGCGGGCCGGCCGCCCCTCCTGGCCGGCCCGCGGGCTTTTTTCCGACGCGGCGATTTAAGTCGTCGCCACGCGCTTGCGCCGGTCCGACCCTTGTGGCAGGTTCCGCGCGCCTAAAGCCGGCCGCTTCGCCGGCCCTCGGCGCTGCGGTAGCTCAGTGGTAGAGCACTCCCTTGGTAAGGGAGAGGTCGAGAGTTCAATCCTCTCTCGCAGCACCAGATTTTTGCCAAGAAGCCCTTCAGCCCCTTGATCCTCTAACAGAAGCCGACCAGACTCGCTTACAAAGCGGGTTACAAAACGGGTCGGACGATGGCGCGCAGGGCCGGGCTCAAAAATTTCCAGACGCTCGACGGGCGGCACTACACGCGGCTCGCGATCCCCGCGCCCTTGCGCCCCTATCTCGATGGCAAGAGCGAACTGCGCCACGCCCATGGCGACAGCTTCACGGTCGCGGAGCGCAACCACAATGCCGTCATCGCCCGCTTCCTCGACAAGCTCGATTGGGCGAGGGCGAAGCACGCCGCCGACCACGCACCTGCGAAGGCCGTGATGCGCGACCGCCCCATGTCGCTCGGCGAGTTCGCGCGCGGTCACTACGCGTCGCAGCTCCAGCTAGACGCAGTGATGCGAGACCACCTTCCCGCCTTCGCACGCATCGGCATCGATGACACATACGTTTCGTCGCTGCGTGAGATCAGGGCCGGCACCGCGTCCGACGAGCAGATCGAGGCGACGATCGGCGACATCATCGGTGCTTACCGCCAACGTGGTCACGCCAATCTGGCTTATGGCTCGCCGGGCTACCGATCGGCCGCCCGTGACCTCGCTGGCGTCGAGTATGAGGCGCTTTCGCGAATGGCCGAACGCGACGACGGCGATCCCGAGGCAGAGCCAACGCACCGTCTTCTCACGGAAGCTGAACCGGCCGCTGCCCTTCAACCGAAGGGCGACGCCGTGTCGATCCTCGGGCTGCTCGCGGGCTATCTGAAGGAGCTGGCGAAGTCGGGCGGTGGAGCCGAAGCCGGCAAGCGCTGGACGCCCGGCTTCAAAAACTTCGTCCGCTTCCTCGGGCACGATGACGCCCGCCTCATCAGCAAACAGAACGTCCTCGACTGGAAGGACGAGCTTCTCGAAGAGCTGTCGCCGAAGACCGTGCGCGACACGAACATCGCGGCGCTGCGGGCCGTGCTGACGTGGGCGATCGACAATAGGAAGCTGCCCGAGGGCACGACCAATCCAGCGGCCGGCATCAAGATTCGCGTTACGAAGAAGACCCTCGACAGGCCGAAGGGCTTCACCCTCGACGAGGCTCACGCGATCCTGAAGGCAGCTCGCGCCTATCAGCCGGCGCATTCCGACAACCCCGCGACCCGCGAGAGCGAGCACGTCACGGCGGCGAAGCGCTGGACGCCGTGGCTTTGCGCCTTCTCAGGCGCGCGCATCTCGGAGATGACGCAGCTTCGGACGCAGGACATCATGACCGAAGATGGCGTCACCTTCATGCGCATCACGCCGGACGCAGGGTCGGTCAAGACGGGCAAATTTCGCGACGTGCCCCTGCACCGGCAGCTCGTCGAGTTGGGCTTCCTCGACTTCGTGAAGCGCGCCGAGCCGGGCCCGCTCTTCTTCAACGGCAAGACTGCACGCCGTGGCACGCGACACGCCTCAAAATACGCCGCGCAACGCATGGCGATGTGGATCAGGGAAGTCGTGCCGTCGATCCCCATGGAAGTTCAGCCGAACCATGGATGGCGGCACCGCTTCAAGAGCGTGTCGTTCGGCCTCGACGTGAACAGCCGCGTAATTGACGCCATCGAAGGACACGCCGCCAAAACGGCTGGCGATAATTATGGCGACGTCGACATCTCGGCGAAGGCGAAGGTGATAGCAAAGTTTCCACACTATGACCTTTCGCACTGCATAGGTGGAGATGCGCGCTAGCAAAAACGAGACGGAAGAACGCAAATTTTGCCGCTCTGGCAGCAAATAAATCAGGCGCCAACCGAGTTGTGCTTTGATAAAATAATGGGGTAGTCAATCAAGGCCCCATTGAGCGCTTGTCGAAGTCGAAATCCCATAGGCGCAGAGAGCGCCCCGTCGAGCGGAAGTCTGCGCCGAGCATCCTCAATCTCTGGGGGCTCGACCAGTTCCTCGCCGCGAACACGATCGCCGGCCCTGTCATCACGCCCGAGACGGCGATGCAGTGCACGGCCGTCGCCTGCGCCGTCTCGCTGATCGCCGACACGGTCGGGAACTTGCCTGCCAAGCTCTACGTCCGCGATGACAAGGGCGGGAAGCTGCCCGACTCCGACCATCCTGCCTATGGGCTTGTCCACGACGACGCGTCGGCGGACGTCTCGGCTTCGGCCCTGCGCACCCAGCTCACCACCGACGCCCTGCTGCACGGCAACGGCTACGCCTTCGCGAACCGCCTTGAAGACGGCCGCGTCTATGACTTCACGCGCCTCGATCCCCGCGCCGTCACCGTCCATCAGGACGCTCTGTCGGGCGAAGTCAGCTATCGCCTGTCGTCCGGCTCGGCGCACCGCATCCTCGCGCGCGACGAAGTCCTGCACATCCCGGCCTTCAGCCTCGACGGCATCAAGGGCACGTCGCCGGTCCATCTCGCCCGCGAGGCCATCGCGCTCAGCTTGATCATGGAGCAGCACGCCAGCCGTCTGTTCGCGGCCGGCGGGCGTCCCTCGGGCATCCTGACGACCCCGGAAGACCTTGGCGACGACGGCGTGAAGAATATCGCCGAAAGCTGGCACGCCGCCCATGGCGGGCAGCAGTCCGGCAAGACGGCGATCCTCGAGAAGGGCATGGCGTTCCAGCCGCTCGCCTTCAACAGCGTCGACAGCCAGTTCCTTGAGGTGCGCACGCACCAGCTCGACGAGATCGCGCGGGCCTTCCGCGTGCCGCCGAGCATGCTTTTCAACCTCGGGCGCGCCACCTGGGGGAACACCGAGCAGATGGGCGCGCTGTTCCTTCAGCTCACCCTTCTGCCGTGGCTTCGGACGTGGCAGGACGCCTACCGCCGGCTGCTGCTGAGCGAAGACGAACGCCGCACCCATCTCGTCGAGTTCGTCATTGACGACCTGCTGCGCGCCGACGCCGCCACCCGTGCGACGGCCTATGCGCAGTATCGCGCCATGGGCGCGATGACGAAGAACGAGGTCCGCGCGGGCCTGAACCTCCCGGCGCTCGACGGCGGCGACGACCTCGACAATCCGAACATCACCACGGCCCCGGCCGCCCAATCGGCACCGGAGGCCGAAGCCGCGTGATCCCGTTCCGCGCCACCCTCGACGTCGAGCGCGCCTTCGTGCTCACGCCGCACGCCATCGGTGAACTTGAGAAGGCGACAGGCGTCGGGATCGGCTCGCTGATCCATCGCGTGCCGACCGGCCACTTCGCCCATGCGGAGATCGTCGAGACGCTGCGCCTCGGGCTCATTGGCGCGGGCACGCCGGCCGAAGACGCCGCGAGCATCGTCGCCGGCTTCGTGGCGACCAAGCCGCTCGTCGCCGCCTTCCTCATCGCGGCCGACCTCCTCGCCGCCCTCTACAGCGGGCCGGCTTCCGAACAGGACACGACCAATGCACTCGACTGACGGCGCGTTCTTGCGCCTGTGCCGCGTCATCTCGACTGAAGCCTTCGAGCGCCACGCCATCACCACGCTGCGGCGGGCGATCGTCGCCACGCTGCTCGCCGACGCCGAGCGGGCGCTTTCTGCGGGCGACAAGGATGTCGAGCTGCCGGCAGACGACATTGACGATACGCGGTGGGCACCGTGGCAGCGCCACGCCCTGATGCTGTTGCAGACGCGTGCGACCGAGACGGTGCACTGATGGAACGGCTTGAGATCAAGGCCGCCCTGTCGGTCGACGAGGCCGGCACGATCACCGGCGTCGCATGGCCCTTCAATGCGGGGCCGGACCAGCTCGGCGACCTCATCACGCCCGGCGCGTTCAACGTCGCCGCCGACATGCCGCTGCTGTTCGCCCACGATCCCGAAGACCTCATCGGCCTTTGGACCGAAGTCAAAGAGACGCCCGAAGGGCTGCTCGTCGCCGGCCAGCTCGACGTAAAGACGCGCAGCCGCGCCCGAGCTGTTCGGGGCCTGATCACGTCCGGCCAGATCGGCGGACTTTCCATCGGCTACCGCACGACCGCCTCCACGCCGCGCGCCGGCAAGGGCCGCGTGATCAGCGCGCTCGACCTCGTCGAGATCAGCGTCGTGAAGAACCCCGCTCATCCTCGCGCACGGATCACCGGCGCGAAGTCCGCTTCGTCCGCTCTCGCGATCGCCGAAGCTCTCCACAAGGCCGCTTCGGCCTATCGCACCTGAAAGGAACTGCCTGAAATGTCTTTCCACGATCGCGCCATCCTCGGCGACATCGAACACAAGAGCGCCGACGATGACGCGACCGACGTCGTCGCGAGGGGGCTCGAAGATTTCCGCAACGCGATCGACGACCGTCTGAAGGCCGTTGAGACCAAGTCCGGCGAAGCCACGGCGCTCATCGGTCGCCTCGACAAGCTCGAAGCCAAGCTGAACCGCCCGGCGATCCTCACTGGCGACGTCGAGACGAAGTCTGTCGAACGCAAGGCGCTGAACAGCTATCTGCGCACCGGCGACGCGACTGAGCTGAAGACCCTCGGACTCACCGGCGCGAACCCCACCGGCGGCGTCTTCGTTCCGCCCGACGTCCGCACCGAGATTATCGAGAAGATCGCCGAGCACTCGCCCGCGCGTCGCTTCGCGTCCGTGGTCAACATGACCGGCGGCCTGCTTCAGTTCCCGCGCCTCGTGAACGAAGTCGAGCCGGGCATGGTCGCTGGCGAGACGGGCACGAAGCCCGAGAGCGAGCCGAGCTTCGAGCAGATCGACGTCAAGGCTTTCGAGATGGCCGTGATCGTGCCGGTCACTCAGATCATGCTCGAAGATGCCAACTTCAACATGGATGCGTGGCTGTCGGCGCACATCTACCGGCGCTTCGGCGAGAAGGAAGCTCGTCAGTTTGTGGTCGGCAACGGCACGACTGAGGCCGAAGGCTTCCTGACGAGCTCGGAATTGCGCACCTTCACGACGTCGGCGACGACGCTGAAGGGCGACGATCTGATCGACACCTTTTACGACATCAAATCCGCCTATGCCGCGCGCGGCGTCTGGCTGATGAACCGTCAGACGATGGCGACCGTCCGCAAGCTGAAGGACAGCAACGGCGCTTACGTTTGGCAGCCGGGCCTTTCGGCCGGACAGCCGGCCAGCATCATGGGCGCGCCCGTGGTCGAGGCCGTAGACATGCCGAACATCGCGCCGGGCGCGACGCCGATTGCCTTCGGCGATTTCTCGTCGGGCTACCTGATCGCCGACCGCGTCGAAATTCAGCCGCACCGCGACGACGTCACCGGCTACGCGAACGGCATCGTCAAGCTCGGCGCTCGTCGTCGTGTCGGAGGCCGCGTTGTGCTCGGCGAGGCGATCACCAAGCTGAAGATCAAGGCGAGCTGATCATGACGCTCGCGGCGCGCGATATCACGGTTGAGATCGGGGGCGGTTCCATCCGCCTGCGGCCGACCCTGCGCGCCGCGACGCGCCTTGAGCGCGAGCATGGGCTTCAGAAGCTCGGCGCACTGCTCGCTCAGGGCAGCATCTCGGCGACGGCGGCGATCCTTGCCGAGCACGTCGACACCGTCCCGGCCGTCACCGTTCACGACGCCATGCGCCTTGCGCCCGACCTGCTGCTGCATCTCACGCAGCTTGCGGACCTCGGCGAGCAGCCCACGGGCAAGGGCAAGCCGACCGGCAAGCCCATCGCCCTCGTCGACCTCCACCACCAGCTTTTCGGCCTCGGCACGGGCGTTCTCGGCTGGACGCCGGCCGAAACCTATGCGGCTTCGCCCGCCGAAATCCTCGCCGCCTACAACGTCCGCCGCAAGCTGCTGGCGACGCTGTTCGGCGGCGCGACCGACAACACCGACGCTGCCGCCGATCTTCCCACCCCGGAAGAGCGCAAGGCCGGCATCGAAGCTTTGAGGGCGCTAGCATGACGACGCCCTCTCACGTCCTACCGGGGGCGCTCCATGACGGCTCCGCGACCGGCCGAACACCGAAAAGCATCCTCCGTGCCCCCGACGCTCAGAAGCGGTTGAAAGCGGTCAAGGATGCGCGGTCGCACCCCTATTCCTGCGAGGCGTTCTGATGCCCTCGCGTCCGCCCCGCATCTGCGTCTGTGGCCGTGTCGTCGCGGCCGGCACCGTCTGCGCCTGTCAGCGTGCCCGTAAGGCGCAGCACGACCGCGCACGGCCGAACGCCAATGCCCGAGGCTATGGCACGAAGTGGCGCACCGAGAGCGTCGCCTTCCTCGCTGCGCACCCCGTCTGCACACGCTGCGGAGCGCCCTCCACCGTCGTCAACCACAAGACCCCGCACCGCATGAGCGCCGCCCGCACGGCTCCCGAGCTGGCGACGGCTCAGAAGCTCTTCTGGCGTCGCTCCAACTGGGAACCCGTCTGCGCGCCTTGCCACAACGGGCCGATCCAATCCGAAGAAAGGTCTATGTCGTGATCCTCACGCACGAAGGCATCACCCAACCCGTCGAGGAGTGGGCGCTCGATTACGGCATCCCGTCTGAGACGATCAGGAAGCGCATCGGTCGCGGCTGGCCTGTCGCTGAAGCGATCGAGATCCCCGTGCTCACCCACGGTCGACCTAGCCAACGCTATCGCTTCGACGGGCGATCCCTCACCGTCGCCGAGTGGGCGAAGCTTAGCGGCCTCTCGGCTTTCACCCTGCGCTCGCGCCTGCGTCTCGGCTGGACGATCGGCCGTGCCGTCACCGAGCGCCCCCAACTCACCGGCAAGGGGCCGAGGAAGAGCGGCGGGGGGTATCAAGCAACTTCGGCCGTCTCGATAGAAGACCGGCGCCCCCGTCACGCGCAAGATTGCGCCTAAATAGAGTTTTTAGTTGGCTGTTAGGATCGATAAGGCGAATAGCCAATCTCGCAGGAAGAACGCTGCAATCGCATCGACTGCGATAAATAAAAATCCCCGAAGTCCGATCAATAATGGGCTGAAAATTGAACACATGAGAACGATAGTGGCTGAAATCAAAAGTCCATTGATCCCAAACTGCAGCAAGCCAGGATGACGTAGATCGCTCCCAACAAACATAAGCCAGAACATGAAAACTGGCAAAAGGTGTAGGGCGAGGAGCGTCCAGAAAGCGCGCTTCTTCCACATCGTGTCGATCAAATTCGCGGTGCTCACGGAGATAGAGAACTACCGAATGCTTGTTTCAGTTGAAGACGTAAAGCAATCCCTCGGCATCGAAGACGCCGCCGACGACGCGCTGCTGACGCGCAAGATCGAGGCGGCCGAGGCGTGGGTTTCGTCCTATATCGGCGCGACCCTTAGCGCCTCTTCGCCCGCGCCGGTGCTCGAAGCCGTGCGCCACGTCGCCGAACATCTCTTCGAGGGCGGCGAGCCGACCTTCCGCAGCGCCGCGACGAGCCCGATCCCGGCCGTGGTCCGCGACCTCCTGCGCCCCTATCGGACGTGGTTTTTCTGACATGGCGAGCATCGATCAGCAGCTCGCGAAGCTGGAAAAGCGGCTCAATTCGATCCCGAAGGAGCTGAAAACCGGCCTTCAACCGACCCTCGACAAGGCCGCCGCCGAAGTCGCGGCGTCCGCCAAGACGCTCGCGCCCGGCGACGACGGCACCCTCGCCAGCACGATCCGCGTCGAGCCCGGCCGCCATGAGCTGTCCCGCGCGATCGTGGCCGGCGGCGCGGCGACCACGAAGCCCGTCGAGGATGGGCAGGACGGGTCTTACGACTACGCCTTCGCGCAGGAGCTTGGCACGCAGCACCAGCAGCCGAACAAGTTCCTGCTGCCGGCGATGCGCATCCGTTTCCAGCGCAACCGCCGCCGCATCACCCGCGAGGCGGGCAAGATCATCCGCGCCCTGTGGGGCCGCCCGTGAGCGCCGAGCTTGCCCTTCAACGGCACGTCGTCGCCGCGCTCAGGGCCGCGCCCGGCGTGACCTCGCTCGTGCCGGCGACGAACATCGCCGACGAGCACGGCCGTCCCGAACGCTTCCCCGCGATCCGCCTCGGCGAGAGCGCCAGCTTCCCGGCCGACCTCGACGAGAGCTTCCACGACCTCGTCAGCTTCGACGTCGTGGTTTGGAGCGCGAGCACCGGCACCGGCGAGGCCAAGTTGATCGCCGCCGCCATCCGCGCGGCGCTGCCCGTTGGCGTCTGGCGCGTGCCGGGCCTGCGGCGCTGCCGCGCCAAGATCGCCGGCCAGCATGTCACCCGTGACGCCGCGAAGGACACCGTGCGGGCCGTCGTCGCCTTCGACGTGGTGGCGCAGTCATGAGGGCGGGCGCGCTGCGCGAGCGGCTGACGATCCAGTGCCTCGCGGGCGTCGTCACGAACGACCTCGGCGAGACCGCCGAGCAGTGGGAGACCGTGAAGGCGATGCGCGGGCAGCTCGTCGAGCAGACCGCCAGCGAGAGCGTCGAGGCGTCCGGCGTCGCCGCCGTCACGTCGCTTGTCTTCCGCATGCGCTTCCTGCCCGGCCTGACGGTGGCGCACCGCATCGTTCATGAGGGGCGGACGCTCGACGTCGTCGAGATCAAAGAGCTTGGCCGTCGTGGCGGGCATGAGGTGCGCTGCACCGTGCGGGGCCTGTCGTGAGGGGGCCGAAGCCCGCGCTTCGGCAGGACGCCGCAGCGGTCGCCGACGTGCCGCGTGCGCCGACCTGGCTGACGAAGGACGCGAAGGCGGAATGGCGGCGCATCATGCCGCTGCTCGTTGAGCGCCGCATTCTCACCGACGCCGACATGGGCTCCGTCGAGAACTATTGCCTCGCGATCGGACAGGTTCGGATTGCTCAGCGCACGATCGACGCCGACGGCCTGACGACGACGACCGCGACCGGCTTGCGTGCGCACCCGGCCGTGAAGATCCAGTCCGACGCCATGACGCGCGCCCGGCTGCTCGCCGCTGAGCTAGGCCTTACGCCCGTGTCCCGCTCGCGCCCCTCCATCCGAGAAGATCAAACCGCCGCCGATGACGCCGACTTGGGTCTTTGACGGCTCGCCGATCGCCGACCCGTTCGGCTACGGCGAGCGGGCCGTGCGGTTCTTGCGAGCGCTCCGGCATCCGAAGAGCCGCGCGCCGGGCCGCGCCTTCGCGCTCGACCCGTGGCAGGAACGTATCGTGCGGCGGGTCTATGGGCCGCGTCACGAAGACGGCTCGCGCGTGGTGAAGACCGTCGTTCTTCTGCTGCCGCGCGGCAACCGCAAGACGTCGATCGCTGCGGCGCTGGCGCTTCTGCATGCGATCGGCCCTGAGCGCGTGCCGGGCGGCGAAGTCATCTCGGCAGCGGCCGACCGCAAGCAAGCGCGGCTCGCGTTCACCGAAGCCTGCGGCATCATCCGGTCGCACGACTCGACGTCGCGCGCGACCCGCATCGTCGATAGCCGCAACCGGCTGACGCACAAGCGGGACGCTTCGTTCCTCGAAAGCATCTCGGCTGACGCCGGCACCCAGCACGGTCGCACGCCGGTCTTCGTGCTCGCCGACGAACTTCATGCTTGGCCTAAGCGCGACCTATGGGACGTGCTTCGCTCGGGCCTGCCGAAGGCGCCGGGCTCGCTGCTCGTCGTCGCCACGACCGCCGGGCGGGGGCATGAGAACGTCGCACACGACATTGTCGATTATGCTCGGAAGGTCGCGCGTGGTGACATTGACGACCCCGCGACGCTTCCGATCCTGTTCGAGGCGTCGGCCGACGACGACTGGCGCGACGAAGCCGTGTGGCGTGCGGTCAATCCCGGCCTGTCGTGCTCGCCGCCTTATCCCGACATTGAGGGGCTGCGCCAGCTCGCTCGCGAGGCCGAGAACCGTCCCGGCGACCGCGAGGCGTTCCGTCAGCTTCACTTGAATGTTTGGCTCGACCATTCGGCCGCGCCGTTCGTCGAGATGGCGATCTACGATCGTGGCGCGACCCCGATCACCGACGCCGACCTCGACCAGTGGGCGCGCGACCGCGCTCCGTGCTGGCTCGGCGTCGACCTGTCGACCAATCAGGATTTGACGGCCGTCGTCGCGGCGTTCCGCGACGGGCCGGACGGTTACGCCGTCGTGCCGTTCTTCTTTTGCCCGAGGGACAGCTTGCGCGCCCGCGCCGAGCAGGATCGCGTTCCCTATGTCGATTGGGCTCGCGAGGGCTTCATCGAGGCCACGCCGGGCAACGCGGTCGATTATCGCCGCGTCGAGGCGCGCATTCGCGAGCTTTGCGACCGCTTCAACGTCCGTGAGATCGCCTTCGACCCTTGGCGTGCCGGCCGCATGATGACCGACCTCGCCGAGGATGGCTTGCCGGCCGTCGAGATGCGGCAGGGAGCCGTCAGCATGGTCCCGGCCGTAAAGGAGTTGGAACGCGCTGTCATCGCGGGCCGCTTCCGGCATGGGGCGCACCCTGTCCTTCGCTGGAACTTCGCGAACATCGCCGTGAAGGCCGACCACACCGGCAGCATCCTTTTCGACAAGGAGAAAAGCCGAGAGCGGATCGACGGCGCGCAGGCTGCTGCGATGGCTGTCGGTCGCGCGTTCGCGGCTGTCGAAACCTCATCCCCCTACCGCCGCCGCGGTCTCTACGTGATCTAAGGAAATCAAGAATTGGCTACGGAAGAACAGCGCCTTCTCGTCCTCGTAGACGCGCGCATTGACGGCCTCGAAAAGCAGCTCAAGAAGGCCGCCGTTACGTCGCAGCGGGGCTTCCGCGAAGTAGGCGACCACGCCGCCAACGCCCGCAAGCGGATCGAGGGCGACACCCGCGCCGCCGCCGAGAACGCGAACAGGGCGCTGGCGACGATCGGAGCGAAGGGCATCGACTTCGGCAAGGGCTTCGCGGCCGGCGCGCTGGCGGGCGGGCTCGCCGCCGTCACGGCCGCCGCCAAGACCGCGATCAGCAGTGTCGCCGAGCTGAAGCGCGAAGCCGAAAAGGCCGGCGTCGGCACGGCCGCGTTCCAAGAGCTGTCCTTCGCTGCCCGGCAGTCCGGCGTCAGTATCGACGCGCTCACGGACGGGCTGAAGGAGCTGAACATCCGAGGCGACGAATTCGCCCTCAACGGCGGGGGCTCCGGTGCGGAGGCTTTCAAGCGTCTCAGATACACGTCCGAAGAGTTGGGGCGGAAGCTAAAGGACCCGGCGGCGCTGTTCGTCGAGATCATCGGCCGGATCAAACAGCTCGACACCGCATCACGCATCCGCGTTTCCGACGAGATTTTCGGCGGCACCGGCGGCGAACAGTTCGTGCGCTTCCTCGATCAGGGCGCGGCCGGCATCACGCGCCTGCGCGAGGAAGCCCGCGCGACTGGCGTCGTCATCAAGGATGACGTGGTCGATAAGGCCGTGGAGCTGGACCGGAAGTTTCAGAAGCTCGTCGACATCGTCAGCGGCAACTTCAAGAGCGGCGTCGTCGAGATCGCCGGCTACATCGAGGATTGGGCCTCGGGCGTCGGCAGCTTCATCAGCATGCTCGAAGGCGGGCTCGCGTCGATCGGCAACAGCGTCGTCTTCCGCAAGCTGAACGATTGGTTCGGCGGCGACCCGGCCGCCGCCGGCCTCACCATGATCCCCCAGGGCGAAGGCGCGGACGTCGGCAGGGCTGTCGGCTCGCGCTTCGCGACCGCCATCGGCGCGCTCGATAAGCTCGGCAAGTCTGCCCGCGAGGCGTCGGGCAAGCTCGACGACATCACGCTGCCGCCGCAGGGCATGCCTGTCGGATCGGCCTCGGGCTCGATCTATGAGACCGCCAAGCGCTACAGCGGACTGACGGAGCGAGCGAACGACGGCGAAATCCGATCGCTGCTCAGCAAGACCGGACAGACCTTCTCTGGAGAGCTGCGCGAGTGGTGCGCCGACTTCGTGAACGCGATCCTCGCCGAGCGCGGGATCAAGGGCACCGGCTCGCGCGCCGCCCGCTCGTTCCTGTCCTACGGCGAGGAGACGACCAAGCCGCAGGCGGGCGACATCGTCATCCTGAAGCGCGGCTCGGGCGGACAGGGCCACGTCGGCTTCTTCGAGGGCTATGACGATCGGGGCCGCGTGAAGGTGCTCGGCGGCAACCAGTCCGAGGGCGTCAACACGCAGGCTTATGACGCCGACCGCGTGCTCGGCTTCCGCCGCC
Source organism: Methylopila sp. 73B (assembly GCF_000526315.1). Taxonomy (NCBI): domain Bacteria; kingdom Pseudomonadati; phylum Pseudomonadota; class Alphaproteobacteria; order Hyphomicrobiales; family Methylopilaceae; genus Methylopila; species Methylopila sp. 73B. Next base: position 3,128,926 of record NZ_JAFV01000001.1, on the reverse strand, counting down.
AGCCGCAGGCCGGCGACGACGTCACGGTGCGACTGAACACCGAGAAGACCGCCCGCACGCAGGCCGAACAGGCTGCCGATCGGCAGGCCGAAGCCGTGAAGCGCGTGACGGAGGCGCTCGGGCTCGAAGCCGACCAGCTCGGCAAGACCGAGCAGGAACAGAAGACGCTTCAGGCGTTGCAACAGGCGGGCGTCGACCTGCACTCGAAGGAGGGACAGGCCATCGCCGCCAAGGTCGCCGAGCTTTACCGGCTCAAGGCGGCTCAGGACCTCGTCGACAAAAAGCGCGAGGCGGGCGAGCAGCGCCTTCAGGAGCTCACCCGCACCCGGCGCGAGCTGGAGGGCATCGGCTTGAACGCCACGCAGGGGCTCGTCGCCGACCTTACGGCTGGCGTCTCGGCGGCGGACGCGTTCGGCAGCGCGTTGAAGCGCGTCGCCGATCAGCTTCTAGAGATGATCGTGCAACGCCTCTTCCAGAACGCGTTCGCCATGCCTCAAGGCCAGACCGGCGCTGGCGGCGGCTTCCTCGGCTTTCTTTCCAACCTGCTGACGTTCTCCGATGGCGGCTTCACCGGCGACGGCGGCAAATATGAGCCGGCCGGCATCGTGCATCGCGGCGAGTATGTCGTCTCGAAGGAGGCGACGCGGCGCATCGGCGTCGACAACCTCGAACGCCTGCACCGTAGCGCGAAGGGCTACGCCGATGGCGGCATCGTCGGCGCGCCGTCCTTCGTCCCGGCTGCGCTGCCGGCGTTACCCACTCCGATCATGCCGAGGCCGATAGCGCCCGCCGGCGCTGCTGCGCCGACCTCCAACGTCATCACCATGGCGCCGAGCATCACGGTCAACGCCAGCGGCGGCACGCTGGAGGAGAACGACGACCTCGCCAAGCGGATCGGCGCGGAAGTCGAAGGCCAGATGCGCGGTCTTGTAAATTCGGAACTGCTGAAGTCCCTGCGGCCGGGCGGTCTTCTGGACACGGCGCGCCGTCGCTACTGACCGACGACGCCCTCAGGAGCCCGTTCGCGGGCGTGTAGTGCCGGGGCTCCCCGTGGACCTTGGCACCCTATCAAGGCCGCTGGCGGGCTCGCCTGCGGCGCAGAAGAATATACGACACCGCCATATTCACGCCCTCATCCTCCGTTTAAATGGACTACCGTTAAATAGAGGGTACCCCGTGACGACCGCCAGCCGCCCCCGCTCCACTGTCTCTCTGCACGCCAGCCGCATCGCGCAGATCAATCACCTCGCCGAAGTTCACGGCGTCTCGAACGCCGAGCTGATCGCCCGCTGGATCAACGCCGAGTTCGCCGCCGACGTGACGCTCGACCACACGCCCGGCTTCCGCCTCGCCCGCGCGGAGGGTGGCGCGCTGCGTCTGCTCGCTGGCGAGGACGAGACGCACGTCGTCGACTTCAGCGACGCCTCGAAGGCGCGCGCGCTGGCGATGATTATTCAGAACGTGCGCGACCGCGCCGACGACGGCGGGCACCGCCTTGCCGTCGAGGGCGGGCACACGTTCACCGTCGTTCGGAAGGGGCGAGGCTTCATCGTTCAAGTGAAGTCGCCCGACCGCGAGACGAAATTCACGATGACGACCGACCTCGCGACCGACATCGTCCGGCAGTTCCGCGCCGCGCTCGGCGAGGTGCACTGACCAAAAGGAAAGCCCTCGATCGCGCCAACGATCGAGGGCTCAGCAGTTCTCTCTTGCCCCTCAATCATACCACGATCCACGCGCCGAGCGCAGGCGAAACTGTGCTTGCGACGACGCTCGCGCCGGTGCGCGCACCGTCGAAAGTTCGGAAATTCGTAAATCGGCGGCACCGTTCGGACCTATTCCGCGACGGACGCTTTGCCCGTGATCGTCTTGGGACTCCGCTGCCGGCTCAGGAGGGCGCTCAGGACGTCGCTTCAGTAATAATAGATGTCGTCACCTCCATAGACGCCCTCTTAGCCTCCCTCGACACCCCCACGCTCACCACCACCAAGCCCAAGCGCACCAAGTCCCCGCAGCACTACAGCGACATCTTCCAAGGCCCGAGCCTCCGCAAAGACCCTACCACCGGCGCGCCCCGTGTCGTCCGCCATCGCACCCCCGCCCCGTGGGACGAGATCACCGAGGGCGAGCTACTGGACTGGCTGTATGCCGGCGCGCAGGCGCTCGGGACGCTCTGCGACTTCAGCCTGAACCTTCACCCTGACGTCGCCGCCAAGGCGCTCCATCAGCCCTCGGCGCTCGACTGGCTGCGCCGGCGCGTGGCGCACCACCTGAAGCGTGAGTTCGGGCAGACGATCCCCTTCGTCGTCGTGATCGAGGAAACGCAGGATGGCCGCCCGCATCTCCACGGGCTGCTGACGCTCCCGACCGACAAGCGGACCCGTGCGCGGGCGCGCAGGGCGCTCAGGAAGGCGGGCGGCGGCGGCATGCCGAAGATGGCGCAGGTTCGCCCCGACCCTGACGCCGGCTGGATCGCCTACGTCGCGAAGGACGTGCGCCTTGCCCGTCCCGGCCTGCGAGCGCTTCGCGATCGGTGCCGCGTGCTCCGAAGCCTCGGCTATCAGGGGAAGGCGATCAGCTACACCCAAGACGTCGGGCGCGAGGCCAAGCGTCTCTATGAGGCGTGGCGCAGCAATTACGCCCCGTCCCGGCGTGGACGAATTAACGAAAGCCAGAAAGGACGAAATAAAGATAAGTCTTTAGTGACTTACTTGCTGTCATCTACGTGTTTCTACGTAACCAAAATACGGTTGACGTCTTCAACGAACGGACTGATCAAAGCGTCATCACTCATCGGGGAACTACCGCAGTGCCTGACCTCTTCATTGATGACGCCGTCTATGACCAGCTTGTGGACGCCCTCGCCCCGCCGAGCTGGCAGAGCGCCGCGCGCGCCCTCGCTGGTGCCGGCGTGGAGCCCCGCCCGGAGCTGCTTGCAGCCGTGGTCGCCGCCGGCCTTGAGCCGTGCCCTGTCACCGGCGACTTCGACCGCGACGCGATCATGCGGGCGCTCGGCGAGGTGGGCGAAGTGTGGCCCGAGTCGATCCTTCCTGACGTCACCCGCGCCACGATCGAGCACCTGCGCCTGCAGGACGCCGCCTTGGCGGCTGCGTGACTCAGGGAGGGCCGAGGGCGGGCGTTCGGGACCTTCGGGCTCCCAACTGCCGGCCCGGCTGAAGCGGGCGCTGGCGAGTCCCTGAGGGCCTGCAAGAAAATCGGCTGACCCATCTTGCGCTCCACGCGTTGCATCTCATATACGTTGCATGAAATGCAACGACTGAGGAAACGAGATGGCCAAATCGTCGACTGAGCGAGCGCGTGAGCGCCGCGCTCGGCTGAAACAGACTAGGGCGACGATGCCCGACGCGGCGACCGACTACATCATCGGCGACTTCACCGCCTTCACGATGTCCGACGACGTGATCGACCTCGAAGAGCGGGGGCTATTCGACGCTCCCGGCCCGGCGTGGGCGAGGGCCGAAGAACTGCTTGCCGAAATCGGCGTGACGATCGGATGGCGAAGCGATTGGAAGGACGCAGAGCGCGCCGTCGAGAACTTGGCGGAGGCCGCCAGCTTGATCGCGGCCGTCGTCAACGCCTTCAAATGGCAGGAGATCAACGCCGCCATCGAGCGGCTGAAGGATGCGGACCTCACGGACCCGGCGGCGAAAGCGACCGCCCTCCGAGAGGCCGTGAAGCTCGACGCCATCAAGCGCGGGCTGACCAAGAGGACGCGCCGCGACTTCGAGGCGACGTCAGTCAAGGGCGAAGTCGGCTTGGACTGAGTCCCCACGAGAAACGACGCCGACCTTTCGGCCGGCGTCGTCCTGAAGCCTAGCAGACCTCAACCAGCCGCGAGCGTTGGCGCGCTGCGGCCAGCACCACGAGACTAAACGATGAGCTTTGAAATCTCGATCGAAACGAGCACCAAGCCTTCGGGCGGCGTCATCACCCATTTCGGAACGTATGAGGTGAGCGACGGCATGATCACGGTCCGCGAAAAGAGCACGGGCCGCACGAAGATGACGCAGCTCGGCGGAACGCCTGCGGAGACGCTTGCGAAGATGCTGCTGAGGGAAATCGTGCAGGAGGCTAGGGCGTGACCGCTCTCCCGCCCGCTGGCTTTCTGGCGGTTCTGACGCCCTCGCTGCGGCGTCAGAACCTTAAGGCGAGCGCGAAGCTCTTGGCCGTCGACCTCGCGCGTGCCGACGCGAAGATCATCCTCGATCCCGCGAACCGTGTGTGGCGGAATGAACGCACTGCGGCTTTGCAGAGGCGTCGCCGGCTTTGGGCCATGGCCGATCAATTCGGCGAACGGATCGGCCAGCCGCCTAAGAAGCTGTCGCCCGCCATGCTGCAGCTTGTGCGGGCTGCGCGCGATCAATATCGAAGCGATAGCTACGGAGTGCAGCCCGAGGCTGCCTAACGACGACAGACGCCCGCCTTGAAGGCGGGCGTTCCTGTATTCTCTGCCCCACGATCTCGCGAGCTAGGCAGCACATGTCGCACGGTCCTACACGTTATCCGTCGTTCGGCGCGTGCATCTATTGTGGAAAGGATGACGTCGAACTTACCGACGAGCACGTCATGCCCTTCGCGCTTGGCGGCGCGCACATTCTGGAAAGAGCAAGTTGTCGCGATTGCGCCAAGATGACTTCTCGTTTTGAGACAGCCGTGCTGCGGGGCATGTGGGGCGACGCTCGCGAGGCGTTCAATGCACCTAGCCGCCATAAAAAGAGGCGTAAGGGCTACATCGAAATGCCAGACCCTGACGATCCCTCATTGGTTCGTCAGATACCGAGCGCGCAGCATCCGGGACCTATGGTATTTTACAGGATCTCGCGGGCTGGAATACTGATAGGTGCGCCTGTGACACTCGACACTTCCGCATCATGGGAATTAGTTGTTATAGATGACAATCTACGTCTTAAAGCTTTAGAAAAATTATATCCAGGAAAGTTAACCTTTAAATTCCGACATTCACCTTATGAATTCGGAAGAATGATTGCGAAAATCGGCTACTGTCAAGTCTTGACGTCTCTTACACCAAACGATTTTCATCCATTTTGCCTGCCCTACATCATGGGCACAAAGCATAACGTTTCTTATATTGTTGGAGGTTCGACGGATGCTCAACAAGCTAATGATAAAAGCGGTTACGATTTATCGACGTTTGCATTCGGAACAATAGACCATCTATATTTATTAGCCAGCGTTAGATTGTTATCTAATACTCACGCACCCCAATATCATGTTGTTGTCGGTGATGTTATCGGGCGGGACGCTGTTGTAGCGGTAACTGAGAAGATTGGCCCCGCATCGGTTGAAGTTACGAAATTTGGGGCGTCAGCTAATCCCGAGCATTGGCAACCGTTAGTCTGGCCGCTCTAAGGCCTCAAGGAGGGGGTCGGATCGGCGATGCCGACGCCCCGCGCGGATATCACTTCCGCGGCGAGTGGCGACTTACAAAGATCGCCACTTACAAACTAACAAAACCCGTCCAGTCATACAACTAAGCCATTGAGATTACACAAACACATTTTGAAGTTGTGAATTCAATCCTCTCTCGCAGCACCAGCAAATCCCTTAATCATTCAACGGCTCCACGGCCCGGTTCTGGACCGGACGCTGTCCGACGCACGCTGGCGCAAGACTGGCCTGCGCGCTTCGCAAAGGCGAGTTGCGATGATCGCCGGAACGTCCATGCCTGGATACCGTTGTGACCCAGCAGCCCGTGAATGGTCGCGCTCTGCCGAGAGGAACGCACCATGTTCTCCACCTTCTACAAAATGGCGCTGCTCACCGCGGAGTGTCAGGAAGTGATCGGCCTGCGCGTGCTCAAGGTCGCGCGCGGCGGAACGGACGCCGTGGACGAAACCGCGCTGATGCTGTCCGAGAAGCTCGCCGCTGCGGGACGCAGCGGTTCGGCCCTGATGGCGGGAGGCTCCTTCAGCCAGATGATCGACGACTACCGCGCCATCGTGCAGGCGAACGCCCTTCGCCTGACGACGTTATGAAGAGCCTCGTCGCCCAGCCGCAGGACGATCTCGCGGCCTTCCGGGAGACGCTGGTCGAACGTCGCCGGCGCCATGTCCGGCGCTACGCCAAACTCGGCCTCCCCGGACTGCCCATCGCCGCCATGACGCGGCTAACGGAGATCCAGGCGGCGATCGACGCGGTGGATCGGGCGCAGGCCAACGAGCAGGCCGACGCGCCGCTGGGCCAGATCAACGCCGACGACGACTGAACGCGCCGGACGCCTCCCAAGACAGCCCGGCGGACGATGTCTGACCTGACGGGCCGACAGGCGATCGCTGCGAGACGCTCCGGTGTCGTACGGCGACCGGGCTCCGTCGCCCCGCGCAAGGCTGCCCTGAGGGAACCGTCGCGCTGCGGCGCGCCTATCCCCACGAGCCGTCAGACCGAAGGACGCCGCCCGTGAGCCAGACCATCGCCGACCTGCTTGTCGCAACGCTCGCCAACGCGGGCGTGAAGCGAATCTGGGGCGTGACGGGCGACAGCCTGAACGCCATGAACGACAGCCTGCGGCGGCTGAAGACCATCGAGTGGATGCACGTCCGCCACGAGGAGGTCGCGGCCTTCGCGGCCGGCGCGGAGGCCGCCGTCACCGGCGAGCTCGCGGTCTGCGCCGGCAGCTGCGGCCCGGGCAACCTCCACCTGATCAACGGCCTTTACGACTGCCAGCGCAACCACGCGCCGGTGCTCGCGATTGCGGCGCACATTCCCTCCAGCGAGATCGGGCTGGAGTACTTCCAGGAGACGCGGCCGACCGAGCTCTTCCGCGAGTGCAGCGTGTTCTGCGAGATGGTGCAGGACCCGCGCCAGATGCCGGAAATTCTGCACCGGGCGCTGCGCACGGCGATCGGCCGCAAGGGCGTTGCGGTGCTGGTGATTCCCGGCGACATCGCGCTGAAGCCGGCGCCGGACGCCGCGCGCGCCGACTGGCCGCGGCTGTCGGAGCCCCGGCTGCTGCCGAACCTCGCCGACGTCGACGCGCTCGCGGATCTGCTGAACGGCTCCGACAAGGTGACGCTGCTTTGCGGCGCCGGCTGCGCGGGCGCGCATGACGAGGTGGTGGGCCTCGCGGACGCGCTCGGCGCGCCGATCGTCCACGCGCTGCGGGGCAAGGAGCACGTCGAATGGGCGAACCCCTTCGACGTCGGCATGACCGGGTTGATCGGCTTCTCGTCCGGCTACCACGCCATGATGGACTGCGACACGCTGCTGATGCTCGGCAGCGACTTTCCCTACCGCAACTTCTATCCGCCGAAGGCGAAGATCGTGCAGGTCGACAGCGACCCCGGCGCCCTGGGCCGGCGGGCGCAGCTCGCGCTCGGCGTCGTGGGCGACGTGAAGGCTACCATCGGCGAGCTGCTGCCCCGTCTTGGGAGCGGCCGCAGCCGCGCGTTTCTGTACCAGGCGCTCAAGCATTACGCCGACGCGCGGAAGGGGCTGGACGATCTCGCGGAGCCCGCGGGCAAGGGCAAGCCCCTGCACCCGCAGTACGTGGCGAAGGTCATCGACCGGCTCGCCGCGGACGACGCCGTCTTCACCGTGGACGTCGGCACGCCGACGGTCTGGGCCGCGCGCTATCTCACGATGAACGGGAAGCGGCGGATCGTCGGTTCGTTCCGCCACGGCTCGATGGCGAACGCCATGCCGCAGGCGCTCGGCGCGCAGGCGGCGCACCCCGCCCGGCAGGTGATCTCGCTGTCCGGCGACGGCGGCTTCGCGATGCTGATGGGGGACGTACTCTCGGCGCGGCAGCTCAAGCTGCCGATCAAGATCGTCGTCTTCAACAACGGCTCGCTCGGCTTCGTCGAGATGGAGATGAAGGCGGCGGGCTACCTCGACACCAACGTCGCGCTGGACAATCCGGACTTCGCCGCGCTGGCCGAGAGCGCCGGGCTGAAGGGATTTCGCGTGACGTCGTCCGAGGAGCTCGAGGGCGCGCTGTCGGCGGCCTTCGCGCACGACGGGCCCGCGCTCGTGGACGTGGCCGTCGCGCGGCAGGAGCTGTCGATCCCGCCGAAAATCGAGCTGGAGCAGGCGAAGGGCTTCAGCCTTTATATGCTGAAAGCGATCATCAACGGCCGCGGCGACGAGGTCCTGGAACTCGCCTCCACCAATCTGTTCCGTTAGCCGGAAGCTCAGGCCGCGGAGGCCGCGCGCTTGCGGGTCTTCTTCACGACCGGCGGGGGCGCGGCGGCCTGCTCGGCGGCGTCCCGCTCCATCCGCGCCAGGCGCAGACGTTCGGTCTTGGCGTCCTGCTGCGCGCGATCGCGGTCGATGATCTCGCGCGCCGCGCGGGTGGTGGCGTCGCCCTTCATCTCGGCTTTCGACGCCTTGAACAGCGTCTCCTTGGTGACCTGCATGGCCGCCCTCCTAAGAACCTCTGAAAACAAAAAAGGCCGGGCGTGACGCCCGACCTTTCAACGCTTGGCCGTCACGGGCCGCGCCAGTACATCCGTGGTCGCGGACCGAAGCGACGTAAATCACGCGGCCTGAAGGTTCTCGGCAGCGCTCTTGCCCGAGCGGTTGTCGCGAACGACTTCGAAGCTGAGCTTCTGCCCCTCGACGATCGTGTGCAGACCAGCGCGCTCGACGGCCGAAATGTGAACGAACACATCCGTTGCGCCGTCGTCCGGCTGAATGAATCCGTAGCCCTTCTGGACGTTGAAAAACTTCACGGTGCCAGTCGCCATAACGATCTCCTTTTTCGTTGGCGTGAATCATCGCGTCTCGAAACGAGCGAAACGCACGTACCATCGATTTTGAGAGGAAGATCGTGCAGGCGCAGAAAGCGCAAAACAAAATTCAACGAACAAGATCGATGGCGAAAACATAGCCCTTTAGCGAGGAAAGCGCAAGGCAATGCGAATTGCTTGGCGCGGCGCGCTGAAAACAGAGCGCGGTGAGGACGAGGCGGGCGTTGTTCTGCGCCACATCCGAGCCTCGAGCGCGCGCGCGAACGCCGTGGCGTCAGCGCGCCGCGACTGGCTCGGCGAAGGCCGCTGCGGCCGCCGCCGGCGTCGGGGCGAAGGCGGGCGGCGGATCGAACGCGGGGAAGGCGGGCGCCGCCGCGATCTCGGTGCGGGCGGGAGCCGCCGCGCGGACCACATGGGTCTCGACGCGGATCGGCGCCTCGGGGCGAGCGGCGGTCTCGACGCGGGCCGGGGTCTCCGCCGGCTCGTCCCGCGAGATCAGCGCCGCGACCACGATCGGCTTCGCTTCGGCGGTCGGATCCGCCTTGGCGTAGGCGAGCGCAAGGCTGCGCGAACGGGCGTTCTCGCGGGCCTGGGCGATGCTGTCGACGCTGCGCTTCTCGTAGAAGGCGTTGCCGCCGGCCACGAGCACGTAGCGCATGTTGGGGTAGGGGAACCTGAGGCCGGCGGTGTGGAAGAACATCGCGCCGCGGACGCCCGGATGGCGCTTGCCGGCGGCGACCTGCTCGGCCACGCGTCGGGCGCGCTCGGCGCCGCTGTCGTCCATGCTGCGGGTCATGACGCCGGGGGCGAACTGGCCCTTCTGGCCGACGACGTCGCAGTAGCTGGCGCCGTACTTTCCCGACTTGAGGCGGTTCTGGACCACCGTGCCGACGGCGAGCATGCCCTCGTCGCTGCCCCGATGGGATTCGAAATACATGGCTCGCGCGAGGCAGTCCCGTTCGCCTCCGTTGAGGCTCACTTTCACGATCTGCGGCTTCGGGTGCTGCGCGCAGCCGACCGCGCCAAAGGCAGCGGCGGCGACGACGCCAGCGCGGAATGCGCGCTTCGTCATGCCGGGTGGTCCCCCCTCAAATGCAGGCCCGCCAGAGGCGGGGCCCACGACCCTTGATGACCGTTAAAGGACGCCGGGATGGTTATCAATCCGTTAACGGCCGGCGTCACTGCGGAACGAGCTGGTGGTCCTCCCATTCCGAACGCGGGATTTCGGCCCCGAGTGTGAAGCTCAGCGACAGCACGTCGAGGCCGTCCGGCGTGGTGCGGCAGACATAAGACAAGCGGTACCAGGCGTTTCCGCTGCGCACCGCGGCCCCCGGCGCATGCACCACGTCGCCCTTCACCTCGCTGTCCTTGAAGGCGTAGGCGACCAGCTCGTCGGGACGCATCGCGCGGTCGGCGCGGCTGATCTCACCCATCGCGCGGGCGTTGCAGCGCTGCTCGATCCGCGTGTCGAGATCGAGCGCGAGCATCTGGTCGGCGACCGATTTCGCCGCGTGCGCGGCGCCGGGAAGAGCCAACGCGCCGACGAGGCCGGCGGCGAAGCGGAACGAACATGTCATGCGGCGACTCTCGGCGGCGGAAGAACACAAGGCGCGCGGCCAGCGATCGAAGCTGAGCGCGGCGTCTAGCACGCGGGCCGTTGATCGGGCGATCCCCTTTTCACGAGGCGCGGACTTGCGCCGCGGCCGCGTTCGGCCAATGAAAAACGCGGCGGTCGTCTCCGCCGTCCCCACGCCCGAGATCCCCTGCGCACATGAACGGCGTTCTGCTCCTGTCGCTTCAGGCCCTGGTGTACTTCGCGGTCATGGCCGCGCTGCTCCGGGCCCGGTTCGCCTACGGCGTCGGCCTGTTCGTCTGCGCGCTCGGGGTGATGCACTTCCTCGAGACCTATCTCGCGGCCGTGTTCTTCATCGAGCTGCCGTTCGGCCTGCTCTCGCCCGGCTCGACCGTGCTGTTCTCCGGCAAGCTGATGATGTTCCTGCTGCTCTACATCCGCGAGGACGCGGAGACGGCGCGGCAGCCGATCTACGGACTGATGATCGGCAACCTGCTGCTGGTGGCGCTGGCGTTGATCCTGCGGCAGCACGAGACGCTGGCGCCGCTGCCCGGCTACCAGGCCGACCTGCGTTTTATCGACCAGATCGGCGTGCTCATGATCTGGGGCACCCTGCTGCTGTTCGTCGACATCATCGCGCTGATCCTGGTGTTCGAACGGCTGATGCGGCTGTTCCGGCGTCAGGCCTTCCCGGCGCTTCTCGTCAGTTCGGCGCTGGTCCTGACCTTCGACCAGCTCGCGTTCTTCCCGGTGCTGCACTGGGTCACGGGCATCCCCTTCAGCGCGCTCGGCGGCGGCTGGGCCGCGAAGATGGGGGCGGCCGCGGTCTACAGCGTCTTCATCGCGATCTACCTGCGCTATGTGGAGCCGACCGAGCGTCCGGCCTTCGCGCGCCGCCGGATCTGGGACGTGTTCGACGCCCTGACCTACCGCACGCGCTACGAGGACCTGCTGGCGCGCGCCGCGGTCGATCCGCTGACCGGCGCCGCCACCCGAAGCGCCTTCGAGGACCTGCGGCGCAAGCGGCTGGAGCGCCGCCGGATCGACCCCTGGCCGGTGAGCCTTGCGATGGTGGACGTCGACCATTTCAAGCAGGCGAACGACCGGTTCGGCCATGAAGCCGGCGACGAGATCCTCGCCGCCGTTGGACGGGCGCTGATCGGCGCGGTGCGGGCGGGAGACCGCGTGTTCCGCTACGGCGGCGAAGAGTTCGTCGTCGTGGCCGAACGGCTCGACGCCGCCGCCGCCGCGGCGCTCGGCGAGCGGCTGCGCGCCGCCGTCGCCGACGCCTTCGTCGGGACGCCCGACCGCCGCGTGACGATCAGCGTGGGCGTCGCGACCTCGACGCCGGGCGTCGGAGACCTGATGGCGACGCTGCGGAAGGCGGACGCGCGGCTTTACGAGGCCAAGCGCGCGGGCCGCGACACCGTGGTCGCCGGGGCCTGAGCGGGCGCGTCCGGTTCAGCTTTTGCCGGCGGCGAGCGTGTAGTTCACCAGCGTGTCGTCGCTCACGCCCCAGCTGTTCTTGAGCGGGTTAAACTTGATGCCGCGCAGGTCCGTGGGCTCCAGTCCGGCCGCCCGGGCCGCCGCCGAGAGCTCGTCGGGCGTGACGAACTTCTCGTAGGAATGCGTGCCCCGCGGCAGCCAGCGCAGCACGTATTCGGCGGCGACGATCGCCAGGGCGTGGGCGAGGGGGGTGCGGTTCAGCGTCGAGAACAGCGCGAGGCCGCCGGGGCGAACAAGGTCCGCGAGCGCCGCGACGAAGGCGGGCACGTCGTTCACGTGCTCGATCACCTCGGAGGCCACCACGACGTCGAAGCTCTCGCCGTTGGCCAGAAGTTCTTCGGCGGCGGCCGCCCGGTAGGCGATCGCAAGGCCCTGTTCGGCGGCGTGGGCCGCGGCCACGGGGATCAGCTCGGGCGCCGGATCGACCCCGGTCACCTCGGCGCCGAGGCGCGCGAGCGGCTCCGCCAGCACGCCCGCGCCGCAACCGACGTCGAGCAGCCGCAAACCCTCGAGCGGCCGTACGGCGGAGGCGTCGCGGCGGAAGCGGGCGCAGATGGCGTCCCGGAAGATGGCGACGCGGGCGGGGTTGAATTTGTGCAAGGGCTTCATCGGCCCGTCGAGGTCCCACCAGCGCTGGGCCAGCGCGTCGAAGCGCGCCACCTCGTCGCGGTCGAGGCTTGCGGCGTGGGGCGTCGTCATCGGGCGTCGTCTCCGGCGTTGTGTCGGCTCGGGGTCGCGGCTATCTATACGCGCCTTTTTCGTCGGCGGACCCAGCCCCCGCCGCCTCCGACCGTTTTTCCGAGACTGATCAGTTCGATGGCCCGCATAGTGATGAAGTTTGGCGGCACGTCCGTCGCGACCGTCGATCGCATCCGCAACGTCGGCGCTCACGTGAAGCGCGAGGTCGACGCCGGCAACGAGGTGGCGGTCGTGGTCTCGGCCATGGCCGGCGCGACCAATCAGCTCGTGGCCTGGACCCGCGAAGCCTCGGCGATCCACGACGCCCGCGAGTACGACGCGATCGTTGCGTCCGGCGAACAGGTGACCTCGGGCCTGCTGGCGATCGTGCTGCAGGACATGGGCGTTCCGGCGCGCTCGTTCCAGGGCTGGCAGATCCCGCTGCGCACCGACGGGACCCATGGCTCGGCCCGCATCGACTCGATCGACGGCTCGGCGCTGATCTCGCGCATGACGGACGGTCAGGTGCCGGTGATCGCGGGCTTCCAGGGCATCGCGCCGGACAACCGGATCGCGACTCTCGGCCGCGGCGGGTCGGACACCAGCGCGGTCGCGGTGGCCGCCGCTGTGGGCGCCGATCGCTGCGACATCTACACCGACGTCGACGGGGTCTACACCACCGACCCCCGCATCGTGCCGAAGGCGCAGCGCATGGAGCGCATCGCCTTCGAGGAGATGCTGGAAATGGCCTCGCTCGGGGCCAAGGTTCTTCAGGTGCGCTCGGTCGAGATGGCCATGGTGCACAAGGTCCGGGTGTTCGTGCGCTCGAGCTTCGACGCGCCGGACGCGCCGCAGGTCGGCCCGAACGGCCTGCCCCCCGGAACGCTTATCTGCGACGAGGACGAGATCGTGGAACAACAGGTCGTCACCGGCATCGCCTATTCCAAAGACGAGGCCCAGATCACGCTCCGCCGGGTGGAGGACAAGCCGGGCGTCGCCGCGGGCGTGTTCGGACCGCTCGCCGAGGCTGCGATCAACGTGGACATGATCGTCCAGAACATCTCCGAGGACGGCCGAACCACCGACATCACCTTCACCCTGCCGACCGGGGACCAGGAGCGGACGCTCCAGATCCTCGAGTCCAAGAAGGCCGAGATCGGGTTCAGCGAGCTCAACACCAACGCCGACGTGTGCAAGGTGTCGGTCATCGGCATCGGCATGCGCAGCCACGCGGGCGTCGCCGCGCAGGCGTTCGAGGCGCTCGCGAAGCGCGGCGTCAACATCCGTGCGATAACGACCTCGGAGATCAAGATCTCTGTGCTGATCGACGCGGCCTACGCCGAGCTTGCCGTTCGAACGCTCCATTCGGTATACGGGCTCGACAAGGCCTGACGCGCCGACGCCGTCGGGCCTCCAGCAACCACACGACTCAAGCTGCGCGGGGGCGTTGAAGGGCGCAAAGCCCCCCACCCGGAGAGCGGAAGATGCGAGGCGCGTATGGCGGCCCGCGCGTGCTTTTGCGCCGGCTGCGGGAGGTCATGGCGGACCCGGTCACGGCGCAGGAGCGTCTTGACCGGATCGTGGTGCTGATCGCCGCCAACATGGTGGCCGAGGTCTGCTCGGTCTACGTGCTACGGTCGGATAACGATCTCGAGCTGTTCGCCACCGAAGGCCTGAACCGGGATGCGGTCCACCGCACCACCATGCGCAAGGGCGAGGGCCTCGTGGGCCTCGTCGCGGACGAGGCCGAGTCGGTCAACCTGTCCGACGCCCAGGCGCATCCCTCGTTCTCCTACAAGCCGGAGACGGGCGAGGAGATCTACCACTCCTTCATGGGCGTCCCGATCCTGCGCTCGGGCAACACGCTCGGCGTGCTCGTCGTCCAGAACAAGGCCCATCGCACCTACTCCGACGAGGAGGTGGAGGCGCTCCAGACCACCGCGATGGTCATCGCCGAGATGGTGGCGAGCGGCGAGCTGTCCGGTCCCGGCGGGGCCGAGACGGTCGGCCGCAGGCCGGCGCACTCGGCGGGCGTCTCGCTGTCCGACGGCATCGGTCTCGGCCACGTGGTTCTGCACGAGCCGAAGATCGTCGTGAAGAACTTCATCGCCGAGGACGTGAACAAGGAGCTGAAGCGCCTCGACGAGGGCCTCGTGCGGCTGCGCGCGTCGATCGACGTGCTGCTGGACGACGGCGACGTCGCCCGCGCCGGCGAGCACCGCGACGTGCTCGAGACCTTCCGCATGTTCGCCCACGACCGCGGCTGGGGGAAGCGCCTGCACGAGGCGGTGATGACGGGCCTCACCGCCGAGGCCGCCGTCGAGCGGGTCCAGTCCGACACCCGCGCGCGCATGCAGCGGCAGACCGACCCCTATCTGCGCGAACGGCTGCACGACCTCGACGACCTCGCGCACCGCCTGCTGCGCGAGCTGGCGTCGCCGGACCACGCCTCCCGGCCGCGGGAGGAGCTGCCGGAGAACGCCATCGTGGTCGCCCGTTCCATGGGCCCGGCGGCGCTGCTGGAGTATGACCGGACGCGGCTGCGCGGCCTCGTGCTCGAGGAGGGCTCCGGCTCGAGCCATGTGGCGATCGTCGCCCGGGCGCTCGGGATCGCGGCCATCGGCCAGCTCGAGAACGCGACCGGCCTCGCCGAGGCGGGCGACCCGATCATTGTCGACGGCTTTTCCGGCGAGGTGCACGTTCGCCCGACGCCCGACGTCGAGCGCGCCTACGCCGACAAGGTCCGCTTCCGCGCCCGCAAGCAGGAGCAGTACCGCGCGCTCCGCGACCGTCCGTTCCGCACGCGGGACGGCGTCGAGGTGGCGCTGTTGCTGAACGCCGGCCTGCTGGTCGACCTGCCGCACATCCCCGAGACCAACGCCGCGGGCATCGGCCTGTTCCGCACCGAGCTGCAGTTCATGGTCGCGCCCTCGCTGCCGAAGACGGCCGCGCAGGAAGCGCTCTACCGCGCAGTTCTCGACGCCGCCGGCGAAAAGCCGGTCACCTTCCGCACGCTCGACGTCGGCGGCGACAAGGTCCTCCCCTACATGCGCCTGGAGCCGGAGGAGAACCCGGCGCTCGGCTGGCGCGCGATCCGGCTCGGCCTCGACCGCCCGGCGCTGCTGCGCACCCAGATCCGCGCGCTGCTGCGCGCGGCGGGCGGGCGCGATCTGAAGATCATGTTCCCGATGGTGTCCTGCGTCTCGGAGTTCGACGAGGCGAAGGCGATCGTCGAGCGGGAGCAGGTCCGCCTCGCGGCGCACGGCTTCGAGGCGCCCGCGAAGGTGCGTCTCGGCGTCATGGTCGAGGTGCCGTCGCTGCTGTTCCAGCTGGAGGAGATCGTCCGCCGTGTCGATTTCCTCTCGGTCGGCTCCAACGACCTGATGCAGTTCCTGTTCGCGGTCGACCGCGGCAACGCCAAGGTTTCCGCCCGCTTCGATCCGCTCGACGTCGCGTTCCTGAGGGCGCTCGCGCGGGTGACGGCGGTCGCGGGCGCCGCCGGCAAGCCGGTG
Organism: Methylopila sp. 73B; assembly: GCF_000526315.1. Taxonomy (NCBI): domain Bacteria; kingdom Pseudomonadati; phylum Pseudomonadota; class Alphaproteobacteria; order Hyphomicrobiales; family Methylopilaceae; genus Methylopila; species Methylopila sp. 73B. Next base: position 3,112,928 of record NZ_JAFV01000001.1, on the reverse strand, counting down.
ACGCTGTGCGGCGAGATCGCCGCCCGGCCGCTCGAGGCCATGGCGCTGGTCGCCATCGGCTACCGCTCGATGTCGGTCTCGCCGGCCGCGATCGGCCCGGTGAAGGCCATGCTGCTGGACCTCGACGCCGGCGACGTCGCGAACTTCGTGCGCCCGCGCCTCGAGCGGTTCGACGGCGGGCATTCGCTGCGCGCGGAGCTCGGCGATTACGCGCGGTCCCGGGGGCTTCAGATCGAGCCGTGAGCGTCGAACTCCCCAGAGACAAGCTTGAGGCTCTCGTCGAGCGCTTCGCGGCGGTCGACCATGCGCTCGGGCAGACGACCGAGGGCGCCGAACTCGCGCGGCTCGGCCGCGAGCGCGCCGAGCTCGAACCCGTGGTCGAGGCGATCCGCGCCCTGCGCGCGACTGAAGACGAGATCCAGGACCTCGAACATCTCGTCGCGGACGGCGGGACGGACGCCGAGATGCGCGACCTCGCCCGCGCCGAACTCGACGAGGCCCGTGGTCGCCGGGACGACGCGGCCGAGGCGCTTCAGATCGAGCTGCTGCCGAAGGACGAGGCGGACGCGCGCGGCGTCATCCTCGAGGTGCGGGCCGGCACCGGCGGCGACGAGGCGGCGCTGTTCGCCGGCGACCTGTTCCGCATGTACCAGCGCTACGCCGACGCCTGCGGCTGGAAGGTCGAGGTGCTGTCGACCAGCGAAGGCGCCATGGGCGGGTACAAGGAGATCGTGGCCGAGATCGCCGGCAGGGGCGTGTTCGGGCGCATGAAGTACGAATCCGGCGTCCACCGCGTGCAGCGCGTGCCGGCGACCGAAGGCTCCGGCCGCATCCACACCTCCGCCGCCACCGTCGCGGTGCTGCCGGAGGCGGAGGAGGTCGACGTCGCGCTCGACGACTCGGAGCTACGGTTCGACGTCTACCGGGCGCAGGGCGCGGGCGGCCAGCACGTCAACAAGACCGAGTCGGCGGTGCGCGTGACGCATCTGCCCACCGGCATCGCGGTCGCCGTGCAGGACGAGCGCTCGCAGCACCGCAACCGCGCCCGCGCCATCGCGCTGCTGCGCGCCAAGCTCTACGACATCGAGCGCGAGCGGGTGGACGGCGCGCGCGCCGACGCCCGCCGGGTCCAGGTCGGCTCCGGCGACCGGTCCGAGCGCATCCGCACCTACAATTTTCCGCAGGGCCGCGTCACCGACCACCGCATCAACCTCACGCTCTACAAGCTCGACGCCGTGATGGAGGGAACCGCCCTCGGCGAGCTGATCGACGCCCTGTCGGCCGAGCAGCGCGCCCGGCTTCTGGCCTCGGAGGACGCGGCGGCGTGACGCTGGGCGAGGCCGCGCGCGCCGCCGCGTCGCGGTTCGCCGCGGCCGGGATCGACACGCCCGAGGCCGACGCCCGGGCGCTCGCCCGCGAGGCTTTCGGCCTCGACGCCGCGCGACTGATCGCCAGAGCCAGCGATGCGGCGGACGTCCACGCCCTCGCGCGGCTGGAAGGCCTGATTCGGAGGCGTCTCGGCGGCGAGCCCGTCGACCGCATCCTCGGCCGCCGCGAGTTCTGGGGGCTCGACTTCACGCTCGCGCCCGAGACCCTCGCCCCCCGCGGCGACACCGAGACGATTGTGCAGGCGGCGCTCGACGCCGTCGGCGGGCGCGATCGGCCGATCGCGGTTCTCGACCTCGGGGTCGGCTCGGGCTGCATCCTGCTGGCGCTGCTGTCCGAACTTCCGCGCGCCACCGGGCTGGGCGTCGACCGCTCGTTCGGCGCCGCCCGCGCCGCGCGCGCCAACGCCGAACGCCTCGGCCTGGGGGCGCGCGCGCGCGTCGTCGTCGGCGACTGGGCGACGGCGCTCGGGAGCCGCTTCGATCTCGTCGTCTCGAATCCGCCCTACATCGCAAGCGCCGACATGGCCGGGCTCGACCGCGAGGTGCGGGAGCACGATCCCGCCCGCGCGCTCGACGGCGGCGCCGACGGCCTCGACGCCTACCGCGCCATCGTCGCGGACCTGCCCGCGCGCCTCAACACGGGCGGAGCCGCCGTGCTTGAGCTCGGCGCCGGCCAGGAAACCGACGTGGCGCGCCTCGCCAGCCAAGCCGGCCTGCGGGTCGACGGCGCCGCGCGGATCGATCTCGGCGGCGTCCCGAGGGCGCTGGTCCTTGGGGCGGCGACGTAAGCGGTAAAAACCCCTTGGAAAGCGAAGGTCGAGCCGCTATCTTACCTATCGGAATCGTCTGACGCCCGCCTAGTTCGCGAGAACGGGGCATGAGAGCGACGGACGGATAATTTCGAAACCGCGTCCGCACGGATCTACCGGCGACCGGACTCGAAAGATCGACGCACCGCTTCGATCGCGCCTGATCGCCGCGCAGGGCTTCGGCTTTGCAGCGGACGCCGGGTTGCTTTGCGCGCCAGCTTCGGCAGGCGGCGCAGGGCGGCCGGGTTGGACGCCCCGCCTCGGCGGGAGTATCAGCGCGCGCCCGGATCCGGTCTCGGTCCCCGGCCTTGACGGGCCCTCAATCCAGAACGAGTGCTGATTTGAACGCCATGAGGCAAGGACAAGCGAAGCGCCTCCGCGGGCGCAACCGCGGCGGCGGCGGTGGTGGAGGCGGCGGTGGCGGCGGCGGAGGCGGCAAGGGCCCGAACCCGCTGACCCGCAGCTACGAGTCGAACGGTCCCGACGTAAAAATCCGCGGCACCGCGGGCACCATCGCGGACAAGTACGTTCAGCTGTCGCGCGACGCGACGTCCTCGGGCGATCCGGTCGCCGCCGAGAACTACATGCAGCACGCCGAGCACTATTACCGGCTGCTGGCGGCGGCGCAGGCGCAGTATCAGCCCCACCAGACCTTCGTGCGCGCCGACGCCGACGACTTCGCCGACCCGGACGAGGACGACGACAGCCTCGAGGGCGGCGACCCGAACGGTTACGCTCAGCCGAACGGCCAAAACAACAGCCAGCCGTCCTATGGCGCGGAGCGCCAGGGCGGCGGACAGCGCCATCAGAACGGCCGGCCCCAGGGCGGCGGCCAGAACTATGGCGGCGGCCAGAATCCTTACGCCAACTCCAACGCCGGCGGCGGCCAGAACGCTCAGAGCGGCGGTCCGAACGCCTCTGGTCCGAACGCCGGGGGCCAGAACGTCGCCGGACAGGGCGGCTTCGGCGACCAGCCGCGTCGGTTCGACCGCAACGACCGGCGTGACCGCAAGGACCAGCAGCCGCGCGCCCTGCGTCCCGAAGCGGCGGACGACGAGCCGGCGGCCAACGCGCTTCCGGCCTTCATCACCGGCGGCGCGCCGCAGCCGGCCCCGGCGCCCGCTCCGGCCCCGGTCGCGGCGGCTCCCGCTCCCACGCCTCCCGCCTTCGTGGGCGAGCCCGAAGCGCCGAAGGCGGCCGGGGTCGCGGAGGCTCCGCTCGCCGCGGCGCCCGTCGACGAGGCGATCTCGACCGACGAGCAGGGCGAGGGCCGGGCGCCGGCCCGCGGCCGCCGCCGTCGCTACGGGCGTTACGGCCGCGGCGCGGCCGGCGAGGACGGCGCGCCGGCGATGGCCGGCGACGCTCCCCCGCCGTCGGACGTCGCCACCGACTGACGGTTCGAGACCCACGTTTGAAAAGGGCCGGAGCGGCGACGCTCCGGCCCTTTTTGTCGCAGGTGCAAAGGTCGATCTTGGCGACCATGCCGTGCGCGCCATCTCGGCCACCACGCGGCGTTGATCGAGGATCAACGGGGCGCTTCCTGCTCCGGAAAACGTCGCCATGAACACGATCGCCGCGCTCACCACGCTCAACTTCCTCCTGGCCGACGTCCGGGACGGGCTCGGTCCCTATCTCGCGATCTTCCTGCAGGGTCAGGGCTGGTCGGCGATCGACATCGGCTACGTCCTGACCATCGGCGGCCTCGCCGGCATGATCGCGACGACGCCCATGGGCGCCTTCGTCGACGCCACCCGGCGTAAGCGCATGGTCACGCTGATCGCCGCGCTCGCGGTGACCGCCGCTTGCCTCGCGATCCTATATTTCCCGAGCTTTCCCGTCGTCTCGATCAGCCAGGTCCTCACCGGGGTCGTGGGCGCCGTGATCCCGCCCGCGATCGCCGCGATGACGCTGGGGATCGTCGGACCGAAGGAATTCTCTCACCAGATCGGCCGCAACGAAGCGGCCAACCACGGCGGCAACGTCGTCGCGGCGGTGGCCTGCGCGGGCTTCTCCTACCTCGTCGGCATCCAGGCGGTGTTCTTCGTGATGATCACGATGGCGGTCGGGTCGATCGCGGCGACGCTCGCGATCAAGGAGAGCGCGATCGACCACGACGTCGCCCGAGGCCTCGACAAGAGCGCGAAACATGACGGCGCGTCGGGATTCTCGGTCCTGCTCAAGACGCCGGCGCTCCTGATCTTCGGCCTCATCCTGATGCTCTTCCATTTCGGCAACGCGCCGATGCTGCCGTTGGTCGGTCAGCGCATCGAAGCGCTCGGCCTCGGCAACGCCGTGTTCTGGACCAGCGTCGCCATCATCGTCGCCCAGGCGGTGATGGTGCCGATGGCGCTGTTCGCCGCGCGGATCGCGGAGCGCTACGGCTACGCGCCACTGCTGCTCGCAGCCCTCGTCGCGCTGCCGATCCGCGGGATCGTGGCCGCCTCTGTGACCGACGCCTGGATCGCGATCCCCGTGCAGATGCTCGACGGAGTGGGCGCCGGCATCCTCAGCGTGGTGACGCCCGCGCTCGTCGCCCGCATGTTGCGCGGCACCGGCCGGTTCAACGTCGGTCTCGGCGCGGTGATGACGGTGCAGGGGATCGGCGCGAGCCTCAGCACCACAGCCGCGGGCTATCTCGTGCAAGACGGCCGGGCGTGGTTGTCCGCGCTCGGAATCGAGACAGGCTTCACCGGCTACGGCGTCGCCTTCCTCGGCCACGGCGCTGTGGCGCTGGTCGCGCTCGCGGTCTTCCTCGCCACCATGCGGCTGATGCCGCTCGAGCCCGAGTCGGGGCACGTCCGCGGGGGCGCCGCGAGCGGACCCGGCGCGCCGACGCCCGCTCCGGCGTAAGCGGGCCGCGCCGGTCTTAAGCCGCAGCGAGCGCGATCGGCGCGCCCACCTCCAGCCGGCCCGGCGTCGTCACCTCCACGTAGACGCCGCAGTCGGCGTGGCCGAAGCTCTTCATCAGTGTGACCGGTATCTTGAGGTCGCGTTCGGCGGTCGCCGGGTTCACGTTGGTCGCGGCGCAACGCGCCGTGCGTTTGACCACCGTCATGCGCACCTCTCCGGAGACCAGCTCGCGTCCGGCCCAGTCGAGCTCCTCCCACGCGTCGAAACCCTTGATCTCCAGGTTGCCCCGGAAGCGGAGCGGATCGACCGCCGCACCCACCATCGCGCCGACGGCCGTCACGCTCGCGTGGTTGATCAGCGAGAGAAAGCCCTTCGCCGTGTCGGAGAACGTGTGGCCGCCCGGCGCGGGAAGCACCGCGAGCGGACCGTTCAGCTCGCCGTCCATGAACTCGGTGAACCAGGCGGCCGTCGCGGCGCGGCCATCCTCGGACGACAGGTCGGCCGTCAGCGCCGTGTCCTCGCCGCGCCGCACGGTGAGGGTCGAGGTGGCGAGATCGAACGCGGTCGCAAGTCCCGCAAGCCGCGCGTTCTTCATGAGACAGAGGAAGCGCTGTTTTGGAATGAAGGCCGGCGCCGCCGGATCGAAGCCGGACGGGCCGTTCTCGATGGCGAAGCTCCGGTCGCCCGCGATCGGCTGGCCGGGAAGCACGTCGATCGCCTCGAGGTCGTCGGGCGACAGGCCCTTCACGGGGTAGCGCCGCAGCGCCGCGATCCGGCCGATGGTTGGAGGCATTCGAGACGATCCTGATGCTGATCAAGGAAAAGCGCGCCAAGACCGCTACCATCCCCTTTTGTTGCCAAATGGCAACACCCATATCGGTCTTGGACGCAGCCGCTCAAGCGGGGCGTTCCGTCCGCCGGACCGGCGGAGACGATTGAGGCGTCGGCGGACACCGAACGGGTTTCCCGCCGCGGAGGCTTGGCGACAGGCAGCGGAGCGATCCGGCGCGCTCACCAGAGGAGGGATTGATGAATCCAGAAATCTACACCGAACGGGTGCGCGGATTCCTGCAGGCCGCGCAGGCCGCCGCGACCGGCGCTGGCCACCAGCAGCTTCTTCCGGAGCATGTGCTGAAGGTGCTGCTCGACGATCCGGAAGGCCTTGCCTCCGGCCTAATCGATCGCGCCGGCGGCCGCTCGGCGGACGCGCGCGCATCGCTCGAGGCGGCCCTGCGCAAGGTGCCCAAGGTCGGGGGCGCCGGAGCCGGCAACCTCTATCTCGCGCCCGCGACCGCGCGGATCTTCACCAGCGCCGAGGAGATGGCGAAGAAGGCTGGGGACCAGTTCGTCACGGCCGAACGGCTGCTCACGGCCTTCGCCGTCGAGAAGGACACCGAGGCCGGCAAGGCGCTCGCCGCCGCGGGCGTGACGCCGCAGGCGCTCAACAAGGCGATCGAGGAGCTGCGAAAGGGTCGCACCGCGGATTCGGCGACGGCGGAGAACGCCTACGACGCGCTCAAGAAGTACGCCCGCGATCTCACCCAGGCGGCGCGCGACGGCAAGCTCGACCCGGTCATCGGCCGCGACGAGGAGATCCGCCGCACCATCCAGGTTCTCTCGCGGCGGACCAAGAACAACCCCGTGCTGATCGGCGAGCCCGGCGTCGGCAAGACCGCGATCGTCGAGGGCCTCGCGCTCCGCATCGTCAACGGCGACGTGCCGGAATCGCTCAAGGACAAGAAGCTGCTGGCGCTCGACCTCGGGTCGCTCATCGCCGGCGCGAAGTACCGCGGCGAGTTCGAGGAGCGACTGAAGGCCGTGCTGTCCGAAGTGCAGTCGGCGGCGGGCGGCATCGTCCTGTTCATCGACGAGATGCACACGCTCGTCGGCGCCGGCAAGGCGGACGGCGCGATGGACGCGTCGAACCTGCTGAAGCCCGCGCTCGCCCGCGGCGAGCTGCACTGCGTCGGCGCGACCACGCTCGACGAGTACCGCAAGCACGTCGAGAAGGACGCCGCGCTCGCCCGCCGGTTCCAGCCCGTGTTCGTCTCTCAGCCGACGGTAGAAGACACGATCTCGATCCTGCGCGGCATCAAGGAGAAGTACGAGCTGCACCACGGCGTGCGCATCGCGGACTCGGCGCTCGTCGCCGCGGCCACGCTCTCGGATCGCTACATCACCGACCGCTTCCTGCCCGACAAGGCGATCGACCTGGTCGACGAGGCGTCCGCGCGGTTGCGCATGCAGGTCGATTCCAAGCCCGAGGCGCTCGACGAGCTCGACCGCCGCATCATCCAGCTGAAGATCGAGCGCGAGGCGCTGAAGAAGGAGACCGACGAGGCCTCCCGGGACCGGCTCGTGAGGCTTGAGGCCGAGCTCGCCGGCCTTCAGGAGGAGGCCGACGCGCTGACCACGCGCTGGCGGAACGAGAAGGACAAGCTCGGCCGCGCCCAGACGCTCAAGGAGAACCTGGACAAGGCGCGGACGGAGCTGGAGCAGGCGCAGCGGCAGGGCGATCTCGCCCGCGCCGGGGAGCTCGCCTACGGCGTCATCCCGAAGCTCGAGCGCGAGCTGAAGGAGACGGAGGAGGCGGGCGCGGTCGCCGGCGACCTCGTGAAGGAGGTGGTGACGCCCGATTCGATCGCGCAGATCGTCTCGCGCTGGACCGGCGTGCCGGTCGACAAGATGCTCGAGGGCGAACGCGCCAAGCTGCTGCGGATGGAGGACGAACTCGCCAAGCGCGTCGTCGGCCAGGCCGAGGCGGTGCAGGCGGTCTCGACCGCCGTGCGGCGCGCCCGCGCCGGCCTGCAGGACCCGAACCGGCCAATCGGCTCGTTCATGTTCTTGGGGCCCACGGGCGTCGGCAAGACCGAGCTGACCAAGGCGCTGGCGTCGTTCCTGTTCGACGACGACAACGCGATGGTGCGCATCGACATGTCGGAATACATGGAGAAGCACGCCGTCAGCCGTCTGATCGGCGCGCCTCCGGGCTACGTCGGCTACGAGGAGGGCGGGGCGCTGACCGAGGCGGTGCGGCGACGGCCCTATCAGGTCGTGCTGTTCGACGAGGTCGAGAAGGCGCATCCGGACGTGTTCAACATCCTGCTGCAGGTGCTGGACGACGGGCGCCTCACTGACGGTCAGGGACGCACGGTCGACTTCCGCAACACGCTGCTGATCATGACCTCGAACCTCGGGTCTGAGTATCTGGTCAGCCAGCCCGAGGGCGAGGACACAGAAGCGGTCCGGGACGAGGTCATGGCGGTGGTGCGCGCGCACTTCCGGCCCGAGTTCCTCAACCGGGTGGACGACATCGTGCTGTTCCATCGGCTGAAGCGCGAGCAGATGGGCGCGATCGTCGACATCCAGCTGGTCCGGCTGCGCAAGCTGCTGGACGGCCGCAAGATCACGCTCGACCTCGACCAGGCGGCGCGCGACTGGCTCGCGAACAAGGGCTACGACCCGGCCTACGGGGCGCGGCCGCTGAAGCGGGTGATCCAGAAGTACCTGCAGGACCCGCTGGCCGAGCTCATCCTCGCCGGCGAGGTGCGCGACGGCGAACGGATCGCGGTGTCGGCGAGCGGCTCCGGCCTCATCGTCGGCCCCCGCGTGGTCGCCGCGGCGGCCTGATCACGCAAACGGCGGCGGCCGGGAGACCAACCCGGCCGTCGCCCTTCGTGTCTCCCAAAGTAGGCCGGGACGCGCCCGGTTCACGGGCGTGCGCGCGGCCTCAGCCGCCCTCGACGTCGCCGCTGGGCTTGCCGGCGGCCGCGGAGTTGCGGCCCAGCATGCCGTCGACGCGTTCGCGTTCGCGCTCGAAGGCGGCGAGCAGCCGGCCGTCGAGCTCGCGGCCGCGCGGCAGCTTCACCTTCATCGGATTGACGAAGCGGCCGTTGACCAGAACCTCGTAATGCAGGTGGGCGCCGGTCGAGAGGCCGGAAGAGCCGACGTAGCCGATCACCTGGCCCTGCCGCACCGCGGTCCCGGGGTTCACCCCGCGGGCGATGCCGGACATGTGATTGTAGGTGGTCTCGTAGCCGTTGGTGTGCACCAGCTTGACCTGACGGCCGTAGCCGTTGGTCCAGCCCGCCTTCTCCACCGTGCCGTTGCCGGAGGCCACGATCGGCGTGCCGACCGGGGCGGACCAGTCCACGCCCGTGTGCATCTTGGAGTAGCCGAGCACGGGGTGGCGCCGGAAGCCGAAGCCGGAGCGCATGACGCCGCCGTTCATCGGCTTGCGCATCAGGAACTTGCGGGCGGACTTGCCGCCCTCGTCGTAATAGTCGGCGAGGCCGTCGTCCTCGGTCTCGAAACGATAGAACCGGCGCTGCTCGCCCGCGAGGCTGAGCGCCATGTAGGTGACCTCCGGCGCGCCCGCCTGCTCCTCGTCGGCGTCGTAGAACACCTCGAACGAATCGCTCGGGCCGACCGGCCGGTTGAAGTCCACGTCGTAGGAGACGATGCGGACCATCTCGTCCACGATCTCCTTCGGCACCTCATTCTTGAGCGCCGCTTCGTAGAGGCCGTTGTAGAGCCGCATCCGGCCGGGGGTGCCGGGCCGTTCGACCTCGTCCGCGATCTCTTCCGCGGTAGGCTCGTCGGCGAGGTCGGAGGCGTCGGCGACCGCGACGTAGTCGCCCTGGTCCGACAGCGCGACCGAGCCCAGATGCTCGCCGCTCCCGTCGAACAGGCTGACCCGCACGGGCTGGAGCCGGTTGAGGCCGGGGGCGGCGGACCGGCCCATCAGCACCTTGAGCTTCTGCCCCGCCTTCACCGAGGCGACGCCGTAGCCGTCGCGGCCCGCGAATCGCTGCGCGATGGCGCGGGCGTCGTCGAGCGCGGCGCCGCCGTCGCGCACCAGCGCGGTTTCCAGCGAGCCGTCGACCGCGATCGGGACCGCCCGCTCGCCGGGGCCGGTCGCGACGTCGACGTCGAGCGTCGGCGCGGATTTCGCGACCAGGGTCACGTTGGCGGCGATGGGGCGGGGATCGAACGGGCTCGCGATCGAGGACACCGCCTCGGGGGCGTAGGCCAGCCGGCTCTGGGCGCCGGGCGTCAGCTCGAGCGTGGGCGCGAAACGTGAGGCGAGCTCCAGCGCGGCGGCCTCGCGCACGCGGGCCCGCACCTCGATCGGCGGGATGGTCGGCCCTTCGTCGACCGCGATCGAGGTCGACGCGAGGTCCTTCACCGTGAAGGACAGATCGCCCTCGGAATCGGTCGGCTGGGTCGCCCGGTCCTGGGGCGCTTCGGCCAGCACCTTGAGCGGGTCGAAGGTCGGAACCCTGGACGCGAACTCCGTCGGCTGCTGGGCGAGGCTGGAGGAGACCTTCACAAACTGGCGCATCTTCACGACCTCGCGGTCGCCGTGCCGGGTCGTGGTG